>JBAXBA010000065.1:0-22018 GCA_037142195.1 Pseudomonadota bacterium
GGGGGGGAGGCTGCAACCACCAGAGACAATTGACAGTTCTTGTTTAAAAAACCGGTTCTTATGGTTCCAAGTTGCTGTGCCGACAAAAAAGCCGTCTATGATTTAAGGGGAAACTATTTGAAAAGTAGAAGCTTATATATACACCTCATGGCGGGAATTTTCCTTGTATCAAGCGGCTGTTCATTAGTTGTCCCAAATAACAGGAAAAATTCTGGGCAGAAGTCCAGTTTAACCGGTTTGAATTCGACTCCATCTGAAAAAGATCCCGCTTCAGGCGCCTATAGATTTCCTCTCAAAAACACTCAGTTTGGTGTCGCACTTGTCAGTATGCGCTACAACCCTTTCGGGCCTTTGTCAGCGGAGACCCTCCCAGAAGGGGCGTCTGACATGCGCCATTTAGGGTTCAAAACCCTTAAGATATGGGCCGATGCTGAGGTCATGGATAGAGCATTTTCGGGCTATAAGCCAAGCGACATTGCTCAGGTTCGTACTATTACCGACCTACTTAAATTAAAAGAATATCAAGCTACGTTAGCTTTGAATTTTGAAGCTTTTTTTATTCATGCTGATGCACCAACAGGTGAGGGCAATGTTTGGGATCTTAATCTAAATCAGCCGCTCACTGCAAAGATGAAAGATAACATTTATAAAAATATATTTGATGTAACAACTTATCTTTTAAAAACCTATGCGAACTCAGGAAAGATATTTGTTTTGCAGAATCACGAAGGCGATTGGCACATAATGAAAACACCTAGCTCTTCTACATTGATAGAAAAGCAGCAAATGGAAAATATGCGCACCTATTTAACGCTCCGACAAGAAGCGGTGAATGCAGCCAGGCGTGAGAGTGTAGAAAAAGGTGTTTTTGTTTACCATGCATGCGAAGTAGTTCGGGTCTATCCTTCGGCGGTTTCAAAGGTAAATTCCATAGCAAGTGATATTCTCCCCGATTTAAGTTGTGATTTGGTTGGATATTCAGCATATGAAACAACCCTAGAGTCTAAAGAAAAATTTGAACTGACATGGAACTACTTGAAGAAACAAACTAAGCCAAGCTTTGCATTTGGTGACAATAACGTTGCCATTACCGAAATCGGACTTCCCGAGCGCAAGTCGCCCTCGCAATTAAAACCAATAGTGGATTCTATTCAATGGGGTGTCTCTAAGAATCTACCATTTATTCTTTATTGGACGGGCTATGATAACGGCTGTACTCCAAGTGCGCCAAATATGTTTAGATCCACAGATGCTGAAATGTGCGAGGGTTTTTGGATTCGAAAACCTGATAGAAAGCTTGGAGTTGTTTACAAAGAAATGGCCCACTTTCTCGAAGATGAAACCCATGAAGACTTCATTGTGAGGTCCTACCAAAAACACCTTGGGCGCGAGCCTTCGGCGCCCGAAATCGCCTCTAGTTTAACACTGATTCGAGATCAAGGTCGTCCGGCTTTAGAAGAAAGCATTGGAAATAGCCCTGAGGCTGTGAATTATTTCGCTTTGAGACTTTACCAACGTTTTTCTGGTCGCGTTCCAGATCCGGCAGGCTTGGAGTATTGGAAGAACATTCTGACGACAGATAAAAACTGGGGCCGCGTAAGCGAAGACTTTATAAGCTCCCTAGCTCTCGCTCCTTCGGTGGATACCACCAAGAATGACTCATCTTCGAGTGCTGGGGCACAGACGCAAAATATGGTTTCCTATGTCGTTGGTTCATGGTTTAGCGGATATTTAGGGAGGTCGCCTGATAAGGATGGACTGGCTTTTTGGGTGAACCAGCTTACAGTCGGGGTGGGTTGTAAGGCGACTGCGCTTTCATTTCTGGAGGCAGTCCATTTTGGGGCAGAAAGCGATATCTCCCTAACTGACGACGATTTTGTCAAGCGCCTCTATTCGGGCTTTTTGGGCCGCGCTTCAGACCCAGCAGGTTATGCCTTTTGGAGGCAGAGGTTGTCTGAGGGTATAGATCGAAGACAAGTAGCTCTTTCATTTTTTGACAAAAACGAATTTCAATTACGGTGCCCGTAATGGGAATCCTTTGCTTCCCTTAGGCATCCAAAGGACATCGTTTTAGATTTTATAAAACGACCGAGAAAGCGCCGAAGGCACATGGTGGCGGGGTCCTACATTTTATTGTTAAAAGACTCATGTTTCGCAATTGTTGGCTCATCATAGAAGTCTCGGGTTGCAGGCGTTAGGCGCATCTGAATCGGAGTTGATGTTAATTTTTTTTAGAAAAACACAAATTCAAATCCTGTTCCAGTTGGCAAAGAATGCAAAGAACTTGTCGTCACAAAACAAGAGGCGTGTCCTTTAATCCTATGCCCGAGAATGGTCCTACTTATCAGAATCCTGCTGAACGAGACCATCTACTGAGAAGGTGAACAGCAGAAAGATTTTGTTTTGTTTCGCGCCATCCCAAGCGGGATTCAAAAACTAAAAGCGCTTTTGTGGTGTGAAACGACATCTTTAGGAAAGAGTGCGTTTGTTAACCGAAATGAGGTTTTGGGTAAAAAGGCTTGAAAAAACAAATATAACCTAGAGTTGGAATTCAGATGATGTCTTTATTCGAAGAGTTTTGCAAATTTAGCAAATAGGAAAATTAGGGTGAAATTACGATTTTTTAGAGAATAGAGTAGAATAAGAGGTGTGCACTGGTGGAGATAAGCGGATTCGAACCGCTGGCCTTCTGCGTGCAAGGCAGACGCTCTACCAACTGAGCTATATCCCCAAGTGCAGAAGGAAATTGCCTGAAAAATTACTTCTGTGCAAGTAAGAAATTCGAGAATCTTAAGTTCTTTCCTTTTTTTTTTAACTCTCTGAGATGTAGGGGGAAATATGGCGAAGATAGAGTGTCGGAAGTCAGTCGCAGCTGCTCTGATTTTAATCTCTTTAGGGTGCGGCAGCAAAAAAGGCAACTCTCCGGTGACGCCAAACCGCGACAGCTCGGCTCTGCAGACCAGAATTGAGCTCTTGTCGGCAAAAAGCAAGGTTCCTAGTCGCATGCTTTTGGCTGTGGCTTGGATGGAGTCTGGAATCAACACCAAAAAAGCATCGGTTGTCGGTCCAGATGCGAATCAGACAAGTGGATTTTTAGTGGGTGAGACGGCTTTTGGTATCGACAGAAAAACCTTAGGACTTGCGGACGATAAGACCTCAGATGATCTCGAATACCAGGCTGAAAGATGGACGAATTTTGTGAATCTGAGACTTTCGGAGGCGGATGTTAAGCTTGCACCCACCCCGAGCACTCTTGAGGAAAAACTGCGTTGGATTTGGGAACTCTCCCAAATTCATCGTGCGGGTACCAAGGCGCGCTCGGACATCCGCTCCTTGTTTGCTAAAGAGCTTATTAATACACTTAATAATGGCTTTCTTTGGGGATCGGAAGCAGGAGACATCTTGCGCCTTCCCCCAGAAAATCCCAAAATAGACCTCGCCAATCTCCCGCCAGCCTATAAAGAGCTCCTGGCACTAGAAACAAGCAATCGCTCCGATAGTCCTAATGCCGACTTTTTACCGTTGGTTTCAGTCATTGGTGAGGATGGCAATAAGCCCGATCATGTGGAAATCATCCAATGCCCCTTTTCTCTATCGGCATGTCTTGAGCTGCAGGTTCCCAAAGGGGACAATCCTTTCCGTCTTGAGGCGCACTATGTCATCCCCCAAGATAGGTCGCTACTTAAGGGTCCCGTGCAAATTACCAGACACACCCAAGCTGTTCGATTAAGTGCCAGCGATGGCACAGAAAGGAAGGTAGACAATGGCATTGTGATCATGCTTGTGGGCTCAAGCGGCCGCCTCGAAAAAGGCATTCGAACTGAGGTCAATCCAAGTTGGCTTACCAAACGCCAGCTTCTAGATTTGTCGGTCATTGTCGAAGACGTCTGCAGTGCGATTGGTGCAGGAGATCCTGAAAAAGAAGCTAAATGTATGAAAATCCCCCTCGACCGAGCGCCAGATCCCCATGAAATCCATGTGCAAGGAACCGGCACCCTCTTAAACTGGGGGGATGTCCCAGATTTCGATCCCATGATATTTTCGGCCTATTTTGCCAATCCGGGTAACGATCTTCCGGGTGGCCTCAGCCTTTCTGCGTCGTCAGTGGAGGTCAAAGCAGGTGAGCCGATCACGATGCAGGCCCTCTTTACAGACAGGGTCCGTCAAATCGTTTTTGAGCGAATGGTTCGTTGCCCGGATCATTCAATCGCTTGGACCAAAGTGAGTGAGTCGCAAATCCGATATTCCACGAAATTCTCTGACCAGTTTCAGATATGGGATGCGGGCCCCAATAATAACGGCAGTCATTTTATAAGAGCCAAAGCTTATGGCAAAGAAGGACTTCTAGGCTGGGACGTACTTAAAGTTTTTACCACGGGTTATGATCGTGACTATGCCGATGTGGTGGAAGATTGCCGAAAATAGCCAGCGCTAGTCTAGGAAGGCTAGGGCCATCCTAAATACTTGTTAGAAACCGGATCATCTTTGGGTTCATAAATGACACCATCACGAATGATCCGGTCTCGTACTGAGACGTCTGTATAGTTGACGAATGTCGTTTCCCCGTCCTCTTTGCTGAGTTGAAGTACGTTTGGATTTTTCCAGCTAATATACTTCACGGAGTAATCAGAGTTTTCTACCCAGTCCTCGCTTTTACTTTGCTTTAGTTCTACGACGTCTGTTGGTAAAATATCATGGAGCTTTTCAGGAGGCGTTCGAACAATTTTCTTCACTTCGCCAGCCTGGTCTTTATACCAAACCGTGTAGCGATTTCGTGGAAATTGGATCGAATTGCTCATTTCGGGCTCCTGAAGGACAGCCTGTTTTCGTCATGAATCCTAATTTCTTTATTGAGTTTTGTTATAAAATTGATTTAATTGTATGATATTAGGAGTTTGCCATGAGCTACGCAGATCAAAAAGTACGGGTTTATCTCACCTCTGAGCAACTATCGGCGAGAGTTAAAGCCCTAGGAGAAAAGATTACCGCCGATCTTCGTGGAAAGCCGCTCGTAGTGATTTCCATTATGAAAGGGGGCGCCCTGTTTGCCGCTGATTTAGTCAGGCACATTGATTTGCCCATGGAAATGGAATATCTCTACGCCCGCAGCTATTCTGGGAGCAAAAGTACGGGAATTGTGGAAGTCGAACGCATTCCGCGCCTGGATTTAAAAGGCAAAAATCTTCTGTTAATTGAGGATATCATTGATACGGGGCTCACCATGGACACCATCAAGGTAGAGATGGCTAAACTTGGTCCCGAACGAGTTCTACTTAGCAGCATGCTTTCAAAGCCTGCAAGGAGAGTCGTCGAGATATCCATCGATTATTTAGGCTTTGAAATACCGGATGAGTTTGTCGTGGGATATGGGCTAGATTATAACGAAGACTATAGAAATTTGCCTTATATTGGCATCTATTCCGAAACCTAAGTCAAATAGATTTACTTCTTTTCTAAACTCTTCAAATCCTGCATCAGTCGATTGATGCGATCGAGGCTAGATTTGATTTTTTGAAGTCTTTCTGGAAGCGTCCCCGAGGCCTCATTGCCATCCTGAGTGGTTCCTAAAGGCTTTCGGCTGCCCGAAAAAGACTCATGGGCTATTTTTTTGTTTCTAAACGATGCTAAATCCACAACAGTTGCCTTCGACATTTAAATCCCCCAGTATTAGCAAATGATTTACAATAAAAACTTAATCTTTGATGTTATAGGTACGTAGAACCGATTTGTTCGCTTTTAGACGTTCTTGTCTCATTCTTTCCGCATTTTCTACATTCTTCTTCATACTATTTAGGAAACTTTCGGCAGACTGTTCTGCATCTAATTCCTTAGGAACGTTGACATGAGAAGGAACTGTTTTCTTGGCTCCAAACAATGAGACAACATTGGTGGCTTCCTTTTTCATCGTGACTCCTTTTCTCTGTCAAGTGACTTGTCTTTCATCAGATGGGCCGTTCCCAACTGTCATACTCTATCTTCAAGCCTCGTGCCAACAGGAAAACTCTCATCATATGGCGTAAGATACTGATACTTAATAGGTATTTAAAATATGGCCAGAAGTAATGCGACTCTTGCTGTTAGGTCTCTTGACACTTTCCCTGAAAACTCGACAAGGTAAGTTCAGGGGGTTGATTATAGATTTTTCTATTTATTTTCAGGCTCTTAGCCTCTCCGATAGCAAGGATCTTAGCAGTTTTAGAGGGGTTTCCGGTGGGCTCTCACGGACCAAACCGACGGCCCTCCCGGCAAACATCAGAGAAAACCGTCAAAAAAAAGCTCCAAATGGAGCAAAATCTTCGGCCAAGATGCTTCACAGGGGCCCCAAAAGGGCCCCCAATAGAAGACCTGCAAATGAATAGGTGCGCTTTGAGCGGAAGCAAAAGGCCTAGGAATTAAAGCTTAGCATCAATCATCTTTTGAAAGCCTTCAAACATTGCGGGAAGGCTAGACTCAGTCACTTTTTTTACGACCATCGAAGGCACCAGGCCTTTGAAGTCTACATCGAGATGGTATTCTGCCTTGGTTTTATTCTTTCCTGCCGAAGACAGCTTCCACTTGCCCTGGTTTGACTTCATAAGGTTGGAATCTACCAGCTTCCAACTAATTTCATCAGGCTCTCCATGATACATATCTAGAACATAGAAGAATGTTTTTACGATATTTAATTCATAGCGTACGGAAACGGCCGCTTTAGGGTCCTTGGGTGGTAAGAGCTCGACTTTTAAAACCCCGGGCAAGTATTCCGGATAGTGTTCATAGTTTGCGATTGCCTTAAAACAGGCCGTTTGACTTCCTGAAAATATGTGCTCTTTTGTAACACTTGCCATAATTTTCCCAATAGCGATTAATTGATTTAAGATTTACTATTACTACTCTATACTCAAAAAAGCGATATTGATTTCTACGAAGGAAAAATTCTAATGGCTGAACAAAGTGGACAAGACCCTTCCATGAAAGAACTTGTAGAGTTTATTTCAAAAGCATTGGTGGATACTGTCGATCGAATTGAGATTAATGAAATCCAAGGCAACCAAACAAATATAATCGAACTTAAAGTAGCAAAAGAAGATATTGGAAAAGTGATTGGCAGAAACGGCAGAACCGCGGATGCTATTCGAACTATTTTAAACTGTGCGGCAGCTAAAGTCCAAAAGCGGTATATACTTCAGATACTTGATGAGTGATCCAATGAATCAACTTGCAGCAGCCGTGATTGCTGGTTCTCTTGAAGGAAAAGAGCTTACCAGAGACGAAATTAAGTTTATGGAGTCCATGCCCCACGCTGGCTTGACGATTTTTGGTAGAAATATCGACCAAGATCATCATGAGGCTCTATCTTCACTCTGTCAAAAGATTCAAAATGGTTCGTCTCTGCGCCGATTGATTATGATTGATCAAGAAGGTGGGCGAGTAGCTCGCTTAAAGGCGAACTTCCCCAATCCAGGCGCATCGTTAGACCTAGAGGAAGGCTCTGATTCCAGTGAGTCTCTTACTAGAATCCGCTCCTATGGCCAAACCGTCGGGTACGCTCTTCGAGAGCTTGGTATCAATGTAAACTTCGCACCAGTCGCAGATATTTTGACGGAACCTACAAATACTGCCATTGGCAATCGGGTTTGGGGAGTGGAGGCACTTCCTGCTTTGAACAGGTCCCGTGCTTGGCTAGAGGGTTTGCAGTCTACAGGCATTTTGGGGTGTATCAAACACTTCCCTGGGCAAGGCGATGCTAAGTTAGATACTCATTTAAGCGAAGCCGTCATTGATTTGCCGGCATCGGTTCTTGAGTCAAGGGAGCTTGTGCCGTTTCGAGGTTTAATGGGAATTTCTCCCATGGTCATGATTTCCCACTGTATCTATCCGGCCTATGACACGAAGCCTGCTTCTCTTTCTAAAGTGATTATGAGTGACCTACTTCGTCGTCAAATGGGCTTCGAAGGTGTGATTGTTTCTGACGACATGACGATGGGAGCCATCCCAGCAGATGAGAAGTCTTGGGGTGAAGCCATTGTGACAGCCATAGCCCATGGCGCTGATTTAATATTAGTCTGCCAAAAATTAGAGCTTTGGCGTGTTGCCATACAATTCGTAAGTGAAGAAGCTAAGAAGTCAAAAGCATTTGCGGAAATATTAACTTCTGCTGCCCATAGAGTTTCCAAGATGCGGGAACGACTGGCTTGCTGATGGAACTTACGGATAGGTTTTTTTTAAAAAATACTATCAGTCTTTAAAAAGCCTAAAATCAATAATTCTAACTTTTTAAAAACAATCCGTACTTATCCGGAAACATCGGATACTGGCTCACCTGCAAAACGCGGGTGGTCAGGCTTCAGAGTGACTTTTGTTTTAATAATGCGTCTCCTGTCGGCTTCCGTAATCTCTATGAGTAATGGACCAATATCCACGCTTTGGCCCTTTTCCGGGATCTCCTGGGTAAGCTGAGTCACCCAGCCTCCTAAGGTGTCTATGTTTTCCGGTCGTACATCTTCATGGAGAGAGTGGATATCCATATGGAAGAATTCCATAAACTCGTCAATATTGACCAAACCAATCACCTCAAAGACGCCTTCCCCCATCGCAACAATGCCAACTTCTTCTAAATCATGCTCATCTTCGATTTCACCTACGATCTCTTCAAGAATATCTTCCATGGTTACAATGCCGGACGTGCCGCCGTACTCGTCTACGATGACCGCCAAGTGACTGCGGGCGCGTTTTAAGTCCTTTAGTACTTCAGCGAGGCTTCTTGATTCTGGGGCAAACGTCACGTCTCTTAAAATATCGGCTGCTTTCGAACTAGAGGTCTTCCCCTCCACATCAAGGCGCATAATATCTTTTGCCAAAACGATACCTGTAATGTCATCGAGGTCGGCGTTATAAACGGGCAGTCTGGAGTGACCGCTCGAAACAAAGATCTTCTTGATTTCCGGAATGCTTGTGCTGGAGTGAATGGCTACCATATCTAGTCGTGGCGTCATAATCTCGCGCACTTTTGTTTCTTCAATTTCAAAAGCACCTTCCAAAATATCTTTTTTTACATCTCCCATCATCCCCGACATGCGGCCTTCCGCCAACATAAACTCTAAACGGTCCTCGGAGCGAGATTCCGTTTGATCTTCCTTCTTTCTCTGGCTGTTTTGAGTGGAAAGCAGGCTGGCTAGAGGCCGTCCTAAAAAAAGTATGAAACTCGCACCTACAAGCGCCGGCCCAAAAACCATAGCGGGAAATTTTCGTGCAAAGGCTTTTGGAAAGACATGACCTAAAAGGAAAAACAAGGCAATAGAGAGTCCGGACCATCTATTTAAATGATCAGGATGAGAGTGCACCTGTCCAAGGGCTACTATAATAGCTACCGCTATGCTAATCGAAAAAAGCATAGTAATAGCGATCGAATAGCGGAAAACTGCCGAATTCTCTGCCCACTTAAGAAGGACTTTTTTTAGTTCAGGCGAAGCTTTAACTTTTATCTGAGCTAACTCATAGTCGCCGATTCGGTTGAAAGAACTTTCAGCCGCTGAAAAAAAGCCAAATATCAAAAGAAAAACAATAAGCCAAAAAAGATCAAAAATCATATTCGTCTCACCTCAATCAAACCTTCCCACTCTTTTTCACTTAGTTCCTTAAGGATTAAGTTCTGTTGCTCAATCATCACAGCTTCCTGAGCTACATCTAAATGATCATGCCCACAAAGATGCAAAATACCATGAATCAATAAAAAGCAGCCTTCCCTAGATAAGGAATGGCCTATAGACAGGGCGTTTTGTTCACAGATCTCAGGACAAATCGCAATGTCGCCTAAAACTTTATGGAAGCTATTCGAACGTATAGTATCGCCCAATCGATGGGGGGCCTGAAATTCCATTTGTGGAAAGGACAACACATCTGTGGGTTTATCTATATTTCGAAATTCTAAATTTAATTGCCGCATTTCTTCTGAGGTTAGAAATTCAAACGACAGCTCATAGTCGGCGATATTTAAAAGGGAAAGCACCCGCAGATAGAGGTGCTCTAATCTATCTTCATCAATAAAATAGGTCTCAAGGGTGTTTTTAACTACCGAGATTTTCGAAGGAGGCTCCATTAGGATTTATCCGATGTCTTGGAATGGTGCGGGGCTCTAGTGTCGGTCGAGGGATGGGTCTTTAGAGATGATAAGTCACCAACGTGAGCAGTTTTGATTTCAGACCTTTGAATTCCTTGTTCAACAAGGCAAATATCTTCAGCAAATTTTAAAAAAGAGCTTAAAGACTCCATCTTATGAGACTCTTTTGCTGCGGGTGTCTTCGGCCCTTTTACTAAACTCAATTTCGGTACCTTTGACTCGGTCATTCCAGTTCCTATGCTAACCTTCAGAATTCTATAGATAAAATTCCTGTTTTCCAAAATGAAAACAAAAATTCTACACATAGAGATTATGATTCTATCACAAAAAAAGGGAGTTAAAAACTAGTACTATCACCCAGCAGAACCGCTGTTGGAAAGGCATTTGGGAGCCCCAACAACTCTCCCAGTTCGCCCGCGCCGATGCCCAAGTCAGTCCTAAAAGGCACCTTTAACCTCCAGCAATTGTCGAACTATTCCCCGAGACATGCCCATCCTGCCCAAGGCGCACGTCGCCAAGGATCCAGGCTTAAGCCGACGCTCCTGCAAATGGTGTCTTGACAAATGCATCTATTCTTAGATCCCTTTTCTGGCTGGTAAGGAGTTTTTCATTTAACCCGCTTCGGATCTTCCTGAAGAATAGAAAATAGAGGTTGGGAGGGGTAGCTTGAAGCACAAGCTTCGCTGCGCTTATTTTCATGGTCGTAACCTCCTCCGTTTGACTTTTCCAGAAATCGGCTGTTGGGCCTGGCGCAGAGAAAGACAATTCCTCTCGCTCAAATGGGGGGATTCTTTTCAATTGACGGTCCAAATTTTCCTAGTAGCCCTAGCCATTTCGCTCCCTTATCTCTTCCGTGCTTAGGTGTGAAGTTATAAACGCGGTAAATATACATTGCTATTTGTCAATAATTACAATATATTATACTACTTTTTTTTCCGTGTTTATGATGTGTCATTCAAACACGGAAAAGTAGAGGTGTCTATGATAGGTCCTATTGGTCGCGCCACCGCGCTCAAAGAATTGATAGATTTTCTAGGCTCCCAAGGAGCAGCAGCAGGATTTTGCTATCTTCGGGGACGCAGAAGAGTGGGGAAGTCTACTCTTCTAACGCAATTTGCGCGAGAAAAACCTGATAGAGTCTTCTATTTTATGGGTCGTCTCGATGAAAGTTCCATGCATAGTTTGAAACGATGTGCCAAGGCATGGGATGGCTTCACCCAACAAGAACATCTGACACGCCTAAAGGCAAGTGCCCTCACATGGGACGAGGTTTTCCATGCAATTGCAGCATTCGGAAAGAAACAGACCGCTCCCATCTTACTTGCTTTCGATGAAATTCAGTGGATAGCACGCGAAAAGAGCGGTTTCCTCGGGGCACTGAAAGAGCATTGGATTCAACTTGAGCCGCTAGAAAATCTTAGAATCCTCTTGTGCGGTTCCTCGCATAAGTTCTTCCAGCAAATGACGGGAGGAGAAGAGAAGCTCATTCGCGGTCTTAAAACCCGCGCGGATATATGGCTGCTGCCACTAACATTATCCGAAATTAAAGAGCATTATAGATTGCCTTTCTCGGATGAGGAACTTCTGCTCTCCTATACTTTTTTTGGCGGTATCCCCTATTACTGGAATCAATTGGACCCAAGTCTATTTTTTGTCCAAAGCATCAATCGTGCGTGTTTTATATCAGGAAGCCTCTTCCTTGAAGAATATAGGGAGATGCTCAATCTCGAGTTTCAAAAGAACAGCATCCGAACTCTTACCCAAATTCTAGAGCATGTAAGGGGCAATGGAGTTACAGCGGCTCATATCATAGAAAAGTCTCGGCTTGCCCACTCCACGGTCAGCGATCTCTTGGATAAACTAGAAAATTACAACCTTGTTTTTCGCAAGTCTCCGCTATTTTCAAAACCCAAGCAAATTCAGCGAGGGTCCCTCTACTACATCAAAGACTTTTATTTGAATTTCTACTTCCGGGTAATCGCTAGAAGCCGCAGTAAGATTATTCGAAATCGGACAGACGCCCAACTCTTTAGTCAAATTTTGGATTCCTCCCCGAAGCAACTTTTTATAAATGATTACACAGGACCCATGTTTGAACAGCTAGTTCAGCATATCCTTGAAAACAGCGTCTCTCGAAGCGAACCCATTTTCGAAAAACTTAATTTGAAGCAGATAGAATTCGAAGTGGGATTTCATTGGGATAAGTCTTCTCCGTTTGATCTTATTCTACACAATACGTCTGACCGGGTTTTTCGCTTCGTTGAGTGTAAGTGGACAAAAGACCCAGCACAGTTAACGCAATGTATTGAGTCTTTCCAGCATCGCACAGAGAGATTTGACGTTAATATCCAGAAGGTTCTTTGCCTCAACCATGAACCGGGAGCGGCGATATTTAATAAGGCAAAAAACCATGGCGTCGTGATTGTCACGCCAAGTGATCTCATTTGAATGGAAGTATACCTTTCCAGGTCAAGGAGGCAGCGCAGCATAGGAAGTTACTTGAAAATACTGACGATTTGCGCTTCGTGGGTCTGCAGCTGGTAATGGGCTTATGCTAGGATTCACGTGCTAAGAAAAAACACCTAAATCCATATTTAAACTCTAGCGTATCCATACCTTTTCAAAGATAGGCTTTCCTTCACCTGAAAATTTCTTCTCAAATTTGGTTTTGATTTCAAATTTGCACAGCTCAGGCCATTCGGCAGCCTCTTTCCAACCAGCTTTAGACATAAATGACAGTGCGCTTTCAAAGTAGTTTTGGCTGTCAGTTTTAAACCAAAAGAAGCCGCTCTCGGCCACTTTCTTATGTAAAAGTGCACAGTATTCCGGCGTGAGTAGTCGGTTGTGGTGTTGGCTTTTCTTCTTTTCCCAAGGGTCTGGAAAAAACAAGATAACACCGTCCAGCTCTTGGTCCACAAATAGAAGATCGAGTGTTTTAGCATTGGCGTAGGCTGCCATGATATTCTTTAAACCAAGGGATTGAGCACGCTCTGCAGCAGTGACCACACGTTTAAACGTAATATCAAGACCCACGAAGCGAGTATCTGGGAAGGAAAGCCCAAGGGCCGTTAATGCATCCCCTAAATGGCAGCCTATTTCCAAGACCAGGGGTACTCTGGACATCTCAATTTTTAAGGAAAATTGCCCTCGCCAATTCCCGGGAAGATCTTTCAGATGAGGTCCGTACTTAACTGGTAGCGTTCCAGCCCGAGCTGCATCAGAAAGTTTTAACACATAAGGATTGACCTCTTTGTTCATTCTTTCTGAGATTTCGCTAAAAGGATCAAAGTGTTGAAGGGGCATGGGTGTCCTGTGAATAAAAAGAAGAGCGAGTTCAACTTTAAGCCGGATTCTGTCTCACTTGCGTGGAGACTGTCATTCATCTGGGTCTACGGTTACCCGCAGCCTCAAGCGATCTACCCGGAGGAAACGTCGGGCAAACGAATCATCCCCCTGCTTGATCTTGCTTCGAATAGGGTTTGCCAAGAAGATATGTTGCCAGTCTTCTGGTGAGCTCTTACCTCACCGTTTCATCCTTACCGCTTAGGGGTTGCCCCATAAGGTGGGCGGTTTGTTTTCTGTTGCACTTTCCGTCGGGTCGCCCCGCCTGGTCGTTAACCAGTATTCTGCCCTGTGAAGTCCGGACTTTCCTCCCTTTCCTTTTGGGAAACAGCGACAGTCCATCGAACTCGCTCTTTGCAAGCAACCTTTAGTTCCTCCTTGTGGCCTTGTCAAGTCGCCAGTCAGGAAGTCCTCGTGAGTTTGAGGATCGCATCTAAGCTATCGGGCTGAAGGGGATCATTTAATGTGGCTTTATTTTTTCCCGTGAAACCGCAGCGCGTGCAGCGAAAGAGCAACACAATTCCTTTTTTGGCAGACATTTCATAGCCATAGGCTTTCAAAAGGCCATGGCAATCCGAGGCTCGATCGCCTGGAAACACATCCACATGTTTGGAAGAGAGGCATCCGGGGCAGTGATTTCTGCAGCCTGTTTTAAGCGCACGTATAGCTAGCCCACAATACTCACAGGTAAAGGATTCGTTAATGGCAGTAAACTTAGCAGATTTCATATGGGGCCTGTCAGAAGCAGGGAGGTCGATCCTCTGTGTTAAGTTAATAGCTTTAAATAACAGCTGGTTAGCTGGATATTCGCGGGGGTCGGTAAAAAATACCGGCTAGACTCCTCAAATTCTAGGCCGTGAATCCCGATCTTCTCAACATGAGGGAAACGAGCGACTTAAGGTCGTTACTTACCAAAGGGAGCTGTCTCGGTGCAACGAAATTCAAGGAACATCTCAAAAATTTTCATGCAATTCTTGCTTCTTTCCCTACTCATTCGCTGCGGGAATGCCGGCAAGGCAGGAGAAGGTAGCGATTTGCTTTCTGGAAGTGCGACTATTAAAGGGAGCATTACATCAGAATCAGGAGGCCAGGGAGATCTCTCTGGTTGGAATTTGTGTCTCTTAGATCGAGACTTTAGTTATTGTCGGACCGCTGCGGTAGACTCTGCGGGATTGTTTTCATTTAAAGGAGTGGATACAGGTCGTGTCTATTCCTTAGTGCTCATGTCTCCTTCTCTCATCTTTAGCGCCATTCTAGCTGTTCCTTCTTCGGAGAAGACAGGCTATTTATCTCAATATTTTAAAATTTCTTCTTCGAATTTACCGCGCATCATATACAAGGGCGCGACCCTCTCCTTTCAAAATACGAGTGGCATCACCTTTGAAAAAGGTGTTGTTAAAGATTCGGACGCCGATGGGGTGCCAGATGGAATGACTTCCGGGCAATTCAGTTTAGAGAATTCCCATCCCTCGCTCCAAAATCAACTAGGCTTGTACGGACACGTGAACGGCGACCTTGATTCTACATCTGGCGTGCCGACAGCTGGATTTAACCTAGCAGCTAACTCAGCTACCATCGATACGGATCGTGATGGAACTCCCAATCAAAAAGATTCTGATATCGATGGCGATGGAATTCCCAACGTTTTTGACGCAGATGACGATGGAGATGGGGTTTTAGATATTTTGGACCGAGATGCTAACGGTGATTTGATTAATGATGCCACAGGAATTTTGGGGGATGGGTACTTTGGAATTGGCGTAGAATGGATAGCCGTTAATTATTCACTCGCGAAACAAGATGACAATTCCACGAAAAAGCTTTTAACAGTTGTTGCAAAAGTCAGAAGTGGGGTTAATCCATCGGCTGTTCAAATCAGGGCTCCAAATACTCTCATTAAAAACGCAACTGTCGATGTTATTTCAAGTACAGGAACTACGAGTTCTGCGGCATTTGATGGGCTATTGATGGATGATGGCAAAAACGGTGACGGTGCGGCTAATGACGGATTCTTTGCCAGAACCATAACGTTACCATCGACTGCTGTCACAGTAAGAAATATGGTCATTTTGGTGCAACTGAGATTTGGCTCTGATGCGGATGCCAAGTATATGGAATTTCCCTATACCTTTCCACCTATCACCCTTGGAACGGTGACAGCTCTTCATTCTGGGTCTTCAACACTCGGTACATTCCAGTGCTGCTCAGGAAACCCTTTTGGATCGTCAGTCACGGATTATAGTTGGTCGGTAAAGATCTTTGATTCCTCTAAAAAGCTATTCTATTCCTCTCCTGCTCAAGCGGGAGCGTCAGCAGCTTCGACTTACACGATGCCCACAGGAATTTGGGAAAATCTTGTTAGTTTGGCGGCGGCAGGGGAAAAGTTTACCTATAAAATCTCAGCAAGTCTTTTTGATCGCATTCCGGGGTACCCACCCTTTAATATTCAAACGAAAAGTGAAGATGTAGTGACGGGGAATTAAGATTCTTGGGTTTCTGTGTCGAAGTCATCGATTCCGTAGTAATTGACCTTGTCTTTCATACTGTAGAGTCATTTCAACACAGTTGCGACAAAAGGGGGCGGAGCTTCTTGGATAGCAAGTCGTGAAGGCATTGTCCTTTTTAAAAAGGAATCACTATGAGCCCATCAAAACAAGAGCGTCTGTTTGAAAAAAAATATGCCGTAGATCTTATCAGAATTGCTGAAGGTGATTTTAAGTCGGCTCGATTTCTTGCCGAGGCTTCACCAAAAGACATCCGAATCGAAAATGCCTTTTACTTGTGCCAGCAGTCCCTCGCAAAATCTCTGAAGGCTGTCCTTGTTGCCAACGAAATAGCAGTTCCTCTTGTTCATGACTTAGGTTCACTTCTCAGCAGGATACCAAAAAGTTGTGAGCCTCCCTACGGCTATGAACTTCTTGATCTCAATCAATATGCTACGATTCGCAGATATGAAGAAGGCCCTTGGCATCCATCTGCTTCTGAACTAGCGGTGGTTCTTCAAAAGACTGAAGAGATGCTTCAATGGGCAAGTCTTATGGTTGGTCAATAGAAGATGGGTCATCTCAAAAAAGGGAGTTCAAAGTTTCTTCCTAAAACCCATGGCAATCTCTAGGAGGTGTCCTTTCATGAGCCAGAAGGCTCCAGAATTTTCAAGAAATATCTATCATATTCAAATAACTCGATGGGATCGCTTTAAGAAAACATCTGAATAGGGACAATGGGAACCACTTCTTGAAGGGAAATCTCCGAATGTAGCCGTCATTCACCAAACATTCTTCATGTAAAAGACAGACAAATAATGGGATGGGGTGCCTGAGGACTAACATTTTAATTGGACAAAACCATTTTTCACAGGGTATGTCTTTTAATGTCTGGCGTGTTTTGTGTCTGCAGAAGTTCTGGAAAATATCTGCTGCTTCAAAGAGTGTCCATTGCCAAACGTGTTTTTTGGGGAGCATTCTGCGCTTGCTCGGCGGCGATTGCAGCTAATAGTGATGCGCCCAGAGTCTTTCTAAAAAAGTTTGCCAGTAGAGGCAAGTCACTCCCTCCAAAACCTGATTCAGGGGGTCTTGACTCACAAGGATTCTTTCTTTCCATCCCGCTTCGTCTTGAATTTGCGTCAAACCTCGCAGGTCTCGCAAATTAACTTTTGATGTGGCTTTGATTTCCATGGCGATGTGATCATCAATAATCAAGTCGACCTCTTGCCCGTCTAGTGTCCGCCAATAAGTAAGTTCCCATCGACGCCTGGAGTAGCTTTGATAGGCTCGAACCTCTCCGATCAAAAAATGCTCAAAAGAACGGCCATATAGGTCTGAATTTCGATCGAGAGTTTTCGTTCCCGTTAGTGTGTGAATGACGCCTAAATCAAAAAGAAAGTATTTGGCGGTGGAAGATGTTTTACGCTTCCTTCCTGATTTCCAAACGGGGAGTTCAAATCCGAGGAGAGTGTCCTGTAGGATTTCGTAATACTCCTTGATGGTTTTAGCAGATAGGCCCACATCGCTTGCAATATTTGCATAATTGATATGCTCGGAACTCGCTAATGCAGCTAGCTTTAGAAACCGACTAAAGTTAGGCAGACTTCTCACCAAGGCTTCCGCCTGGATTTCGTCCTTAAGGTATAAGTCCACGTAGGCATAGAGCTCCTCATCTGCGTCTTCGGCCAGATAAACTCTGGGAATAGTTCCGTAGCGAAGAGCTCTGTCTAAGTTAAAAGGCTGGGTGCCTTGAATTTCAAACCAAGTTAGAGGAAATAAGGCGGCCGACCCGGCTCTGCCTCCGAGCATATTGGCATTTTGACGTTTTAGTTTGCGAGCGCTTGATCCGGTGAGTAGGAAACGAAAGGAGTTTTCTTCAATGAGGTTATGGACCTCATCGAGAATTTCAGGGAGCTTCTGGACCTCGTCAATGATAATCAAAGTTTTTTCCTGGGCCTTAATCAAAGAGCCCAATAGGCCCGGATTTTGACTCAATGGTAAAAAGAATTGGGAGCTAAGGAGGTTGATGGTGAGAGCTTCCTGGCCCAGTTCTTGAGCCATGAGGGTCGTCTTTCCTGTGGACCTCGGTCCAAACAAAAAATATGATTTTTTCTCAATTAATTTTGATAGTTGCAGAGTTCTTTTAAATTCAGTAGTCATACTTCTCTTTCTAGCAAAAAAACGGAGGTACTGGTTCCGATTCTTATAGTATCAAGAAAAACCTGCTAATTTCAACGGCTTTTAAAACTATCCAATTAGGTGGAGTGCCGGGCCCTCAGCCAAGAAGCTTCAAAGCAAGGCCAACCTATATTCGGCAGGAAATCGTTAAAAGGAATCCATGATGCCTTTTTAGCTAAGGAGAAATCTCTATTGATTCCATGGGCCTCATTTCTCCCAATAATAAATGGGTTAAAAAGTGTTTCTGTCAAGGACTCCTCCTGTGCCGAATTCCATCGGATATTATTGCGTGAAGCAATAATTGTATCTATAACTCTCTGATATTAATACATTCTTGTCTTTTGCGGAGCCCTTTATAGCCTTCGGTCTGTTCGGCCGGTGGCACAAACTACGTGAAGTCGACGGGCTCAATCTCGTGAACCTCCCCATTATAGGAAACTGTAAGTTTTACGTTAATAAAAACATGGCATTACATCCCCCTTGTTTAATCAGCATCTTTAACTGCACGTGTAACCTATCAAAAAAATTTGATTAAGTGTCGTATAGACGTTATAGTAACTATTAATTTAAATTGATTAGCTGGTATAGGAGCTATAAGTGTTGCCCCGTCACCTTATCAAAGCATCTTTAGACGACTGGACTGACTGGCAAAGAAGCACCGTCACGAGTGCCATTTCTCGCAAGGGAGTGTTGCGTTGGCCCAAAGGAATGGCCCTCGCGTTGATAGGGGTTCGTAGGTCAGGGAAAACCTTTCTCTCCCTTGAGGTTGCGCGGTCTCTATATAAGCATATTCTTTATTTCAATTTTGAGGATCCTATCGTAACGCTTTTTAATGACGTACGGATCTTTGACGAAATCATTTCCGTATTTTCTGAATACTATGGAGGCCCTCCCGACTGCATAATCTTTGATGAGATACAAAACGTCACCAATTGGGAAAAATGGGTACGCAAAACTGTTGATACCAAAAGGTGGCCGTTGATTGTCACAGGTTCATCAGGAAAATTGTTAAGCTCTGAGATTTCTACCTCCATATCAGGAAGGTGCATTGAGCATCAGGTCTGGCCCTTGTCTTATGTGGAATTTCTGGAATTCACTAAAACCAAAGCTTCATCGGCACTGGCGCACCTCGCGGCCATGCAGAACTACATGAAGTGGGGTGGATTTCCGGCTGCTGTTTTAGAAAAGGATCCCATTCAAAAAAAGATGATTCTTGACCAATACATGAACGATATCTTGCTGAAAGATGTCGCTGAGCGACACCAAATTCGATCGATGCCCATGCTCAGCCAGCTTTTGGTCTATGCTTATTCAAATATTTCTTCTGAATTCTCGTACAATGCCGTCAAGAGGGCTTTCGGCATCAATACCGCGACCGTACAGGACTATTGTGGGTTTCTAAATGATGCCTTTGCGCTGTTTGAAGTGAGTCGATTTCATCGCAATCTAAAGGTGCAGGCGCGCGATTCCAAGAAAATTTATGCCATAGACCCTGGTCTGCGACGGACACGCTCTCGCTCGCCGTCCGAGGACGAGGGAAAAGTCGCGGAGAATCTGGTTTACCTTGAGCTTCGCCGCCGTGGTCACACGATTTACTACTACAAAAATCACGGAGAAGTTGATTTTCTTACAACCGACGAGTCTGGCAAGCCTCTCCAGGCGATTCAGGTGTGCTATTCCAACATGGAAACCCCTGGAACTTACCAGCGGGAGGTTGGAAGTTTATGGGAGTGTTTAGAGGACCTAAAACTTAGTGAAGGTTTACTTTTGAGTCTATCGCGAGAAGAGGTCGTCCATCAGCAGGGACGATCGATTCGGATCGTTCCCGTCTATAAATTTCTTGCAAATGACATCAACCTACTCAAATGAAGTCTTGTACTTCTGTTTTGTTAAAAATTGCACTACGCCTGCCATAAGCTGTGTGTAATTGGCGTTTGAATATTCATTTCTTGGGTAACTGTTGCCTGAGTAGGCTCCTCAGATTAAAAGGACATTTTTAAGATTTTAAAGGAAGGTGTTCTTACCAGATTAACTCAGGCTTAGGCAAGGCGGGGAGCGCAACGGATCGCTTTGTTGGTCTCAATGCCTACCCTTGTAGCTCCTAGGGAGTCGCTGCCTGTATGTAGCAAACGTGTTCGATCACTCAAGGATTTAACATTCCGAGTTTTACAGAGAACTCCATTTTTCGATCACCTTGGAAACGAGGAATTTTCGCCGCCCCATTCAAATTCGCTTGGCGAGCAGCTCCGTGAGGCAAAGTCTAAGCCCGAAGCAGCATCACCCCATAGCCTTTGGGAGTTTGTGTGTGTGAGATTTGTGTTCGCGTTGCCGAAGGCAAGGCCTCTTTTCGGCGATCAAAAATTACGAGGGTACCTTGCTTCAGATTTAATCCATCCAAATATCGTTCGAGTTGGTGAAGGCCATCCTTAAGGGGATCGGGGCGTCCATCGCGCCACACTTTGAGCTCGAAGGCCTCCCGTTGCCAATCGCGTGTGGTTTTGGAATGGGGACCCGGCCAGCGAACTAAAACATCAATTCGCCCACGACCCACACCATATTCTCTATCGATGATCCCACCGCCATTGACCACCCGTTGGAGCCAAGCCATAAATACAAGTTGAGCTGCCGCTTCGTTGTAGTAATTGGATGCCAGCATAAATTCAGCGTTTTCAGCCCACCATAAAGCAAACTCCTGAACAATCGTGTTCACATCGAGCAAGCCACTTGCCGTGACAAATGATTTGCGCTCGAGGTCGATAGTGCCCGAAGCTCGCGCTGCAAGCACGCGCACAATTACCTCACGATAAATGGGGCTGGAAATACGCACAGGATCTTTGCTAGCAATAAGCCCTAGATCGCGCACGTACGACACGTCGTCGTTGTAGGTAAAATCAGCACCAGTCATGAGTCCGGCCAATAAGGGCTCCACCACACGCTGCACGCGAGGCTCGGTAAGTTTATCTACAAGGGAATCCAGGTGCGTTTGCCTTGCCAGAATGATTTCCTGGGCTGCCTTTTCTATGTCAAGAGACGTGATGGTTTGCGACGTCGGAATTCCCATCTTTCGCACCACTTGATTCGCTAGGGCGTTCACAAGCCAGGGCTGCCCTTCCGTAAGCTCCCAAGCTTTTGCAGTTGCTTCCGGTTCAAACGGCTGGCCTGTGGTGGCCGTATGTTGGGAATAAAGTGCCTCCACTTCGGCTGCGGTAAAATTGGCGAGGCGCAAAGAATCGGATTTGATATTAAAAGGGCTTGCCGTGCCCAATCTTGGCACACCGCCCGAGAGAACTTTGTAGTCGCGCACATCACGCAAACCACAAAGCACAATGCTTTGAGGGAAGGCGTTAGGGCGATCCGAAAATCCTTTGCGAATTTGACGTAAAACACTCACAAGAGCATCATCAATCAGCGCGTCAATTTCATCAAAAAATAAAACCAATGGACGAGGGCACGCCTGCGCCCAATCGCAAAGAAACTGACCAAGACGCGAACCCACAGGAGCATCGGGAATGTCGGGACATCGGAGTTCGGGTGGCAGATGAAGAATAGCGGCTGCGGTAATCGAGTGAATAAGAACCTTTTCCACCAATTCAATGTTGCTGTCGAAAGCCTGCCCTTCTTCGCAGGAGAACTTAAGAACCGCATATTTGCCTTCCGCGGTAATGGCTGTCGCGAGAACCTCAAGCGTTGTCGTTTTGCCAGTCTGACGCGGAGCATGGACCACAAAATAGGATTCGTTCTCAATAAGCGAGCGAATTTCCCCAAGACGGGAAAGGGGATCGAGCATGTAATGCTTATCGGCGCGACATGGGCCTGTGGTATTGAAAAACTTTGCCATCCGATACTCCTGCAAAAATCTCAGGACCAAAAGGACGCTCCCGAATTGAGTACCCATTCTACATCAAAAGCTTCCACC
>JBAXBA010000066.1:0-21524 GCA_037142195.1 Pseudomonadota bacterium
GGGACCAGTGCCTCGAGCTCGGTAGTCGACACATTGGAAAGTCTAGCAAAATTTTCTAAAACCCCTTCGATATCTAAGGGGCTCAAGGTTTCATAAAACTTAAGCAAGCGATGGGCAGGAACCTGGGTTGCTATTAAAGCCACATAGGCTTGGGGCTCCCCTTGGAGGACTGCACTTAGATCTGTATCACTGAGTCTTTTTAGGAATTGAAGAGGGTCTGGTCGGTCTTTTAATATAGCTTCCGATGCCAAAACGGCAAGGTCAGATCGCATGCGCTCAACGGAACGCTGATTTTCAGCTCCAAAAGGCTCGAAATCCTCAATTTTTGTTTCGATGATTTTTTCAAGTTCTGACGGATGCATAGCAGAACTGATGGCTTCCATGGTTTTGATTTCACAGTTTCTTAGGAATAGAGCAGCCTCTCTCACGGCCTCGTCGCTTGCAGAAACCCACCTGGAGAGAATGCGCGCAATTTTTTTCGGATTTTCTTTAGCTTCCTCCGTAGTCTCTTTGATGCTTTGAAGGAATCTCTCGTCTTTGGAATACAGCTCTTCCCTGGTCTTCGCACCTGAACGAGTTCCGCCCTGATCAGACTTATTAGAAAACGATTCCTGAGAGGACTGAGGTTTTGAGTCACCCCCCGATGTTGAGCCAGATCTTGAGTCTGCAGCCGAAGCTCCGCCTAAAGCCAAGCGTCGGACGATAAAATAGACGGCTATGAGAGAAACCAAAGCTCCCCAAAGGGCGATCATGGCCTTGGTCAGCAATTCCTTTTGCTGAATGAGCTGCTCAAGCAAGGGTGGCTCTTTGGCGGGTTCAGGAGGAAGGACTGGGGGCGGAGGAATCTTGCTGATATCTTTTTGAATCGTTGTGAGTTTAACTTGGGTCTTTAAACCCTCGTGGTCGAGAATGCGAGATGCGAGATCCCGCGCAACACTGGTTCGCTCTTTCGAAACTTTTTTATCAAATACGATAAGTAGCTCTGCTGCCCCCCCTAAATCCACAGCGGGGTAGGATCCACCATTGAGCTGAGTTTTGTCTCCTAAAACCTGTAGACCTGGAAGCATGCCATCCGCGCTTTGAGAAGCGCCAGAAGGGGTAGATGGCGTTACTTTAATGTCTATAACATATTCTTCGGGGTTCAGAATGCGGTCAAGCTTCGATCTAATTTGCTGTTCTACATAGTCGGGCCCTCGGGTTAAGGGAAGCGACTGGCTGAAGCTTAGACTGGATTCGCTAAGTAAAAGTATGACCGCGGCCTTTGAGAGTTTGGTAGAGAGAGACCTCATGTAGGACCTCCTTCGGCATCGGTATCAATTTTGATGACGACCCGACGATTGATGGGAGACTCTCGGTCATTGTCGATGGGCCTAGTATCGGAATACCCAATTGCTCGCATTCTGTCGGCAGGTACGCCTGCAGCTTGAAGTGCTCTTACGACGGCGCCAGCGCGAGCTGAAGACAGCTCCCAATTAGAGGGGTAAAGGTTAGAACTTACCGGTCTGCTGTCGGCATGGCCTTCGACGATGAGAAAATATTTTTTTGGCAAAGATGCAACAATCGGGGCAATTTGACTGAGTGCGTCTCGACTTTCCGGGACAAGGACAGCGGTACCCGTATCAAAGACGATAGCACTTTCAAAGGTGAGTTCAATGCCTGTTTTATTTTTTGTGAGGCTAACTTGACCGCTTAGGGGGCTTTTTTGAATGGTATCTACAATCATTTGCTTGTATTCATCTAAGTCTGCTTTGCCGTGTCCAAGGCGGCCCGTGGCATACTCTTTGGTTTTAACAAATTCTTCGATCCCGCGAATAAAATCAGATTTAGATTTGTCAGGAGAATTTGTCAAAATAAATAGCATTATAAAGAGCGCTAGAAGATTCGTGATCAGATCAGCATAAGAATAGATCCAAGTCTCGATTTCGCGACGCTTCATAATATTTATTTTAGTTTGTGAGTATGATTTCTTCATTTGAATTAAGCAGCTTTTCCGCTGTTTTGACCTTTCTGAGCATTAGTGCCCGGTGACTCTTGTCTTAGAAGCTCTGTGTTCATGATGGTGTCGATTTCTCGGTAATCATCTCGTGGTAGATAGCACTTAAGTGCCTGAGCGAGATACACCGGATGTTTGCGGTCTTTAATTTGCATGATGGCTTCAATTACTAAAGAGTCTTGTTTCATAACCATCTCAGCAGAATACTGCATGTAGTCGGCTAGAGGAGAAAAGAAAAGATTGGCGAACATCACACCGTATAAAGTAGCAGTTAAAGCAATTCCCATTGAGCTTGCCACTTTATCCATATTTCCAGTCGACATATTGAAGTAAAGAAGGATGATTAAGCCAACCAAAGTTCCGATCAACCCAAATGCAGGTCCCATTTTAGCTAGTCCAAAATAGAAGACAGAGCATTGGCCCAAGGAGGACTCATTTTCTTCTTGTTTTATCTCAAGAAATCTTCTGATGTCGTCTTGTTTATAACCCATGAGAATAAGTGACAAGCCGTCCTTGAGCATGGCGTTCTTTACAGTGTCTAAATTGTTTTCTAGATACATGCTGTCTCGATTAATGCCAATACTAAAGGCCACTGCTTCTTTAAATACCGGCATAAAATCATCCTTGGGGCGGGTGATTGTGAAATAGGTACGTCTTAAAATGCGATAGGTTTCTTTGCTAGGGGAAGAGATAAGGGCACTACCCAGTATGCCACCAAACACGACAATAAGTCCAACAGGGTGCAAAAATACGGCGGCCTGAGAGCCAGTCACTTCCGTGGCTATAGCGGTTATGATGGACACTATACCAATCAGCAGACCAATAACGATTGAAAGGTTTGCTTTCCTCATGGAGCAGTCCCCTTATCTTTGGCAGTTTTTTCTTTTGCCTCAATAGACTTGATTCTGGTCCGTAAACTGTCCAGTGAGGAATCAATTTTTAGGGCCTCGAGCCAAGCCTGTTTCGCTTGAGTCTGATCGTTGAGTAAAAAGTATATACTTCCCTTCAAAATAAACAGCTCTGCAATATTTGGTTCCTGCTCCGAAACTTTATTGATAAGCGCCAACGCGTCGACGTATTTGGTTTGTGCGGTCAGTTCCTGAATTTGAAATACTTTCTTTAATATTTCACGCATGCGTTTAGAGGTGGCGTCACCTAAGTTGTCTTTAGATACTTTAAGGTTTGCACTAATTATGGTTTGACTATTGTGAGTAGGTGTTATGGAAATTTCTTTGGATTCATAGCCTTGCTTTTCAAATAAAACAGTAAATGGCGCATCACTTGGAAGCGACGTTTTTGTATAATCAATCGGTGTTTGTCCGACTAAGTTTTTTTCTGAACCATTTAGATAGTAAATACTTGCATCACTTGGTTGACTTTGGAATTTGTAGACACTATCGGCAAAACATCCATTCAAGGAAAAGGTCATTACAAAAAGCAAAAATATTTTTTTCTTTTTGTGAATTTGCAAATGTTTTAGTTGACTCGTAGACACCAGGGACCTCATGCCGAATGTTCAATTATTTGGTCGGCCCAATAATTGGAAACTTTAACGCTGTAAGAATGTTCACCCATAACGGCAAAAATAGCCTAGACTTCATAACGGTCGAGAAGATCGAGGAATTGCGGTTTATTTTGATATTTTACCGAATTCTCTTCTTTTTTTTTGCTCATGTTTTTGAAGGGTTAAGGAAATTAAATTAATCTTTTTGGCTCGATGTTGGCAAGAATCCTAGTAAAGAGTGTGACACCAAGGCGCCTTTAAGGGAAGAGGGACAGCTATTTAACTGCGATTTTCTTTGTTATGTGTAACTGCTGCTTATTTGCGGTTATAATCTCCTGGTGGCGCGAAATGAGGAGTGCCAGTACTTTTATATATTTCATGATTTTGGAGTTCCCAAGTGAAATCAAACTCTGCAAATGGTAGTGTGACTATAAATATTAAAAAATCTGACTCGAAAGATGTGAGATCCATTTCACTATCGCGTTGGCAATATGAGGCGTTAGTCATTGGAGTACCAGCTAGCATTGTGTCGGGTTTCGTGGCCCTAGGTGTTCTGATTTTTGACTTCAGCGTGAGACCAGATCAAACGCATCAAAATCTTGCATCGCTGTCTGCAGAATTGGAAAGCAAGGGCGCGCTCCGCAGCGGGGGGGCGACGGATCTTCTTTCTACAAGTCAAGGGATGGCGAGCGCTGATTCCCTAACAAAAGCCGCTAAGCATAAGGGTAAAGCATCTGTTGTTAGTTCGTCTAATGAATCACCAGAAGTTACGAAACTCCTGATCGCGGCTAGTCGAAATAGCAATCAAGCTGTTGATGTTCAAAATAAAAATATTAAGTCTAAGAGACCTAATGATGAAGGCGCAAAATCTGAGGAGAAAAAAATCACTGGAGAAGTTATTGCGATAGATAATTTAGACCATTCGAATGTTGGCTCGGCAGACTCTTCGCAAGACGCGCAGACATCTGCGGGTTCAAGCGCCTTCGATAAAGTTCAAGGAAAAATGGATAACGCTAGCAAAGTTTCTATAACGGCATTGCCAGTGGTCTCGGTCACTAAAAATATAAAAATAGATGAGATTTATGATGTGTCGGCTAAAGTATATCAGTCGAAAAGTGGCAGCCCTATTCGAGCTAAGATTTCTATGAAAAATTTAACTGGCAATAAGGAAAAAGGTCGACTTTGGGTAAAAGTACTCGTGAGCTCCGGAGATGAAGAGCAGTGGCTTAGCTCTCAGATTAACCTTCCCGCAGATGAGTCCATGAATGTGACAGGAGCCAAAATTGGTAAGATTTATGTCTTTCAAACATGGGTCGAACATGAACTCTCTTTAGGCGTGCCTCGTATACAGGCTAAGGAGATTAAGGAAATTATTTTAGGGGCGGAGACAGAAAAACACGGTCAGAAAGTTGCGAAAATTGACATGAGAAATCATTCAGATGCCAGTGGAGGAATGTAATATTATGGCAAAATTAATAAGATGCGGTTCGATGTTTTAGGGCAACGTCTTATGCTTTCTGGTTCGCTCAGAAACGAATCATGATCATTCTACTTTAGAAAAAGCGCCTTTTATACACTTGAATCGCCTTCAGGGAAGCTGGTTTTCCAAAAAAGGCTAAATTAGGTTTTTGGGCCGAGCTGCAGTCTGGAAGTAGCTAGACTTTTGGGCTAAATAGAGGTTTTATTTTCTATGTAAGTTTAGACTGCGACAAGCCTTTTTCTCTAAAGTTTAGCTCCTCTAGTGCCGATATTTAGGGATCATCAGAGGTGGACTTATGAAGGGCTTGCGGATACTTGTTTGGGTCGGGATCATCGGGTGCTCCAAAGAGCTGGGTGTGAAGAACTCTATCTACAAGTCTGGCCCCGAGGGGGCAAAGTTAAGCGACCCCAAACCAGAGATTTTGGATTTCAAGGAAGGGATCAAGCAAGCGAATTCAAATGGTGTGTCCAGTCCCATTCAGGTAGAGCAAAAAAGTGAATCCGCTGTAAATTCTTACAAGTCAGTTCTTGACAGTTTGAACGTAGGTTTAGATCCTAACGAAATTCTAGCCATTGCTGCTCAAATACCTCGTGACGAAGCTCCAGATTTAACTGCTTTCGAAATGGCATTAAATGAAAAGATTAAATCCATTGAAGCATCTTTCTGTGACGCTCAATCCAATCCTGTATTTGAGACGGAAATTCTACCCATAATGACTAAATATTGTATTGCCTGCCATAAAGGTACATTTGCTACCATAAATGGGGTAGGCTATTCCCTGTATCAGAATTTTGGTAAGACACCGATCGCTGCTACCGTAGTGAATTCTTTTAATGGTACCAGAATGCCGCCTAATTATTTTCCCAAACCAAGCAGCTGTATTAAGTCTATTGTCTCAAGGTGGGTAGCAAACGGTGGACGTTGATTTTTGTTCTCAAACACGGCCATATTTTTAGGCTAGAGCTTATCTCTTGGGAGATAAATTTCTTGGTTTCTTTCCGTCACGAATTTAGGGAACAATTTCCTCAATCCTGACTCGATTCTAAGTGGCAAGTGCCGCAAGACTCCCCGTGATTTAGCTTAAAGTGAGAACCTTGTAGCCCCGGTCAGTGATCAATACGGTGTGCTCAAATTGTGCGGAAAGACACCCCGATTCCGTGGCGATCTCTGTTATTGTTGATCCAGGAATCGCCAACTCTTTGCTGGGACTATTTTTTTCATTCACAGCCGGCTCCACCGTTATACACGTCCACGGAATGAGGCGGGGGCCTTGACGTTTTTTTCCGAATGCAGGAATAAAGGGGTCATCATGGAATACGGTGCCAATGCCGTGACCGCCGATATCTTTGCATACGTAAAATCCAGCCCCTCGGACTAGGTTTTGTACCGCAAATCCGATATCACCCGTGTGGAGTCCTGGTTTAAGAATTTCTATGCCTGCTTCCAAGGCAGATTTAGCGGTAGCTACGAGTTGCTTGGTCCGATCAGGGACTTCCCCTATGATAAATGTTCGGGAGCTATCGCCAAAATGACCATTTAGAATGGAAGTGACATCTACATTGATAATATCGCCATCTTTAAGGACGGTGTCTCGAGGGACGCCGTGGCAAATCATTTCATTGATAGAGGTACAAACACTCTTAGGAAAGCCTTCATAGCCTAATGGCGCTGGGATTGCGCCATGGGTTAAAGTATAGTCGTGGACGAGATCATTAATTTCATTGGTGGTGATTCCAGCTCTTATAAAGCGCTGTGTATAATCTAAAGTTTGGGAGACAAGTTTTCCCACCTTTTCCATACCGAGAACGAATGACTGAGTTTTTGCAGTAAGAGACATTCAAGTACCTCATCCCATGAAACGCATAGGGATATCAGTTAAATGCTATTTTTTACAGTAGTTTTAAGTCCCTTCAAAAAAGACGTGGGATCTTCAAGATCTGCTCGTCTTTGAAACGGCAGGTTTTCTCTGACGGTAAGGTTTCCCTTGAGAGTCCCTTTGTACTTTTCAAAATGAAGCATTGCCGATCCGCCGCAAAGAGCGCCCATTTTTCCAATGGCTTGTCCTTTTTGCACTCGACTTTTGATACCAACTCCTGCAACCATGGATGCTACTTCCCCATAACGAACGATAAAGCCCCCATGGTCGACAACTATGGCATAGGTTCCGCAGTAGAATTCGTAGTAGTCGATGATGATCCCGCTCGCTACGGCAAGAACTAAGTTACCTGGCTTTCCTAGGAGGTCATTGGCGGCATGGAGGCGGCCGTTGGGACGTCTGGCACCATATCCGCGGCCAGAAGTAGTGAAGTCATCTTTAGGAATATAAGAGATAGGGAACGAAAAATTGCTCGTTGAGTTAAAAGTACTCGCAGTGTCCATGGGGCTTTTGCGAATCGAGCTACTGCCGGTGACTTCTAGGTTTTCCACCACAACATCAGAATCTTTAACCTCAATGATCTTGCCGATGGAACAGCCAGGTATCTCATTACTTAAGGTAATTGTAAGTATGTCTGAAGAAGTCTGCTTCGCTGCCGTAATTTCAAAGCGCTCGGTCTGAAGGACTTTGCAGATGGCCCCTTTGCCTTTGTATACTGTATTGGTAATGGCGATGAGTCCAGGGCCCGAGTCCACGGAATGTTCTCCATCAAACTCCATTTTTTGATCAATCACGGCTATGGTCCGCTGGGTCGGCTTGCAGCCGGTAGCAGCAACCGAAATAAGCGATAGGGCGAGAAGGGGAACCAGAGCAGCATGAAAACCCAGCTTGAACATCAACATTTTAACTCCCGACTCCGCGGCCCTAGTGGTCGCGGCAGGTCTATTTATACAATATGCCTAAAATATAGTCAACCTGTGGCATAAAATCTATTTATTAGGCAGTTTTTTGGGGCGTTTTTCAGGAGTTATGGTATAAGGCAAGCCGTTAGGCCTTATTTTTGGGCAGGAATGGAACCATGAAGCTAAAATCATTGAGACAAACCACTACAATAGCTAGGTTGCCTATTTGGGCAGCTTTTTGGGGGATCGTTTGGGGTCTTCTAGGAGCATGTAGCGACTCTAAGTCGCCAAATCTTTTAAAGATTATTGGAGGCGTTGAGCTCCCAGCTGGACATGTGGGGCTTCAAAATACAGTGGGCCTAGCTACCTCCAACGCCGAAGGATTACCGGATAGCCTCCCCGCTTGTAGTGGATTTGTCGTGAGGCCACTTTGGATTGTCACTGCGGCCCATTGCGCCGCAAACGGGACTTTAAAATACGTCTATTTCAAAAATGAAAGTCTTGGAGAATCTGCGGAATGGCGTGACATTGAAAAAGTCATCTTGCATCCCGACTGGAAAGGCGAAGGGCTCTTTGATTTAGCCCTGGTGAAATACAAAGCGTTTCCACAAGATATATCCGGAATGCCCCTTAACTTCAAACCTGCAGAGATTGTGGATGAAAACGAAGCTGGAGCTTTGGCTTCGGGCATGTCTATGGATATTGTGGGCTATGGAGTTTCTAAAGTTCCTTCAGAGGCCCCCCCAAAAAAACTCCACGCGTTCGTTCAAATTGAAAAGTTATGGAATGACTTTTTTATGGCGCCTGGCCTCATCACCTATTCTGAGCGCGAGTTGCGTGGGGCATGTTATGGTGATTCAGGTGGACCAGCCTATGCGGAGATTAATGGTAAATTGAGGGTTATTGGGATCACACAAGGAGCTCGTGGTAGATATTTTAATCGCATGGAAAAAGTAGATTGCCAGGATGGAAAAGGGATTTATACCTATTTGATGCCCTTTCGTGATTGGATATTAAAATCTGTCGAAGGACAATTGACGGCATCATTTCATTGGGAACAGTTAGATCCAGACTTTACTTCGATAACTGCTTTTTGCGAAGCGTCGAAAAAAAGGGATATTTGGCTAGCATTTTATTCCTTAGCGGTAAATTTAGAAGAAAAAACCAGAACACCCATGTTTGACTGCGACTCTTTTTTAAAGGCATCTAGCCATTTAGTAACTTTAGAGCTAACTCCTTGGTCAAAATATTCTCAAGTCCAGTCACTTCTAGGGAGCTTTAGTAATTTAGAAGAGTTGTGGATCCAAGACGACAATGGCGGATTTTCCTCAGATGTGGATATAGAATCCTTGCTTGGCCTTACGCGTCTCAGGAAACTTGTGGTCGATGGTCCCTCTCTAGCTCATATGGAAAGTTTAAGCCAACTGAAAAGTTTGCAGTATCTAGATTTATTTGGGACCAGCGAAGTTTCCATCGAAACTATTTTGGCACTGAAAAATCTAAATACTCTTAATTTAGCCGGTGATGCAGCTTCAAATCTGGAATCGTTAGGCGCGCTTTCTCAGTTGCAGCGTCTTGGAACCAGGCGATGTATTTTGGATCAAGAAGCTATCCAGGCGCTCTTTAAGGACCATACATTCCCATCCCTTAAGTCCGCAGATTTTTCCCGTTGTGCGGTGAATTATGAAGCTTTAGCGGAAAATGAACCTCATTTCAAAAAGTTTAAGCCTGGAACCAAATTTAAATTTCAGAAGTCTTTAGTAAGAGAAAATATCATTTTACAAAAGAAATTAGCTAAAAATGCCGCCGGTGTTTCTATTGTTTTTGAATAGTTCGTTTGCATGTTTCATTAACCGGATATGAGCCTTCTTTTCTAAGGCTCCCAGGATTCGTTCTTCGAGAAAGAAAGAGAGCGGATTCCTATAATGATACAAAAGGCGTTTGCTCAACGCTTGTTTCCATGAGCGAGGGCCCTTGACCTGTTATAATGGCACCTCCAAGGCAAGTCGCTCCATTATAGAATACAATGGATTGCCTAAGGGCAATGGCGCGTTGGGGCGTTTCAAAATGTACTTTAAGCTGTCCCATGGTTTCATCATTGCCGTTTAGCCGCGTTACGGTGCAGTTTTGAAGGGATTGTCTGTGCCGAAGTCTAGCTTTACAAGAAAAGGGGAAACTTGGGACTTCATGGATCCAAGACTCTTCAGCGGCCATCACACTATGTGTTAATAGAATGGGATGATCGGTGCCTCGTTCGACGTAAACCACATTATTAGGGATGTCTTTTTTAACGACAAACCAGCGATCTCCGGGGCCGCCCAGTCCCAGTCCACGCCTTTGACCTAGAGTGTAAAACATGACGCCTTGATGCTGGCCTACCACGGTATTATCTAAAGTCCTAAATTCTCCGAGATGGCCCTTGATGTAAGTCGATAGAAATTGGCGAAAGTCTCTTTCACCTATAAAACAAATTCCCGTGGAATCCTTTTTTTTCGCAGTGGGTAAGTTGGCTGCTGCCGCCAAACGTCTCACTTCTGGCTTGGTTAAGCCCCCAAGTGGAAACAATACCTTAGAAAGAACTTGCCCGTTGATGGCATATAGAAAATAGGTTTGATCTTTGTCATGGTCTCTGGCAGCTAAAAGCTTTGTGCCATCGGTTTCAGCATAATGGCCGGTAGCTAGATAATCAGCTCCGAGGCTCATCGCAAAATCAAAAAACGCCTTAAATTTAATCTCGCGGTTGCAGAGGATGTCGGGATTGGGCGTATATCCCAGAGCGTACTCCTTTAGGAAGTGCGAAAAAACCGCATCCCGATACTCTTTGACAAAGTCGACGGATCTATAGGGGATATCGAGTAAGGATGCCGTATAAGCGACATCTTGATAGTCTTGTTCCGAGGTGCATCGTCCTGAGGCGTCAGTTTCGTCCCAATTCTTCATAAAGAGTCCGAGAACTCGATACCCTTGTCGCTTTAAAAGCCACGCAGCTACAGAGGAATCTACCCCCCCAGACATGCCAACGACCACCAACTTCTTGCTGTTAGCTTGCAATTGCTCAGGGGTGGGTAGGCTCAGAAAATCCAAGATGGCATCCTCTTTTGAAGGTTTCAGGCTTCTAGCACTTCGAGCACTTCTAGCACTTGCAGCGCGAAAAAGTAAAGTTAAGTTGTTTTTTGCTAACAAATTTAATGGCTTTAAAGAAAGGTGGGGGAGGTCTTCGAGGCTTGGGATTCCTTTTGAACTAGAATAGGGACCGCCTCGTATTCTACTTCTAGAGGTATTTGGGCTGTTTAAGGATTTTAAACTCAAATAAAACGAAGCTTTTCTTCACTTCTTCATGTCTTCACAAAAAACAGACCTCCCCATGCAACTGGGGGAGGTCTGTTTTTTGAAATAGAGCGGCCGCAAGGGGCCAGGTATTTAAGAAATATGGTCTAAAAAACAGGTTTCTCAATATACTTGCGCAAAAAGGGAATTTTGTGGGGAATCAACAGTGCACATGCTAGTCCCACTAAGAGAAACGGTATAGAAAGTAGCTGCCCCATGTTCAAGGCCATTCCCTGTTCAAAGGAAACTTGATTCTCTTTAAATTGCTCCATTACGGATCTAAAGCTCCAAGAGACAATCATGATCAGCCCAAACCAGCGTCCTTCAGCAACTTTGCGGTTATTGCGCAAAAAAAGGACGTAGAAAATCAGAGAAATCCAGGCATAACCGATGGCCTCATAGATTTGGGAAGGGTGCCTCGGAATGCCATCGTACTTGGCGAAAATCACAGCCCAAGGCACTTGGGAAGGCAATCCAATAATTTCCGAATTGAAAAAATTTCCTATCCGAATGCAAGCAGCAGCTAGCATGGCAGGCATTGCAATCCGGTCTAATAACCAAAAAACAGGAATGCTTTTAAATTTTCGACAAAAGAGAACGGTTGCAATGATCACGCCCAGAAACCCACCATGGCTTGCCAACCCTCCTTCATGGACAAAAAGGATTCGAATGGGATCACGAAGATAGACTTCTGGTTCGTAAAATAAGCAATGACCTAGTCTAGCACCAATGAGGGTTCCTAAAATGATATAGGTAGGCAACGCTTCCATGGCCTCTAAGGATTTTCCTTCTGCCTTAAAAATACTCTTCATTATGAAATAACCCATGACGATACCGCCAGCAAAGAGCAGCGAGTACCATCTGATTCCAAACTCTCCATAGATGGGTAGAAGCATACGATCTACATTCCATACAAAGTGCGAACTTTCCACAAGAAACTCCTGGGGTGATTTTGAGTTACGGAATGGTAGCAAACAATTCCCTGGATCCCAAGTGGAAATTACCATTGCCAAATCTTTGGTGGCATCTTTGTTTCGCTTGTACCGAGAAAAATTGTGCTCAGTCAAGGCTTGAAAATATCTAGGAGGTTTAGAAGCTCAATTGTATTTAGAAGGATGGTTGTTCTTATAGGTCAGATATTGGTAGATTTGAAAATAGATGGCTTTTTTTGAAAAATAGACCCCGTGTCCAAAGATACTTTTGGCTGAGCTTAAAATGGGGATCCCTGAATCACCATAATCCAATAAGAAGCTAACTCCTTGGTCTCCTATTTTGACGCCGCCACCCACATTTTTGAACCAAATGCCTGGCGACATCCCTTGGTCTAGAATCTGATTTAATTGGCGATTTAAATCTATATTCTTAGGGAGCGATGGTAGAAAGTCTGAGCCTTCAGTGGCAATTCTTTGAATCAAATCCCCTCGAGGAATTCTGAGATCTGGGCCGAAAGTAGAAGATCTGATATTTAAAAAATGGCAGAGAAAATCCTGCTTTGGTAAAGGGAAATCTAGCCTTAAATGAGAACCTAAGGTGATCCAGTGAAAAGACTGAAGCTTTAGGGAGTGGGCTTTGGCAAGAAGTATCTTTTCATCAAACTCCAAACGACCTGCAAAAGATAGGAGTTTGAGTCCTGTATCCGTTTGCAGTCGCATATGCTGAGCCATGGCCATGAGTTGTGCGCCGTGAGAGTGCCCCATGATAAGTAAGGTGCCGTTTTTTGACGGGGTTAGAGCGAGCAGGAGTTTATAAGCCCCTTTGAGTCTTCCTAGATGATGATTTTCACCACTCCAGTCGATCATTTGCGTGGGAATGGAAGTATTCAAATCTGTGACAACATTTTTCTCTACATAACCTTTGCCGCGAATTTGCCATTTTATAGCGCGAGCTAGATGGCCTGAAACATGTTTGAGTAAGGGGACTTCCCCTACCCCAAGGGGGTCTACGCCAGCAAATGTTCCATGCAAAAAATAGATTCCGACGATTTTGTTGTCTTGGAGTAAGGAAATGACGGTTTCTCGAGGGATGGATTCCAGACCCGGCAGAGAAACTACATTTTCAGATTCTTTAGGCGGTAGCGGCCGAAACCTGAGCCAGATGACATACAGGATGATTGCCGCACCAAGGAGAATGAGAGCTAAAATGATAGTTTTAGAAGAAATATCCAATGCCGGCCTTTCCATAGAGGCTCATATCTCCCCCAAGAATCATATCCGGTCCAAGAACCGAAATATCCTCGATATTGTCTTCTAATTTAGTAATCGGAACATGGATGCCAACCTCAAAAAGTAAAGTCATTCCTTTACCAATTTGAAGATTTGAAACGCTGTCTAAGCGAACTCCGATGCCAGCTTCTGCTAAAAGGGAAGCTTCATCGTGAAAGGACGGCATTTCTCGCGGCGTAGCGCCCTGAGCGACTTTGGGCGCCTTGGGGTTGTCTTGTTCGGCTTTTTGGTAGATTCCACCCATAGAAATATAAAAGCGTTCTATGGGAAATAATTTGACCCTGGCGCCTCCCCCATAGACAAATGTAGTGTCTGTAGTCCCCACAAAGCCTGAGGCATCTAAATCAAACCAATAGCCACCTACCCAGCTGAGACCAAATTCCCCACCCAAAATACTTTGGCTGGTAATGAGGGCTCCCCCCCAAAGGGTGGTTTTAAGTGAGGAGCTTCTTACAAGCAACGATCGGTTGTACCAAGACTTTTTCACTAAAGACCTTAAATTTAGAATGGTTCCCGGTGGCATGAAGGGCGGGCCATCTATCATTTTGATTTGCGCGATATCCCCTTTAAGTTTTAGAATTTTGCCATCGAAAAGAGCATCGTTACTCAGCGGGCGAAGGTCTACTCGGTAGCCTATATCAATGGATTGAGATTCGGATTTTGAGAGTTTTAATTCATAGATTCCGTCTTTTGCGTATTGAACTGTTGCCGCTTCCAATCTAATTGTATGAAATATACACAGTAGAAATAGGGGGATGACATATTTAAAAAAAAGCTTTTCTATGGGGAATGGATGAATTCTCATTTTGCCTTTAACGGTATTCATGTATAATTTAACAAAAAATACAGGAAGCTTCATGCGATGGGAAGCTTTTTCATGTAAGAATCTGAAGTGAGCAAGAATGAAAAGAATATCTCTATTATTAATAAATCTTTTTTTGGCTTCCACAGGCTATGGCGAAAGCTTGAACCCAAAAGAAACTGCTTCAGCCATTCCTCCTGTAAATCTATCGAACTTTTGTGAGACGAGTTTGACCAAGTTTCCAGGCCGCATCGAGCCCTCAAATATTGCCCAGATTTGTAATCGCGTGCAGGTGTTAGAAAGTTGTGAGAGTGAAAAGGGGATGCCTATCTTTCATTTTGACTCCAAGCCTCTAGAAAGCCAAATTGAGGGTCAGGGCCAGCGCGTCTTGGCTATAGCATTGATTCACGGAGATGAATATGAAAGCGGTTCGGTCGCCAGGCGGTGGATGCAGCGAATTGCAGATATTTCCGCTCGAAATCATTGGCGCATCATTCCCCTCGTCAATCCTGATGGATGGATGAAAGGAGTGCGGACGAATGCTAATGGCATCGATTTAAATCGAAATTTTCCATCGAATGACTGGGAGAAAAATGCCATTTCCGCTTGGAAGTCTGGCAAAGACCACGGAGACGCTAGAAAGTTTCCTGGAAATACTCCTGGAAGTGAAAAAGAAGTAAAGTGTATCTCGAAGCATATTGAGATGTATAAGCCTGATTTTGTTGTAAGCATTCATACACCCTACGGTCTTTTAGACTTGGATGGGCCGACTGAGATTGAATTGCCTGAGTTGCCATTTCTAGCCTGGAAGAGGCTCGGGACGTTTCCAGGCAGCCTGGGTCGGTATCTTTGGGTGGATCGAAAAGTCCCGGTTATGACGGTCGAACTTAAAGACTCAAAGATTTTATCTTATTTTAATCAAATTGATAAACTGCAGGATACCGGGGGTGTTCTCGCCTTAAAACTAAATGGCAATCGCAACCCGCTTTAGCCTAAATTTCAAAGTCGATTCTGTCTTCGGCCTACTCAAATTTTTCGCAAGATTTTGTGAGCTTAGCATCTTTATAAACAAAGCCTTTGAACGGATGAACGTGATTTAGTTATGTTTTCATGAGCGGCGGCAGTTTTCTTGTAGTTTTTTGACTATTAAGCACAAAATTACAAGAACTGCTTCGAAGCGACAAACGGCCCTTGCCCCAAACTACTCACAAATTCTGCGGAAGACCCTATCTTTTTGCAATTTTTCGCGATTTGGATCTTTGGATGGAGGGGGGCTACTGTTCCGACTATTGAGACCAAGTTGATTCAATAAAAGCCTATTGACCATTAGCAGCAGCTCTATCATTGCCTTAGCTTCGCCTGACAAATTCGAGCTCTTCTGTAAAAAGCTTTCAGCGTCTTCAATTACTTTTGTGATGATAGCTTTATCGATCGTCAAGAAAAAATTCTCTCTTCTATTATGAAGAAAGCGTAACACTCAGGTGGCAGATACAATGAAACTCAGCAGCAGCGGCGACAAAGAGCCTTCAAAGGCGGGCTAAGTGTTCCAGTTACTCACGTCAAATCAGCAGCCAATCCGGAATTCTTAACATCCATGCTCATCGGTTCAGGATTTACCCAATTAGAGTCAACATGATTTTGATGAGACAGCCCTGGCCGAAGCGCAGGTATTCCTTGCTCTTATAATTAAATAAAGATATAATGTCGTAAATAGCGGAGAATTACGACGTATGATCCGAAGGTCGGTTAAGCCATCAAAAAAATTGAGTTTTTTTCTTTTTGGAGCTCGCGGAACTGGGAAGTCTACTTGGCTCCAAGAGGCCTTTTTGCCCGAAGAACACCTTTGGATTGATTTAACCAACCCCAAAGAAGAACGTCGCTATGCGCGAAAGCCTGAAATTCTCTTGGATGAATGGCACGATTTTACAAAATCTCAGTTGACTAAATCCGTTTCCGAGCCATGGATCGTGATTGATGAAGTACAGAAAATTCCCGCAATATTAGATGTGGTCCATGTTGGAATTCAAAGACACAAAATAAAATTTGCATTGACAGGATCAAGTGCGAGAAAACTTAAACGAGGAGCCGCAAATCTATTGGCAGGTCGAGCGTTGACCTATCGAATGCATCCGTTTACATATTCTGAACTCGGTGGAATGTTTCGGTTAGATGATTACCTACAGTGGGGCGGACTGCCCATGATTCAAGGGATCGATAGTCCAGATGATCGCAGGCGTTATCTTTCTTCCTATGTTGATACTTATCTAAGAGAAGAAATTCAAATTGAGCAACTTGTTCGCAAAATCGAGCCATTTAGAATGTTTTTGGATGTGGTTGGACAGATGAACGGAGAGATCATAAATATCGCTAAACTTGCTAAACAAGCAGAGATCGACCCGAAAAGCGGAGAGCGATATTTCGAGATTTTAAATGATACTTTAGTCGGCTTCTATCTCCCGGCTTTTGATCGATCCATTCGAAAAGCTCAGTTGAAACATCCCAAGTTCTATATGTTCGACGTTGGTGTCGCTCGTGCGATTCGAGGCGAGCTGTCTTTGAATTTAGAACCGCATACGGGAGCCTATGGCCGTTGTTTTGAACATTTTGTCGTCCAGCAAATTTTCGCTCTAAATGATTACCACCAAGCAGGCTGGAGACTTTCTTATCTTCGTACAAAAGATGGCAATGAAGTGGATTTAGTTATAGAACGTCCAGAGAAACCGCTTTTGTTTGTTGAAATAAAATCCTCAAATCGCCCGGAAAGTCTAAATTTGAACTCTTTTAGATCCCTTGCCAAAGATGCAAAAGCAGAAGCTGTCGTCATTTGTACGGCGGATCGAGCCATGGATCTCGACAACATCAGAGCTATGCCCTGGAGGCAATGCCTTGAAGACTGGTTTTCTTGAGTCTATGCAAGCCAGGGATTGAAGCAATGAACCAAAAATTTATGCAAACATATCCATTAGTCTTTTAACTATAGCTTGATGCATTGAAAATGAGACATTTTTCCCTTTCAAATTATCGCGGCATATGCGAAACTCTTTGAAACTAGTGGGAAGAAGAAAAAATGAAAAAAGGCGAGACACACCACTCTAATGACCTGAAGGAAAAAATTATCGCCGCGATTAAAAAAGGCGAGAGACCCTCATATATTGCGAAAAAATTCGGCATTGGGCGGGCATCTATCTATAGATGGAAAAATCGCAAATCTAAAACTAATAGCACAGATAGGTTGCGAAGCCCCGGGAGCGGAAAATCACCCACTTTGTCTGTGAAACAGATTGACAAGGTACTAGGGCTATTAGTAGAGCCTGCCAGTTACTATGGTTTTGATTCCGACCTTTGGAGCACTGCTAAGGTCCGAACTCTGATTAAGGATAAACTTAAAGTAGACCTGCACAGAACGACTGTTTATCGAATGCTTACTGAGCAAAATTACAGTTCAAAAAAGCCTGAGTATAGATGGAAAGAAGCAGATGTTGCTAAGCAAAAGCTATGGATTAAAAATACTATTCCCGCAATAAAACGCTATGTATCACGTCATAAGGCTGTTCTTTATTTTGTCGATGAATCAGCGATTTCGCTTTCTGCATCAAATGGGAGAACATGGGGGCCTGTCGCTCAAACAACAATTTTAAAACGAACCTCAAAAAAAGGAAGACTGAGTGTCATATCAGCGATCTCTCCTTCCAATAGATTATATTTCTCAGTGAGGAGAAATAACATCAAATCAAATGATGTAAAGGTCTTTTTAAAGCGCCTGATGAAGTCCCATGCAGATAGAAAAATTGTAGTGGTACTGGATAATGCCTCTTCACACCATTCAAAAATTATTAGAGATCTTGAGAAAGCTAATGGGAACTTGAAGATATATTACCTTCCCGCCTATTCACCGGAATGGAATCCTGATGAAAAGGTTTGGAACCACCTAAAGAGCATTGAATTGGCCGGACATAATGCAAAAAATATAGACGATCTTGAATATTTAACGAGAAAAAAAATGCACAAAATAGCAAGAACCCCAAAGTTACTTCGAGGGATTTTTATGAGATGCGAAGTTTCTAAATTCTTTAAAAAAATGACTCATTTTTAATGCATCAAGCTATACTGGTAATTACTAGATTGCTGATAGGTATGTTAACAAGAGCCTTTGGAGTTTGGCTCCAGTGAAGATGTATTCGAAATCATTTTCACACCATAGATGACAGACTGAAAAGAAAAGGACCGAACTAACTCAAAGAGAAAGTAATAGCAGCAAGCCAATTAAGGATTGAGACCAACAAATCGGTCGGTTGCACTCCCAGGCTCGCTTAGACCGCCGATCAGGGAGTAGGAAGCCCTTCCTTAAAAAAACTTAAAATGTCCTTTTAAACTCCGGGAACTGCTCAATCAACAGTTGTCCACAGAAGGAAGATTCGCAAGCCTGCCGCACAAAGCTTATGAACAGACACAGGGTTTAAAATTTGGAACCTCTCCCTAAAATCTAGAAATGCTTCTTTCCCCTAAAATAGCCCCGTCTGGTAATAGAACTTTTACTCTGAGTACTTCTATGTCATCCGGGAGATTTTGCTTACAGCTCCAGGTATGAAAGCTAAGTTTTTCGTCGCGTCCCTCAATATCGCGCAAGGGTATTCTGTCCACTAATTTTTCATTTACATACCATTCATGAATGAGATCTGTCTTAACCTTACGGGCGGCAATTACGGGCGACATAAAGCAAACCCCATCTTTAAAAAATGGCTTGTCGCTTCCCATATTCTGTATAAAGTTTTTTCCGTCGAAGGTGGCGCGTTCAAAGAATCCTGCCTTTTCGAGCCAAATACATACCAAAGGAAAGCGAAAAGGGGTGATTTCAAGAAAACTTCCCACAGAAAGAATCAGGCTCAAACCAAAAGGGACAAATGAAGCGAGTTGCCACTGCTTTCTAGCTGCCGCAAGCCAGGGGAATGAGAGAATCCCTGCAACGAGCCAAAAATAGCGGTAGAACTGACCAATCATACCGGGAAATAGAAATCCCGAGAGAAAACTAACGGTTAAAAGTCCTGCCCAGGTCCTGAGCAGGGCGCGCCCTGCTGATTGGGAAGTGAAGCGATGAAACCAAGGGTCCCATAGGGTAAGGACTGCGAGGATTGTGGTGATCCCCAAGACGAACCATGCGTCGCCCAAATATAGCATGGGCAAGGAAAACATCATGACGGTTTGTGACCAGGTTTGAAGAGATGCATTGGAAACCCATTCTAAGGATTTGGCTCCCTGGAAACGGTGGAAAACAATACTTCTTAATACATTCAGTTCCCTTACAAGAGCAAGAAGCATGGAAGCAAGGATGACGACTACAGCAAAAATCGCTATTTTGAGAGATTGGGAAAAATCCCGGCTCATGGAAACCCCAGAAAATATACCCCAAGCAAGGGAAATCCAGGGCCACAATCTTTTTATCCATTCCATAGAAAAGCCTCCCTGATTATTTTACATTGCTTTTTGAGTCGTTTACGATATTTTTCCCATCACGTAAAGTCGATTGATTTCAAAGTAGGGTAGTCGGTCAGTCAGGGATTCAATATTCTAGAGAGGTTTTTATGGCAGCAGACCCTGATCGCCCCAATACATGGCGGAAGTGGAAAAAAGGTCTTTGTGACGATTGCCAGGCATTTTGCTGCCGCATGCCAGTGGAAGTCACCCCTAGTGATTTGATTCGCATGGGCATTTGCGGGGACTTTGATTTCGAACTCGGGACCAAACATATTCTAAAGACCTTTAAAGCTGAAATTAAATCTTTTTCCAAGAGTTCAGAAAAATATACTTTGGAGCAGCTTAGCAATAGAGATTGTTTGTATTTAGATCAAAACCGTAGATGTTCCATTTATGATCGAAGGCCAGACACGTGTCGGCGCCATCCCTTAGTAGGTCCCAGGCCGGGTTTTTGCGCCTACGAAAAGAAGACTTAAGTCTCTGAGAGTTTTTCTTAGGGAGAAGATGGATCATGCGTTGTTTCTATTTTCTTCTCTGGTTGAAATATCTTTTTTTTGGGAGGGGAGAGATATAGACGCAGCTCAGAATCTGATTGGAAACAGCGAACGATGAGCGATATTGGGTGGATAAGTTCTATTGTAATTCCATTTGGCTAGATTTGCTATCGTGGTGGCATTTAAGAAAGGTGCTAGCGCTGAGCGAAAAGAAGTAGGCTGACCGATGGTTGGGAAAGATACGAATGGCCGCATGTGTAAAAGCGAGTCTCAGTCTAAAAGGGGCCCGCTTAGATTTTTGTAATTTAACAGATACTAAGATCAGTTTTGAAAGAAATGAAAGGGTGTGATTTATGATAAAGAGTTTTCGAGTTTTAGGGTATTTAGAAGCGGCATCGTTTTTGGGCTTGCTTCTTTTTGCTATGCCTTTGAAATATATTTGGGGCGAGCCGCTTGCTGTAAGGATCTTGGGAAGTCTTCATGGAGGGCTCTTTGTCGTCTATATAATGGCGGCTCTAGTCTTAGCCGAAAAACTGGAATGGCCTCTAAAAACTCTTTTCTATGCCTGTCTCGCAGCTGTTTTGCCTCTAGGTACCATTATTTTTGACAGGAAGTTCTTGCGTCATAAATAGAAGGCAGCCTGGTGCTTTTAAGGCATAGATCGTTGTTGGGTCTTGCTTGCATCGTCCTGATGGCGTGTTTTTTCGTTCCTAGCTCATTTGTTGCCGGCGTGAAGCCATAGAGCAGGCTCCTTCAAAAAATCGTTTTGGAAGGTTTCTGCGTGCAGCTTTAGGATTTTTTCGGTTTTAAAAGTTGATCTGTCTGGGATTCTGGGAGCCTGCGTTCTTGTGGCTTCTATATCGCAGGCATTCTATGGTGCAGCTTTCTTCTTAAAATGGTCTCTGTCTTCTAGAAGTCCCTAGACTTACGTTCATAGAGCCTATTAGGCCCCAAGCTTCTTTTCGCCATGGGGCTGATGGTCGCAATCTTCATCGTGAATGTGGACATCTAAGGACAGCTTCGAGGGGGATTCCTCTTCTTGATGGGATTTGCCTTGCTTTTTGGCCATGATTTTTTGAGCAACATTATCACCTTTTTCTACAACGTAGATGTTTCCAACCAGAGATTGCTTCTTTTCTTCGTATAAGTTGAGACTCTTTTTTAAGGCAGCCACAAAAGGGTTGTAAAATACAGGATCAAAGTGCTCTAGGGAGTTGACTTCAAGGAGTCTTAAGGCTTCTTCTGCAGGCAGGGCCGGCTTGTAAACTCGTTCCATGAGAAGTGCAGAATAACTATCGGCAATGGCGACTATTCTAGCAAAGGGGTGGATGCCGTTTTCAGCGTTCTCTTCAAGGCGCCCTTTCTTACCGTAGGGATATCCTTTCCCTGAAAATCGTTCGTGATGCTGAAGGGCAACTTCCGCAACAATTTTTTCTATGGAGGCACCCTCAT
>JBAXBA010000067.1:0-21221 GCA_037142195.1 Pseudomonadota bacterium
GAAATGAACAGTCAACTTGTTATGCACAAGTTTGCGTAAGTTTCATGTAGCGGTCTATGTCCACATCGAAGACTTCTTCGAGTGGTCTTTTTTATGCAGAATTCAAGGTTGCGGAAATGTCTCTATGGCAGAATTGATGCGTTATATCGCTCGCAATAGCCTAGCGAACACAGCTGTCGCCACCCAGAAACGGATAGAAGCCGCCACTGCTGCAGGTAAAGTAGCCGAAGCCCAAAAGCTGCGGGCAGATCTGCGAGAAACGATTCGAATTCTAGGTTTTCATTCCGATGGGCGAGAGATTCTAGCTCTTAGCCGCGGCGAAACTGTGATAGCCCATGACATGGATTTGGGGGTTGATATACCTGTCAAGCTATTGGACTGGTCCTCGAAAACAGAGTTTCGCGACGGCACCGATCTCTGAGGTGTTTTCTTTGATTTCCAAAATCTAGCAGATGAAGACTTTAAAGACGCTGCAAAACTTCGTTCGCAATTTGGCAATCCGCCCCCTGGATTCTTAGCAAGCTCCATGAATGTAGCATCCAATCCGATGTTCATGGGTCGACCTAAAGTGGTCGCAACTTTATTTAACACCATTGGCTGGCACTAAGAAACTGCAAAAAAAATAGCGTTTGTTTTTTAATTCGCATTCTTCAAATCGAGCCATACAAGCAGAAAGTCTTCCGTTATTTTCAGACATTTTAATCGTTGCCTGCAATTCCTTGTTTACTCAATACGAAAAGGCCCTGTGCTGCAGGGTCAATCCCTGAAAGTGACTTGAACTGTCAAATTGCGCTGATTGAAAACTTGGTATAGAAAACTTGGTATAGAAAACTTAGTATAGAAAACCGAATCAATATTTGGCTTACAAAAAGAGAAAGACCTTGATTCTGTGCAAGCTAAATATCAAGCCACCTAGAAATTACATAGGAGACGAAATGTTTAAGAAATCTAATATTTTTTAATAAACCATTCTTTTTCAAGGCGAGTGCGCTTGCCATAGACGCCATTTTTCGCTCTTTTTCCAACCGATACTACCATCACAATGTGGGCGTCTGATGGCAACCTGAGAAGTCTCGAGACTCTAACTTCATCAAAACCTTCCATGGGACAGGAGTCATAGCCATGAGCCCTCACCCCTAAAATAAAAGTCTGAATCGCTAGTGTTGTGGATTTTACTGCCCAGAGGAGAAGATCACTGGGGCCTCCTGGGCGCCTAGCTTGAACTTTACTAAGTCCTTTTATTCGATATTTGAGGGAGCGCAAGTGGCCTTTTAGTCCGAGTACTCCCTGTACAAGCATTTTTGGCAAGTCAACTTCATGATACCTGATTGCAGATTCTGAGACTCCCGGTTGAGACTTAAGAATCTTTACCAGTTGATCTAAATGGGAAGGCCAGGTTGCTGTCCTTGCCACGCAAACAATAAGGTCACTGGCTGTTTTGGCTGAAGGTTGGGAGTAACAAAACTCAGCGAGTTGCTTTTTTAGCTCACTGCTTCTGACCCAATGAAATTCCCAAGGCTGAAGATTGCTAGAACTTGGAGAAAGCAAAGCCAATTCCAAACAGTGTTGGATGATAGATTCAGGGACAGGATCGCTCGTATACGAGCGAACGCTGCGCCTAGAAAGAACAACTTTATCAAACTCATCTTGATTCAAGTCTATGTTGAAATCTATTTCAAGGGATTCAGGTATTTCTAAATGCATGTCTCGTCCCTAAGTCACAATTGATATTAGAGGATAAGATAACGAATTTAGATATGCTAGGAAATACATTTCATTTTTAGTGATGGTGGCCACCGGCTCCATGGACATGTCCATGAGCAAGTTCTTCTTTAGAAGCCTCTCTGACTTCGATAACTTCCACACTAAAGCTTAAGTTTGTTCCCGCTAAAGGATGGTTTCCATCAAGAACCACATCTGCACCATTAACTTCACGTACCGTGAACATAACGGGACCGTCATCAGTATCAGCTACAAACTGCATTCCTATTTCGACAGCTTTAGCGTCTTCGAACTGACCAATATCTACAGTTCTAATGGCTTCTTGATCGAAATGCCCATAGCCTTCTTCGGGAGATACATTTACTTGAAGCTTGGCTCCCTTAGTTTTACCTTCAAGCTCTTTTTCTAAGCCTACGATAATGTTTCCATAACCATGTAAATAGGCTAACGGCTCGCGCCCTTCCGTGGTGTCTATAACCGTCCCTTTGTCGTCGGTTAACGTATATTCCATCATCACGACGCTATTTTTTGCGATTTTCATGTTTAATCCTAATCCAGTCAAATTGAAGGCCGGAATCTATTCTGAAATTATAAAAATATCCAATGCTTTTTCAGCGTTTTTCATAGCTTGGCAGGGGGCCTTCGAATCTCGCCGAGGTCGATAACAATAAGAAGGCGTCAAGTCCATGACGATGGCGCCGATAGGGGGTTAAACTTTTGGGAGAACTACTATGAAAAAGATACTTTTAGGTTCCGTTTTAACGTTAATGACAGCCTGCGGCGGTGGAAACAGCGGTCAGAAACTCGTTAATAGTTTCGCATTTGAATACAAAGATGGTGATGCTCTTTTAGACATTGGTTTTTCTCAAGATTTCTCCCTCAACCTCGAAGTAACAAAGACTATCAAAGACTACGGCGCCATCTCATTTATTCCAGGCGCCGGTGACACTGGTTTTTCGATTCGTGCTTTGCTTGCTACGAAAGCTTGGTTAGACGATGTCCTTACAGTCAACAAAACGAGCCGCCTGCCTAACGGCGCTCCATTTCCTTCCTACATAGGGACCCAGCTTTCGACGTTCGAATTCGCTAATGAGTCCAAGTTTAAAGGAATGCTCTATCTAGGTACGGAGCCTCAAAAGAAGTACGTAGGAACTACGGTTGCCTTGAATTTTGTGAGTCAGAATTTTCCATCTGGAATGACGGTGTCCCAGCGCCTCTTTAACGGTAAGAATGAGATTGTTGGCGTTGCTACTGCATACGGCCCCCTTCTTGACAAAGATGGAAAGGTCGTACAGCCCGGCGGTCTCTTTGCAGCTGCTAACCTTTCCACTATTTTTCCTGGAATTGGCCTTGCATCAGCAAATAGGGCTGGAAAGATGGAGATCCACACGGATGGAAACTTGGAAATCTATGCTCCCGCTGGCGTAAAAGTTTCAGATGAACAGGCCGTGGACTTCCTTTTGAAGTTTAAGAAGGAAGGCAAGGCAGCGGGGGTCTTTAAGTAACTCTTAAAGAATCGTTGATCCTAAAGCGTGAACTCATTTTTTAGCCTTTTCCGAAATTGTCGTTTGTTGACTTTCTTGAAAGACAGACTTCCGGCTAGTTTGAAAGCTGCGGAAAATGAGTTGATGCCCTTGAAACAGATCGCAAGATCTCATAGATCGACGCATGCGAGTGCTTTTCTTCTCACAGGAATCGGAATTAAAAAACGAGGCTTAAAATGCCTCGTTTTTCTATTTATTGCTAGAGTCTAGCTCTTTTTACTGCGCGTTACCGAACGCAAATTGGACTGCAGAACTTTCTTTCGAAGTCTGATGTTTTTAGGAGTTACTTCAATCCATTCATCATCATCTAGCCACTCAATACTGCGCTCTAGTGACATTTGACGGATACCTGACAATTGGGTCAAGCCATCTGAACCAGCCGCACGAACGTTGGTAAGCTTCTTTTCTTTAGATGGATCCACATTGAGATCCTGCTCCCTGCTATGTTCGCCGATGACCATGCCTTCATAGACTTCTGTACCTGGATTCAAAAAGAGAACCCCACGCTCTTCAATGGAAGACAACGCATATTCCGTGGTCTTTCCTGTTCGGTCGGCAATGATGGCGCCGTTTTTACGGTGGAGCATCTCGCCCTTAAACGGCTCATACCCTACAAGCTCAGAGGAGAAGAGTCCCTCGCCGCGAGTAGCGGTAAGATAAGAAGATCTAATTCCTAGAAGTCCGCGTGAAGGAATGTCGAATACTAGTTTGACGCGATTGGCTGGCATATTTTCATAGTGTGCCAAAACACCTTTACGGTTTTGGAACATTTCTGTAACGGCTCCAGTAAATGCATCTGGGAGATAGAGAACAGCACGTTCTACTGGTTCCTGCTTCTCACCGGCATCATTTTTAATCATGCGAACAACAGGACGCCCAACCATGAATTCAAGTCCTTCACGGCGCATAGTTTCAATCAAAATCGCAAACTGCAGTTCCCCGCGACCAAGAAGGAAGTATTGATCGGTAGAGTCCCCTTCTTCCATCTGAACAGCCACGTTGGCACGACATTCACGCTCTAAACGCTCGCGAAGTTTGCGGGACTGAATAGCTTCCCCTTCTTTACCTGAAAGGGGACTGGAGTTGATGGAAAAAATCATTCTCAAAGTAGGTTCTTGAACTTGAATTCTAGAAAACAAGTCAATTTCCGTCGAGCCACCAAGGGTATCGCCGATAAATACATTGTCATTTCCTGCAACAATACCAATATCACCAGCAGTCAATTCTTCGGTCTCAACTTCACGGTTGCTATTGTAGGTAAATAGTTTCGTTACGTTGAACTTTTCAGAAAACTTTTCGCCATTAGGCTTGACGCCTAAGCGAAAGATTTCTTGGCCTTTTCTGACTTTTCCAGCAATGACGCGCCCTACCGAAAGTTGGCCCACGAAGTTAGACCAAGATAGGTTGGAAAGCTGCATGGTAAAGACACCGTCAGGTTCGACTGTTGGACCCTTGAAACGATTTAAGATCAAATCAAAGAGCGGTTCCAAAGAGCCTTTTTTATCGCCTTTTAGAAGCAGAGGGATATCATCAAAAGTCTGCGTACACCAGCCTTCTCGAGCTACTGCATAAACTATCGGGAAATCACACTGTTCATCGGTAGCGCCTAGCTCTACGAACAGATCGAAAACCTGATTTACGACATCTTGAATGCGATCACCCACCTGAACTTCAGGTCGATCCACTTTATTAATACAAAGAATAATCTTATGTCCCATTTTTAGGGCTTTTTCTAAAACAAAGCGAGTTTGCGGTAGAGGACCTTCTGCGGCATCCACAAGCAACACAGCTCCGTCAACGGTACCAATGATTCGTTCTACTTCTCCACCGAAGTCGGCGTGTCCTGGGGTATCTACAATGTTTAGCTTCACGCCTTTGACATTTACAGAGCAGTTTTTCGCCAAAATCGTAATTCCACGTTCGCGCTCAAGTGCATTGGAATCCATCATACGATCTTCTGTTTTTTCATGGGCAGCAAATAAGCCCCCTTGCTTCAAAAGATGGTCGACAAGAGTAGTTTTGCCGTGGTCAACGTGGGCGATGATACATAAGTTTCTGATGTCCTGGCGAATCATAGATTTCCCGAAATAAAGGTTTCTTAGCTTCCCGCAAAAGCGGCAGCCGCGGCATGATGCCTTAACTGGAGCAGAATATCCATCTCTTTTCTTGGGGTAACGCGCGAATAAGTTAAAGATATTAATTTCCCAGCGGTGAAATTACCTCTATAATGCCGCCATTATCAAACTTTAGGAGACCCCATGAAGGACCAATGGACGATTAATTGCCTGAAAAGCCTAGTCATTGATGGGGTCAGCAGAGCAAAGTCCGGCCACCCTGGAGGCGCGATGTCATCCATGGATTTTGCTTATCTTCTTTATACAGAATTTATGAACTTTCATCCCCAAGACCCCAAATGGCTCGGTCGCGATAGATTTATCTTAAGCGCTGGCCACGAATCCATGCTTATGTACTCCCTTCTTCATGGCATAGGTTGGCTAACTACCGACGATCTTAAATCTTTTAGACAACTGCATTCACGCACCCCCGGGCACCCTGAAAACACGGAAACCCCCGGAGTAGAATGTACGACCGGGCCTCTAGGTCAAGGGGCGGCTATGTCGGCTGGTTTTGCCTTAGGAGCGAAACACCTCGCTTCCACCTTAGACCAGGATCTTTTTTCTTATAAAACTTGGGTCCTTCTGGGCGACGGTTGTATGCAAGAGGACGTGACCCTGGGTGCTGCTTCAATTGCGGGACATCTTAAATTAAGTAATCTTATTTGGTACTATGATCGTAATGCGATTCAAATTTCAGGTTCCATTCGTCGGGCTACGAGTGATGATGAGCAGAGGATATTTGAAGGTTTTGGCTGGAAGGTATACCGGGTTTCTGGGCATGATCACACCGCCCTTCGAAACGTCATGGCTTTAGCTCGTGCAGAAACTGAGCGTCCCGTTCTTATTATTGGCGACACCATTATGGCTAAGGGTGCAGCCTCACTAGAGGGTAGCCATAAAACCCATGGAGAGCCTTTGCCTGCAGCCGAAATGGCTGCTACCAAAGCGGGTTGGGGACTCCCTGAAACTGATTTTTATTGGCCGAAAAAGGCATCTGAGCACTTTCAAAGAAACTTTCAAGCTCTAAAGTCAAAAGTGGACACTTGGAATAAAAAGCTAGAATCCCGACTTGCAGATAAGACATTTCGCGACAAATTTAACGGCTACTTTGGATCTTTAAATGTCGAAAGCCTAGCTCCGATTTCATGGGACCGCACTAAGCCTATCGCCACTCGAAATGCATTTGGTAGAATTATCGAAGAGTGGGCCTTTTCCGTTCCCAACTTGATCGGCGGATCTGCCGACCTGGAGCCTTCCAATATGACCGGGGCTTTTGCTAAAAAAGTCGGAGATTTCCAAGCAGAGACCCCCCAAGGTAGAAATATCTCATTCGGCGTAAGAGAATTTACGATGTCAGCAATGTGCAATGGCTTGGCGCTCCATGGGGGCTTTGTGCCCTTTGACGCAACATTTTTAGCCTTTGCAGATTACTCTCGAGCAGCCTTGCGCCTTGGCGCTATTCAAAAAGTGCGCGTGATTCATGAGTTTACTCACGACTCTTTCTATCTTGGCGAAGACGGTCCCACCCATCAGCCGATTGAGCAAGTTATGAGTTTAAGAGCCATACCTGACCTTATGGTTATGCGCCCAGCAGACCCATATGAAACAGAAGTCCTCATGAAAGTGGCTCTAAAGAATCCTCATACTCCAGTATGTATTTGTTTAACCCGACAAGGCGTTCCCTATTTAAATGGACCCGTAGAACTGAGCGCTAAAGGCGCCTGGCAAGTCAAAGAGTCCACAAAGCCGGATTTAGTTATTTTTGCTACGGGCTCAGAGGTCGGCCTAGCCCTTAAAGCTGCAGAACAGCTTGAAAAAGACGGGTATTCCAAGTCCACTCGCGTGATTAGCGTCCCTTGCTGGGAATTGTTTTTCAGTCAAGATGAAGCTTATAGAAACCAGATTCTATCTGTGGACTGCAAGAGAAGAGTTTCTATAGAAGCGGGAACCACACTTGGCTGGGAACGCTTTGTGGGACGAGAAGGCCTCATGATTGGTATCGATCACTACGGCGCCTCTGCTCCCGCAGGAGAGCTTGAAAAACAGTTTGGATTTACCCCTGAAGCTGTGGTTAAAAAAATAAAGAACCACAACTTTGGGCTATAGAAATTTGCAACTGACCTCCTAGAAAGCCTTCCCAAGAGGAAAAGCCGTCTGGAAAACCTAGGCGGCTTTACTCATGGAGCTAAAGATATTCCGCACTTCTACGATAAATGGAAGCTCTTCCTAATCTCCCTTGTAGAGGAAAAGCAAATCATAGCTGATAACAAGACCAATAAAAAAAAGTCGGACTTACAAACCACTAATTCGGGTCGGCGAATTACCGCCCAGCAACACGAGGATAGCCGACAGCTTTCAGAAACCGGGAACTATTTTCGGCATAAAGCACCTCTGGCCTAAATCCCAGCCCCCGGTTTACAAGGGTTTCAATGTCTTCGCCCGAATCATCGGTTTCAAAAAGAACCCTTCCGGCTGGGGCCTCTAAAAAACCCTGAAAGCCTCTAGAGGTCTTTTTTTTAAGTGCCGATCCATAGGAAAACCAAAGTCTTTCATCTTTTTCCAGCCACTTCATATCCCCTGCTGATGCCTGACAATCGTGAAGGAGAATTTGCCCTTCAAATTTAGAGTTCCTCAGAATCGGTTTCAGCTCACTCCAACTTCTCACAATATGCAAAACAACAAGAGATTTTTTATGGGCCTTTGCCAGATCCAAATGTTTTAGGAACCACGAAATTTGAGTTTCAAGTGAAGTCGCAATCGACTTGTCTATACCTGTCTCACCGACTCCAAGACACTCAGGATGCTCCATCCAAGAAACCATGGTTTCAAGGGGCTCGTTCACTTGCTCGATCCACCAAGGGTGAAGACCTAGTACAAAAGGCCCAGTAGGTTGCCAATTTCCTCGGCAAACCAGCCTGACATCAGGGGACTCAATCTCAATAAGCCCCGGGGATCTTTTAGGACGGTGAGTATGCGCATCTAACATATTAAAGTTGACCTCAGCCCAAGGAAATTCACAAAGACAGACTCACCTAAGATACCACGTCTTTGCTATTCAGAAGCTCTTATCTGCTCTGAAACTCAGTCAGTTGATTGACAACTAACGATGCGGCAGCAAAACCAAAGCTCCCAGTAACAAAAGAGGAACTTCCGTAACCGTCACCACAGTCCAGTTTTAACGGCTTCTTTGTATCACAAGCGTCTGGAAAAACAGGCTGTTCATTGCTGTAAACCGCAAATATGCCATAATTTACTAGACCATTCATTCCATAAGTATTTCGTAAACGTTTTCTGACCTGCTTAAGCAGGGGATCTACAGTCGTGTCTTTCAGGTCGCAAATTTTGATTTTGGTGGGGTCGGTTTTTCCTCCGGCACCACCTACAGTAACCACCTTCCTATTTTTTTTAAGGCAAGTGGCAAGAAGTAAAGCTTTATTGGAGAGAGAATCAATAGCATCCACCACGAAGTCATAATCTGGGACCAGAATTTCCTCTGAAGTTTGGGAGGTAAACCAATCCGTAATGATATCGACTTTTAGATTAGGATTTATGAGAAGAAGGCGTTCCTTAAGAACATCTACTTTAGGGCGACCAATGGTCGTGCTAAGTGCTGGGAGCTGGCGATTGATATTAGAAATACATATCTCATCGGGATCGATCATGGTAATTTGACCCACGCCGGATCTTGCAAGTGACTCCACAACCCAGGAGCCAACGCCACCGACACCTACTACTGCGACATGGCTTTGATTCAGTCTGATCAGGCCCTGTTCTCCATAGATGCGGCCTATTCCAGCAAAACGAGCTGTCAAACTTTCGATTCCAGTATCGATTCCTGTTTCGCTTTCGATAAGACTCACTCATGCCTCCCAGGGCTCGATAGATAGTGGGTGAATACCCCAGTGTCAAGGAAAACCAAAAATTCCGGATTGTTTTTAGTCACCTACAAAAAAAATCGTAGCATCCCCCACCAATAGGTTCTAAAATACCCCAAATCTCTAAAAATTGCGGGAGAGTCCAATGACTCTAAAAATCAGAAAAGCTGTCGTACTTGGTGCTGGAGTCATGGGGGCCCAAATTGCTGCGCATATTTCAGCCGCTGGCATTCGAACTTGGCTTCTTGACCTAGAAAGCGAAGAGCCTCCCAAGGATCCCAAAGTAGCCAAGGCGGTAGGAAAGAATTTTAGATCCAGCCGAGCTCTCTTAGCTTTGGAAGGGCTCAAGAAACTAAAGCCATCTCCTCTGATGTTGGACAGCATTCCTGAATCGATTATCCCAGGAAACTTTGCCGACGACCTATCGGTAATTGCGGATTGCGACTGGGTTATTGAAGTGGTTGTTGAAAAGCTAGAAATCAAAAAAGCAATCCATAAAAGAATTAGTGAATACAAACGCCCAGGCGTCGCCGTCACCACCAATACTTCAGGAATCCCCCTCAATGAGATCGTGGCAGACTTAGATGAGTCTTACGCCCGTGACTTTTTTGGAACTCATTTTTTTAACCCTCCTCGCTATATGAACCTCCTAGAGGTTATCCCGACTAACAGAACTGATGGCCAATTATTTGCAGCCATGAGTCAATGGCTTTCTGAAACCCTAGGAAAAGGGATTGTCGTCGCAAACGACACTGTGAATTTTATAGCGAATCGTATTGGAGTCCTTTCTCTTCAATCCACGCTTCACCATATTCAAGACTTAAAGATTAATTTTGAGACTACCGATTTACTCACCGGCAAATTGATGGGCCGACCTTCCTCAGGCACTTTACGAACTATGGACGTCGTGGGCCTTGATACCTGCGCTCATGTAGCTAAAAATGTTTACGACAAAGCACCCGATGATCCCATGAGAGAACTTTTCGCTGCTCCTGCCTGGATGATAAAACTTATCGCTGCCGGAGCTCTAGGACAGAAAACCGCCGATAAGGGCTGCTTTAGCAAAGTTAAAGACAACAAAGGGAAGAGTGAGATTTTAGCCTACCGCCCTGAGTCTGATAGCTATGAAAAACAGGCGCCTGAATCCTTTCCATGGCTAGCAGATGCTGAAAAAGAGAAAGACCTTATTAAGAGACTTACTTCTATTTTAGACCGAGATGATCGTGGATCTGAGTTGATCTGGCGGATTTTACGGGATACGTTTTCCTATTCTGCCATGCTCTGCAATGAGATCGCTTCAGGAGAGGTGAGGCGAATTGACGATGCGATTCGCTGGGGATTTAACTGGGAGATGGGACCTTTTGAGCTTTGGCAAGCATTAGGCTTTGAAAAAATACTCACCAGACTTAAAAAAGACAAGGCTCCCTTGCCTGATTGGATCAAGGCCGGACTGACTTTTTACAGTCCCGAACCGGGCTCTGCTGCAGCTGAAGTTGAGGGATATCGTGAGCAGTTTCACTCGACTCTTAAAAAAATGCAGAAGCTTAAAGAAGAGTCCTATAAATATAGACTTTCAGGCCGAGAGTCCCGCGACGACAAACGAGTGGTTCTCAGCAATAAAGCAGCAAGTTTACTGAACATGGGTGATGGAGTCTCTCTTCTTGTGTTTCATACTAAAATGAACGCTTTAGACATGGATCTCCTGGAGCTCACTCAAAAAGCGCTAGAAGCTACGGGAAAGAATTTTGACGCCATGGTTATCGGCAACCAGGGACCGGCTTTTTCAGCCGGTGCCAATCTCAAGATGCTTGCTGAGTTTATCGAAAAGAAAAACTGGGACGGCATTGACCAAATGCTGCGAACCTCCCAAGGTACCTTGCAAATGCTTAAGTATGCACCTTTCCCTACGGTCGCTTGCCCCCACGGTATGACGTTGGGTGGAGGCTGTGAGGTAAGCCTTCATGCCAGCCATCGCCTGGTGACAGCAGAAACCTATGCAGGTCTTGTGGAAGTCGGAGTAGGCCTCATTCCGGGTGCAGGGGGAACGAAAGAATTAGCCCTTCGCGCCTATGATGCTGCCATGGGAGGCGAAAAAACGGATCCTACTAGCTTTCTTCAAAAGAGCTTTCAATTGATTGCAATGGGCCAAGTATCGTCATCGGGCTATCACGCTAGAGCTATGGGGCTCTATCCTGAAAACCGAACCCTTGTGACGATGTCCAGAGAACATCAGCTTTCAGAAGCTAAAGATCTGGCACGATTTGCAGTAAGAATGGGATACCTACCTTCTTCACCAAGATCTGGAATCAAAGTGCTGGGAGATGGGGGCCTTAATACGTTCCGCATGGCCCTTTACAATATGGTGCAAGGAAAAATGATTTCACCCTATGATAGTTTTGTTGCCGAAAAAGTCGCCTTGGTTCTCTGCGGAGGAGAGATTGACGCTGGCACCCCTGTCGATGAAGCTTGGTTTTTAGATCTCGAACGAAGAGTCTTCATAGAGCTTTGTCAACAAGAAAAAACGAAAGAAAGAATTCTATTTATGCTTGCCAATGGAAAACCACTGCGAAATTAAAAAAAATATTAAGGAGCGATCCATGAAAGCTGTATATCTCGTTTCTCCCCTGAGGAGTCCCATAGGAAAAGCATTTAAAGGAGGTCTAGCGACTTCGAGGCCAGATAATTTCTGCGCTGATGTTGTAAGGGCTGTTGTCAAGCAAGCAGGGGACTTTGATCCAGGCCTCATCGAAGATTTGATTCTAGGCTGTGCGATGCCAGAAGCCGAACAGGGCATGAATATTGGACGAATGGTCGGCTTACTTGCAGGTCTTCCTGAAACCGTACCCGGCGTCACTGTGAACCGATTTTGCAGCTCAGGTCTTCAGACCATTGCCATGGCTTATGAAAGAATCGCTTCTGAGCAAGCAGATTGTATTCTAGCAGGGGGTGTGGAGTCCATGTCAGCCGTGCCCATGATGGGACATAAGATCGTCGGAAGCCGTAAGATCATGGATACCCGCCCCGACATGTATCTTTCCATGGGACTCACAGCTGAAAATGTCGCGGAAGACTTTAAAATCACTCGAGATGAGCAAGATGAGTTTAGCTTCGAGTCCCATCGAAAGGCGTCCAAAGCCATCGCAGAAGGTATGTTTCACGATGAGATTGTACCCATAGATGTGGAAAGACGAAGGCCCGGTAAAAATGGACAGGTTATCGTTGATACAATGAAATTTGCCATGGATGACGGACCGCGAGCCGACACCACTTTAGAAGCTTTAAAAGCCTTAAGAACGGCCTTCAAAATGGGTGGGTCCGTAAGTGCAGGAAGCTCCAGTCAAATGTCAGACGGAGCGGCAATGACCCTAGTCTGTTCTGAAGACTTTGTGAAGAAACACAATTTAAAGCCTATGGCGCGCTTTTTAGGATTCTCGGTCGCAGGCGTTCCGCCTCGAGTTATGGGAATCGGACCCATCGAAGCCATTGGCAAGGTTTTGAAACGCACAGGCATAAAGCTATCTGATCTAGACCACATCGAACTTAATGAAGCCTTTGCGGCTCAGGCACTAGCGGTCATCAAAACCGTGGGTTTGGATCCCAAAAAGGTAAACCCCTATGGTGGTGCCATCGCCTTAGGCCATCCTCTTGGCGCCACGGGAGCTAAGCTTGTGGCTACAGCGTGCCACGCCCTCAAAAGAAATCAAGGAAAGTACGGTTTGATCACCATGTGCATCGGCACGGGCATGGGAGCTGCCGGCCTTATTGAAAGAGTCTGAGATTCTGAAGTCATCTTTTTAGGTCTGGGCCTTTTACGAAAGGAATACCAGTGACATGTGTATTGAAGCGTCATGAAAATGCTATTTCATTTATGATATATAGCCAGCGAAAATCCTATTCGCTTAAAGTGATGATCTGACTCGCTCGGAGGATGCCCTTTCCAGTCACAAATCGATTTGTATAGTTGGACAGGTCATCGTGAGTAACGAGGACAGTTGCCTGCCCCCGCCCTCGGGTGAATAGACCAAAGGTTTTTGACTCATTCGGCAGAGACGAGCCCTAGTTTAGCGAGAATCGCTTGGTTCCCTACAGGTTCTGCTTCGTCACATACAGCGCCGACTGCCAATTCAGCTTGATTTGGCGCACCGACTTTGCGAACAATCAGAACATCTAAAGGACCTGCTAAAGCATTCGCAATCTGAGCTGCAACAGGCACCCCACCGCGAGGTAGAGCTAGTACAATAACAGAATCCTTTATATCTCCCTGAAGTTTTTGAGATAAAAGTTGTCCTGCATGCCTTCGGTCTTTAAAGATCATTTTGTAACTCCAACAAGGCGCTGCTTGCATTAGAGATCTCAATGCACTCTAAATATTCTGCAAGCTCGTCACATCTGCTGTGCGAAAGGCAGAATTAATAAGCGGAACACTTCTTGCTTATAAATCAGCAACGGGAGGATTCTTATGCATTGGTATATTGTGGCCGACAAAAAAGTAGCGCGTATTTTCGTGAAAGTGCCGGAGAATTCTCAATTGAAACTTCTTCAGTCCTTAACCAATCCATTAGGAACTGCAAGAAGAAGAGATTTGATAAAGAAACAAGCAGGCCGCGGAGTAAAGTCCACAGGTCATACAAGCTCCATAAACTATTCGATTCCAAAGCGTCACGATCCTGATGAGGACGCCATCACCCAGTTTTCCAGAGAGCTCGCACGCTTTTTGGAAAGCGAAAAACTGAAAAGAAATTTTGACTCTATGTCTGTAATAGCATCCCCTCATCTTCTCGGTAAAGTCAAAGCGGAAATGAGCCCGGCGCTAAAACAGTATGTCACAAATTGGATCAAGAAAGATTTGCAGAAATACCCTTCAAAAAAGCTGAGCGATTTTTTAATACCGGCCGAAAAGTCTGAACATATTGCTTTTTTGTGAACCGATATTCACTCTGATTAACTAATAAGCCTTTGAGACTAGGCCTTGGGCATTTTAAAACTGAACCGCTCAGTCTTCTTAATCAATCGGCTTAGCGCCCTCGATTTTTGTCCTAAAATGCTTATCGTGATCTGCCAGTGCGCATAGGCAATGCTCGCCCACTTATGGGATTTGGTGGTTTTGCGTTCAAAAAAAAACACCTAAGACTGACGGATGATTAGCTGCGGGAGAAGCATTTTTAAGGAGCACTTCACTCTTCGTTCGCGGGCATTGGTTCACTTATTATGTCTGCATTCCATTTCCAACTAAAAAAAGTTTTTGGTATTCATGCTGTAGTTAGGTTGCCGAGTTCCAGCTGCTTGGGACCACGCTTTGGCTCTATTACCAGAAGAAAGCAACCATGATTTGTCTTCATACAATTCCATGCCGTCCTTGCAAAGAAGCTTTCCAAGGACTTTGTAAAACCTCTCAGCCCGGTTTTAGAATTTGAAAACAAAACACTGATCGCCACCGAATCTAACTTGGTTTGTATTTCGTTTTAAGTGCGAAATAGCGCGCAAATGGTACTCTTGCTCATTTGAGCTATGCCTAATTGAGATGGACTTTTCCTAACGCTTAGCTGTGCTTGCTAATGGTTGCCATTATGACAAGCTGCTAAAAACCACTTCCGTAGACAAAGGATTTTTGGACCGAAAATTCTAGACGGGTTTAGAATTTGAAACCCTTGATTTAAACCAACCCACAATCATGGGAAGTATGGAAACGAAAACCACGCCCACAATCAGAAAATGAATATTTTCTTCAATATTGGGAACTTGTTTGGCCAAATAATACCCGCCTAAAAGCATAGACCAAATCCAGAGAACACCACCAAAAATATTATAGGCTAGGAAATGCTTGTAAGGCATTCCGGCAATCCCCGCCACGGTGGGAGCAAACGTCCTAATAATGGGAATAAACCGGGCAAACACGATGGTCTTTCCGCCGTGCTTTTCATAGAACTTTTGAGCCGCAAGAAGGTGGGCCTTTCTAAACAGTAAACTATCTTCTCTTTTAAAAAGTTTGGGTCCGGTAGCTTTTCCAATCCAAAATCCAACGGCATCACCTATGACTGCTGCAAAAGACAATAAGATCCCTGTCTGCCAAACATCAATAGTGCCCGTTGACGCGATGATTCCAGCAGAAATTAAAAGAGAATCGCCTGGAAGAAAAAAACCAAACAACAATCCAGTTTCCGCAAAAACGATAAAAATTAAACCGACAAGTCCCACCGCTGCTATGAGAGACTGAGGGTCTTTTAAATAACCAAACAACTGATGAAATAGCTCAACCATAATTCTCTACTCTCCCTCTATGGCCTCAAGTAAGGAATCTCCCTTGGATTCTTCACTGGTCTCAACGGAAATCAAGGTTTTTTGCAACTTTCGAGTACGGACATGCACCTGATCTACCTGATCCGAAGCCTCTTTGAGTTTTTTAGATATTTTATCTACCACGTCCCCAAATCTTGAAAATTCGGACTTAACCGCACCAAGAACCTTCCAGACTTCACTGGAGCGCTTTTCTATAGCTAGAGTTTTAAAACCCATTTGCAAACTATTGAGCAGAGCTGCAAAAGTTGTAGGACCCGCAATGACAACTCTAAAATTTCTTTGAATATTATCTACCAGTCCTGGACGCCTCAGAACTTCGGCATACAACCCTTCTACCGGAAGAAATAAAATAGCAAAATCGGTCGTGTAAGGAGGTTCCACATATTTTTGCTGGATCGATTTCGCCTCCAACTTGATGCGAGACTCCAAGGCTGCACCAAACTGCTCAATCAGCTGGCCATCAGCTCTCTCGTAGGCATCCAAAAGACGTTCATAATCTTCCTTGGGGAATTTAGCATCCACGGGGAGCAATACTTCTTCGTCTGCCCTACCTGGAAGCCTGATGGCAAACTCGACGATTTCCTTAGAATTTGGCTTAGTCGCTACATTTACCCGGTATTGCTCCACAGTCAATATTTCAGATAGCAAAGACTGAAGTTGTCTTTCACCCCAACCTCCCCTAGCTTTCACGTTGGTTAAAACTCTTTTTAAGTCTCCCACTCCTTGGGCTAAAACGGCCATTTCCCCTAACCCACGCTGGACGTCTTCTAAGCGTGTGCTGACTAATTTAAAACTTTCTCCAAGGCGGCGTTCGAGAGTGGACTGAAGTTTTTCTTCGACGACGGCCCTCATTTGTTCCAATCGATCCGAATTATCTTTTTGGATCGTATTTAACTTGGATTCCACTTTAGACTCGATAGCCTCCATACGAACAAACAGCGACTCGCCAAACCTCGACATGGTCGTTTGCAGTTCGTCCCGGGTTTGATAAAGAGCGCGACTTTGTTCCTCTCGGGATCTTGAAAATTCCTCCCGAAACATCATATCGGAAGACTTAGACTGCTCATTCATTTGTTTTTCGAGAGACTTATCTCGCCTCAAGAGCAAAAAAAGCTGCAAAAAAACAAGCATCAAAGAAGCTACTAAAAGAATGCTATTTAGCTCGACGCCTGACGTCAACTTAATCTCCTAGACCTATATTGGATCCGAGCGAGCATATCTTAAAGTTAAGCTATCGCCAAGTCTAGGTTAGGCCGCTATATGAATATCAGGAAGATCGGTATGCGTGCGAGCCTCCACTTCTAAATCTCTCCTGCTATAAAACCAGGCAATGCTGTGTGGGGGTGAGTAATCTTTTCCTGGATGATGCAAAATGTATCTTGAGTGCCACCAGGCACTGTCTGAAAGGGTAGAACGGAGCAGAGATTGCCCCTCCATGCTATAGCGGGAAAAGTATTTTATAAAATGGACGTCATCGACCCCATAAATTTGAGCTTCACGAATAAAATCCAATTGATCAGAAATCTCCAGATGAACAGAAGCAGAAACGGCAAAGCTTCTGAAATCTGTATTCAGTCGGCAAAGATCCAAAAGCACCGCTTTAGCTTTATCGGAGCTTAGAACCGCCAAAATAGCATTGGCCTTCCGGGGCTGATGCAGGGTTAAGAGTCTCCTCAGATAAATGACGGTAACCTCCTGATCATCAAAACAGAGAGCCGGAAGGGGAATCTGCCACAAGTCAGAGTCTTCAGGCTGCGAGTTCAAATACATTATTCTGTCTTCAGGATTTCCAATAAGACAAAGGAGGGTTACGTTTTCAGACTGAGCCCGTAAGTTCTTAGACTTTGAGGCGAGACAATAGTCTTTTAGCCCGGTCCTTAGGGCTAAATCGACCAACAGCTCTTGTGCTTCGCCTTCACGAATCAGCTCGGTCCAAAGACTTCTCCATGTTTTAGGATAAAGTGAAAACAGGTGACTCAGAACCACCCTGGAGTTACCAGACTTTTTTATCCCTTGAATTTGTTTGTACATAGAGGCTTTGATAAGGCCCACGTGTAGGGACTCCCAAGCCTTGTAGAGCCTGGTAGCATAATGAGAAAACACAAACCAGCATATAAAAGCATAGATCAGAATCATAAGTTATACCTCTCCCTGTTTCTCGGAAATTTAAAGCGATGACTCAAAGTAAAAATTGCCTAGTTGCAAGCTCAGCTATTTTAGAAGCATGTAAATCTCTAGCACTTCTGTTAGAATGAACTATCCTCATAGGAGCGCATATGTGGCCACTGGAACCTGAATTCATAAAAACTGTATTTCCCCATTCGAAAATTAAAGAACCGATTTCTGGTGCTTCAACAGACTCGAGGTCGATTCTTAATACTCAGATGTTTATTGCCCTTAAAGGGGGGCGCTTTGACGGTCACGATTACCTTCTAGAATTGTTCAAAAACGGACTCAAATGTGCTTTAGTTTCTGAGGAATGGGCACAAAATGCACCTGAAGAGCTGAAAGACAAACTCCTGTACAAGGGCGACTCTGTGCAGGGTTTGAGAGAGTTGGCCCGTGCTTTTCGCAAAAGACTCCCTTTTCCTGTCATCGGCATCGGTGGATCCAATGGAAAAACGACCACTAAAGAAATGCTTGCTGCCCTTCTTTCTGGGAGGCAGCAACGAGTCACTAAGACCGAAAAAAGCGAAAACGGTTTTATTGGAGTAGCGAAGACCCTCATTCAAAACGCTCATACTCCCCGTGAAAATATCGGTGCTCTTGTTTTAGAAATTGGAATCGATCAAAAGAAGGCTATGGCAAGCCACATGGAATTGGCACAACCCGACTGTGTTTTATTAACTGCCCTCGGTCCAGAACACCTAGAAGGACTTGGGGGCTGGAATGATGCGATCTTGGAGGAGATTGAACTTTTTAAGCTTTCCAAAGGCAAACCGCGCGTTTGGCAGCTGTCAGAGCCTAAAATTTGGGATTTCTCAGAGTTAGTAGACGAGCAGGATTGTTTTGTTGTTTATGAAGAAGATATCAGCCGTGGCTCAAATGCCTTCGGCCGCTCCAAGCTCAGCGATTTTAATCTGCTTCATTGGCATATGGAGACGGAACGTCCCGATAGAACCGTAATCTATGCCCGCTGGATTGAGAAAACAAAAGAGTCCAAACTCCTATGTTTTACGGTTCCCCTCCCAGGTCTTCATAATGCCAATAACTTTGCTTTAGCCTTGGCAACAGCGCTCCATTTAGGATGGACCCACGAAGAAGTACTTAAAGGTTGGAAAAACTTTGAAGTACCCCCCATGCGTAGCCGGATTATCTATCTTAAAGAGAATATCTGCCTTTTTGACGACTGCTACAACGCCTCTCCTTCAAGCATGAAGGCCGCTTTTGCGTCCCTTGACCATGGAGATTGGCGACACCGCAAGAAAGTCGTAGTCCTGGGAGACATGCTGGATCTTGGTGCTGAGTCTCTTAAATGGCATCTCGATATTCTGCCAGCTTTATTGGCTATTTCACATGCGACTATATTTCTCTATGGTGAGGCTATGGGTAAAATTTACCTTGCTTTGAATGACAAATTAAAATCGAGAATCTTTCATATAGTGGCATCGGACAACCCCATAAAGCGCCTAGAAGAGTCCGGGGTTGGACTTACTGACAGCATCATTCTGGTAAAGGGGAGTCGCGGCATGCAGCTAGAAAGGGTAGTGAAGCACCTGGAAACGAAGTTTGCCACTGTCTAATTTATTATGTCTTTACAGCTAGTTACGTTCAAGCGCGCCCCTTTTTCTTTGTTTTCTTGAAACTAGGATAGGAATAGGCTAAACGAGGTTTCCTCGGGAGGTCTAGAACATGGGAAAACAAGGTGACCGTCGGATAGAAGATGGCGGATGGTATGGCTTAAAATCGGGTCTAGAGATGAGACTCTACGGCTTTCACACTTGCTTCGCTGTTTTCGAATCCCGCAAAAACGATATCATTAGGGTCTATGTCGCAGAACGTAAAGTTAAGACTGCCTCAGCTGTTCTGAAGTTCTGTGCCGATAACAAGAAGGCCTATCATATTGTAACGGACGCTGAACTTGAGAAGATCATAGGCTCGGTTCACCATGAAGGCATCGGCATGGTTGTAAAAAAGAAAAAGCCTATGTCTGAACTGGAGTTTATGAAGACTCTTCTTGCGGAGCCTCCAAAACCCTTATTTTTTATGGATGGTGTTTCCAATCCCCATAACCTTGGGGCCATCATGCGAACTCTTGCTCATTTTGGAATCAAGTGGATGATCGGAAACGAGGATGCACTTCCTGAACTTTCTGCATCAGCAGCCAGAACGAGCGAAGGGGCAAGTGAATTAGTTCAAATGGTTCGCCTGAGAGATCCTGTTGAAGTCCTAAATGACCTTAAAGCAAGGGGTTACGAAATTATTGGTACGTCCTCCCATAACTCGATTTCCTTTAAAGACTGGACTCCCAAAGCCAAAACCATTCTTGTGCTTGGGGCTGAGTCCACAGGTATTTCAGACGCAATTTCTAAGATTTGTACGAAGCAGGTAGCTATCCCTGGAACAGGAAACGTAGAAAGCTTAAATGTCAGCGTAGCTGCGGGCATTTTTGCATCACATCTCTCCTTTGGCCTTATCAAATGACTTTGACAGCTTATATGGCTCACTTAGACTTCAAGGATCAGCTCGCTCAGGAACTTAAAAACGTCAAAGCCTGCTACGATCGTCTTTTTCTTTGTGAAGGTCCCTATCAGGAGGCTATCTGGGCACAAAACACTTGGTTCCATCCCGAGTTTTTAGAAATCACTTCTATAGGCGATGCCGCAAAGAAGTTAAAAGCCAAACAAAGAAATTGGGCACCCTATCACTATGACCATAGAAGCCGCCTGAACCTCATTGCAGAAGCTCTTCCCCATGTAAGTGCCAAACGTATTACCTTCGGAGCTCCCCTTCCGACTCAGCCTATGGGTGGGTTTACGCTCATAGAGCCTAACCTTCTGCTAGCAGCTTCCCATACGAGTTCCCCCTGGGCCCATGGAAGCATGGAATTTGTTGAGGATAAGACAAACCCTCCTTCCCGAGCTTATTTGAAGCTTTGGGATCTCTTTACCAGAATGCCTATTCGTCCCAGCAAATACGACATTTGCTTGGACCTGGGCGCGTCTCCAGGAGGATGGACCTGGGTTCTTTCCCAACTGGGGGCAAAAGTAATCGCCGTAGATCGAGCACCGCTCCAAAATGATCTTATGGAGCATCCCTTGGTCACTTTTAAAAAAGGTGATGCGTTTAAATTCAATCCTAAAGATAACCCTGAGATAGACTGGGTTTTTAGCGATTTGATTTGCTATCCAGAAAAACTCTATGAATTTTTGCTACCATGGCTTTCAGACTCAAAGCCGAGAAATTTCGTGCTGACGATTAAATTTCAAGGTGAAAATCCTTATGCTATTTTAGAGCAGTTCCAATCGATTACGGGTTCGCAAATCATTCATCTCTATCACAACAAGCACGAAGTCACTTGGCTCCTTTTGCAAAGACCGATGGAAAGCCTAACCTAAAGGCCAAAATACTACTTACATCTATAAGTTAACATTCGGTCTCTAAACCATAGGTGTCTTAAAATCATTTTCTTGAGGAATCTGGAAGGCTTCGAGGAATGTTCGAAC
>JBAXBA010000068.1:0-20245 GCA_037142195.1 Pseudomonadota bacterium
AAAACTGAATTAGGAAATGTGCATTTAGGCAGCCCTAGCAATAGATTATCTGAGACCAGCACTCCACAAGAAGACCTCCTTCATTCGGGGAAGGAAAAAACCCGTGAACCACGGTTTTACTATTACTACTCTTAGTGGGATCCCAATCCAAGGCTGCGCTTTTGTTGAATGCATTAGCCAAAGGCGACGAGGCCCCCAAGTGATAAGAAATACTCGTTTTTTCACCTTCTCCATGACTTAAACCTGCTACAACGATCCCAAACATGAAACCAATAAATCTTCCTACCTTCATTTCTACCTTCATGGCAAACCACCTTTTCTTTGTTTCAAATCCCATCCGACCTTCGGACGTAGTTAAGGGATAGCAGACCTTTACAATTGCTGCATAGCTCATTATTATCATATATTGATGCCTTAAAATCATCATAACCTGCTAATACAAAGGTTTTCGCACCATGAAGCTTCTCTCCCCTAATCTCCAGGCCTTCTATCTAACAGCAACCCTTGGAACCGTGCATGCGGCTGCCAAGCAACTAAACTTAACCCAAACCGCTGCGACTAGGCGAATTGTTGCCTTGGAGATCGATGTGAAAATGTCTCTTTTTCTTCGCTCTAGAAAAGGAATGGCATTAACGGAAAGTGGGCACCAACTATTAAAATACTGTCGTCACGCCTTGGAGCTTGAAGGTGAGGTCTTAGTCAACTCACTTTCAAGTCAGAAGGAATCAGCGCAAAAAGTTACGATTAAAGGCCCTTCGAGCTTTATAAGCACTAGAGTTCTCGCATGTACCACGGAAGTCTTAAAGAAGTTCCCCCAATTGATCTTTGATTTCAAAATCAACGACGAAGACAGCGGAGTCGAGTCGCTTAAATTAGGGCATGCTGATTTAGTCATCATTCCCAGTACAGATGTAGTCAAAGAATTTGACAGCAAAAAACTTAAGCCTGAACAATATATTCTAGTCGCCCCAGCATCTTGGGCAGGCCGCAAAATAGAAGAAATCATTGCTAATGAGCGGATCATAGACTTTAACGCCGCCGACAAGATGACTCTAAACTATCTAGAATTCCACGGGATCCAGAGCTATGGCAATAAAGAGCGGCACTTTATTAACAACACAGATGCTCTCGCTAAAGCCGTTCAACTTGGAGCTGGCTATACAGTCTTATCCAAGGAATTCGCAGAACCTTGGATTCAGCAAAGAAAACTCATCTCCCTTTGCCCCAAGAAGCACTTTGATTGCTCCTGGGCATTGGCATGGTATCCAAGAAAGTTTATTCCTGACCACTTACGCGCCGTAATCTCTGCTTTAAAATAGGATTTTCGAAACTTGGACTTGTGCATTCCCAATTACAAATTTTCCTTGGATTCGTGCTTGGTTTAAACAAAACTTTTTTGATTTTCATCTGAACCATTTTATGAATATTTTTTGTGATTGGTCAGCTCGAAGAGAACTTTAGAAAAGTAGCCAATCGGCATCAGGAATGCGTACAAAAAACTCGAACTCTTTCATGTGCCGCAGCCGTCCCAATGCTCATCAGTAGGATGACGTTATTATTTGACATTTACTGCAAATTAATGAAGTCACTTGAAACTCAATTAAAGTGGCCAGATCTCCCGTTTGTGGCACAGGTTGCTTTACGCCAATGGGCAATATTATTTCAAATTGCTGTCGAAAAATTTCTGTTTGAAGTTTAGAATATCAAGTCAAGAAACGTTGAAGCGTGAGGATTGCTTGAATATGGAACATTCCCGTAAATATTTAGTAATTATAATATCTATATTAGCAAATCTATCTTGCGCAACATCTATGTATATAAGCAAAGAAGACCAACAACAAACCACAACCATTCGTCGAGCTTATGCCAATACACATGTAGTAAAGCTTGAGAATGAAAATTACATCATGATTGATTCTGGTGGCTATGAGCAGGCACCGCTTTTAGAAAAGGATCTACTTTCTGAGGGGATAGACCCCAAAGATATCCTTGCCATTGTTATTACCCATGGGCATTGGGACCATGCCGGTGGCGCGAAATATTTTAGAGATAAATACAAGATTCCTGTTATAGCTGGATGGGGAGATAGAAAACTATTTCAAAAAGGACATGCTGATAAGTTATGCCCTACAAGTATGATGGCTAGGTGGAGAGCCATGGATGACGAGACAGTGTCGTTTTCTCCTCCGGAAGTTGACTTTTGGATTCGCGAAGATACAAACTTACAGGATCTCATTGGAGTAGAGGGGCAGCTGGTTCCTCTGCCGAGCCATACAGAAGGCTCACTGGCTGTCATTATTGGTCAGCAAGCTTTTGTGGGCGATCTCTTTAGGGGGTCGATTTTTGGTAATACGCCTGAAGTACATTTTTATATTTGTAATCTTGTCTCCAATCGTAACTACATCAATCAATTTTTGAGTCGTCAAGCTTCTAAGGTCCAGAGTTTTTTTCCCGGACATTTTGGTCCTCGCTTTACAAGGTCGGAGGTTACTCAAGCATTTATAAATGGAAATTCTATCGAACCCTAAATAGAATTGAAAACCAAGTCAAATTTCTGAACTTAATGCGGCCTAGGGCAAAATCCCCTCGGCCTAGTCAACTTTTGGACAATCGTAGAGAAATTGAAAATACACTGATACGGCAAAGTGCCGTCGTTGAGAGTGGTACCATGCGCCTATAAACCTGTATGCCATATTCTACGAAGAATAGGGAAACCTCGCATGCGATGAATTGTACATCGTCCTTCTACCCCGTCGGCAAATACGCGTTCAATTAACCCCCTTTGAAAATGCAGGTTACCAAGTGGCTTAAGTCACTGATTTCTCTGCTGGGTAAATATGGCCAGAGTTATGTTCGTAAATCAGAGTTTTTTGAACCAGGGGGTTTTTCATTCTGTGTTTAACTAGTTCAAATTTTTGTACTCAAAGGGAGTCAAGCAAGATTGTTCGGCGTGTTTTCTTTTTACGGCATCGTCAAAAAAAGTCCTGGGATTTATGCTTACTAATTTGCATGATTCCACAATTGTGAAGAGGATTGCTCAGCATTCTGCTGCTTTTTTTGAGTGGGTACCGTGCCACGTCTTTCTTCCAATTACGGGCGATCGCAGTACTCGCTCACTTTGGTTGCTGTCTATAGGGATGAAGTAGTGATCTAAAAATCTTGTGAGTCCTACGTAGTTTTTAAGGAAGTAGTTGTAGGCTTTGTACATTTGACTTTTACTGGAGTAGCTGTTTATTTTTTGTTTGGCTTCGACCTTTATTTCCTCAAAGATTGGCTTCATTTCAGCTCTTTTCTTCATGATAACTTCTGGCAAAGAACCTTTTGCTTCTTTATTAAGTTTATAAATATCGGCGTATTTTTTGACCATAAAGTCAGCATCTGCGCAAATATCTTTCGAGTCCCGCTCTTTGAACTGCCTTCTGGCATGGGCATTACAATATACATCGTCCCTCTGCCCCACATTCCATAAATTTATCCATGTGTCGCCTATCCGTTTTTCATGATCGCTTAACAACCTTTACAGAGGCGCTGTGATTTTGGGCCATAATGTTAGTTAAATGGCCTCCAAATCGAATCAACTTTTCAAAATTGTTCAAGTTAAATTCGTCACATGAAATTCTTCAAAAATTATAAAATAGACCGAGCTTCTCGAACCCGAATCACACCCAATGCCGGAGCGTTATCTAAAGAAGAATCGAGTAGATAAGTTTTTCGGGTCGTGGTAAACAGTTTTAAGAAAGTAAGAGCCTCTGACTTTCACTAGAGCCCCCCTCTTAAAAATTCTAATCCTAAAATTCTTCGGATGGAAAATAATGGTTAAAGTTCTTCTGCCAAAATTGCTTTAACCCCATAAAGTGGGACCATTGAAACTTTACCGAATTGCCTAAAAGGTTGAGGAGAAAGTTTAAATGCAGAGCTTACTGACTTTTTTTCGTTTAAGAAGATTCCAAGACTTTTCGAGGTGAGATTGCTGCCTGACTTTACTTCAATAGGAATCGTCTTTCCATGTGCACTCGTGACCAAATCCACTTCAGACGATGCACTTTTAGCTTCCCGGTGCCAATAGAATAATTCAGGGGTGGATGATTCGTGAGTATAACTCAAGATTTCTTGAGCTACGAACTGCTCGGCAAGCTCGCCTTTATTAATTAAGGTCTGCCAATTTTCCTTGCTAACGTTCATTAACTTGACGCATAGACCCACATCATGAAGGAATGCCTTAAACTTCTGGGGATCTTTCTCGGCGGAAAGAGGCAAGCCATTAGCTGATGTATGATGAACTTGATAGATGATTCCAGCATCGCGCAATAGAGTCATAGCGGCAAGCAAGTCCCTTGATTTCGCCTCTCGGTCGATATTGGAATATTTTAATTTTTTAGCTAGATTCAGGGGTATCGAATCGAAAACTTTTCGAACATAATCAATTCTAGATCGGCTAGAATATTTGTAAAAGTCCTCCCGGATATTGCTTAGCAAGTTCTGTTTGACAACATCGGTCGCAACCCTAGAACCTTCAGTGGCAAAGTATTCGAAAACGACTTCTGGCATGCCACCCACGAAGAAGTACTCATTCAAGTAAGTATTCAATTTCTCATGTGTGTGGGAATCGATTTTTTTAAAAATCTCGATAGAAGACAATCGTTCGACTAAATCATCTCTGTTTAAAGCCATAAGAAATTCTTCAAAATTCATCGGAAAAAGGTACATAAATTCGACTCTACCCACTGGAAAACTGATTTCGCTAATCGCAAACTCAAGTAGTGACCCCGCTGCAATCACATGCACATGGGGTGCTTTTTCCTTGAAATAGCGGAGCATGAGGAGGGCTTCTTTGCAGATTTGAATTTCGTCAAAAAAAAGTAGAACCGTTTCAAGGTTGATTTTCATGTTAAACTCAGTTTCTAGAACTCTCACCACCCCCATCGGGTCTCCATAGGACGTCTTTATCGTGTTAAGTAAATGCTGGCGCTCCTCTAAATTAACTTCTACAAACTGGCTGTAAGATTTTCCAAGTTCACGAACCAGCCAGGTCTTACCAACCTGCCTTGCTCCACGAAGGAGTAGGGGCTTACGCCTTGGTTTTTTCTTCCATTCTTCTAATTTTGCCAGGGATAACCGACGCATAAAGCTTTACCTTGTATTTCAGCCACAATTTGGACAATTCTCGTTTGATAAAAATACATTTATTAGCTATTCTAGTCAACTGTCCGTTTTGCTGATCCAGTTCATGACATTCTAGATTCAATGGAATGAAGACTCATTTGGCGTATGTTTAAAGGTCAAGAACCGCAGTAGGGCCTTGCGCGCTCCCTTTGGCCTTCAAATTGGCGATGACGCTCCCAAATGATCCCAGCTTGCCGCCTAAGCTGCTACCTCTGCAACTCCCGGCCATGCCTTCGTTTGTCCATTGGTATTTTGTCACGTCTAATCTGATGGTTAGGTTTGGCATATGGATCGGTTAGGGGAGCTGTCAAAACTAAAAAACCAAGTAAATGCATGCGTCGACGTCCAGAGCTGACTCCGTGTAAACGCATCCTTCAAAATCACCTAAACACTTTTATCTCTGCCAGAGATAGGGAAGGTCGACCTTTACCTAGATTTTTATACTTTTGCCCATTAAGACCTATTGGCAATTGTCCTTTGCCTACTTCAAAGTTTCTCCTGTCAGGAATGTGGCATCATCGGCATCTTCCAGAGTAGCTGGTGTCAGCCCTTCTTCATAGCACTGCTGCGTACTATAGACGGTGTCAGGAGGCTTTTGAGTTTGGTTCCGCAAGAGATCTATACGAAGACATATCTACCAGAGATGGCTCATATTTATGGGTAGGGCGGAGCTTTGGTTCCTAGGTTCATTCATGGACAAAGGCATGACTTCTTTTCGTTTCTGAAAAGTAGTTTGAGCTGGCTGTTGATCTCTTTTTTCTATCAAATTGACATTTAACGTCTTCATTTAAAGTCTTATGATTCTCCTTTAGAGCTTGATTATAATTTGCTTTGGCAACTATGATCTTAGCGGTGATGTCTCTCTGGGCGATTCATGCATCGACGGGATTGATGGCTCCCGCGGATCCTTCTTGCTGGGATCCATCCTTGGATCTTTAACAGCATCAAAGCTCACAGAGAGGTATTATTTTATCCAGCTTCATGTTAATTTTCCCGCCAAAAAGAGCTCAAAATACTTTATTTAAAAATTTATAAATGTGAATTCATTGAAGATTTATATGAAATACCCCTGGGAGAGACAGCGAATGAAATGTGTCACTTATTCTGTCCCAAGTATCGTTTTGAAAGCGTATTTCTCAAATTCTCATTCGTTTAACCGACTTCCATAAGCCTCATTAAGAAAGAATCTCTCAAAGAATTAATCAAGGACCTTTTCTTGGCTCAAGAATTTCTTGGTAGCAATTCGCTTGAGACATTGGATAGGAATGGCTTTGGGGTGCTCTCCATCTTCTTCAGGCCTGACATTAGGTATCTTTCCACCGCTCGAACACAACTTATTTTTGCCTTCCGCAGGTCGTCTAAAATAGTAGTAGCTCCAAAACATACGCGTATCTTCATCATTGGAAACGGATCCGAGGCAAGCTTTAGAATCCTCAAGATACATCTGGCGTCTTTCGAGATAAACCGCTGCAAAGGCATTTAGACCTATTTCTAGACTTTTAAAGTCGGCGGATATTACATTTTCACCGCGCTCATTATACTGATGGGAGTTTACAAAGTGAGTGTTTGCCACAAAACTTCCGATATAGGGCTTTGCGAATGCTTTTTGCCTAAGTTTAGGGAATTCTGCACCAAACCAGTCTGTACCTAAAACCCCAAATCCTGGAATTTCAAGGGTTCGTGGATCCTGCAGAAATTTTTTCGGTGTGTCTGACGCAATCTTTACGGCTATGTCAGGGTCATCGATGGGGCTTCCATCCGTGATCACTCTGGCATAGCCAGCACTACTGTCTAGGAGTTCGCCTAAGCCTTCTCCCATGACTATCGTAAAAAATTCATATCTGTCTGTAAAAAGAAGTTTATTTGCAAGTGAGGATTTATTTTCAAGCTCGTTAAATACCCGAATGATCCAGCGCCTAAAGTCATTTTTGTCGTCGTCTAAATAGTAAGAGGGATATACCGACCACTCGCTTTGGTAGGGACAACTTAAGTAAGGAGTCACTCCGTGAGATTGGAATTGGACCAGTCGATTCATTAAAGCGGATGGGTTGCTGGCTGCACATAAAGGACGCGCGGTCACGGAGGTTGTGTTTGCTTCATGGCTGGAATCCAATAGAAGGGATTTGCAAGAAATCACCATCATAGGTAGAAGAAGTGTCATACGAGCATAAGATCGCTTTTTAAAAACGTCATATTTTCTAAATTTGTCACTTATTTTACTCAAGGAAGCCGCCTCAGTTTGAGATTTGATCCTTGGGGATTTCGGGAAAGGCCCATCCTTTCTAAACCACGGAGCTAGGCAAAAGCTGCTTTTTGAAGGCGCAAGGCTTTTTTAGTGGAGTCTATGCTCCACCATAGAAGTGGGCATGCTCAGATGGTTAGATTTGGGGGAGCTTTTTCGGGTTCAATTTGGGAAATGCCAGCCTTAAAAAAGACCTAGATACTTGCCGCAGGGTGGATTTTATTCATGGTGATAGCCGTTTTTGGTTATGATCGACCATGAGCGATAGAGCTGCTCCCAGAGAAGAAGCCAGGCCAGCTCGTTAGGGAAAACTAAATCCGATAGACTCCATATAAAGTGAACCGATTTCCTAATCTCTTCGCCTACACCAAAAGCGCCGCCCACTAAGAAGGTTATTTGCTTAATGTGGGGCGATTCGATTTTGCTTTGAATAAATTGGGCTAGTTTTGGGGAGTTGAATTTTTGACCCCTTTCATCAAGAAGAATCACAAAATTACCAGGCGCCATTTGGCAAAGCTTTAAGATTTCCTCTGGGCGCTCTAATCCGGGATCTTTTACTTCTATGATTTCAAAGCGACCCGCGTGAGAAAGGCGTTTTTGATATTCCGCGGAAAGAGAGCGGATTTCTTCCTTACCGACTTTGCCGAGTTTGACAATGCGCCACAGCATGCTTTAGCTAATGGCCTCAACAGGAGCAGTAGGCCACAAGGATTCTATGGCATAATAACGGCGCAGGTCGTCTAGAAAGACATGAACCATAATGCCACTAAAATCCAGAAGCACCCAATTGCCAGTAGACTTGCCTTCTGTAACGGTAGGTTTTAGATTGAATTCTTCCCGACAAATCTCTTCTATATGGAGCGCTATCGCACTGACCTGGCGATCGGAATCTCCAGAACAAACAATTTGATAGTCACACAAACTTGATAGGCCGCGTAAATCCATTAGGACGATGTCTTTTGCTTTTTTATCGAGGCTGGCCTGAGCCATTCTAAGCGCCATATCTTTATGATTCATGGTTCGATTCCTTACTAAGTTGCGTTACTTGAGTTGAGTTACTGCATCTGGGTTACTAGGGACGGGCCATACAGCTGAAATTCTTTGATGTAGGCTAAAACATCCCCAGGCAGCCAGGGGGTTTCCTCGCCCTGCCTTAGACAAGCTCTTATCTCACGACTCGATGCATTGCAAACTCTATCGTGGATTAAGGTGACCTTTGCCTCCCCAATTTCGAATACCTCATCGCTGAGTTTTTGGGATTTTAACCCAAGAAGGTCGCCGAGGAGAAGGGGTGACGGGGATTCTTTAAGCCGTTGAAATACGATTAAATCTGCTACTTCTAGGATCTTTTTAGGATCTTTCCAGAGGTGAAACGAGGCTAACTGGTCGTCCCCAAGGAGAAGAGAGTAGCGATTCTTAGGTGTGGCTCCTAGGGCAATTAAAGTAGCAATGGTATAGTTAGGGCTTGGGAGCTCCTCTTCTAGTGAAGAAACCTCCAGCCACCCGCTTTTTAAAGGTTCCAGAAAGGCCTGATGAGCCATAGCGAGCCGATGAGGAAAGGACGCCATTTCGAATTTTCCAGGGGTCGGACTGACGGGGGAAGGCAGCACTATGATCTTTTGTCCTGGAAAGTATTTGTGAGCCGTGGCCGCCATTTGAACATGACCAAGGTGGGGCGGATCGAACGCACCACCAAAAATGAGGTAAGTCATTTTGATTTACCTAAGAGTATATCCAGGTAGGGGGTTTTAGGCGGCTCGCTAGAGACATGAGTCGGGCGCTCTTTATTTTTTTCTTCTTTGACTAGGGTATTGACGCGATGTTTTAGGGCATCGAGACCCAGTCCCAGCGCTCCAGAGATTTTTAAAACTTCAAATCCAAGGAGCTCAAGGGGGCGAACTAGCTTTGCGAGTTCTTCTTCGTCAGATATCAAGTCTATTTTGTTGAGAACGACCAAGGACCGCCTTCGGTAAAGATCAATAGAGTATTTTTCTAGCTCAAGACGCAGTTTTGTCAAAGCATCTATGGGTGACATTTCACCGACATCTAGGGCATCGAGCACATACAGAACGACCCTGGTTCGCTCCAAATGCTTCAGAAAGGCGTGCCCAAGGCCTTTGCCTTCGCTTGCGCCCTCAATAAGACCTGGGACATCGGCAACCACAAATGAGTCCCTGGGATCGCCCCATTGGCCCATATCCACAACACCGAGATTGGGAGTTATGGTGGTAAAGGGATAATCCGCTATTTTAGGTCGCGCTGATGAGATCACGGAAAGAAGAGTTGACTTTCCGGCATTAGGAAATCCAGCCAAACCAACATCTGCTAATAATTTTAACTCTAGCTTAAGTTCTTTAAACTCACCCGGTTTTCCTTTGGTATATTCCGTGGGAGCTTGGTGGGTTGATGCCAAAAAAGAGGCATTACCAAATCCCCGCCAACCGCCTTTGGCAACAAGAAGCTTCTCATTATGGTCGAGTACTTCGCCCAGGAGATCTCCGCTTTCCTTATCGTAAACTTGAGTTCCTACAGGAACGGGCACCAGAAGGTCTTCCCCACAAGCACCAGATTTATCCTGAGTTCCACCTTTGGAACCATCTTCGCTTCTGTACTCGGCCTGAAACCTTAAAGTAGATAAGGTATTTAGACCTTCATCTCCAACTAAGAAGACATCGCCACCATTGCCGCCGTTACCGCCGTCAGGACCCATTTTAGGCATGTTTTTTTCTCGCCTAAAACTAACGACCCCTGAGCCGCCGTGGCCGGCGCGAACGCGAATGGCAATGGAATCAATGAATTTCATAGTTCTGAACTCCGTGGTCGCTGAAGAATCGACCTGAGAAAAATCATCTGCACTTACACAAAAAAACCGAGGCAAGAGCCTCGGATCTTGTAGCGGCCTAAGTAATCTTTTGGCCGCTATAAATCAAGTGTATTAGTTACTTTTTAACCAGGAACTTGACTTACACTAAAGGTAGAATGCTAATTTTTTTGCGATCTTTTCCGAAACGCTCATACTTCACATGTCCGTCTACAAGGGCAAAAAGTGTGAAATCACTTCCTGTTCCCACATTTGTGCCGGCATGAAAGGTACTTCCTACTTGGCGAACAATAATGCTGCCAGAAGTTACTTTTTGTCCGCCGTAGACTTTAATTCCACGGTATTGGGGGTTGGAGTCGCGTCCGTTTTTGGTACTACCACCGGCTTTTTTCGTAGCCATCGTTTATTCCTTCCAGAAATATAGTGTTAGATATGCAAGCGGTTTGATCTATTCAAAAAGATAAAACGTGTTACTGATATTTTATCTACTTCCTCTTGGCCTTTCGGACTTTTGGTTCCCCAATCATTCAAAGTGACTGGGAGGGGAGTAGTGTATCAGTAAGAAGTCAAATGTTTAAGCTTTGATTTTACCGATGGTAACAACAGTTACCGGCTGTTTGTGCCCTTGGGTGCGCTTGTAGTTCTTACGGCGCCTGTACTTAAAAATGATAATCTTCGGGTTGCGAGTTTGCTCAGCAATCGTAGCTTGAACCGAAGCTCCTGCGACGAGTGGTGCACCTACTAACAACTTGCTTCCACCAACTAGCATGACTTTTTCAAAAGTAACCGCTTCACCGGCTTTACCTTCGATTTTGTCAATAGTAATGGTGTCGCCCTCTTTTACTCGATACTGGTGAGCGCCAGTTTGAAATACTGCGTACATCTAGATTCTCCTACAAATATCAAAACGCATGACCGACATGCGCTAAACGCGTGAACGGGCGTTATTTATTGTTTATTTGCTAGGCCCTGTCAACTGAAACCTCGGGAAACCTTAAGGTCTTTTTCTATACCCCGCCACATAGAAATATAAGTCTTTATAATCAACCTGTTACAACAATTCCCGTGGCGCGCAGGGAATTTAAAAATAGGGTTTAGTTGCCCTTGTATGCCCCGCCGCTAGGGCTTTTCAACCATTTGAAGGGGGGAGCTCCCCGTTTTTTGATAGGAGATGACGAAGTTGAAATTCAGAGACCAAAAATGAAACCGTCCTGGCGAGCTTCTGATCGCCCAACCATGTGCCTCTAGGAACCCGCTTTAACTGCTAGGCTGAGTGGCGTTTCTCTTTTCAGAAAAATAGGAGATATCATGGAATCTAGATCGCATTTGATTTTCACTCTTAGTTTGAACATCAGTCATGGTCTAATTTTGCACATGTCAGAAATGGCTTAGCTTCCATCGATGCGTCCATGCGATCAATTGTCAAAATCGTGTGACTGTGGTATTGAGATTAGAGAGCTATCTGCACCTTAGTCTGGCCGCTATTCAAGGGGAGTTTAGTCCTTTAAGTGACCCCATTTTATTCCAAAGAGCAAAATAGACATGATCGTTCCTAAATCTGCCTCAAAACTCACAAAGTCGGGAATTGCTTATACGGTTATAGGACAAGGTCCTGCTTTAATATTAGTTAACGGCTTAGGTCGGTCAGCCTCCCATTGGGTTGGCTTTGATGAATTATTAGCCGATCGTTTTACCGTGATCACTTATGATCCTCGGGGCATCGGTGAAAGCAGGGCTCCCTTGAACTGGAATCTTACTGTCGATCTTTTGGCGCAAGATGTTAGGGATATAATTCAAGCGGAAAATCTTACGGAAGTTTTTGTCTACGGTTTTTCTTTAGGTGGTATGATTGCTTTGACGCTGGCTTTAAGGGAACCAGACATCTATAAAAAAATAGTGTGTGTGAACTCAAGCGTGGGTGGCCTGCCACGTCTAAGAATTAGCCCAAAGGCCATCGCGACGATGGCTAAAGGCGGTATTGCCGACCGCATTTCCTCTTATCAACATTTGTTACAAAAGGGCTTTCTTAAAAAGCTGATCAAAGAAAACAATCCGATTCTGTCCCGAATTACAAAAAGTGATATGCACTTAGATCTCTCCTATCTGCTTTTGGGTCATGAGTTAGGCCTTCCCATTCGCAGATCAACGGTGGATCGATGGCGCATCATAGAGCGCCAGCACGGGCGGCCCATTGTGCAGACCATCAAACAGTTGGGCGCAGCGATTCGGTTTTCAAATCCTCTGAGTCTTAGATCCATTCGAGTTCCTACTTTAATGATTTGTGGGGGAAATGATGTTTTCGTTCCCAATCTGAATTCCAAAATTTTAGCAAATCTTATTCCTGGTAGTATTTGTCGCTTGGTTCCAGATGGTGGTCATGAGCTTCATGTTGAGAAGCCATTGATGCTCAAAACCATGCTCATAGATTTTTACCTCAACCATCCCAAAAACTAAAAGATAGGCGTGTATTGACAAGGTAATTCTTGCCTATAAAGAAAACTAACTTTGTGTCGAACTTAGACGTCTTGTAGCGGCTTATTAGGTGGGCATTACTTGCCATAGGCAAAAGTAAAGGGAAAGAGCATAGTACCTCAAAGTGTAGTTATTTAAGAACTATCGGAGGCAATATGGATAACATGCCTATTGGAGGTCGCTCGGCTGCTCCTGACATGAACTCGTCCGTACCCAAAAACAAGTCGAGTGCAGCAAGTCAGGAGAGTTCAAAAGCCTTTTCCAAAGAGCTCTTAAGTGAAGCGAATCCAGCCCCCAAAAGCACCAGTAAATCACGTGATACTTCTAAAAATGAAAGCGGATCGGCAAGCTCTAGTGCTCCCGCTCGCCCGACACAGAAGCCATCTAAGAAATCACCTAAATCACAGCTAGACGATGATACTAATTTAGAAACCTCGTCAGCGGAAGATTCCAAAGACTCTCGCGACGTAGAAGCTTCGAGAGATTCGGAAACCGATTCTTCCAAAAATACGGATCGTGTTCGACCTAAAGATGCAGCTTCAAAAGAGCCATCGGACTCAAGCTCAGCAAAAACGGTTTTGCGCAAAATCGCCGCACAAATGAAGAGTGAGGGGCAAGATCCTCAAACCGCTTCCCCTATATTAGGGATTTTATCGGGAAAGCCTTCTTCTGTGCCGTTAGAATCTGTGCCTGAGCTCATCGTGACGAGTCCTTTTGTGGTGAGAGCTTTAGGGGAAGACCTCCCGAAGTATCTATCGACCCCCCAATCCTTGGAAAGTCTATCGAACAGCTTAGATCTTTCGGATGAGGTTTTGGATCGTGCTAAAGAGATGGGCGTTGATCCTATGGTTGCCTTGACGCCTAAGGATTTATTTATGGCTCTGGGAGTTGATACTCAGAAAATCAGTTCCGAACTTCTAAGAATAAGGGAACGCGGACCAATGGAAGGTCTCAGCGGTATCATAAACGGGTTGAAAAAATCGTCATTGCCAATTGAGAGCGATGTTCCAGCGGTGTCTGGGCGTCCCGTCATTAGAACTAAGGACGACTTGATTCGAGTTTCCGAAGCAGCTCGCAAGGCTAGCGGCATCGATCTCTCAACCATGAATCCACAATTTGCGCCGGGCCGAGCTTCAGCCCCTGAGAGCTCAAATCAGGAGCTCTCTACCTATACACCTGCGAGTGAAAAAACAGATCCTCGAATGGCTTTTTTATTGGAAAATCAGCTAGGAAATAAAACGGTCTCAGGCCCATCCAGCTCAAGTCCAGATCTTTTGAGTGTTCCTCTTGCAAAAACAGAAGAGGTCATAGACCGGTCTCAATTTGTCCGAGCTGAGCGCAGTACCATTGATCCCTATGATGCGATGAGTCTTCAGATGGAGGACGTTCAAAAGCTAAATTTAGATTCTAAAACTCTGCCTTTGGCGCCTCAATTAACGCATCAATTAACGCCTCAAATGGCGCCAACACAGGACGTTGCTTTGAATCGTGATCTTACGGGAGAGGTTCTAAGGCTTCGCATTCAAGAAGGAGCTCCAGGCTTGAGAGGGCCTTCAATTTCGGAGAAAAAAAGTCTCAAAATCGATGAATCTGCCGATTTTTCATCCGAATTAGCTATAAATGATAAATCATCCTTTGCGGATGCTGCCCTATCTAGCTTGGGGGTAAGCTTGCCGGAGGAAAGAAAATCTCAGTTTGGCTCAGAAAAAGAAGGCCGTTCTGATTTATCTTCCAAAGGTGAGGAGCGAGAGTTGATAGAAGATTCTGGAATCCCAACTCATACTCACCATAGCAGTCACTTAGAGGCTGGCAAAAGCAAATTTCACGGATTACTAGACCAGGCGGCTCCAGGAGCAGTTTCTCACGCCTCAAGCGTTCGAGACATGATTGATAAAGCCCAAATGCATTTAGATAAAAATGGCGGATCGATGCGTATAGAAATGGGGGGAGAAAATCCCGTTTCTCTCGCTATTAGAGTGATGGACAATGAGGTGAGTCTCAAAGTCTCAACTCAAAGCGATGCGATGCGTGATCTTATTTCAAGCGAAATTTCCAGACTTCAAGATTCGCTTACATCTCGAAATCTAAAACTCACGGAAGTCGATCTAGGACGCCAGACATTTTCAGGCTCCCATGAAGGCCAAAAACAAAACCAAACCAACGGCTTTATGGATTTCAACTCTGGATCTGGCAGCAGGCAAAATCCATTTAGAGACAATTCAAAAAATCAGCTACAAGAAATTCAAGAAACTAACTTCTCTAAAGTGGGGGAAAGAATACGGAATGACTTGGGCAAACTTTTAGTGAGGGTATAAACTATGGCCAATGCACTAGTCCAAAAAGCTGTGGGTCTTCCGGTCGGATCTAACAGACAGGATATAAGCGCTCAGAAAGTTTCTAATCCTACCGGCCTTGTGAAGAATGAAGCCACTAATACCGACTTCAAATCTATTTTGATGAACTCGAATTTTGAAGAAAAAAAGAAGCGTGAATCTGATGCGAAAGGCGATCTATCTGGTGCTAAAAACTATGAAGATTTCCTCGAAAAATTAAATCGTCAGACCAAACAAAAAGACGCACCAAAAAATAATTTGGATAAGAATGACTTTTTAAAGTTATTCGTAACCCAACTTCAAGCGCAAGATCCGCTCAATCCCCAGGATGGAACGCAGATGGCTTCTCAGCTGGCGCAATTCAACGGCTTAGAACAAATGCTTAACGTCAATACCACCCTTGAGAAAATGATGGCGGCGCAAAACTCTGGTCGTGCCATGCAATATGTAAACTACATAGGGAAGGAGCTTTCCATATCCGGCGGTGATGTCAGAATGGAGCAAGGAAAAACCAACGATGTCTTTCTTTCGAGCCCCATGCCCCTAGGGAGAGCGACTTTAAGCGTCAGAGACTCTTTTGGGAAAATTGTAGCAGAAAGGGAGCTGGGAGCCCTCGAGCAGGGTGAACACCGGATAGCTTGGGATGGAAAAGATAATACCGGTAAATCCTTGGGAGATGGCAAGTATACGTTCGATATCACGGCTAAAAACGGCAACGGAGAGTCCGTCGATCTCAAGCTGTCCTCAAAAGTGCAAGTTACCGGTGTTGATCTTGGAGAAGCAGGACAGAATATCTATACAACTGTAGGATCGGTGCCTTTTGATAAAATTCAAGCGGTCGGTGCCACGGGGTTTACTTCGGCTAAGGTCCGAGAAGTCAATGCTGCCCTTGATTTAAAAAAGAATAAGGTGGCCGACAAAGAGCCTAAAGGAGCGACAGACGGGGGAACAGCAGCGGTGCAAAATCAGGATGGGCCCGCGGGTATTTCGGCAGAAAACGATCCTACCAAGGAGCCAGCGTCCGAAGGTAGACAAGGCGGTGAATCCGGGGACTACAGCACTCCCGCCCCTGCACCGCGTGCTGATCCAGGAGCGCCTAAGAAGGTCCAGCCAGCATCTGAAGGTACTAAATCCGTATCTGCGGACCAACTGCCTCCAGAAATTAGAAAGTCTCTAGAGCAACAGTTTGGTGGAAATGCCAAGACTTCCCCGGCAAAGCCAAGTAAAATAGCGGTGACGAACCCACCTATACCAAAAAATGAGGTTGAACTTTAATGTCTAGAAAAAATTATTGGTCCCTAGTTCTGTGCTTAAGCACCTTTTTTCAGTTTTCCTGTGGAAAGAAAAAAGAAGAAACGAAAGCTGTTCCTAAAGACGTGCAAGTAGCGGAATCCCCCAATTGTGATCTTTCCACAGTAGGGTGTGCTGTGACATTTACCGGTGCCACCATGGCTCCCACATTGCCAGACGGGGACTATGTAGGAGTTTCTTTTACGCTAGGCGATACAGCGACGATAAATGACGGAAAAGAAACAAAAGAACCAGGTGATGGTAGTAAAGTAGTCTTGGAAAATAGCTCTAAACTTTCTTTAAGTTCAAAGAATTTCGCCCCTGAGCTTGTCGACTTAAATTATATGAGACGACTTATCGCCAATCGCTATACGAGATCGGCGACTGACCAAGATCCTATTTGGGATCTTATTCGCGCCTATGATGAAGCCGCTTCAGCTCAATTTTTGACAGGAACCCAATCGTTATGGGATTACTATAAAAGTGCACAAAAAAAAGCGGGATCGATCCCCAGCCTCCCATTGACATTCCCACAGCTGATCTGCCCTTCAGGAGAACTTGATTTAGGTGCTTTTGGGGGCAAAATTAATCCCAGTAAAAGATCACAAAGAGTTAATGTTTGTGTCATTGAGCAGGATCAAATTTCAGGATCGGTTTCTAGCGATGACGTTTTAGCTTGGTCCGATTCCATCGTCTCTAGATATGAAGAAATTTTTGGTGTTCAGGCAGCTGTAGATGGTTTTAAACCCAAACCTTGGATTGTTCTAATGAATGTGAGCGCCACTCCCAATTTGGCTACGACATTGGGAGCGTTTGTCAGAGATCCTAGTGCCGCAAATAAACATCCGGTCATCATTATTAACACATCTCAAATCAATCAAACCACAAGCCGCATCGACACGCTGGGTACGATAGCCCACGAGATTTACCACGGAATTTCTTATTATTATAAAATTGTTGTAAACAAAAAGACCCTCGAAACCGTCGCTATCGATGAGGGCATAGCCCATGTTATGGAAGATATTTTTGGCAATTCCGCCAAAGTTGAAACCGGATGGACTTCGTCGTTTATAGGAGCTGCGATAGATAGCACGTATCCCGTCCTAAACAGATGGGAGGATGGTTTTAGCCAGCCCCAAGCTCGTGGTGGTGCCCATTCTTTTATGTACTATTTGACCGACATGTTTGGTGGTCTTTCTGCCGCCACCGCAACAGCGACTACGGCAAGTGGAAATGGGATCAATTTCCTACGAGATCTTATAAAATCTCCAAGTATCGGAGCAGCCAATATAGAAGCTGTGACAGGGTTTAAGATTCCGCAATTGATCGGCGATTTTGCAGCAACTGTCATTTTAGATAAATCAGCCGTAAAGGCTGCATCGGAAAGATGGACTCTTAAAACACCTTTCTCTTTGACTGCGATCAGTGGAGACAAAGTGGAGATTGGTCACCGCTTTGCTTATGATGTTTCCACTTTAAGCCCTCTTGGTCAAGATGACTTTGATTCCCCATATTATGCACTTAATGGTTTTTTATGGACCCAGTCGGGCACAAAAAAACTTGAGCTGAGTTCAAAAGAAGTCAATGCGGGACTTACATTAGTGAGGATAAAATGATATCTACGATTTTTTTAAGATCTTTGGGTTTAGGTTTGCTTTTTTTGGGTTTCAGTCAGCCAGGATTTTCTGAGTCGTTAAAAAAAGAAGGTTTTGTTAAGAATGTGGGATCGGCGGGACAAACCGTGGCAAATCTTGGAGATGGATTAGATCTATGCCCTGCCGATAAAGGCGAGCTCGCCAAGAAGCTTTCCGGATACATGGTTTCTGTGGAAGGAACTAAAAATGAGCAAAAAAAATGCATTGAGGTTTCTAAGATAGAGGTTTTGAAGTCATCCCGCGGAGAACCCGTGCTTCAGGGGACGCTTAAAAAATCCGATGCGAATTGGGTTCTGCAAGCTGAAGATGGAAAATCTTATACGTTTCTAAAGATCCCCAAAGGCATGAGAGCTTTGGAAAATAAAAAACTTCTGGTGGATGCAGCTCAGACCTCTGGTCTCCAGACTTGGAAAGTTGTATCCTATATGATCAACCCTATTTCGGAGTAGTTATGAAATCCATTCGTGTCTTATTCGTGGCGCTATGTTTGTGCGCGCAGTCAGCTTTTGCAGGATCTTACCTCATCGTGGCAGGTAAGGGTGGAAAGTTTGATGGGGATCTTGCCAAGTCTTATAAATCTGCTGGCGCAGGCAAAGTCGAGTTTGTCCTAGATGCTTCAAAAAAAATTGATAATAGTTCTGCCGCGATAAGTTTTTCAGCGGTTAAAGCTTCCTTGGAAAAGCAGTTGGGCGCCAAGTGGAGTGTTAAAGTTTCTGGTTCTGAAGCATCGACCCTAGTAGAATTTAAGGGTAAAGAAGCTGATTTTTTGAAAGCAGTAGCTCAAACTAAAATAAAGGCAAGCGCCACAGAAGAGATCGCGATGGAGGGAAGCTCCTCAGATACGGGCATTAGAGCTAAAGGCATTCCTCCTCGTGAGCCCAAGGAAGACGAAGTTCGCGGAACAGTCCTCAAAGTCGATGCAAACATGATGGTTGTTGTTGTGGATGCAAAAGGCACGGGAGCCGTGGCTTCCAAAGTAGCGAGCGGAAAGGTAAAAGTAACGCCCGTTCAACCAGGCTTTGTTGCTAAATCAACGATTTATTTTGTGCCTGAAACCATTGAAGCGACAGGCGTTAAGATTAAATCTGCAACTTCGAAATAGTTAGCCGTTTAGTAGGCTGTTTAGTTAACATCAAAAACGGGCTGTCTCAAATCTTCATTTGATAAAAATCCAGGTTCAAAATGAACTTGGATTTTCTTATCTAGCACCAGTATTTTAAATACATCTGACAGTTCATTTTGAATGGTATCTATGATGTCTTTTCGCGCTTTTACTTGAATGTCCATTTTGGAGCGCAGTAGGGAAATTCTGACGATTTCTCGAATCAGTTCCAGAGCTTCAAACTTGCTAGTTTTTACGCTTCCTGAACCCTCGCAGCGGGGGCAAGGTTCCATAAAGCGGCGTTCTAGGGACTCCGAAGTTCTTTTTCTGGTCATTTGCACCAGTCCCAGCTCTGATATGCGAAGGACATTCGTTCTGGCGCGGTCCTTCTTGAGTTCCTCTAAAAGTTTATTGTAAATGATTTCTCGGTCAACAGGGTCTTCCATGTCTATAAAATCTACAATGATAATTCCACCAATATTTCGAACTCTTAATTGTTCCACCAAAAGGACCGTAGCCTCTAAATTGGTTTGCAAGATAGTACTTCGAGCGTTTTGTCGGCCAACAAATCTCCCTGTGTTGACATCCACAGAGGTAAGAGCCTCCGTTTGCTCAAGCATCAGATAGCCACCAGAGGGTAAAGCCACTCGACCGGAGAGGGCCCGGGCTAAATCCAGTTCGAGACCGAATTCATCAAAAATGGGTTTGGTTCCTATATAGTGTTTTAGCTTCAAGGCTGCAGAAGGAATATTTTGATTGAGGAATTCCTTAAGTCCTAAAAAAGCGTCAAGATCATCACAAAAAATCTCGGTAACATCTTCGGAATAAATGTCTCGAATGAGCTTTTGGGAAAGTTTCAGGTCTTGGTAGAGAATTCCAGGAGCCTCGACGTGAGATACTCCATGTTGGACACCTTTCCAAGTTTGAATCAATTGCGCTAAATCGTCTTTTAACTGATCCTCATCGGCACCGACCGCAGCCGTTCTGACGATCACGCCTAGGTTTTCTCGCTCGAGAGAGCAAACGATTTGTCTGAGTCTGTCTCGCTCTGGTCCGGTCTCAATGCGCCTAGAAATACCTACATGCCTAAAGTTAGGTAGCAAAACGAGATAGCGCCCTGGAATGGTAACAACTTGGGTTAGGCGCGGTCCTTTAGAACCTAAGGCC
>JBAXBA010000069.1:0-19723 GCA_037142195.1 Pseudomonadota bacterium
GGTCCAAGTCCGGTTCTGCGAGGACGGGGCAGGCAACTGTCCTCGTTACTCACGAAGTCAGATGCAGCCACCTTAGCGGCGGGCTACGCATCTGTCTTGGGGTTCAATATAAGACAATTGATAAGACACCAAGGTGGCAAGATGACAGAAGCTGCCTAACCATAAAATACAATATGAAGGGAATTTCCCAAGAAAAAGGCAATAAATTGACAAAGACTTGAATAAATTGACAGTCAAGGGTTCTAAGCCGATTGGGGTTTCGCGCCAGCGACTAATTAGCACTAGTTCTTTCCTATCATCCTAGTTACACTTCTTAGCACTCGGTAAAATTTATTTTTTAGAGGAGCTACAGCGATGAAACAGCTTCATATTTTTTCAAGCTCGAGTTGGCTTGTTTTGAATTCTGCTGGCTTATTTTTCTCTTTTTTTAGCATTTTAGGAAATGCTGAGCCTTTTGTTTCCCGCGAAAAAACTCAGATTATTTCCCAGGCTACCCATGAATACAGGGAAGATCTCAAAGAGTTCCACAGACTGCGCATTCCGCCACGATTTAAAGAAACCAACCGGTATTTGCTACTGCCGCCGGTGCAAAGTAGCCCCAATGCCATGATACTTATGATTCTGCCAGGTGCAAAAAAGCAGGCTTGGGAGTATTCCCATCTTGCCGAAGAAATTCAAAAAAAGTCTTTCGTCCCGCTTTGGATAGGCATTGCCGAATTTACGGGGAATCTTCCCAATCCCTTGGAAGCTAACTTTAGGCTCAGAAGCCTTATAGAGTATCTTAAAAAAGAAGGTTTATCTACTGCCGGCGAGGACAAGATCTTTTTGGCTGGGCATTCCATGGGTGGCATCATGGCTCAAGGCCAAGTTAAGAACAAAAAATATGCGGGCCTCATTCTTTTCTCTTCGTACTTAACTCGAAAAAATGACATGAGCACATTACCTGATTTTCCCATGCCTGTTTTGACTATGAGTGGCGAGCTTGATGGACTCACCCGCATAACCAGAATCAGCCTTGAGAATGAAGCCGCTCAAGAGGTGGCTCAAAAAGTGGGAGAAAAGGTTGTTGCTGCACGTAAGCCGGTGATTCTAGTTAAAGGTGTCAACCACTCGCAGTTCGCTTCAGAAGTTTTGATTGATGGGGATTTTTTGCCTGAGGTCACTTATCCGGTGGCTCAAGAGAAAATCGCTCAAGTCACAGCAGATTTTATTATGGCAAATTCCAAAAGTGAAATCGCCCAGGATGGAGATACCAATCAGCATGAAGACGCTATTTTGCGCCTAATGTCAGGTCAAAAAGAAACAAGCGCGTTATTGCAGCCTTTTGTAGCTTCAAAAAAAGATCAATCACAATGGTGTGCCGGAACTCAGATTCTATTGGTTGATCATTTAAAGGCGAATCAGAAAATTACAGTCTTAAATGATGTCTATCCGGAGAAAAAGCTATTTAGCCAGAGTGTTCCCAAGGCAGAAGTAAAAAGCGACACTTCATTGGAAGTGCATGTTCCCACTTGGGAAGAGAAGCCGTCAAACCCTTTTGATTTTAGCATCATTCCTGAGGGCACCTCCGAAATTGACTGTAAACTCTATGTCCCTAATTCTGTCCCTAATGTAGAAACAAAGAGCGTTTCATGCTTCGAGCACTCCTTGGAATCAGCGCCAATCGCAAGCATTTGCCAGTATGCAAATTTGAGGATTTATGAAGAAGTACTATCTAAGATGTCTGAAGTGCAGCGATTGAGGTTTCAAAGCCGAGGCAAAAAGTTAGCTATGGATGCAGATTTTCTTCTGGACTCAGAAAGAAGTTGGCTCAACTCGCCTTTAAAGATTTCACCTTCTGAAAGTGATAGGGAAACTCTTATCTTTCAGTCACCCGCATGGATTTCATCAATTCAGACTGCGAACCCCAATATCAACTTTCTAGAAGGTGATAGTCAATACAATTGTAAGCTTTTATCTCCGAGCAGGATTGCAGAGTGGATCCTTGTGGATAGCTTTAAAAAATAGGTTTTTTACACCTAGAAAAAGATTTCGAATGCGATATTTTAAGACAGTATCGAATTCAAATTCCTTGGCTTCCATCCAGCCTAAGCTAAAATGTAATGGTGCAGTAGCCTGAGTCACACTCTACATTTAAACCGTTTTGGAGGACTGTTTTGTTAACCATTGAAACCAATTCCAAGCATTTTTGAGACAAAGAAACTTGAGCGACATTTTTTGGGGCGCTAAAGTCAAGTTCACATGATTTTTGAGTTCTACTTAGGCAACTAGTTTTGGAGTTTTCCATGCTACTACCTGCAAGCACATTGCTAATGATGCAATCCTCAAAGAGGCGTTTGTATTTTGTTATGTCTTCGTTCCGAGGTTCTCTCGTTGATGCGGCCTGCGAGTTAGATTCAACCGAACAGCCCGATAGGGGGATTCCAAGGCTCAAAAATGCCATAACCAAGGAGCAAGCGAGAAGTCTTGAAGTGTTCATGGAGGGGGCCTTTCCGTAATGGCGGTAATGCCAGTGCTGGTTTATATAGCATCCCGTTCGGAGGTCGGAAGTTAAGATTAGATTAATTTTTTGAGACGGTTCGCAATCTTGCTAACAGCATTAAATAGATTGTTTTCAGGTAGTTACAGGATTCAGATCTTCGCTTTTTTTTGCTCCCGTGCCTTTTAGGAGGGTATTGAAGGGAAATTCGAATATCAAAGAAGGTGCTTTTTTGACTTAAATGGCTGCAAAAAGACTTATGGAATCACATATCCTAATAATGAAATCTCCATGCTAACATGAACACGAGCTTTGACCTTCCCTCTAAGTTAGTTCTAAAGGTAACCTGTTCATTTTTGAAGTTTGATTCCGAGCTTTCTTAATTAGAAGAATTTTGGGATCCTTTCTCAGTTCCTTGGTCCCGTTATATGTACCACTTAAGATCACAACTGCGCAGCACACTTCCCTGTGGTAAGTGTGCTGCACAGTTGTGAGTCCAATTCTACAGAATAACACGCAATTTTAGTCTAAATTTACCAGGCGACTGTAACTTTGACCATTTAGGACACGAACATGAAGGAGTACCTTTCCCTGAAGTTTCTCAGGAAGGTTTTGGCCAATCCTAAATTCGTTGTTTTCGCGGTGGCAACGATCGTCATTGATAAGTTCCATAATAGGTAGAACCTCAAGGATATCTTTTTTCTTATGAACAAGTTTAATTTCTGACATGACGGCACATCCCACGAAGGTGTACGGAAAGGTTCCTTCTAAGATAATTTTTTGGGAACCATCTGAGAGGTCCATGGCGGCGTTTTCTACGGGCGCATAGAGGTAGTCGTCAGGGCTTCTGGTAAGAGATTTTCCTATAGATATGTGATCCATTAATTCAGACCTTCTAATCCGCACTGTGTAATCGCCGGCTTTAAGGATTCCCAGTTTAATGGTTTGTAGAAATGGGGTGAGAACCTGCGCACAAAAGCCGTCATACTTGTAAGCGGTCACGGAAACTTCGATCTCATTAATCTGAGGATTTAGCTGTACTTGACTGGAACCAGCTTTGTAACACGCTGACGGAAAAACCCCAGCTACTACAATTTCTGAATTGTCGTTATCGTCAAACCCGGTGGGGATGTAAAGACTTGTAACCGGAGCAGTTACTACTGTCGGGCCAGCAAATGCAGCACTTGATAAAACACTAAAAATGACAAAGGCAAGATACAACTTTCTTTTAACTTCCATAGACGCCAAACTCCTTAATGCTTGTTTTTAACGCAATACCCCTTCACAGTAGGCTGCTCTCGATTGTTTCATGCTTTTTCTATGCCAATTCTCGATCTGGCCCGAGCCTTGCGGAATCAGTTGATAAAGTAGGTTTTTTTTACGTGGCAGCTTCTAGTGCGCTGAAACCTGTAACTTTACGCACAAACGGAAAAAGCGAAATTTGTGCGAATCAGTACTATTTTGAATTTTCTAAAATGCAGTCTGCACTCATCAGAATCATAGGTCCTTTGGTGAAAAGTCAAAATACGGAGCTAAATTTAAGGCAGGTCCATCTATCAAGATTGCCCTGCGGAAAAATAGGAGACTTAGGCCGAACTCAAGAATGGTGCTCTGCAAAACGCATTCTTATCTAGTCAGAGAATGGAAAGGTCGAATGAAATAAATAACGTTAAGGGATTTTCATTTTCCTTTTTTTAGGCTATGCATTTTTTTAGTAATGCAATGGAATCCAAAGATTTTGGACCCAAATGAAAAGAAGGCGATGTGCTCTTCCAGGTCTAAACTGTAGCTAGGCAACGGCCCCAGTTGCCGTTAGCTCACAATCTCCCAATAGCTTCCTGACAAGTGGAAGCGTCTAGGAAGTCTTTTGGTGACTCATTTCTTGCCTAAAAAAGGATTTTTTAGGTGTCACAGTTTGTTTAGCTATCAGGTTAAAGATGAAATAAAAATTGTTGATTGTCCTGCTAACTGCGGCTTTCTGTCGTCAATTAAAACCGGGTTTCGAGCTAGATTAAGGGACTGCTTTATATAGCCTAAGTCCGACTCAGGAATTGTGAGCCCTGATTTTTCATAGACCGCTCTCATGGCGTTTTGAGCATCTTTTAACTTATAGAAAGGAACTCTTGGAAATGCATGGTGAATGGTATGAAAGGACAGAAAATTAAAATACCATGAAATATAATAAGGTACTTTCATGTTTCGGCAGTTCCACACTTGTGTGTCGTAGAAGTTTTTTCCTTTGCCCCATAGCCCATAGTGCTCCACATGAGCCCTTAACTGAAGAACAAATCCTACGACATATTGAGTAATAAAGTACCAAAGTGCGTAATAGATAACTCGTTCCTGAACCACAGCTAGAGTTAAAATGATGCTGTTCATGAGCGCGATGCCAAATGCATCCATAAAAAATGCTCGTCGCATCGTTTTGGAGGTTTTAAAGAAGTTGGCTCCAAAAATAGCTGTTTTAGAAATGAAGCCCACACCGGTAAAAACAAACAAATTAAAGAACCACTGGTTTCTGATAAAAAATCTCATAGCCTTCGAACTGTTCTCGTATTCGCTTACCGAGTATTGAACACGTTCGGGATCGCTCAAATTACTACCATTCATGTTGTGATGAAGTTTGTGAACTTCTTGATAGACGCTATGTATGGAATATACGGGCCATGAAATCAGTCTGGGGGCTAGTTCATCGAAGGCTTTGAAGCCTGTCAAAGTCGTATGAATAGCATCGTGAGTTGTAATTAAGAGAGATGCGTAGACTAGGGCAAATGGTACCGTCACAAGGGACATGGTCAAAAGGTCAGGACTATCAAAAATGAGCCATTTGCCGCCGATTAAAACGGGGATAAATAGAATAAAAAATTTCAATAAGCCTTGCCAAGGTTCTGTGGATTCAAAGGGTGCTACAGCTTTGGCTAAGGCTTTGGGGTCTACTTGTGGGATTCTGGTTTCCATAAATTCTCCTCGTGCGGCAGGTCGGCACAAATGATCGCATAACCGACATTTTAGGACATTAGAAGAGAAATTGTAATAGATTAATGGTTTCAGCTAATTGCACTGTGGTTTAGCAGCTCTTTAAAATGCAAATGTCTTTAAATACGTAGTCTTGGCGTATAATCAGAATGGAGACTACAAAAGGAGGTTGGCAAATGGATTTAGGCGCGATTTTGGGGCCAATCATTGCCGTGGGAATGATTATGGGGGGCATGGTAGCTAAACATGCTGCGGGTCTCATTCCTGAGATTGCTGTCAATTTACCATCAATTCTGATTGTGATGGGTGGGACGGTTGGCGCTTTGATGGTGGCCTATCCGATACCAGACTATATCAATAGCCTTAAAGCTTTAGGGAAGTATGCCAAAGCCAGTCCAGTCAACCCAGAAGCTTTGATGACAGAAATCCTGGAGTTGGCGGGCATTGCCCGAAAAGAGTCCATATTGGCTTTAGAAAAGCGAGTGGAGACGATTCTTTTTAAGCCGCTAGCAACTGGCATTCGCATGGCCGTAGATGGCACGGATCCAAATATTATCCGCGATGCGCTCGAGACGGAGGCAGACTTCGAGCATGAGGAAGCTGAAGTTTCCGTTAAGTTTTGGGAAGATGTGGGAGCTATTGCACCGACAATCGGAATTCTTGGGGCGGTAATTGGTTTGATGAAAGTGATGGGCGTTCTCGATCAACCAGAAAAGATTGGCCCTGGTATTTCTGTTGCTTTCATTGCAACGGTATGGGGGGTAGGGGTTGCTAACATTTTTGGGATTCCCATAGGCAAAAGGTTAAAACGAAAAGCGGGTATCGAACACCATGCCCGGATGATGGTTATGATAGGCATTGAAGGAATTCTTACTGGTCAGAACCCCAAGCTGATTGAAGCCAAGCTTCGTATATTTGTTCATTCTTCTGGCGGCGAGCACTAGACATGGGAAAAAAGAAGTGTCCTGAATTTGAAAATCACGAACGCTGGCTTGTAAGTTATGCGGATATGATGACACTTCTTTTTTGTCTATTCGTAGTACTCTATGCTCTTTCCAATACATCGCGCCCGGATAAAAAAATAGATCAAGTGGCTGCCGCTGCCGTTGAGGTTTTTGCCGATAGTTTACAAGACCTTCCCGTAGATAAGAGGGCAGGACCTAAAGAACAGGGATTTGGTATTTTTGAGAATTTTAAGGGCGATCAAGCGCGCCCTTCCATGATGAAGAAATTCCCCGATTCTCAAAAGAAATCCAAGGTTATCGAAGATGAAATCAAGATTTTGAAGATGAAGCTAGAAGACCCAGTACCTGGTGAAAGGAGAAGTCCCAAAGATGCCAGCGTAGGTTCTGAAAGGATTGTCAGCGTTCAAAAAACTGATGAGGGGATCGTCATCCGCCTCTTGGCAAGTCATTTTTACAAAGCCGGCGAATACCGGGTGGGGCGCAATGCTTTGGTAGAAATTGACAAGTTGGCATCTGCCCTTAAAGATCTTGGAAGGCCCATATCCGTGGAAGGTCATACCGATTCTTTGCCGCCAACCGAGGGTGAGTTCGGAAATTGGGAACTATCAGCCATGCGGGCGGCTTGGGTCGTCAAGTATATCACGACAAAATTTGATTTCCCTCTTAAGGATATTTCGGCTTCGGGCTGGGCAGATGCCAAGCCCATAGCCCATAATGGAACTGCTGAGGGGCGGGCATTAAACAGGCGAGTAGAAATAAAGATTAAATATGAGTAGCCATCATGAATAAAAGCAAAAAAAGAATCCTCATTACCCTATGCTCTTTTTTGGGGCTAAGCGGATGCGAGCTCTTTACCAATAATAAATCTAAGTGTCAGTGGTACGCTATGCCTGAAGCTGACAATAAAGAAAAAGTCGATGAAGGATATATTCCAATCTGTGTAAGAAACTATGTTACCAATAAACAAAACTGTCAGCTCCAAGCAACCTTAGAACTTGCTGAAAGTGTCTATCAGAAAGCCTTTCGCTATGATGATCTTCAAATTGATATGGAAGGCCGATTCCCTCGAAAAATCATTAAAGTCAAAGAATTTTGTACACCTAGCCCCGAGGCAGCGCGCTAGAACTATTGGGAATCTTTTCATATGAAAATCCATAATGGATTGCTAGGAATCGCTTTTAGTATCTTGATGGGCCTGGGCTACTATCACATGGCAGTAGCGGACCTTTTACGGCTATTTCCCCTGAAGCTTTTTTTTATATTGTTAGGTGTCACTAGTTTCTTTTCAGCGCTGGAACGAAACGGCACTATTTTCCGGTGGGTTGAGCTACTTCGACGTTTAAGTTCAGAGAAGTTTGTTCCCCTCTTGATGAGCTTGTTTGTGTGCGCGGTTACTTTTGCGGGACTTGGCAATATTTCTTCCATAGGGCTCGTCGCGCCGATGGCTCTTCCGATGGCAAAAGCTCTAGGACTTAGTCCTTTAGTCATGACTATTTCCGTTGTTTCCGCAGCAAATGCAGCAAGTATGTCGCCACTCTCCCTAGGCGGCATTGTGACCAAGACGTTGCTAGAAGGAAGTTCTTTTAATGACGCGGACAGTTGGAGGATTTCCTTTATCGTTTTAGGAATTCAAATAGCGATAGCTATTAGCGGTTGGTTTCTATTGGGCGGCGCACAGTGGTTTCAGCAGTTAAAGTCGAAATTGGAAACTTCCTCTGAAGTCACTCCTTGGGGCAGGCAGCACTATATTTCGAGTCTCTTTTTTTTAGCATTTGCAGCGATTTTGGGGCTAGGCGGCATCGCTCCTCAGCTCTTCCAATCCCACTTTCTTCTTAGAAATTTGAGCCAGGAAGCAGGACTTTTAGGATTTGTAGCCCTAGCAGGACTTATGCTGACTAAGTCCTTTCAAGACCCCGAGCAAGTTATTGCTCGAGTTTCCTGGAGTACAATTGTATTGGTTTGTGGCATGACCTTTGCTTTGCAGCTACTTGAGTCAAAGGGGGCTTTTTTGGGTATTGTTGTTTGGCTAGGAGAGTTCCATTCTCCCCTCTTACTTATTTTCACTCTGGGGTTTTCTGCAGGACTTTTATCGACCTTTTCAAGCTCGGTAGGCGTCGTGTTGCCACTCTTTCTTCCTGTTGTCGTGGGCGTTGCTTCCTCGACCCCTGAAATTCCACTTTGGTATTACGTAGCCACAGTAGGATCTTGTGCCCACGTGGTAGATGCAAGTCCCTTTTCAACCCTGGGTGCCTTGTGTATTGCGCAAATTGAGTCTGAGGATGTGAGAAGTAAAACAAGCAAAGGTCTATTGATTTGGGGTTTATGTCTTGCTCCCATAAGTGCCTTAATATTCGCATTAGGGAGTCTTTTATTTTAGAATGTCACCGTCATGATGACAAAGGGAATGTGATTTTTTACGACCAACCTTCTTCTTTCTTTCTTTCTTTCTTTCTTTCTTCTTGGCTAAAAAAGTGTGTTAGGACTTCCCAAAGAGAGCCGTAAAGAATTTATCATAAGAGCTGATTAGATTTTTAGAGCCGCTTTACTTGAGCGCCATTTTGACTAGAAATCGTGCCTTCAGCCTGTGCCATTTTTATAGCCCGCGAAACCACCGCATCGAAGAGATCTGGAACAGATTTCTCAGTTAAAAGACTTTCCAGCCATCCTGGAACAAAGAATCCTGAATCGACATAAGAAATATAGGTAGCTTTGACATAGGTATTTTCTGATTCTAGCTTCCAAGAGCCTTTTATATCCACCATATCTCCTGAGACTCTAACCCAGCTAGACTCAGCGACATTTGCTAGGAGCTTGTGATCCATTTTCAGTTGGTAGTTGACCTCTGTAAATCCAAGTTTTAGAAGCAAGTCTACCCAAACCGTTGAGCCCTCACTTTTTAGAATTTTGCTTTTTTTCGTTAGGGGCATAAATTCCGAGTACTGACCGTAATCCATTAAGGCGGCCCATATTTCTCCAAGCGTTGCCTTATCCGTAATGAAAGTCCCTTTGACGCCCTTTAGATGCCCTATATTAGGAAGGACTTCTATCTTCACTTTATCGACCAGAAGGACTTTCGCTCGAGGGGAATCTTGCGATTTACTGGGTTCGCTAGGCGTCCCCATGCACAAAGATCCTACCGAAAGGCCTAATATCAAAGTCGCGATACGAAAAAGTAAAAATGAGTTCATTGTGCCTCAACTGTTCTCAGCAATTTGGCTTTGAAGCGAATCAATTGCTCGGAGATTTCTAAAGGGGATTCTTTCACCAAAAGGGTGTCTCCATTAATCAAGTGAATGACAGTGTGGGGAGCTTGTTCCATATATTTCACCGCTTCGATGTTCAAAAAAATAATGCGCCCATCAAGCTTGGTTAGCTCTACCATAATTCACCCCCAAATGAGGTGTATTATCTCAAAAACCATAGAATATTCAATAGTTATTCCGGCAGAAGGCGTTTCTTTGGAGGTGTTTTACCTCAAACTCAGTGGCCCTTTTTATCATGTTTTCTTTCATTTTTTTTCAAGGCTGGGCTAAACTAATATAAGCGTAATTCCATGAAAGTCGAGAAGCGGAACCTCATCGGAAACCTTTAAACCAAATGGGTTTCTTAGAGTGAACTTTATGGATTTGGGTCGCGAGGTTTATCTTTTTAAAGGTTGGTCTCTGATTTCGTTCGAGTTGGGCTTTCTGTTTCTGGAGTTTGGGGTGCTTCTCCAGGAGGCATTGCTGTATCAAATGGCGAGGGGGCGGGGTTAGCAGGAACCGGAAGCAAACCTCTTTTTTCTAGTTCTTTCTGGTTTTTGAAATTGACAAAAGGCTTGGAATACTTGTCTCCAACGGTTTCCATTTGCACAAAACCTATGGTCATTGCAGCCCAAATAAAGATGCCTACTCCGATGAGAAGTAAAATAGCTTGAATCCATTTAGGGACGACAAAAGGCTTTGAGACAGCCGAAGACGGGATATAATTTCCCAACTTTTCTTCTATAATATCAATATCTGAAGGATCTGTAGGTCCTAGATTTGGCAGGGAATCTGACGGGTATCCCTGGTTCCCATCTGAGCGCATAGTTTCAGGTATGCGTCCAAAGCGAGACAGTTCTGTAGAAAATTCTCGGGACATGTAAAAGTTTAACAGAGAGCGTTCGCTGGTAGTCAGGTCAGCAAAGTAGAACATATACTTGCAAGGCAAAGGGTTCGCTTTGCCTTCGTCTTTAACTGCGAGGATCTGACTTTGGCTTACAGCCGTAATTTTTATGATGGGCGCTCGTCCCATTGCCTTGGTAATTTCAGGTGTATGAAGCCTTGCCAGGGAGAAGTTTGAAATCAAGAGATTCGATCGAAATTCCCCAACTTGGGTATGAAGCCTAGACAGTACGATAGGCGCTAAAATGGTGAGTGGCACCAAGGGGTGTGTGGTGGGTAAGTCGACACGCCCTAAGGGATGAGGGTCGGGGGACAGCTCGCGGGGAAGTGACATGAAGTCATTAAGATTTTTGGAAACAAATTTAAACTTGTTTGTGTTAAATTTGGCGACGATGCTAAGATGATCTTTTTCGTCTCCAATTATGGCTACTAGAACCTCAGGGCTTATATTTTCTATAAGTTTTTCGAAAAGATCTTGGTTTTCATCTCTACAAAATCGGCTTTCTATAACCACAAGTTCGGGAGAAAAGAATTTCGGGTATTCATATACGCTACTTCGATTTATAGCGCAGCGTACTATGTGACCTTCTTTTTGAAAGTGTTCTAAAACCTGAAAACGTGTATCCGAATGGGAGACAACTACGAAAATTCGCTTGGGATGGAAGGTTATTTGCTTTTGCATCCTGGTGACGATGTCAGAGAGTTCTTTACGGGTGAGATGATCTAGATCCAGCTCCACATCAAGAGAGTGGCTGAGTTTATGTAGGAGTTTTTTCGTATCTGTACTGAGAACGGTTCCACGAAGAACCTCTTTACCAAGAAGCAACGGAAGTTCACCTCTAAGGCTGATCTCTGAACCAGGTTCCGCTTGAAGCCGAGATTCTAATCTAAGGGTCGCCTCCGAAATAGAAACGAGGCATGCCGGAATTTCCAAAGAGCCGCGCTGATTCATGGCCAACTGGCAGTGTGGAGGGTTTAGGCGAAAGGGGCTTACAGCAGCGGAAAACATAAATCGAGCAAGCCATTCTTGGGCGTCAAGGGTCGCTGGCAGAATATCCCTAAATCCATTGGCTAAGGCTAGGGCGGCCGTTTCAGCATGTGCGCATGTCTGATCTAAAATGAGCCTGGCACCTGCCGTATCAGGTAATGCGGTTAAGGGCTTGAAATAGGTCTCGAGAAAGGCGTCTTCGCAATCATCTGAAACTATAATGACAGAAACTCGTTTCGTTCTTAAAAAAGCCTTGAGTTCTCCGATAGTTTGCATGAACTCAACCTGGACGCCCCGGATAAATAGAGCCTCTGCCCTGACCTTTTGGTAGGCATGGGTCATCGTACTAAGCCAAATGGCGCTACTGTGCTGGCGAGTTGGGGGCAAATGAAATTCCTCTATGTGTGTAAAATATCGTCAATTCCGCAGTTTTCCTTAGAAAACTCCTTTTGGTGGTTCCACGAAATGATTGGAAAATCTTGAGTGATTGGGGTAGGTTGAAAGCTCTTGCTACTATGCTTGGGGACTTTATGGCTAAGGTTTTTTTTATTTTGGAACTCATACTGTTTTCAACCTTCGCGGTCGGATCCTCATCCACAGTTCCCGAATGGAGCAAGGGAATCGTTTGGTACCAAATCTTTCCCGAGCGGTTTCGAAACGGCGACTCTAGAAATGACCAAGGCGGTGAAATCTCCAGCTGGGTAGCTAAGGTTCTGCCAGAACTAAGAGGAAGCGTCATGCCAATCTCAGATTGGCGTTCTGATTGGTTTGGTTATAGCCCAGAAGAGGATCGCTTAAGAACTCTATTTAGACAGAATTTGCCTGAGCTTAATCAAGCCTTTAATGAATCCTTTGGGGCAAAAGCTTACCTTTTTCCCAGAGATCTAGATTTAGAAATCTATTTAGGTCGAAGATATGGCGGAGATCTTGAGGGAATCAGAAAAGAGATTCCTTACTTGAAAAAACTGGGCATTGAAGGGGTTTACTTAAATCCAGTTTTTGTTTCACCGTCTTTACATAAATATGATACTGCAGACTATCGGCATATTGATCCTTATTTTGGTCCTACCTCGAATCAGAGTGGACCGCCTACCCTTTATGGGGAGGATGTGGAGATTCTTTCTAGGCGTGATCTTGGAGACGACAGCTCTTGGGGGTTTACGAATGCAGACATCGACTTTATGAGCCTTGTAAACGAGTTTCATAAAGCGGGCATGCGCGTCGTTATCGATGGCGTTTTTAATCATTCGGCAGCATCTGGAATTATGATGGAAGACATCGCGATGCGCGGCCCTCAGTCTCCCTACAAAGATTGGATTGAGTCCGTTATTAATACGAGTGGGAATTTTTCACCAAGTGAGCGTCAATATTATCCTTGCCTCTTATCAGATGCCTTTCCGAATCAAGAAAAGTTTCCCTTTGCCACAAAGGTTCGCTTTCGAGGGTGGACAGGGAACGTGTGTACGATGCCCCAAGTAAGAAAGAGTAACGAATGGGACGGAGCCCTTCATCCAGACTACCAAGAGTTTGTATTTAAAATTGCCCAGAGATGGCTTGCCCCTAAAAAGGTGTCTGGGATGTTAAAAGGAAGACAAAAATCTTTCAATTTTGAAGGAGCCGATGGCATCCGCCTAGATGTCTATCGAGATATTCCCGAAACGTTTTGGCGAAAGTTTAGAAGTCGAGTGAAAGACATTCGTCCGGATGCCTTAATCCTGGCTGAAGACTGGGGTGATGGTTTTGATATATTGAAAGGCGATAGTGCCGACAGCTTGATGAATTATACTGTGAGGACAATTTCGGAATCATGGATGATCGACAATACAGGTCCAGGGGATGAACGAAAGTACTTCCCTTCATGGATTAAGGGTTTTGTAGATTACAGACAAAAAAATCAAAGATCTGAAGTCATTCCTAGTCTTTGGTCCATGCTTGAAAGTCACGATACCGACCGAATCTATTCTAAAACGAAGATGGCCAATCGCGTTTTGCTCCCGCCACCGCGAGTTCTAGGACAGCATACTCTTTGGGATGAGGCTGATATCAACCGGCCTCATCAGACCAATTCTCCCTATGATAATGGGAAACCTAGCAGTGAAGACTCAGAATTTTACAAAGCTCTCATTACCTTTCAAATGGCCTATACGGGCGCTCCTATGATTTACTACGGGGCAGAGGTTGGCATGTGGGGCGCTGATGATCCCACCAACCGTAAGCCGATGCTTTGGGATGACCTTAAGTACGAGGATGAAACCCAGTGCACAACGGCATTTGAAGATGCAGGAGCCCGGACGGGTGGATCGGAGTTTTGTCAGAGACATTTTTCTACAAAATATTCTGTGGCTCCCGATAAGGCCCTATTTGAATTCTACCAGCGTTTGATTGCCGTGAGAAAGTCTCACCAGGCCTTGACCCGCGGGGATCTGACCATGGACTTTTTCCTTGAAGCCGATGGTCAAAAATTCCAAGTGGGCAATCCAGCCTTTGATCGAAAATTTCTATGGGGATTTGAACGTAAATTTGGCGACGACTATGCCTATTTTATTTCTAATGAAAATTTGAGTATAGAAAGCCAAAATGTGACTCTTTATACTCGCTTTGCTCCGGGCTCCGTCATTAAAGAAGTGGTAACTAACTCAGAGCTTAGGGTTGGAACCCAAGGTGAGGTTCAAGTTCATCTTCCCAGAGATCGTGCTTTCTTGCTGGTGAGCTCACAATCCCATTAGGGGTTCTTCCAGGACTGTGTCCCACAAATATGCGAAACACGCTATTTTGACTGGGTTTGGTATGTTTATTTTAAATTAAAAAGGTAGGATTGATGTTACAGCAAAAACAAGAAACGAAAACTCCGGTGACCAGGTATCGACTTGGCAATCCCTTTGTAACAGGAGCCGTAACTCTAGGCGAATCTAATTTCCCCTGTGAGACATTAAATCACCTTCAAGCCCTTGAATCTGAAAAGAAGCCTGATGGCACAGTAGTTCTGTCTCGAGCCATGACCCGTGACACGGAGATCTTCGGTCTCGGGCAAACTATGGGAAATGTTAATAAACGTGGCGCCCGTTGCCGGATGTACGCGATTGACGATTTTCAGCATACCCCTGAGAAAGAATCCCTATACGGGAGCCACCCCTTCTTTATTTGGAAGTCAAAAACGGAAGTGTTTGGGGTTTTCGTGGATTACCCAGGGGAAGTGATTTTTGATGTCGGATTTTCAGACAGCAACAAACTCACCATAACCACAGCGACTGCAGATCTTGATGTTTATTTTATTCAAGGGTCCTCACTTAAAGACATTACAAAGACCTTTCTCCATTTAGTGGGAAAGCCTTTTCTTCCTCCTAGATGGTCCTTCGGGTATCACCAATCCCGTTGGGGGTATGTGACGCAGCAAGATGTAGAATCGATCGTGGCAAAATTTGAGACCCATCAAATACCTTTAGATGCTGTCTATCTAGATTTAGACTACATGGATGACTTTAAAGTGTTCACCATTAGTGAAGAACGATTCCCTAAATTTAAAAATATGATTTCCTCCTTTAAAACCAAAGGCATCCGAGTGGCGCCCATCATTGATCCTGGCGTGAAGATTGAAAAGGGCTATGAAGTCTATGAACAGGGAATGGAACAAGGTTTATTTATCACCGATAAAGACGGAAAGCCCTTTCAAGCCTCCGTTTGGCCTGGCTTGACACATTTCCCAGATTTTTTAAATCCCAAAGCGCGGGCTTGGTGGGGAGCTAAGTATAAAATGCTTCACGATATGGGGATTGATGGCTTTTGGAACGATATGAATGAGCCGGCCATTTTCTATAGTCCTGAAGGTTTAGAAAAAAGTGTAAAGACTTTAGTAGACACCACCACCAAGGATAAAAATCTCGGGATTAAGTTTCTTTTCCTTGTTGATGAAATCAAGAAAAGTCAGAACAGCCGCGAAGATATGAAAGCCATGTATCATCAAACAGAATCCCAGGGACGTGTGTCTCAGGACCTTGTGCACAACCTTTTTGGGATGAAAATGGCAGAATCCGTAAAGGAGGGTTATGACTCTTTTGCACCCGATGTGCGCTATCACCTTCTGTCGCGCTCGACCTATATAGGCCAACACCGTTTTAGTGGCATGTGGACTGGGGACAACGCAAGCTGGTGGGAACATCTAAAACTTAATATTCAACACATGTGCTCTCTCGGGCTTTGCGGCTTCTATTATGCCGGCGCTGATATTGGAGGGTTTAGTTATGATTCCAGTGGGGAGCTTTTGACAAGATGGAATCAACTTGCCGTCTACATGCCCCTATTTAGAAATCACTCTAATCTGTTTTGTAAGCACCAAGAACCTTGGGCCTTTGATTCTGATACTTTAAACCATAGCCGCAACTCGATTCGCTTTCGCTATGCGTTATTGCCCTACCTTTATTCGTCCTATGTCGAAGCTTTAGAGTCTTCGGAACCACCCATCCGTATGCTCGGTTTTGACTTTGAGGCGGACGCGAGGGCTCGCTCTACCGAGGATCAGTTTCTTTGCGGTTCCTCACTTTTAGCCGCTCCTATTTTAGCAAATCAAGCACGGGGTAGGGTGGTGTACCTTCCGGAAACTCATCTTCATTGGAATGTGGAGAGTCTGGAAGAGCGTAGCCATTTAAAGATCCTCCCTAAAGGTGACCACTACGTGGAAGCGCCACTGGGAGCTTCTCCCCTGTTTCTAAGGGAAAATACGCTTCTCCCCTTGGCGGAGCCCGGAAGAAACTCCGATTCCTTTGGTTCTGTGATGACGGTTTTAGGATTGGTTACCGATGCGGCGACATTTACCCTTCACTGGGATGATGGCCAAAGCAAGAGTCTCAAAGAAAAGTGCCAACTCAAAATCTCTGTTAAAAGAGCCAAAGATGCCCTAACAGGGCATATGGAAACCCTTGTAGGTCAGGTGAAAACCCTTCCTTGGCGCAGCATTAACTTTGAAATCTATGGCCTCGATGGCAAGGTTCAGCGCTTTACAAAGGAACTCGTATGACGCGATTTATAACCCTACTAATGACTTTTTGGAGCCAACCACTTTATCTCTTCTTGCTTCCTGCGATAGGCCTTACGGGGCTGGGATCTTCTCAGGCAGAAGCGTCTGATGTGGTTTTTTGGCATACCATGAACACGGAAGAGACTAAAACCCTGGAAGCGATCGTTAAAGATTTTGAAAAAGAAAATCCGGGAACTAAGATCAAGATCCAAAATGTTCCGTTTAGTGATGCTCAAAATAAATACAAGATCTCTGCCCAAGCCGGGAAAGCTCCTGACGTACTTAGATCGGAAATAGCATGGATCGCAGAATTTGCGAACTTGGGACTCCTGGAAGAAATCAAGCTGTCGGAAGCGGATCAAAAAGACTTTCTCAAAGTGGCTCAAAGCTATGCTTTTTGGGAAGGCAAAAATTACGGTATTCCCCAGGTGACCGACTGTCTGGCTCTGCTTTACAACAAGCGCATCTTTCGGGAGAAAAAAGTCAGTGTCCCCTTAACCATGGAGGAGCTCGCTCAAACAGGTAAAACTCTTTCTTCTCCCAAGGAAAAAAAGTGGGCCTTATCGTTTAACCCAGCTGGTTATTGGGCTCAGGTATTTATCTGGTCTTTTGGGGGTGGGCTGATACGTGGGGAAGACTCTTCGATTCACATTGCGGATCCGGAAAGTATCCAAGGAATTCAGTTTATGATTGACCTTATGCAGGTCTATGGGGTCAGCCCCAAAGAAATGGACTTTGTAAACGGCTATAACAATATGATGACCGGCTTTAAACAAGGCCGCTATGCCATGATCATCAATGGCCCGTGGTCGACTTCGGATGCCCTTAATGGTGACGAATTTAAAGATCCCGAAAACCTTGGTGTAGCTATCATTCCCCGGGGACCAAAAGGAAATTTCTCGCCCGTAGGGGGACATTCTTATGTGGTCTTCAAAGGGTCCACAGTGAAACCGGAAGCGATCAAGTTTGCGAATTTTTTAAGCGAGACAAAAAATCAAATCTTGCTCGCTAAAAATCATAACTTGCTTCCCACCCGTCAATCCGCATGGAACTCCAGTGAGGTGAAAAATCTAAAATTGATTTCTGCATTTAAAAGTCAATTGGATGTCGCCACTTCGAGGCCAGTGATTCCCGAGGGTGGGGGGATTTATACAGCACTCGACCGCAGTGTGGAAGATGCACTATCGCTCAATAAAGACGCAGCAAGCGCGATGAGAAAGGTTCAAAAGCAATGGCAGAAGCTATTAAAGCACAGAAAAAACAAGTAGGCCCCGCGGGCTCTGGATGGGTTGCTTGGGTCTTTTTAGCCCCCGCTATTCTCGCGATGGGACTCACAGTTTTTTATCCGTTGATAAAGGGGATTTGGTTTTCCTTTACAGATATCGATCAGTATTCCATGGGGAATGCGTTTGAGGCCCCTTCCTATCAATTCATTGGCCTTGAAAACTATAAAGAAATTCTCTTTAGCGGGGACTCGGATCTTCTTCGCGTTCTGGGTCAGACCGTATTATGGACCGTGGTCAATGTGAGTTTCCACTTTGGTTTAGGACTGATGTTTGCTCTGCTTCTCAATCATGGATTTAAAGGCCGGAGTCTCTTTAGACTTCTGCTGATGGTGCCTTGGGCGGTACCAGCCTATGTAGCTGCGTTTTCCTGGAGGTGGATGTTCAATGGAGACTATGGTCTCTTTAATCAGATTCTTCAAAACTTTCATATGCAACCCATCAATTGGCTATCCAAACCTTTTTGGGCCATGACTGCGGCCATTGCTACCAACGTTTGGCTTGGGTATCCCTTTATGATGGTTTCTATCCTTGCCGGCCTAAAAACCATACCTGGCGCCCTTTACGAAGCTGCCATGTTGGATGGAGCTAGCCGCTTTCAACAGTTTAGACAGATCACTCTCCCTATGCTCAGACCGGTATCGTTAAGCGTCATCCTTCTGGGATTTGTTTGGACCTTTAATATGTTTCCCGTCATTTATCTTGTGACCAAAGGTGGCCCTTATGGAAGTACAGAAATCCTAGCCACCTACGCCTATCGAGAGGCCTTTGAGTCGTGGAACCTTGCTGAGGCAAGTACCTACGGAGTGATTATCCTCTCTATTCTGATTGTTTTGTCTTCTATTTACAGCCGCATGACCAAGGAAACACGTGTATGAATAAAAACGACGAAGTATTAACGATTGTGGGAAGCGACCCCCTAGGGTTTCGTGTTTTAAAGTATATTATTTTGATTTTGGGAAGTTTCTATGCCGTCTTTCCTCTTCTTTGGATTGTCTCTACATCGCTAAAAAGTGAGAGCGCCGTTTTTTCAGAAAAATTGGAACTTTTTCCAAGTGAACCCCGTTTTGCCAACTACTGGGATGTCATCAAAGATAACGACTACATCTTTCTAAAATGGTTTGGAAACAGCTTAATCGTAGCATTAGGTACCACACTTGTCGGCATTTTCTTTGCGAGTACCGCGGCCTATGCTTTTTCTAGGTTTCGCTTTAAGGGAAGAGAAACCGGTTTATTTCTCTTTCTAGTTACCCAAATGTTTCCAGGCATTATTCTGGTGATCCCTCTCTATCAACTTATGGTCCGACTGGGGCTACTCAATTCTTATGTCGGATTGATCATAGCGTACTCCACGACAGCCCTACCTTTTTGTGTGTTTATGCTGAAGGGCTATTTTGATACGGTACCTAAATCCCTAGAAGAAGCAGCCAGAATGGACGGGCTGAGTCATTTCCAGATCTTTTGGAAGATCATGATGCCCCTTTGCATTCCTGGAATTGTTGTGACGGGCTTTTTCTCCATGATCACTTCCTGGAATGAGTTTATGCTTGCTCTTACATTTATGTCTGAAGAAACCAAATATCTCTTGCCAGTAGGGCTTAAGAAATATGTATTTGACTTTAAAACCCAGTGGCAGCTGGTGTCTGCAGCGGCTGTCATGGTGACGTTTCCTGTTCTTGCCATATGGCTGAGGGTTCAAACAGCATTAATGTCAGGAAAGCTTAGTGGCTCTGTAAAAGGGTAGGGCTTTGGGAGCATGAGGTCGTAGGTTCGAGTCCTATCGCCCCGACCATTTTTCCTTATAAAAATCAAATACATCCACTAAAGAGGGAATTTAAAAACTCAGAATAAATAATGATTTATCACTCTTTTGAGT
>JBAXBA010000070.1:0-19490 GCA_037142195.1 Pseudomonadota bacterium
TCATGTAAAGACTTGGATAAAGTTAACTTGAGGAGCCGTATACGTGATCCGTACGCACGGTTCTGTGGGAGGTCGGGGCTTACGCCCCTCCTACCCGATTGTAATTCAAAACAAATACCTGCCCTAAACTTTTGATTTAGGCTTCAGGAGCTGCTGCAACAGCTTTTTTGGCTTGTGCTTTAATCAGCCCATGAGCGACTAAAACTTCTACCTTTTTTTCACCGTTGATGTAATTGCCGCCCTTACGCACTGCATAGCGCCCATCGCCGCGCTTTACTACTGTAAATCCGGGGGTGGGGTTACTCGCTTTGCCAGCTTTCTTCGTTGCCATTTAGAACTCCATGTTTAGAAAAGAAACAATCATGTATCTTTATTTTGAGAAGCCGTCAATATTTTCATTGGGATTCTCCCTAACCTCCGATAAAATTACCTTTTTCTTGCTGGGAGAAGAGCTCATGGTTGAGGCAAAACGAGATGAAAATGTTTTGATCAGTATTGTGATGAATATTGTTCTGCCTTCCTTGGTTTTAACCAAGGGGACTCCCCATCTGGGAGCCGATCGAGCCTTAGCCTTGGCCATCGCACTCCCCATAGGTTATTTTGCTTGGGATTATTACACCCGACGTGAAACGAGTTTAATGTCGCTTTTAGGCTTTGCAAGTGTGCTCGCTTCGGGGGCCCTAGGCATGTTTCGAGCAACGGGAATTTGGTTTGCCGTGAAAGAAGCTCTGCTTCCTAGTGTACTAGGAATAGCGACCTTGATGTCTTTATCCTGGCGCAAGCCCCTGATCAACGCCTTCATTTATAGCGATATGATTTTTCATAAAGATAGAATCGAACAAGCGCTCCAGGAAAAAGGCACTGGTAAAAGTTTTCTCGATCTTTTAAAAGCCGTCAATCTCATCGTAGCAGCTTCGTTTGTCTTAAGTGCCGTTTTGAACTTTTCCCTAGCAATGTGGCTTATTAAAAGTGAGCCGGGGACTGAAGCGTTTAACTCTGAGCTAGGAAAAATGAATGCTCTTTCGTTCCCGGTGATTGCACTTCCTTCCATGTTGATATTAGGTTTAGGACTCTTAAAACTTTCCAAAGGTCTCCAAGAACTTACAGGACTCACATCAGCCGAGCTTATGAAATCAAAATAGGTAAAGTTTTGAGATAGGTGAGTTGGCGCGGGAGGCGAGGAGTCCATCCTCTCAGCGAAAGCAAGGCCTGCTTTCATTTCCTGGATCAACATCCCGGCAGGAAAGGCGCGGACTTTTACTTCATGGATTGTTTACAAGGCTCTCCTGATCAAATAGTGAACCTTAAAAAATGGCGACCTGATGATGCAGATCTTTCGGCCCTATTTTTAATTTGGTGAGTTTAGATAGATATATTTATAGACCTTCATGGAAGTATCAAATTGTTACCATTTTCGTATTTTCTTGAGGAGGCGTGTGCAATTTCAGCATGAATGGAGTCTATTTGGCGCACTTTTTCTAATTAAATTTGGCACTTAAATTGCTAGGTACTAGGGCGAGTACCGAACAACTATTTAGGAGAAACTTTATGAAACTCATGAAACAAGTGCTGGTAGCAAGTGTCTTGGCTTTTGTAGCAGGAAACTCCTCGGTTTCCATTGCAGTGGCCCAGGGCTTGGAAGTAGAGCAAAGAGATGCCGTTGGTGCCGTATTACACACACTTTCCTCGATGATACGTCAAGCAAAGATCGCGAGCGAATATGGTGTGGTGTCCTCGGCCAGGTCCATGCAAAGTTCGGCTAGAAGCGTTTTTATTGCTTTGGAAGAAGATGAAACAGAGCTCGCCCGTTCTGGAATTGAAGGCGCCCTTTTTGGCCTTCGAAAAATCGAGCGAGAGGTAGGCCTAGCTGGAAACGTGGTGCTACGGAATCAGGCTCAAGAGCTTTCTAGAGAGTACTTCTATGCGAGGTCACTGATTCTAGGATCTCCCGAAGAACAGACTCTTACTGTAAATCTTTTGGTAGACACTTATGTCAAGGTGTCTACTGAGCAATCAGGAACCCTTTCTATGTCGCAAAAATGCCTTTTGCGTGTTAACTCCACACTCGAAGGCGAAGATTTAGGGATTGTGGATGGCCACATCAAGCTTCGTCTTTCTAAGAGAGTCCCTTCTTGTGCCATCGGGGAAGCAGGAGACGTGGTGTATATTTTTGCTCAACATGCCAAAGTGATTCAAAATTAAGTTCATTGGGACTCTGTAAAAAACATCGTGAAACAACTCACGATGTTTTTTTATTCAAAATGCTTTGGAGTAATATCGTTAGGCAGGACTCAAAATAAGAGTGTGAGTATTTATTTTGAAATTTGGATTTGTGTACAAAGCTCAACAAGTGCTCACCCTCTGTAAGTGCTCACCCTCTGTAAGTGCTCACCGTCTGCAAGACAGCCGTTCCAGCTAGAGGCTTTTCTAAGCTTTGTGTGCGCAGGCGCTTGCGTGGAAATATAATTTAGACGCGATAGGTATAGAAGTGTGCGATGCAAAAACAGACAGTGAGATTCTTCGTCTCGCTGTCTGTTTTTTTAGCTGTATCCCATTGCTTCGGTCATCTTCCCAAAGCCTTCTCAACACAAAAATTTTAGTGTAAATCTTTAGCGCCGGTTCCGAGCCAGTGACGCCATCCTTGCCAGCCTGAAATTTTATAGACTCCATCTGGATGCGCAGGAACATCGTCAGGCTTTCTGGCTACGCCTTCGAGTTCACCTTTGATCCAAAGGCGCCATTCTTTGCGGGATTTGATGCCTAGGGCGCGTACAAATGCAAGCGCATCGCTGAACTCTTTAAAAGCACGGCGACGGCGGCGAGTTACGACCGGCTTTTCTGTAATGAGGGAGGCAGTAGTTTCTGTTGCTGTGTTTTCCATGTCTCTCAGTCCTTATAGTGTTCTGGTTGTTAGAGCCCCAAGCCCTGCGGTTGTGCACTTCCTTAATACGGCTGTGTAACTTCTGCAAGTACCTTTCTTTAGCCCGCCGATATTCCAGGAGAAATCAGCCGAAAAAATTGGTTAGCCAGTCAGTTTATCTCTCTTTGACCGCCTGTCTGGCAGCCTAAGACAGCCTGGGTTTTAAGAAAAAGGCCTCCCTAAGGATTATCGTTTGCCAGCGGAAAACAATTGAAGGTAAGGTAAGGCTATGAAAAATAAACTTATTCCTAAATTTAGCCTCGTTCTAAAACTACTTTTATTAACTGTAGTCTCCCAATGTCGTCCATCATTGCCATCCAACCAAATTGTGATTCCTAAAGTTAGGGGTGAGCACGTGCCACCAACCGAGGCGTCGCAAACTCTTCGAAAAGTATTTTCAGAGGGAGCTACTCTTTCCAGTTTACTTCAAAGTGCGGGTCTTCCAGCTGCAGAAGTCCATCACATTGGTAGAGCGGCTCGTGCTTTGGTGGACTTGAGCAAGATCAAATCCAATGCTCAGCTTGAGTTTTCTTATCGAAGTGATTCGCCATGCTGCAATCTTCAGTTCCTTGAAAAGATCACTCTGGAACTAGAGCAGGGCCGTTTGCTTGTGCTCACTCCTGAGTTTATCAAGGGTCCCTTGAGGGGGTTTTCCGCCAAGGGCTGGATTGGGGAAATCCGCGAGCTTCCGCAAGAGTCAAGGCTGGTGAGATTTTCCGCCGTTTTAGGCAACGCAAGTCTTTGGAAATCTGCTGCGGATGCCGGCATAGATCCTGGGGCAATGAATGCTTTTGTGGAACTTTTCAGCTGGGACATAGATTTCAGTCGTGAGCTGCGGGAAGGCGCGACCTTGAGTTTTATCATTCAAGAGAAATTAATAGAAGGCAAACACCTTTCTTGGTCCTATTTAAGGGCTGCGGAATTTTTTACCGGCGATAGGCTTGTGCAAGTAGTACGTTTTGATGGCGATGCAAGTCATCCAGGAGGGTACTTTCGCCCCGATGGACAAAGCTTAAAGCGCATGTTTCTAAAATCTCCCATTGAAGCAGCGCGAGTCACCAGCGGGTTTTCGATGGCCCGTTTTCACCCTATATTTAAAACAAACCGCCCGCATATGGGAGTTGATTATGGCGCTCCTGAAGGTACTCCTATCCGGGCGATCGGGAGCGGGGTCGTAGAAACGGCGAGCTATCGTGAGGGGTCCGGGAATTATCTGCAGATCAAGCATAATGGAACCTATGAAACAGCTTATAAGCATTTAAGTGCTTTTGCCAAAAACATCATCCCAGGATCAAAAGTTGAGCAAGGAGAGATCATCGGCTATGTGGGCTCCACCGGCTGGGCGACAGGGCCCCATCTTCACTTTGAACTCTACCGAAATGGAGCCTACGTGGATCCTCTGAATGAAGTCTTTCCCTCTGCTGCCCCCCTGCCATCTGAGGCATTAGGGGCGTTTAAGAAGTCTTCTCAGTTTTGGCTTTCTCAGCTACCGAAAAAGCAAGGAATGAATGCATGGGCCAAGCAGTAGTTCGTTGGAAGTGAAATGAGCCATGCTTCAAAGTCACAAATGTGAGACTTGAGTATGTTTCTCGACGGTAGAAAGTACCTTGCGCAGGTGAGGAATTGTAAACTAGGACAGGATCGTAATTTTCCTTCTTACTACTGCGTTCTTAGAACGTCGGTGCCAATTTTTGTATCACAACGGAAATTTACGGTAAACGTAACTGAAGGTAGAGCTCCGCAAGCGAAATCCTCAAACGGGAATATCTAGGGTGTAGGGTCCTAATATCTGGCCAGCCGCTTCCCTCGTGTGAGATGCGACTTCATCTGTAGCAATTGGCATAGGATCCAATTAAGTATAAGATTAGAATGGAATTTTATGAAACTACCTCAAGTTGAATGACAATACCTTGGGAAAGTGAGATTTTTTTGAATCACAAAACTCTTCGATGGATAGGGTATTTTGCCGTCACTAGCGTAATCAGTTTTGTACTTTGGTTTTTGGGCCGAGAACTTCACGGCATACACTATCATGAAATATTGACAGAAATAGAGTTACTACCTCGCTTTCAAATCGTTTTGGCTATTCTTTTTACCGGGGGAAGTTATCTTTCCCTGACGTTTTATGACTATTTCGGATTGCAGTATGCAGGCCGGCCATTGCCTCTTCGGACCACAATGCCTGCAGCTTTTGTGTCGTCTGCATTTAGTAATAACGTGGGCCTGAGTTTCTTCGGCGGTATGGCTTTTCGCTACCGCCTTTATTCCGCATTTGATTTGATGGCCTTAGATATTGCTAAAGTTGTCTTTTTTTGTTCGATCACTTTCTGGCTGGGAATTCTTTGCTTAGCAGGCGTGGCTTTTGCATTTTTGCCGCCGCCCCTCACCCAATTAGGCTTTCCTTTGGGTGGGTTTCATGCAGTCGGATTTTTGTTCTTAGGGGTAGTCGTAACTTATATTTGGGGATGCTATCGCCGAGGTGGAGTGCCCATTCAAATGTTGCGCTGGTCCTTTAGTCTACCTTCGGGTTCTTTGGCTTTGATCCAGGTATTGATTTCCTCGATAGACTGGCTTTTTGCAAGTGCCGCACTCTATATTTTGCTTCCTGCTTCCCTTGACATTACCTTTGCTCAATTTGTATCCATCTACCTGATGGCTACCTTGATTGGGGTGGTAAGCCATGTGCCAGGAGGGGTTGGAGTTTTTGAAACGGTATTCGTATGGGCCTTAGGAGGGAAAATTCCCACTAGCACCATTCTTGGCACCCTCATGATGTTTAGGGCGGTGTACTATTTGGCTCCCTTGTGTTTAGCGTTTTCTATCTTTAGCGCTTTTGAGTTTGGGAGACACTTTGGGCTTCTCAGGCGATTTACAAACACTGCTCAAGATTGGATTGCAACGGTAGTGCCTAGGGTATTTTCCCTGGCGACATTTGCAGCAGGTGTCATTCTTCTCTTTTCAGGAGTAACACCAGATGTAAATGAGCGACAGAAGCTTCTTTCTCGGATATTGCCTTTGGCAATTGTAGAGGTCTCGCATCTTTTTGCGAGCGTGGCTGGGGTCTCTCTTTTGATTATCGCTCGAGGATTGCAGAAACGGCTTGACGGTGCCTTTGCTGTGAGTGTGGTTCTACTGGCTTTTGGAGCTACGTTTAGCCTTCTCAAAGGGATTGATTATGAAGAAGGGTTGATTTTGGCGGGAACTTTATTGCTTTTGCTACCTTGTCGACGCTACTTCTATCGTAAGGCTTCTTTGTTTGAAGCCAGATTCTCCCCGGAATGGATCATCGCCATTACGGCCACACTTGGTTCTATGATTTGGTTGATGATGTTTGCTCACAAGCATGTGGATTATTCCGCAGAATTGTGGTGGACATTTTCCTTCAATGGGGAAGCCCCCAGGGCTATAAGAGCCTCGTTTGTAGCGGTTTCTGCAGGTTTAGTTGTGGGAATTGCATACTTGATCCGAGCCCCTAAGCTTAAAGTTATCGTTGGAAATAGCACGATAGATGAAGCGACGCGGTCCATCGTCAGAAATGCAGATAGGACTTATGGAAATCTTGCTTTATTGGGCGATAAGAAGCTCCTTCTCAATGAAGCCAATACAGCATTAATCATGTATGCGACTGCAGGAAGATCCTGGATTGCCTTGGGGGATCCTCTTGGCCCTCCCGAAGAGTGCAAGGAGCTCATCTGGCGTTTTAGAGAGCTTTGCGATCTGCACGGCGCTATGCCGGCTTTCTATCAAGTGGATCCAGATAATTTGCACCTATACGTGGAAGCTGGACTTTCTTTGATTAAAATTGGTGAGGAAGCGATCGTGGACCTTCAGAACTTTTCTTTGGAGGGGCGAAGTCAAAAAGGCCTGCGAAATATCATGAATCGTTTTTTAAAAGAAGGTTATAGTTTCGCGGTAGTACCCGTTGAGGAAGTTCCAGCGCTTTTGCCAGAACTAGAGCGCATCTCTAGTGACTGGCTCGAAAGCAAACATGTAAAAGAAAAACGATTTTCGATGGGATTCTTTTCAGAAGAATATCTTAAAAACTTTCCTGTGGGGGTTGTTCGCAAGGATGGTGACATTCTGGCCTTTGCCAATCTTTGGGAAACACCTAAAAAAACTGAACTCTCCGTCGACCTCATGCGATATAGTCGGAATGCTCCCCAAGGGGTTATGGATTATTTATTTAGCCAACTGATGATGAGTGGCAAATCTCAAGGATATAAAACGTTCAATCTTGGAATGGCTCCGTTTTCTGGTATGAAGCAGGGTCCTTTGGCTCCCTTATGGAGTCGGGTAGGGGCCGTTATTTATGGTTTTGGTGAGCACTTTTATAACTTTCAAGGCCTACGTGAGTACAAAGAAAAATTTCATCCTACTTGGCGCTCTAAGTTTCTCGCCAGTCAAACAGGGATTACAACCCCGGTTCTGCTGACCAATATTGCGAGTTTAATTTCTGGCGGCATTAAGGGCGTCCTTTTGAAATGAGAAACTTATTTTTTGGGGTTGTTTCTGAATCTAGCGGCAGTTATCTCTAAAAAAAATAAAAGAAAAATCGAAGTTAAAGAATTCGGTGGTGTGGCAGCATTTCATTCTGCAGCATCTTCTACTAATGCACTATTTTTTTCGTCTAGAGACGGCGATGGGAAGGACACTGCTGTGCCTAGGGCAGAAACTTTAAAAAAGCTCTATAACATTGTGGTTAGCGTAGATTTTTCCCCTCTTTTAAAAATGGTCAATCTAAGTGAAAAAAAAACACATTTTTTTTCGCTGGTTATGGGGGTGCTAAGTCATTGGGTACCAAAAATCTTGCCGTTAATGACTTTGAATTTGAAGCTAATCCTTTGCTACTCATCTGGGACCACTTTGGCATACGCATCCCTTGTGCGAGTAGCTGATTTAAAGCACGTTGAAACCACCAGCTTAGGCATGTGTTTAGTTAGAGAAACTAAAGAAGAACTTTGTCAGGGCAAAGCTAGGGAGCCTGCGCTAGTTCCAAATGGTAGAAGATTTCCATCAGCTTCCGATTCTTGTTTCAAATTAGATGGAGTCATACTCAAGGGGGAAAGGGATTTAGATTGCGAATTTGATGAAGTGAGGGCGTTTATTAGAAAGATAGGACACGGGAAAGACATTGGTCTTGATCCATTTGCTCTTGGTTTTTCTATGCAGAAAAAGGGGGAGCCTCGAATCCCTCTAGCTTTTCTAAAAAGGGGGTCCCTTTTTAAAAAAAAGAAGAATCAAATGGCGGAGGAATCCCAAGACAGCGGGCTCAAAGATCTTCCCTTGATAGAAGTTCCCTATACGAAGGGAGATGGTTTGCTTCGTCCTTTTGCTTTTCTTGTATCTGGTGATGGAGGCTGGACAAGCATGAATCAAGATCTCGCTTCGGCATTAGCTGAGAATGGTGTCTCCGTGATTGGTTTAGATTCGTTGCGCTATTTTTGGAAGGCCCGAAGTCCGAATGAGTTTTCAGAGGATTTAGCTAAAATCCTGACCTACTACCAAACTCTGTGGCAACGTGAGCAATTCCTACTTCTCGGATACTCGTTTGGAGCGGATGTCCTGCCTGCCGCTGCCGCCCGTCTTCCGCCGGCCCTATCTAGGGCGACGCGAGCGATTTCCCTGATCAGCCCTTCAGAGTTTGCTAGCTTTGAAATTAAAGCTTTAGAGTGGCTTGATTTGATCGTGAATCGATTTCATCCTGTTAAAAATGAACTTGTTCATGTTGATGAAAGTAAGCTTGTTTGTTTTTTTGGAAATAAAGATCTCACAGCCCTTTGCCCGCTGTTGAAACAGCCAGCGAGAATCATCAAATTTGATGAGGGGCATCGGATGAACGATCATGCCAAAGACATTGCTGAGATCATCATTCAACAAATGTATGAGAATGCAGGAAATTCTGATTGATGTATCAGCTACCAATGCTTCTCACTCCGAGGAACATCAGGGCCCCCCTTTTTTTAGGATAATGTGCGAGCTTCCGCTTAGGCAAAGGCTCTAAAATTCTTAAAGATCCAGCAGCCTGGCTTCGACTGTAGGAGATTTTCCAATTATGAAATTAAGTGAATCAAGACAGCGAAGTTTAAAAAGCTATTTGATCTGCCCTTAGAGCTCTGCGCGACCCTTGATGACGTCCCTAAAGCATTTTGTTTTATCTACAGTACAAACAAATGCTGTCAAAGTGTAATCAAAGCTCGAGGGAATCGACTTTTTATCTCCGACTTTAGCTGTCCCATGTTTTTCATTGTCTTGAGCGATTCCTAAGGCGATCTTAAAGCCAGGAATCTTCGGATCAAAATCTTTCTTCGCCAAGGTCAGAGTCTCGGGAGAGAGGTTGTTGACATGGGACAGTTTTACGGACCAAGGAGCATCTGGGGATATAGCCAGGTCTTTATGGGGTTCAATTTTAAATACTAGGGTTTCCTGGGTGCGTTCGATCGAAAGAGTAGAGTTTGTGCCTTTAGAAATAACGGCTGATAGGCCCTGAGATGCAGTAAGGGCTGTTAAGAAGTAGGTTGCTAGGAGTTTCATAAATCCTCTAAATTAATTTGCAATCTGTAAATTCAATGGTTTGGGAAATATCGCCCTTTTGGTTATATAGGGCAAGTGTCACTTGCGTCAAACTTTTTACACCAACGCGCACGGCTAAATCGTACTCGGGGAGCTCTCCCCAGTATTCCCGGTCCTGGAGAATGCCAAAATGCCTCAAAGGTCTATCTTCCGTTAGGCCTATTTTATAGAAAGAAGGGCTGGTCCGACTTAGGGTTACGGAAAACTTCTGGCCTTCAATCTTTCCTTTGGAGGGAAGTTGCTTGATACAATTCAAAGTCCTGCTTGCTGAGACATTAAGGTTGTTGAGTGAAGCGGAGTCTCGCAAATATTGTTTCCGATCTGGCACATTGCTAGAACTTGTGACGCAAGCCCAGAAGGGAAGGAGGAAAAACAAAATTTTAATCATGAAAGGTCTCTTTATTATTTGCAAGCTAGAGGGACTAGAGTTGATATCATAAAACCATTCTCATCACAAATTATAGGCAGGCCTCATTCTGTATATGGAGAAGGCACAGGTTCTATTTTAGCAAAATTGGGCAATAATTCCTAGAAGCTCCCGGGAGTTGCTTTGATGGTGATCCAAGGTCCAGAAAAGAGCATCTGCGGATTTCTATCCCAAAGAGTGCTTGGCCATAGAACCTCAAAGTGGCTGCCTATCTGGATTTTCCACAAGGGAACCATTTTGGTTCAAATGAAATTGTTCCCACATCGACTTGGCAGTATAATGAGGAATCTATTAAGTAAAATTTAGGAAGAATTATGAAATTTGTCCTTCTGTGGTTCATGGGCATTCACTTAAGCCAAGTAACAACTGCAGCAGTGATCGCAGAGTATCGACCCCTAGGATTCGGTCTTAACCATAATTTTGAGTGGGTCCGTGAGGTTATAAAAGACGATCGAGTGGCTCTTGTCGAAGAGAAAGATGGGCTACTAAAGCTTACCATAGAAGGGATTCACGTCTGCGGGGGGTGGGTTAAAGTCTCAGGAGACAGGTTTCTTTCCCTCCTAGGTGAGGTCCCAGATACGGTGAACAAGCCCCTTTTGAGTGCCGAAATACCTGATGGCGCAGCTGAGAAAGAAGTTTTAAAGGTTTTTGCAAGTGCGGAACTTGCCGCTTCGGAAGTTTGCTGGTCAGCTGCGGGATCCCAATTAGAAAAAAAAGTCATAGGCCAATTTGAAAGCCAGGGTTCCCCTTACAGTTTTGAGTACTTTAGGGGAAAGCTAACCTATACTAGAAGCGGATTTGATGTCACTGCCACGATCAAGGCTTTTCCTGCGAGGATTAACTATGGGGTGCCTACCAATTACACGGTAGCCACTACAGAAGATGGATACTTGAGTGATGCAAGGCTGCAGGCTAATAGTTACAGCTCATCAGGCACGATTCAGCGCTATAATGAGTCCTCGAATGTTTTTGACAAGTCGGCGACGGTTTCCGATACCGACTCTTTTTACGATCAGTCAGCTAGCTTTCTCTATGGTGCGCGACATTTCGACTTTTTAAAGAGTCAATATGCCTTTGAGTATTATTCCAATACCCCCATCCAGCTCATTGTGGGCGGTGTTGGTACTGAGCTCAACAATGCCCACTTTGATCCCTCCACTCAACCAGGGGTTGGGGGGCGCATTATCATAGGCCAAGGACAGGCTCCCTACCTTCAAAACCTCGGCAAAGATGAGGATGTCGTCAGTCATGAAATTGGTCACTATCTGATCTTTAAATGGATCTATGATGTTTCCAGTGTGGATTCCAAGGTTCTTCACGAGGGGCTTGCGGATTTTTTTGTTTACGACCGCACGGGAGATGCCTGTCTCGGCGAGTCGATCTGCCCCGGGGCTCTTAAATGTGTGACGAACTCCTGCTTAAGAGTGGGAAATGTCGATTTTAAGTATGGAGATGATACGTGGAATAAAATAACTGAGTTTCATAAAAAGGGACAGCTAATAGCAACCGCTCTTTATAATATTCGCTCGAAAGTTCCGCCGGGGGTTGCAGGTAAAGTTGCGTTTAAAGCCCTTTCTAAAGTGTCGCCTAATTGCTCTATTCAACAATACGTAATCGCGCTGCTTCACGCAGAAGCGGAACTTTTTAGCTCAGCAAATCGAGCTGATTTTTTAGAACAGCTGCGAAATGCAGGCTTTTCAGCTTGGCTTGTCGGAGCGGAAACCTCTTTGCCACCGATTCCCAATGTTGGGGGAGAAACTCCGATTGCAACCACTACAACAAAAAAAACGACCGCGAAAAAGTGGTGGCAATTTGGTTGCTCGGCAGCTGTAATGGATGCTGACAGGGAATGGTACGTGATAGGAGTTCTCTTGTTGCCCTTACTTTTCGTGACGCTGACGAGAAGAAGAGCAAAAGCACACTCAGCGAAACTCTAAACTTCCTTTGTCATTCTAATGCCACCTATATGGGTGTAATCTTGATTTTAGCAGTTCAAGTGACATAAAATGGACCTAAACATTAATTGGGAGCATTTTTATGAGATCTGCAAGATTTATGATTGCTAGTTTTCTACTATCCTCAGCTACGGTTAGAGCTAGCATTTTACCTCCCAATAATTTAGATCTTGAAGATGGCCTTCTTAAAGGAGGCATTTCGAAAAAAGAATTTGTGGACACGATTGCGCAGGTATCGAATCTCTACACGCCGATTCTTAAAAACTTTAAAGGTGACCTCCAAGTCGAGGGCAATTGGGACGATTCCACTGTAAATGCTTATGCGGATCGCGATGGAAATGTTTGGAAGGTCTACATGTTTGGGGGGCTCGCACGAAGACCAGAAATTACCATCGACGGTTTTGCATTGGTAATGTGTCATGAGTTAGGCCATCACGTGGGGGGCTTTCCTTTTGTAAGCGACTGGGCGGCGGACGAAGGTCAAGCCGACTATTTTGCAACGCAGGCTTGTGCCAGAAAACTTTGGTCCCATGATGAAGCCGGTAATGAGAAGTCAGCGTCTGCCGTTAATCCCATAGCTAAAAAGAAATGTAATGCGAGATGGCAGTCGGTAAAGGACAGAAATCTTTGCTACAGAGTTGCAGGCGCAAGCTTATCGCTCGCAAGGCTTCTTGGAGCTTTGGAAGGTACCAAGCCAGATTTTTCCAAGTCTGATGCTACGGTAGTCACAGACACAGATCATGAGCATCCTAAGGCCCAGTGTCGTCTCGACACCTATTTCGCGGGTGGATTGTGTGATGTGCAGTTTAAGGACAATCTGATTCCAGGTTCTTCTGCTCGCGCCAGTGACTTAACTAGAGAAAAAGAAGCGCTCACCGTGTCTTGTTCCCAGTTTGACAAAGATCGTTTGTTTGCAGGACGTCCCAAGTGCTGGTTTAAGCAAAATGTTAAATAAGACCTTTGTTCTCAGAAGCTGCAAACTCAAGTGAACTATGCTGCTAGAAATAAAGACCCTCTTCAACGACTCTGGTCATTGAGGAGGGTTTTTATTTGGGAAGAACTCAAAGATTTGCAAACGGCAGGAGGTTGCTCGTATAATACTGTGAGTCCATCCTAAATCTTACTCTATGGGAGCTAACAGTGGCATCACATTTTTCTTTGGGGTTTTCCGCGATGACTGTGGCTTTTTTGGGGTTGAGCGCTTGTCAAAGCCAAGAAGCAAGTGAACTTGCTCATTTTGATGAAGTTTATAGCCTTCCCAATACCGATCAAGATATTCCCCAGAACATGAAGCTCATGTCTCCCAGAGAGCTTGAAAAGGGAGGTATTCTAAAATGCGAGGGGTTGGATAGTGAGAAGAAATATGTGTATGCGAGGTTTGAGATCGCAGACAGTAAGGTTCAGTTTTCTTATGTGGGATCTATTTCTGGTAAGTACCAGATTTTTCATGACGTCCTCATGAGCCGCACAAAATCAGCTAAGCTTGATTTTAAGGGAGATGCCGCTGGAATTGATTTCTTTGAGCAGGGGGCAAAAACCGCTTTTTTATCTCTAAATATGGATATCCCGACTTCAAATCCAGGGAGCAAAGAAACGTCTGCTAAACTCACTTATGAAAACAAAGAGCATCAAGTGGAATATAAGAAAATCGAGTTAGATTGCATAGCCTTTCGGCATATTGAAGGATAGTCTTTGACTAGAGCTTCGTTTTTTGTGATCTTTTCTGTCTGCACCCTTAAAGTTTTTGAAGATTTATGGAGGAAAGGGCATCGAGATGGAAGATTATCTTAAGTCGTTTGTAAGAGAAGTGGCCGATTTTCCTAAGCCAGGAATCGGTTTCAAAGATATCACGCCGCTTTTGCTAGACCCAGAAGCGATGATGAAGGTGTGCTTGGCGTTTGAAAAATTCTATCCCCCAGACTCCTATGATTTGGTGGTAGGCCCCGAGTCCAGGGGGTTTATTTTCGGCGTCGCTTTGGCGACCCATCTGAAGAAGGGATTTGTCCCCATTCGGAAACCTGGAAAGCTGCCTGGACCGACCTATAGGGAAAGTTACGCATTAGAATATGGGCAGGACTCCCTCGAGATACACCAAGATGCGATCAAACAAGGAGATCGTGTTCTTGTTGTGGATGACCTTCTTGCTACGGGGGGTACTATATCTGCCTGTTTAGAGCTGGTGCGACGGTGTGGTGGAGAGGCAGTAGGATGCGCTTTTGTTATAGAGCTAGCGTTTCTAGACGGGAGGAAGAATCTTCCTAGACATAAGGTTGAATCGATACTCCGCTACCTAGTAGAATAAGGGATTGCCATCGGGAGGTGACACTTGAAATACTTAAGCTGGATTTTTCTCAGCAGTGTTTGCTATGGAAATGACCTTGTGCTTTCCGAACCGTTTTTCCTAGATCAAGAGATGATCTCCTCGCATACAAACACTGAGATTCAAGCCTCGGTGATCGGAGGAGATCCCGTATTAGATACTTCAAGTTTTGTCTATAAAAGCACCGTTCGCATTCTAGGAAAGGGGCTTGTCGCGGCCCCTGCTCCAGGGCTTGAAGGTAAAACGATTTCCTGGCGTTGCTCGGGCGTCTATTTAACCAAAATGGCCATACTTACCGCGGCGCACTGCCAACCAGGCCTACTCAGCTATAGCTTTCAAGGAAAGACTTATACTGCAAAATTTGCAAATCAGGGTTTCGAGGTTTTTTCCGTTTTGAAAGCGGGGCAAAATGAGACTTCTGGAGTCAAAGTTGTGTCTTCATCACGACATCCCCGGTTTGAAGACCTCTGGTATACAAGGCGCACCGATGCCTGGAATCCTTCAGTTGAAGTTTTTGATTTGGCCTTAATGAAGCTGGAAAATCCGTTGGCTTACCAAAAAGAGCCAGTCTCCAGTATTGCCGATATGCCCACAGCCAATGAAGCGTTGACCTTAGCTGGATATGGAAAAAGCAATCCTAGTTCAGATTTTGATATTCCAGAGCTTAGGCAAGCTTCGGTTCCTTTTATTCAAAAACTACTTAACAATGCAGACTTTGTCGTCGGAAAAGGGAGCTTTGCAAAACCTGGAAAAGTATCCGAGCCCGTGGGTGGATGCTCAGGTGATAGTGGCGGCCCTCTCTACCGCAATCTCATCAATGGCAAACTTGCCGTGGTAGGAGTGGTGTCAAGGGGCCCAGACGAATCCGGCGGCGGCTGTCAGTCTGCCTTAACCATTGCCACCGGCATTTGGCCTTATTTAGCCTGGATCAAAGAAACGCTTGAGAAGCTTTGAGTTGCATCCCAAAGCATCTCACAGATGGTCAGGAAAAATGAATCTCTGTCTTTAGGTTTTCCGATAGACTCAGCGCTACCGGGCAGTTTCTACCGGCATCTACTAAGCTTTGATATTGTTCCGGAGAAAGCGTTACAGGCATTTTTATCTTTACTACAAGGCGGCCGACGCGGCGAAGAGGGTCGGCGACCATGTGTTTTTCTACCTGTCCTGATGCGCCTTCATAAGAAAAACCCATGCGTTTTGCTTTAAGCGCCATGGTTGTGAGAATGCAGGAGACCAAGGAGGCGCCTAGGAGATCGGTGGGGGAAAATCCCTTTCCATCGCCCCCATTATCGAGTGGGGCACTGGTTACTAGTGTAGGGGCCCCAGACATATGGGATACTGCCATATTGAGGTTGCCTTGATCGACCGCTTCCATTTTAACCATGGTGATGCCCTTAGTAAGAAGATTCTGTATTTCTACTTTTTTTTAGCCGAGTCTCCAACAAAAAAAGGATATCTGGTAAAATAGTAATGCAACGAACATTTGGGTCCGCAGATTTTATACGTAAATTTTAATCGTAAAGAGGTTTGTCAGTGAGTAGCAACAAAAAAGTGATGATTGCAGACGATGATAAATTTGCATTGGAAAAGGCGTCGAAAATTCTGGAGGCTGCTGGATATTCTACTGTTTTAGCAAAAGGCGGCAAAGAGGCTGCAGAGCTAGCGAAGGAACAGACCGTAGATCTTATTTTAGCCGATTATTTAATGCCAGATCAGTCGGGACTGGGCTTGACGTTTGAGTTGAGACAGCGCGGCCTACGGACCCCTATTCTCATTATGAGCGAAGCAAGCTTTTTGTCCTCCGATTCCGTCAAACGCAGTGGTGCCAATGATCTCTTGAAAAAGCCATACTCGGAAACGGATCTTGTGGCTGCAGTGAAGCGAAACCTAGCTGCGTCCTAGTTAAATAGCCGTTGGTTTGATCTGCAAGTACCCGAAATTCTCAAAGAAAAACGTCTCGGCGTTTTTCTTTTAGTTTATTCTCATTTTGCCCGACCCTTCTTAAAGTTAGAGAAAATGAGGGGGCACATGAACACAGTCTTGGCAAGGTATTTTCTTTTAGGCGTTGCTGCATGGCATTTGTCTATGGCAAGAGGGCAGCGGGAGTTGCCGCTTCGAGTGGAGCTAGCCGAAAATCCCTTTCTACCTATAGCGGGCTTGCTAGTGGGCGAAGATCAAGGGGCTCTTCATGCCACACTATTGTCAGACTTTTCAAAGCCTATGGAAGCCTCGGTTTCAGAGTCCCATGAGTCCTGCGAACAAGGGCAGTTAATAAATGTGACGTCTAAAAAAATTCAGATTCCCATCGCCCAAAAAGGATTCTTTAGGGTTTGTCTGAGACCTAAGGGTGAGCCGCTATGGCAGACGTTTTCTTTTATAGGCGAAAAAACATCTGATGTAGATTTTTCCATTTCTGCGATTAAAGGACTCCCTGAAAAAGAGTCTACTAAACGTATTTTAAACATGTTCTTGCCATTTGAATCCGCTAAGGAAGTTTATGTCGGTTTGGGGCATAATAGCCGTTGCAATGAAGATTTGGCCGTTGTGGATCCCCATACCCTTTTTACTTATGACCTAGGGCGTCTTGGGGGGAAATCCTCAGAAGTTTTTCTTTGTTTTTCAGGAAAGAAACAAGATGGATCTTTGTTTGACGTATTGCTGTATAGCTTCAAATATTCTTGCACATCGCGCTCAGGGGAGTGTCAAGGTTCAGGGCTTGGACGTGATGCCGATGTCCAATTGGCCCTCCAGACTCGCAGTCCAGAAGGATTTGAAGACCGAAACGAGGCCCTGGAGAGTTGGCTGAAACTTGGGTATGCGGATGCAGAGCAAGCAAAAATTTTAGAGAAAATGAGTCCACTGAGCATCCAACAATCCGTTTCATGGGTTCCCCAAAGAGACTAAGATCCAGGTTGAAGAGGCTTCTGTACTTTAGAATTTGTACTTTAGATTTTGTACTTCAATTCACCGGGAATATAGATTTCTTTTTGTTCGGAACTATTGATGAGTGACGCTATTTTTTTGGTGATCCCTGCAATTCTTAGGAGAGAATCTTCCGCTTTAAGTACTGCAGGATGGTCTGGTAGTTCCTTTTTAATTTTGCTTAAATTTCCAAGCGCCACCGTAAGGGGATTGTTGATCTCATGGTTATATGTCACAACCATCGCGCGAATGGCCTCGGACTCCCGGTGGTCCATGTTCGTTTCGTAGAATTTTTTGAGAGAGATCTGGGTCTGGAGCCTGGCTAGAGCGACTTTGGGGACAATCGGTTTTGTTATAAAATCATTGGCGCCAAGATCCAAGGCACTCACAATGACACTGTCAGCTCCTGATGCGCTGAGCATGATAATCGGTAGGTGCATACTGGAATAAGCTTCCCTCACTTCTTTAAGAACTTGGACGCCGTTTTTTACAGGCATCTCTATGTCGAGAAGCAGAAGCTCAGGCTTTAATTCTTCAATCTTTTCGAGAGCGGCGCTAGGATCTAAAATATAAGATACTTCGTAGAATGCTGAAAAATAGTTCACAACTAATTTGCAAGACATGAGATCGTCATCAATAAGAAGGATTTTGGTCTTTGCAGCGGGTTCCATGGATTTAACTCCTGAGGGTTCTCTAGGTTCATCGGCGTGACTAATTTTTAATTGAATATTTCGAAGGGTGAAGCCTTAACCTATTGATATTATTTGGCTTTGCTTAATATTTTCACATATGGGACAATGTTTTGTCCAGAAAAAAAGTCCGAGATAAGGAGCTTATTTAGGTTTTGTAGAATCGTCCAGAATCGATTTTGCAAGGCTGAGTCCTTCTTTTGCCTCGGCCCACTCCCCGCGTCGAAAAGAGCTTTTTAGCTTCTCGAGGATCAAACCTAGATCTCGGCCGGGCTTTAAATGGAATTCTCTCATAAGGTCGTCGCCGGTGAGGGGAGGGCGCTTTTTTCTGAGATAGCCGAAGGTTTCTTCACATGTAATGAGAGCTGAAAGATGGTTTTTATAGGAAAGCTTTTCCAATAAGTCCTTTAAATCTCCTAAAGAACTTATAGGGATTTTGGAGTCTTCAAGGGAGTCTATAAATACCATGATTTCATCGCGGGCTTGGAAGGGCGGGGCTCTCAGTAAGTCCCTGAAGCCCAAGACTCGTTTGAGTTCTTCTCCACTTATGCGCAGTGACTTTAAAAAAGTTAGAATTTGAGTCCCACTTGAGTTTTCCTCAGAAAGTTCTGTGAGAAGAAATGCAAGCCTAAGTTGAGCCGTGTAATTGGAATCAAAATGAGGATGCTGCAAGAGGTGAAGTGTGGAGACTAGGGGTTCCTTAGGATTCGGAAAACCCTTAAATATTTCTCCAAACATTCCCGTATTCACTAGGCAAAAAAGAGCCTTTTTTAAATGTTTTCCTCCAAGCATTTTCCAAAGCTCAGAAGTGATTCTTTCTTGGCTAATCTGTTTAAGTCCAGAGACATGGGCAGCGACAGCTGAGGTCGTTTGCTCGTCCACATAAAATCCAAACTTTGAGATGAAGCGAATCATTCTCAGCTGTCTAAGATAATCTTCCTTAATTCTCTGATGGGGGTCTCCCACAAATCGAAGGTGATTTTTTGCTAAGTCTTCTCGACCGCCATGGAAATCAAAAATTTGTCCATGGAGATCTTCATACATGGCGTTGATGGTAAAATCTCGCCTTTTGGAGTCATCTTCAAAACTCGCCCCGAACTCAACGACAGCTTTCCTGCCATCTGTATCTACATCGCGCCTAAGAGAGGTGATTTCTGTAGAGGAGTATTTTCCTACAACTGTTACGGTGCCGTGATCGACTCCCGTTGGAATCACAGAAAACGCTGTTTTTCTAAATATCTGGATGATTTCTTCCGGCTTGGCAGAAGATGCTATATCAAAGTCAGAAGGTGTTAAATTCAAAATCCTATCGCGCACGCATCCACCTGCAAACATAGCTTGATGCCCGGCATCTAAAATCCGAATCAAAATGGTGCGAGCTTCTTCATATTTTCGCTGATTGGGGTCAAGAGATGCCACAAGTCTCCAAGATTTTTACATGTTAGATTAACATACTTGCTAATGGTGAGCACAGTCTTTTCAAAAGAATCTAGCGTGCAAACAAGAATCCGCTACATGAAACTTACGCATACTTGTGCATAACAAGCTTACTGTTCATTTCCCACTTCATCGATTCTAGTTGTCGCCTTGGAAAAGTCTTATAACCGCCTTTAATCACGAGGGCAGCAACTGGGGCTAAAACTGTTTACCTAAAACTTATGCAAACTTGAGCAAACGGTATGTTACC
>JBAXBA010000071.1:0-18744 GCA_037142195.1 Pseudomonadota bacterium
ACTCAAAAGAGTGATAAATCATTATTTATTCTGAGTTTTTAAATTCCCTCATTAAACTACAACTTAAAAGAATAAGAACTAACCCCATCAGGAAGAAGTCTCATATGAAAAAACAAATTCAAACGGAACTAGCCCCATTAGCCATAGGCCCCTACTCCCAAGCGATACAGGTCGGAACTACCCTCTATATCTCGGGCCAGATTCCTCTTGATCCCCAAACTGGGAAAATGGTAGCTGGTGGCATCGAAAATGAGACAAAACGCGCCCTTGAAAACCTAAAAGCTATTGTTACAGCTGCAGGTGGCACCATGCAAAATATTGTTAAAACCACAATTTTACTGGCAGATATGAATGATTTTAGCGTCGTAAACGAAATTTACGGCACTTATTTTCAAGCTCCTTTTCCAGCCCGAGCCACATTTCAAGTAGCAAGACTCCCCCGAGATGCTCGCATTGAAATTGAAGCCATCGGCGAAATCTAGTCTGATTCGACCTTAACTGGGCCTTTCGTGCCTGGTTTTTTTCGACTTCTTTTTTTTCGATCGCCTGTAACACTTGTCCCACTAGACAAACCAAATTGCCCCTAAAAAAAACTTTAGTTTTTATTTATTTCTAACGAACATTGAAAAAGAAGCTAAGGTTGTGCTATACTTTCAAAAGCAAGCAAAATTTAGTGACTAAAAATCAAACAATAGCGTATCTAGAGGACATGTAAGTATGGGATGGCCAAAGAAATTGCAAATATCGCTAGTAGCTGCTGGGGTTTTAACCCTCGCTATATCTGCAAATAGACTTATCGCCGGCCTTGGTGACCAAAGAGTAACACCACATATTGTAATTGACGGAATTGACTTTGGAGCTTTTGATAAAACTTTAGGCATACCTGCTGATTCTTATGACCAAGTTTCGAATGTTACCTTTGAAAGAAATTTTGTAACTGAGCCTTCTTTGTATATGTGGGCACGGCAAGCAGTGACTGAGCATGGAAAGCTGCGCGATATATCTATTGTTTATAAAAACTCTGAGGGTGTTGAAGTCAATAAGTTGCTCCTAAAAGGCTCACACCCCATTTCTTGGACGGTGGAGTCATCTGATCCGTCACAGGGCGGATATCATGAAAAAGTGGACGTTTCCGTACAAAGCTTCCTATTTGACTAAATCGGCTTCCTATTCCGGAATTCTAAAGTCAGGTGGCATATTTACTGTTTTTATGGCAGTTGCTATTAGTTGCGCCATGACTCAAGAGTCTGCTCCTGCTCAAAAAGAGCCAGGAATTTTTGTGGGGCTCGTAGATAAAATTTTCGGCAGTCGCTATTCTTACCAAATATCGTTAGCAGGAAGTGAAAAGACTCTATTAAGGGTATCTGATAGCGTCTGTAAAAACCCCGAGAACAAATTAGAGATCGCCCTGGAAGTCCAGTGGGAATCCCTAAACTTCCCTTTGGAAATCACTGCTTCTTTAGCGAGCGCATCAAGCCCAGGTATAGTGGATTTTAAAAGCCCTTCAGCGGCCTACAGCCTTCGAGATGTACCTTATTTTACAAAAGAAAAGCTGGAAAGCGTTTGTGCACAGTTTAAAAATAAAGGTACCAGTATTGAAGTCGCTCCCAGTGAACCCTTTGTGCAAAGTATTACATTAGCCCTTAGCGCCTTAGCTCCTGATTGCAATATTTCTTTAGGACAGAGTGGGTTTCAATGCGACAGCAGCAAGAACTCAATAGCTCAACTCAAGTCACGAGCTATCGCATCCCACCAAATGGTTATTAATGAATTCCAGCGCCTGCCTTATCTCATGGTTAGAAAAGCAAGTACATTAAAGCAATTTGCTTTAGTCCAAGAATCTGAGGCAGGAATAAACGGCTTTTGCAGAATTCTTTCCAACTCCATCCAGGAAGAGCTTCCCCTAGCCTTTCGTTCAAATCTCTGGAGAAAAGCTGTTTGTAGCGACCGCAAAGAGGCGGGCTGGAAGTCTGTTGCTGCGGACGGTATGGAGCTTGCCATTAAAGAGTTAGATGTATTAACGTCCATTGCTAACGATACTACAAAAAAGGGAGTCTTGTCCGTGCGCGTTCCCACCACGCACAAAACTCTATGGGTCCAACTGACTCCCTCAGAGACCGTCGTTCAAAGCTTTCAATCGGTAATTTTAAAGAACCAGTCAAGACAGGCTGCCATTGGCATTAAGGGAGCGTGCTGGCACCCCATATTTGATGACAAACCTGAACTTTTACAAGTTTCAAGTGCTATCGGGCTATTTCAGCGTTCTAATGGAGGCTGCGAATATAAAATTGAAAACCAAGACTCACAGCCCTGGAAATATTTAGCAAATGCACTTAATGGCGAAACGGCATTTGTCGTGGACAATTCCAAGTCTAAAATTCTCCAGCTTCCCCTCGGCAATTATACCTACCAGGTTTATCCAATGCCCCAAGATCCGCGCAGCGAAAGACCAGAATCAGGCCCACAAATTTCTTCAGGGACTCTATCTTGGACGGCAAAATCAAGTAAATTGACTCTGCAGTAGATGCCAAACTTTCTTTATTAACCCCAAATATGCAAGTTTGTAGGCACCAAGCCACAAAAATGACTCTCAACAAACCAGGCAAAAAAAAGCTAGTCCTTAAAAAATTTGGACTCTTCATTCGACATGATCTATCTGATTAGTTCTACTTCTGTGCTACAATCAAAGTAAAATCATCCGTAAAGCTATTCATTGAGAATAGTACCTGAGAATGCACAGTGCAAAAGAACTTCACCACGTTGGGGATAGAAACCTCGGAGCAAAGATGAAATGCAAATACATCATTTTATTGCTGCTCCCGTTTGCCGCAACTGCTCGAGCCGACTTTCAGCTTGAACCTCTCACCATTGAGCTTAAGGTTGGAGCAGATCTTCCTTTAGCCAGGGCATGTAAAGCCATTACGCCGCTCCTCACAGAAAGTGGACCTTGGCAGTTTAAAATAGCCTCTCAAGTCAATTGCAGCACCAATTCTTCAGATTTACCGAATTCAAAAAATGAAGATGCTATTCGGTGGGAAATGCAATTGAATTATGAAAGCCCGGTTTTCACTATGAAGCTCTGCCGAAATATAGAAGTCGACCAGGGGCAGAAGCGGCAAGTTTGTGAAGCAGAAACCTCAGCTACCCTAAAAAGCGACAAGCAGCTCTATGGCATTTTCGACAATGAGCCCCTGATGAGAGCTTTGCTTGCCAGCATTTACGACCAGCTCCCATTTAAATCCATTGCTAACCCTCAAAACTCTCAAATCGGGACGGAAACCGAAAAGTCATCAAGACTTCCCCAAAAATATGGAGACTTGTTTGATGCGGAAGTATTCCTAACTCCCGATGCAAAATACTTCAAAATCGCAAAAGCGAACGACAGCGCTAACTCGAAAAATTGGCTGATTCACAACGGGGAAAAAGGTCTCTACAAAGAAAGAATTCGAAAGCTAATCAATCAGATAACAAAGAAAATGCCGGTACCAGCTGAAAACTCAAAAGTGTTGATCGAACCTCCCCTTTTCAAAGTTTCAGGATTGATATCTCTATTTCCAGACACCTCAAGAAAATCAGCTCCAAGGCCTCCAACCATTTTTGAAGCTAGATTTAGAGCTCTTGTAGAAAAGCCCATTTTTGGCTTTAAGCCTTTATTCGAAATAGGAAAAAGAGAAACCACAAGCTTTATTGACACGGCCATCAGCGAAAATAGTGGGTCTGCGGACGAAGGTAATTCAGAGAACCAAATTGTTGAGGAAAAGGACTCTCGAGCCTATTATCTTATCGGCACAGCATTTAAGTTCTATATTTATGGACTTTACTTCGAGCCTTCGATTGCTGCAGGCGTTTCCTATGCGACCGTCTCGATTGAATATCCTGATGACACCACACTAGGCAGTCGCCAAAAATATGTCGCATCTTCAACTCGGATTGGCTTTAGCTCCTATTTTCATCTTTTTAAAATCGATGCCATAGGCGAGATTAGTGCTGCCGGCAGTCTTTTCTTTAGTGGAGCTAAGTCTAAAGCCTATCAACAAGCGTCGGTAACTCTAAGTACGGGCGGGACTCTGCTTCTTAGAAGAAAACTCATCCCAAAGTGGTCAAATCTTACAGACGTTTCCCTGGAAGCCTCGGGGGAGTTCACACAGCAAAATACCACAAAAACTTTTGACACGGCGGAATCGAGTCTCGAGAATTCCAACTCCCTCCTTCTCATTACCGCAGTGTTTGGCATCTCAGGCTACTGGTATTAGATGATTTTGCCACCGAAGAATTAACATCTTTTTCACTCACAGATGAAAATCCCCAAAGTCTACCTATGAAATGCGACTCGGCTGCTAAGCCAAGTAGGTAGGTTCCGCCTTGGGAAACCTATCAAAAAGAGGAAATAGCCTATAATTAATGGCATATACGCAAACAAATCAAAGCCTTAAATGGGGTTCTGCTAAATAAATTCGAAAAAAGTCCGACCTCTCTCAAAAGAACTCTTCATGGACTAAGATGTCTCAGAAAATGAAGAAGTGGCTATTTGGGGCTAACAATGAATCTGCCATTAAAAAATGATGAACCTAGCGGAGTCGTTCCTAACCAAGAGTCCGTGCAAGTACCACATTCTGGGGTCGCCACTCTTCTCACAAAAGAAGCTGAGACACAGGAGCCGGCGGGTAATTCTAATGCTCCTAATGAAACGATCTATAACTCGACGAGCCACCTAGAAGACAAAGTCCCCTGGTACTACTCAGTAAAGTTTAAGCTTTTCATTTTGACGAATACACTCATCATACTATCCATAGGCTTTCTATCATACCAAAACACAACATCATTTAGGGGCGTTTTAAATCGCCAATCTGAAGAAAACTTAATAAATTCCAGTCTGCTTTTAAACAAAAGCCTAGAGCAAAATATTCAGCATTGGGTCAATCTCGGCGCTACCACCTTACAAGTTTCTGGAATCGACAATACAGATCGTCTGAACGAGGCCCTTCAAGGCTTGACACTATCGAACCCTTCTATCTATAAGATCTCTGTATTTCAGGTTGAAAATGACTCCGCTAGAGAAATTGCCGCCAAGGCCGCTAAAATCTTAGAACCTAATGTAGTAAAGTACGATCTCAATAAAATCCTTAAAAAAGTATCTGACCAGACCAATAATGAGTTGATGAAAAACTCAAAGGAAAAAAGAACCTTCTACATTAATAGCTACCTAAATGACAAAGAAATGCCCTTCATGCAAATTGCTACAAAGCTTGTCCAAAAATATGAAGGGACAAATAGCCTTTCTAAAGAAATTTGGATTGTCATATCTTTAGCGCCAGATAGCATATCAGGCATACTATCCAAAAACGACACACAAGCTCAGTACGTAGTTGACCTTGAAGGAAGGGCAATATTCACAGCAAACAATCAAAGAGACCACTACAATTTTAAAAACCCTACTGCAAAAAGAATTGACCCGATAAAGAGTGGCGCATCCAAGCTGGTTCTATGGACGGAGAAAGCAGCAGACAAGACTCCTGTCACTTCCATGGCCACACCAATTAAGTCCTTTGACCTAATCCTTATTAATCAGCGAAAGTCTAATCTTGATCAAATACAAATCGATGAGCAAATAAGGAATATTTTGCTTTTATCATGGATTATTTTCCTATTATCAATTGGGGTAAATTACCTCGTAGCCAACGGGATCACAAGAAAGTTATCTGTGGTAGTAAAATCGACCGCGCAAATAGCCAGAGGAGACTTTGGTGTTAGAATATCCAATTTTGGTCGGGATGAGGTAGGACATCTTTCAAGAGCTATCAACCTCATGGCATATGACATCGGTGTGCTTATCGGGGTTCGGGAAAACTCAATTCGACAAGAAAGTGAACTTCGCATGGCAGAAGAAGTTCAAAAAACAATGATCCCCAAAAATTCCGTGTATAAAAACGGCGTTGTAACGTCAGCTATTTTTAAAGCCGCAAGCGAATGTGCTGGAGATTGGTGGGGCAGATTTAGTCTATCAGATGATGAAGAGCTCATCGTATTAGCCGACGTTACAGGCCATGGCGCCCATTCAGCTCTTGTTGGGGCTTTAGCATATGGTTACTTCTCAACCCTAGAGTCTACCCACGTTTTAAAAGAGTCACACCTTGGGCCAGAAACAGTGCTTTCCGATCTCAATCGTATTCTCTACAAGTCCGGCAAGGGATCCTTAACCCTTACTGCAGTTGCTGTATTGATCAATAGACGAACTCTTGAAGTTAGGGTTGCTAGTGGGGCCCACTGCCAAGCAGAGCACATTCGCGGCACCTCTAGCAAAGCCATCAAAGCCAAAGGGGACTTGATTGGCATGAATTCAAAGTTTTCTGCCTCTGAAGTAGCATTTTCCATGGAACCAAATGACCTCATCTTTCTATACACAGATGGACTAGTCGAGTGCAACGGAGTCAACGGAAAAACACTTTCTAAAAAAGCAATTCGCAAGATTTTAGTCGAGGAAGAAGAGAGCAACAACGAACAGCCGCTCGATCCTATGCAGCCAAATACTGGTGGAAATACAGGTGTTCTTAACAAAGACCAAGTTGGAGAAATCAATCAAGATCAGAAAAGATCATTTCAGTCCGTCTACTTAAGGCTTGAGTCAACTGTGAATCAGCACTTTAAAGGAGTTCAAACTTCAGACGACATAACCACGATCCTTATTTCCCTCGCCCCAGAAGAAGATAGCAAATGAAATATTTCGTAGGAATCGTATGGCTAGCGGTGCTCACGCTCTCTGTTTGGGCCTACGTTACACCCAAAACATACACCAGCAACGCAAGAATAGTCGGCAAACTCATAAGTTTCAAGGGAGATGTATTTTCTCGAGAACCCTATCAATCTATCTGGAAAAATGTTCTTAATGGCAACCAATTCACTTCTGGGACTTTTATTTCGACAGGAAAAAAATCGACTGCCGAAATTGAGATTGAAGGAAGTTACAAAGTCAACATTCCGCCAGAATCCCAAGTTTCTTTGGACATCCAAACAGGCAATAAAAATGAACTCGTACTAAATATCATTTCCGGCGAGCTGACAGTGTTAAAGCCTGCCAAAAAAGACACCTCGTTTTTTGCGACGCTTAGTCGCAAGTATACTGAAATGACTTTAGATAGTGCTCCGATATCTATTTCAGCAGCCGGCTCAACTTACGCACTCACTAACGAAGTAACTAAAGCGCAGTTCCAAAAGAAAGATGACGGTGTGAGTTTGGTCTACTCGGATGGGAAAATAAACGACAAAGGAAAGGCAACTGAGATTGCGCCTACCTCTGTTCCCATTGCGATTACTTCCGAAACTCCCATTGGTATGGAAACCCCAGTTGCTATGGAACCTCCAGTTGCTATGGAAACTCCAGACCCTGCTATTGAGTTAGAGAAAGAGAAAGAGAAAGAGAAAGAGAAAGAGAAAGAGAAAGAAAGAGCAACAGAACTAGCCAGGGTTGAGAGTATGAAACTCGTCACTGAAAAGCTTGCGACTTTAAAGGCAGAACTTAAGATCAAACCCTACTCGTTTATTCGACTAAATAAGTCAAAAGAAGATGGCACTAAGAAAAGTGTGGTTCTTAATTTTACGGGTGCTCGATTTTCAACCGCATATCAATACCCCCTCACTGTAAGCGGCGATTCTAATTTCAAACAAGTCATAATGCCAATTTCAATGACAAACAAACAATTGGCCTACGAGGTTCCTCAAGCACAAATTGAACAGCAGGTTCAAAGATTTGCAGGAAACTTTGAAATGAAATATGAACTCAATGTGGTGAGTCTGGAAGTAGACGAGGATATATCGGTGCCCCTAGACAAGGGAAACATTAAGTTTGTCGATATAAAAAGCGCGGTTTTAGCTAATAATATTTTAGACCTCTACTACTCCCCCGTTCCTTTTAAGGATGAAGAATGGCAACCGAGATTTGGTGCCGGAGCCATTCAACCCCAACATTCCTTTCAATTCTACAACAACGAATCCCTGCCAAAAGTGCTGCAAAATTCTTACCAAAATTACGGATTTAACTTCAGAAAGACGATCAAAAAAGACTCATTTGGATTAGAATCCAACGGGACAATTTTTATTAAGGATGGTTCTCCTGTTTTAGTAAGTTCAAATACTTTGGATTCTGATAGACTTTCCTCCCTAAAAAATGACGTCAATTTTGATTTCATTTACGATGGAAAACTACGAGATTTTTTTAGGTCAGGTAAAGAGTTCTCATCATCGGGGAATCTCACGACAGCCAACTCCGTCTATTTTCCTCAGTTTCTCAGGGAAGTTCAGCTTCCCACAGCCCTGAGCTCCCTTCAGAAGAAGGGTCTTTTAGAACAATTTGATAGCCCATTCCTCATAAACCAAAAAGAGAGATTGTCGAATCTAGAACCGTTGCCGTTCTCTGCACCGGAAGAATTGAATAAACCATTCGCCCCCAAAAGAGTTACCGTCATAGAAAAAAAAGCAGATGGAACATTCGCAATAAATCCTTCAAAGTATGAAAACCTTTTTATAGATCTAGAGCTCACCTCGGCAACAATTATTAAGGCTAATTTTGCGGCTAATTCCCTTAATATGGAAAAAATGGCTCGAGACCCCCTCGCGTCCGAAAAACTTGCAAGATTCATATTGGGTCTCAATCAGTCGGATTATGTCATGGTAGTTTCTAAATCAGGAGAAAATAGCGAGCTGACGATTATGCAGCAAAAAAAATTGAAGTTTATCAAACAGTCCTTTAAGGACTTAAAAGACTCGAACCTGAATAAAACAGTAGAAGACTTTTTTGGGTATGATTGTCTCGCCAAAAGTGATGGGCCCGGCAAAGCAATTCTAAGCTATTCAAAATCTACCCGCGGCCAAACCGGCCTCTACATTTGGAAAGACTCCGCAACATCTGAACAACTAGACCCACAAATCCGAAGCCAAGGTACACCACTACTCGCATCATGTGAACAGCCCCTGAAAGACGGATGTTATGCCAGGGTTATTCCCAAAGTCGCGTTCCATGGTGTCCTCAAATGCTCTAGCTTTGACCTCTTAAACACGCCGACTTTAAATGCCCACTAGCTGCAATGGCTAGGCGGTTCCGCTCAAGATGGATAGATAGATCTTTAGCTGAGGCCATGAGCCATTTGACCTCCCGCATTATTCAGGCAAAAGCAGTGCTATCACGAGGCATTACTCAAAATTTATTCGGTAGAATTGGCCTAAGTCGTCTTGTCGTCTATTCAAGTCGGCCTTTTCCAAACTAAGGAAGCCCGCCAAGGGACTTTTAGGCCAGGGACTTTAGCTCATTTGAGCGGTCTAATGGGCTAGAATTTCGCTAGATCTTCGACGAATCTTCACCTATTAAATTGGGTACTTAACCATAGAGTTGAACCTGAGTTATGCGCGGCCTAAGTCCCTTGAGGACTCGGCCCAGGACCTGTCTTTGAAGAGAAATGGCTTTTATTTTATATGGTTATGATTTTTTTTCACGAATGTATAATTGACATTGTATGGTGCCCAATGTTATGACCATCCCCTTAAGTTACAGGGGATTTGATGACATGCTTGATGTATTAACAGATGGTTTTAAGAATGCAAAAAATCGCCTTCAAGGTAAGGCAACCCTAAATGAAGAGAATATTACAGTAGCTTTAGAAGATGTACGAAAAAGTCTTTTAGAAGCTGACGTAGAGTATTCTGTAACTAAAACATTTCTTGGACGCGTCAAATCCAAAGCACTTGGCCTAGATGTCACCTTAAAAGCAGGATCTGGACAGGATCGACTCAAGGTTACAGCCGGCGATCATTTTATAAAGATTTGCCAAGAAGAACTTGAATCGCTCATGGGACCGGAATCTTTCAAATTGAACTTTCCTACGAATCGACCTGGAAAAGTCATGATGGTAGGCTTACAAGGGGTTGGAAAAACCACGACTACGGGAAAACTAGCTCATTATTTCAAGAACCAGCTTAAAAAGAAGCCTCTTTTAGTTGCTGCTGATATCTATAGGCCCGCAGCAGCCGATCAATTGCGAGTATTGGCAGATAAAATTGGGGTTCCTGTTTTTCACATTTTAGGTGCGAAGCCAGAAGAAATTTGCCTCAAAGCAGAAGCCAAGGCCTACGAACTTGGTTGTGATATGATCCTTTATGACACTGCCGGACGTTTAGCGATTGATGATGAGCTCATGAATGAACTTTCCACGATCAAACGAGAAACGAAACCCGACCACATTTTGTTGGTCTGCGATGCCATGATGGGCCAAGACGCAGTATCGACAGCCAAGTCATTCCATGAGCGGTTGGACCTTACCGCATTCATCATGTCAAAAATGGATGGTGATGCCAGAGGCGGAGCAGCGCTCTCTGTCAAGGAAATTACAGGACGTCCTATCGCCTTTATTGGAGCAGGAGAAGGTCTAGATCGCCTTGAAGAGTTTCGCCCGCAAGGTTTAGCATCTCGAATTTTGGGCATGGGGGATGTTGTTGGATTAATGGAGGACTTTAGCCGAGTCTCAAATGCTGATCGAGAAGAGGAAGCTCTTCGCATGTTAGAAGGAAAGTTCAGCTTTCGAGATTTCTATGAGCAGATTTCCATGATTCAGAAAATGGGCTCTTTGAAAGACATTATTGCTAAACTTCCCATGCAAAACTTAATCCCTAAAGGCATTAATGTCGATGAAACGGAATTATTGCGCATAAAATCCATGATCGATTCTATGACCGAAAAGGAAAGACTCAATCCCAACCTATTAAATGATTCCCGCATCAAGAGAATCGCCAAAGGGTCAGGAAATAAACCAAAAGACGTGAATGAACTTGTAAGTCGGTTTAAAGTCATGCGCGGCATTATGGGCAACTTTGGCAAAATGGGAGGACTTGGCGGGCTCATGGGAAAAATCCCAGGGATGGGCGGCCTAGGTCAGCTTAACGATATGAGAAAAATGGCTCAGCAAATGATGGCTGGCGGGGGAATGCCTGGAATGCCTGGAATGTCAGGCCCAACTGGCGCTGGCCCTGTGAAGCGCATCGATAAAGACAAGCTGAAAAAAGTTAGAAAAGAAGCCGCAAAAAAGCGCAAAGCAAATCGAAAGAAATAAATTAACTATGAGGAGGGAACCGTGATAACAACGGATCAACCCAAGCAAAAAAAGGTGCATATTGAGACCTGGGGCTGCCAGATGAATGTTGCAGACTCAGAGAAAATGCTTGCCATGCTCAAAACTGAAAACTATCAACTTTGTGACACCCCCGAGGAAAGTGATTTAGTTATCCTAAATACTTGTCATATTCGGGAGAAAGCACGGCATAAGGTCATTAGCCGCTTAGGCGTGTTAAGAGAGTTAAAGGAAAAGAACCACAACTTTCAAATTGCCGTCACAGGCTGTGTTGCCCAAGCAGAGGGAAAGCAGCTGATCCAGGACTCTGAGCGCAATATCGATGTCCTTTTAGGGCCAGGAAAAATTGACGAATTGCCTCGACTCCTAAAAGAGAAAGCAATTACCGGCAAACCACAAATTGCTATTGGTTTTAGACGCCATGAAGAACAACTTGAAATTATTAAAGAGCAAGCATCCCTAGCTCCCACAGAAAGCCTTGCTGGAAAAAACGAGGTTTCAAGATTTGTAAACATCCAACAAGGTTGCAATAATTTTTGTACCTTTTGCGTGGTTCCTTTTACTCGCGGTCGCGAAGTATCTGAGCATCCGAACCAAATTCTTGACAACATAAGAAATATGATCGCAACAGGCGCCAAGGAAATCACCCTCCTTGGACAAAACGTAAATAGCTATGGACTAGATCTGGTAGAGCGAGGTGACCTCGAGGCCAGTTCATCTGGCCCCTTCTATGATATTCTATCGAAGTCTCTTGAAGTAGAGGGACTTGAACGGTTGAGATTCACAACCTCTAACCCCCATGATTTTACCGAAGACTTGGCAAACCTCTATCGCGACCATCCCAAACTTGGCCGCTACATTCATCTTCCAGTACAGTCGGGCAGCGATCGCATTTTGGCAGAAATGAAGCGTAAAGTTACACTTGAGGAGTATTGGCAGAGAATCAATTGGCTGCGTGATGCCGTTCCTGATATGGCAATTTCCACAGATCTCATTGTTGGTTTTCCTGGGGAAACAGAAGAGGATTTTCAGGCAACTTTGGATCTCGTTGAGCGTGTGAGATATAGTTTTATTTTTGCATTTAAGTACTCATCTAGAAAAGGCACTGCCGCAGCTAGATTCAAGGATCAAGTGCAAGACGCTGTGGCAAGCAGTAGACTCGCAAAACTAAACGCCCTTCAAAATCAAATCACCATAGAAGAAAATGAAAAAGAATGTGGCCTTACGCGCGAAGTCTTATTTCTCTATGAAAGCAAAAAAGAACCTAACGTCTGGTATGGCAGAACTCCTCACTTCCGGCTTGTGCGTGCTCGATCTGAGCGCCAACTAGCTGGCGTTACCGCTCAAGTACGCATTCAGACGTCAAACAAGACTGCTCTAGAAGGGGTGCTCATTTAAATAGAGACCATCCGAAAAAGCTGTGAATATAGATTCTTAATCTCACTTTTAAAGTTATGCCGAATTACCGGCATATCCCCCCCCATCGTATTCAATTTTGGTCATTACAGCTCTGCGTAGATGAGTTAGCTACTTCGTTAAGCCACCAGGTGGCAACTTAGCTAGAGTTCTGCTAAAGACCCAATAGCCCACAATCCCGGTTACGAACAAAAGCAGCCCCACGCCTATGCATAAATTGATCATATTGCCTCATTTAAAAAATCCAAAATATTCTACCCCTACTTCACTTCCTGCGTCACTAACAAGATTTAATTTTCCGGAAAATGCTCCAATCTTAGACAAACCATTGGTAACTCTCACCCGAAACCCAGTTTGTTCAGAAGCGATGTTGACCAGACGTAAGGGAATGATTTCACCGTTTAAAAAGAATGATGCGTTTTTGAGAGTAAAAGTTTCATTCGCCTTTTTGACTATACGAAGGCTGCGCTCCCTACTTTCACCCTTTGCAATCGGCCCAAATTCAAGATAGCCTGAACCTTGAACTACTTCACTGCCTAAAGTCAAGAAGACAGGGACTGTCACTTCCTTGAAATAGTAATCATCCGTTTCTAAGGTAATTGCTCCCGAATATTTGCCTCGAGCTAGTGGTTTTTGAAGAGTCACTTCCAGCGAAGTCCCATTAGAACTCTTTATAATTGAAGCAAAACTAAAGTTACTTCGAAAAGATTTGATCGTAATCGCCTTGTTGGCAAGTGATTTTAAGGCTATCGACTTCGTTTCTCCTCCAGAAATATCGAGTTGCCCAAAATCAACTATGGGTGGTTCCACCTTGAAAGTCTCTTCAATGCGTGCCTTGATCTTTATGTTTTGAATGGGACCGTCACCAGTTAAAATTCCGATTCTTCTCTCCAAGCTCCCGCGGAAGTTTTCAGTATCAAATTTGATTCTTATAGAGCCCTTCTCTCCCGGACGATAAAGCTTACCAACTTCCCTTTCTATCGCCATGCACCCGCACCCTGAGTCAATAGCTTCTATGCGCAATGGGCCCTTGGATGCATTCACAAAGTCCAGATCTTTGTACATTTTTTGGCCGCGCCAAACCTTGCCGAAATCAACGGATTGGCTGTCAAAGACCAACTGAGAAAGCGCTATTTGGGGCCAAAGACAAAACAAAATAATTGACAAAAAAACTGTCATACACCCTCCCATTGAGGGTGTAACGGCAACTTGAGCTCAAAACGAGATGGGAAATAAATACCTATAGCAAAGACCCAATGACAACCGATACCTAGCCATCAAAGGAAATAGGTTTGCTTTCAGCAAACAGAAGAAGGAACCCCATGGCAAAAAAAAACGCACCACTGGAAAAGAATAGATACACGAAACTTCTAGTCCTAAAGTCTAGAAGAAATAAAATTGCCTTGTCTCTTATCGTTCTCATTCTAGCCTACACCGTAATGTTAACATCGAAATTCGCTGACGGACTATCATGGCCCATTCTATCGATTCCGATGGTGATGTTGGGGCTCCTAACTCTTCTTGTTCCGCAAAGTGAACAGTGGGAATATAAATATTGGCAGGACAGACCGGAAAGACACGAAAAAATTACTTTTGAATATGGGCACAAAAAAACGTGAAAATATTTGTGATTATTTTCATAGTGCTACAATCAAACTGCGCTGGTTTAAATGTTTCCAATACCTCTGAAACAGAAGAAGTCGTATTGGACAAAAGCTATCGTGACATTTTTTCTGATACACACGACATGAAACGTCCTAAAACAGAAAAAGAAGGGCCTTTCCATGTTACTTCAGTCAAAGACCAAGTATTTACACTTGGACCTTCAGATCAAATATCCACTGACATGTTTATTCCTGAACAACATGGAGCGAGTCCCCTAATTATAATTGTGCATGGAAATCATTACTCAAAGGAAATGCATCTGGCTCAAGCAGAGTACTTGGCTTCCTGGGGAATGCATGTAATGACTCTGAATCTACCCAATGAAAACGAATGGCTCCTGAACGGCTATCGCACAAAAAAAATGGTTTCCATTTTACGAGCAGTTCCAACCCTAGTGTCCCCAAATGTAGACATCTCTAAAATTATTCTGGTCGGGCACTCCTTCGGGGGGTCAGCAGTTACAATATCAGCGGCACAAGGCGCCAAGGTGGCTGGACTTGTACTGTTAGACCCTGCCGTCGTGTCAGAAGAAGTCTACGACTATCAAATGTCCATTAAAGTTCCAGTAGTACTACTTGGCGCTGATAGAAGTATATTTCAGTCTAGGCAGCGAAATACTTTCTCAAAAAATATAAAGTCACCATTCTTTGAAGTTTCTATTTCGGGAGCTGAACACACGGATGCTCAATTGCCAAAAAGTATGCCTCTTTTTGACTTTCGACTGCGATCTAATCAACGAGTGGAACGAAGGTCGCTTTTTAAACAGCTTCTATTAGAATCTGCAGTTTCCATCCTTGAAAAAGACTTTTCTTATCTGTCAGAATCTATTCATGAAACTTCAATAAATTCAAAAATCGACGTTAAACTGGAGCATTGGAATAGGTAGGTATAGCCACCTAATTAAAGGAAACTTGCTACTTTGAATCCTATCCTGGTTTCTCGCCAAGAGCATCGAGCTGCATAAATTCGGGCAAAATAAGTTTGGAATCTACTCCATAAATCAGTCTCAACTTAGAAAGTTCTTCACTTAGAATCCAGTTTTCTAGGGATCTAATTAATGTCAAACTCGCACCCATTTCCACTAAACTTTGGAGAGCCCTCGTATGATTAGCAAACAAAAGACTAGCTATTCTTACCAACATCACAGAAAGTGCATCTTCAATTTCTCTTGAACTTAGCTTCTTCAAACTTTCCACAAACTCATACCAAGCAGCTCGATGTGTGTAATCTAAAGACTTGACCCACTTAACAGAAGGAGACTCTAATTTAGTTTCTGGCCTAGGCTGCAACTGCATATTCACTTGCTCTGAAATCTTAATAATCTCGTCAACCCTATTAAAAATATAAGTTATTCCTGTAGCCTCTCCTAACCAGCCCAAAGAATCAGCCCAATCATTGACAGGAACTGCCTCAGCAAAAAAAGGCGCCAGCGGACCAGCTTCCACTCGAGTTAGAGAAGAATACCTTTTCTTAATAGGTCCTAGCCAAGAGAGGGCCTCAAGAGCATGGGTTAATCTAATGTCTCGCGCGCTAGTCGCCTTCCATTTATAAGCCTTTAAAGACTTATCGACTTCCGGAAGCAAGTCGCGAATTCTCCCTTCTAGATTCAGAATAGAAATGCAGAGTTTTTTTTGAAAATGTGACAGGTCAAATAGAAAGTACGTCGCATGTGATTTTTGAATATTAGGAACAGAATACAAACTTCTATTCTCACCAGAGACAGACCAAGAAGCAACTAAATTTCGGTTCATAAATTGGCGAAAGTTAGCGACGCTGGCGGCTCGCCACATGAGATCGTTCATTTTATTCTCTTTGGCAACATACCACATCCGTTCAATATCTTGGTTTCGATACCAGACGGACTGACCGAGCATTCGCAATAGAGTTAGATTAAAGCTCTCAGTTCCTTGAAACTTCGATTGAGCATTAAAAAACTTAATTACTTCGTAATTCTTGTTGGGAACCACATCGAAGTACTCGGCCATTTGACTTGATGTGATCTGGTCAGGAGTTTTAGATATGGACAATTGAACTTCCATGACTTTCTTTTCTGGCTCACTGAACACAGTCGATGATCTAATGGATTTAGCTGCTGCATCGAGAAGCTGATCCCAGTTAAAAGAATAATTTTTCTGACACTCTTTTTGTATTTTGAAAATTCTCCATGCAAATAGCAAATTTTCTTCATACTTTTGTCCGCCACTAACAAATCTATGCACAAGTGCGACAGCTCGCCAAAAATCTACTTTTTCGTTTTTTAGAGTCGCTCTCATGACAGGATGCCAAATAGAACCATCCAAAGTTGCATTATGAAACTGCAATGCATTAGACCTAAATATTCCCTCAAGATTTGGAATGCGGCCCAAAAGATCAAACGCACTTAGACAAACCTCTGCAAACTCTGAAATAGCTTCTGGTCGATCTCCTACTAAGGAAAAAGGCTTGACGGCTAGGTGATTAAGAGTTGGTGTGGCATCATGGTATTCTGGAAGAGCTGATCTAATTTGGTCCAGATAAGATTCAAATACCGCAAGCCGTGCCTCCCAATCTGGATGTGAGAAAATTGCTTTGGCTGCTTGGCTATCAAGTAGGGATCGTTCGTCACTATCTATGTTTCTTAAAATTTTAAGTGCATCATTAAATGCGGAGTCACTCACTGGAATATTCTTCAAAATATCACGAACTTTTGAATTGTCTCCTGCTTCAAGTAGAACCCGAGCTGTAGCAACATAGAAAGCCCCCGATGGATAATCAATCGCTCTGGAGTACATCTGAATGGCACTGACAAGATCGATTTCATGTTGACAAAAGTAGGTATAGGCACGCCTCTTGTCCATGAGTATATTTTTATATAGAAGTAATCTCTCCGGAAGAATAAGCCACGCTTCATTCATTACTGGTTCCAGTATGGAGGCCATTAGTTTGCCATGTTCGTCGAGGAAGTGCTCCGTCACAAGTTTGGCTCTTACTCTTTCATGCATTTCCGAAAATAGCTTCGGCCCATAAGATGAGCCTAAGTGAAACCATTCTGGAATATTTTTTTTATTGTCATACAAAACAGCGAGCTCAATACATCGAGTAATAGAATGGGAGTTTTTGGCCTCTTTTATCCAAAGCATGAGCTCAGGTTCTAAAATCTTCCAACTTGACTTCTTCTCAACTAGGGCGCGAATTCGCATATCTCTATTTTGCGAGTTTGAAATAACCTCACAGCCGAGATGTGACAAAACAAATTCTCTAACGCGTTGCTGAATATCGTCAGATAATTCCAATCGCGAAGCAAGACCAATCAAGCCTTGAACTTCAGTAAGTTTACTTATATCCACATCGCCCTCCCCAGAACAGTAGTACTCCGTGACTGCAAGTGAGCAATTGCTATATCCACTTGGCGCGAGTAATTGATTTTACCATGCTTAGGCATACTAGGTCTAAGGCTCGTGCCCAACACCAGCCCTTTCCATCTTATTATAGAATGTAAAAGGAGTGCCTCGCATCGAACAAAAGCCCATTTAAGGAGCCTAACTCATTAAAATAGCTGAGAACAGCACTGCAATTATAGAAGATCACAAGTCCCCTATAGGAGTTCACATTTATTGAACGAGCTGATTTTGGGTGGAATTCGAATTTTCCATGAGGTCCTATTCCTCCTATAGAATCAAAATCTTTACAGGACCACACAAGTTTCTGAAAGCACGCAATTAGCCATCCATTGCTCGCCGAATCCCACTCTTCTGAAATAGGAAGGAGAATGCGACTTTCCTGCTTAATCCCCCAAAAAAAAGCAGCCCTCTAGAAAAGAGCCGCCTCAGGTTTTACGGTTGATCAATCATCAATGATGATATTCTTTGGGATCGATGCCATAACGCTCTAGCTTGCGCAATAAAGTCACCTTGGTCATTTTTGTCGCGTCGGCGGTACGATTGATTCTGCCGCCATACGCTCTGAGTGCCTTCATAATAAATTCACGCTCAAATTGCTCTTTTAGTTCAGGGAAATTTAGAACTGAGGAGCTTCCTTCTTTTAAAGGTTCAAATTCGAAGTCAGACTCTGTGGTGGCTCCCTTTCGCTCATCTCCCATGGTTTCGGTCACTCCCCCGATATGCTCAGGCAAGCTTTCCTCACAAATAACTTCAGAAGGCTCCAAAATAAACGCACGCTCAATAGCGTTCTCTAATTCACGAATATTTCCCGGCCAGCTATATTGACTAATGAGCTCAAATGCCTTTGAACTAAGCCCCTTAATTTGTCGACCATGGAGTTTATTGAATCTTTTAATGATAAATTCCACTAAATGACGAAGGTCTTCACGGCGTTCTCTAAGTGCCGGTAAATGAATTGGCAAGATGTTTAGGCGGTAGAAAAGGTCCGCTCGAAACTTTTCCGTCTTAATCATGTCTTCTAAAGAACGGTGAGTTGCTGAAATGATACGGCAATCAATCGAGGTTTCCGATGCGCCTCCAACAGGCATGACCACTTGTTCTTGCAAGGCCCTAAGCAACTTTACCTGTACAGCAGGTGAAATATCCCCAATTTCATCTAAGAAAAGAGTGCC
>JBAXBA010000072.1:0-18541 GCA_037142195.1 Pseudomonadota bacterium
GGGCCTTTGGCGCGCGAAATATATGGAAGCGCTTAAATTTTCGCGGGAATGTGGGATTTCTCACTCTAAGTCAACACTTAGACTCCATTTTGAATGGTGGCTCATTTTTTAAAAACAAACCTCAGAAGGCCGGGCCTTGTTATTTTTGGCGGATAGGTGAGGCGTAACTCGGGCTCCAATTCATTTGATCCGGCTCAGAATCAGGATCTAAATGGACGATAACATCCACCGATGGAAACGTATTTTTAAGTTCTCTGATTACAGAGTCACCAATTTCATGGGCTTCTTCAAGTGGCATAGTGGCATCAAGCTTCATATGAAAATCCACAAAAAGGTGGGGCCCAAGTCTACGACTGCGAAGTTGATGGATGCCTTCAATTTTCGGATTCGTCTGGAAAACAATATCTACAATCGCCTGCTGCTCTGAAGTACTTACCTGCTGATGCATAATATCTTGATAACATTTTTTTAAAATCGGAACGGCAGCAAAGATGGTTAATGCTCCCGCAACTGAGCCCAGAACTTGATCGATCCAATGAAGTCCCGTATAGGACATGACCAATAGGCCTACTGCTGAAAGAAGATTGGTGAAAAAATCCGTCGCATAGTGGGCTCTATCGGAGTTAAGGGCCAAAGAGCGGGTATTTTCTTTAGCATTTTGCTTTTCAGCTCTCCCTAAAATACTAGAAATCAATGCGCCAGCAATAGCGCTAAAAAACAATATCCCGGCAGCAATCTTAAATTCTGTGGGATGAAGAAGGCTTCCTTCGCCACTTCGACGACGAATCGCTTCAATAATTAAATTTATCCCAAGAGTAGCAAGTAAAACACCTTGAATCAAAGCTCCTATGACTTCAAATCCACCATGTCCAAAGGGATGCTGGCTATCAGGCTCCTCTTGGGACAAGGAATTCACTTTTCGATTGATGAGGGATACTGCCGTGTCGCCCAGCGAGTCAAATGCACTTCCAAGGGCTACTAACGAACCTGATATCCAAAAAGCAATAAACTTTATGAGAAACAGCCCTGAAGAGCTCACTGCAGCCCATAACAAAGCTTTTTGAGAATGATGATTTTGTGGTGTTGACATTAAATCATCCTCGCGTTCCAGCGCTTGTAGAGCTCATGGTCGACACCGATCAACTCAAGCAACCGTCCCACCATAAAATCAGCAAGCTCGTCAATCGACTCTGGCTTGTGATAGAATCCTGGCATCAAAGGGGCTACTATAGCTCCTGCTTCGGAAAGTTTGAGCATATTTTGCAAATGTATCGTATGTAGGGGAGTTTCTCGCAAACCGAGTATAAGAGGTCTACGCTGTTTCAGGCAAACATCGGCTGCTCGTTCCAAAAGGTTGGACGAAATACTATTAGCAATCCTAGACATGGACCCCACCGAACATGGGGCGATGATCATGGCATCTGGTACGGAAGAACCACTAGCAATGGGTGCAAAATAGTCATTGCTTTTAAAAAGCCGTAAAACTCCTTTTTCCTCGGAATTTAACTGTCCGTTCAAACTTCGAAGTAGGATGCTTTCTTTGTCTGAAATTTCATGGGCTAGAACTTTTTCAGCCGTTGGAGTCAGTGTCAGATAAACGCGATCGACATTTTTAACTAGAAACGAAACAAGCCTATCTGCATAGATGGCGCCAGAAGCTCCTGTAATCCCCACTGAAATGCGCACCTTAGACTCCGTACATCCATAGATCTAAAATTACAGACAAAATAAACACGATACTTACAGCTGCATTGGCATTAAAAAAAGCTTTGCCCATACCGGGAGACCTTCCTAGTTCGTCCAAATCCCTTATAAGCCAATGCTCATAGACCAATATAGCAGCCATAAGAGCCACGCCCAACCTAAAGATGACCGAAAGACCCAACAGAGTTCCGGAATATAGAAAGATGATCATGGCAGCAAGAAAACAGGCGCGACTAACCCAAACCGTTGAACTCACTCCAAACCGCACTGGGAAACTGTAAAGTCCTTCCTCTCGATCAAAACTGAGATCTTGCAAGGAATAGAGAAGGTCAAAGCCGGCAACCCAGAATAGGATACCTAGCCCTAGCAAAATAATACCCAAAGACGGCGTTACACCTAAGGCGACATTTACAGCGATGGGACTTAACCCCAAACAAAATCCTAAGTAGAAATGTGACGCCCAAGTAAATCTTTTAAAAAAGCTATAGAAATAGAGAACAAGAAGGAGAAGGGGCGATAGGAGGCCCGTTTGACGGCTCAGTAGAAACGACACGCCCACAAAAAAAATCCCAAACCCTAATGTGAGTTTAAGAGCGTCCTTAGATTTTAAACGACCTGAAGGAATCGCCCTGTTGGCAGTTCTCTTGTTTTTACTGTCGTAAACCGCATCGAGATACCGATTCGCACCCATGGCAGAACTGCGCCCCGAAACCATCGCTAAAAGAATATAAAAACACTGCATCAAACTTGGGACTTTAAGGGGGGCAAGTAAAAGCCCTGCAGCCGCAAACGGCAATGCAAAAACCGAATGAGAAATCTTAATATCTGCAAGAAAATATTTTAATCTGTTCTTCACTTAAGTCCCTTCTGACAAAGATACCAACTCTTATCAGCTTCCACGACAAATCGAAAGCCCCCTTGGGGATCATTTAGGATCGACTTAACCCACCATTGGGCCGGCAAAACTCCCATGTCCTCTAAAAGAAAACCAGGAGCCCCTAACCTTTGGACTCGACTTTCCCCGTCCACCCAGCGCTGGATAAAGAAATCCGGCCCCGCGGGAATTCCCAGCAAATAGCCAATATCCCAAGTTTTTTTTTCTGCCCCTCGCCTTATGCTGGGCTTTTCTTGAAGCTCCCCGGAAGCCACCTCATAGACCGTAACCTGCCCCATGGACCTCACAAGATAGGATTCTTGGCTTGCCACCTGCCTAGACTCGATACCCACAGAATCGGCTATAAATGCTCTAAAGGCGCTGCCCTCCTTAGCCACAAAATGGACCCCTTGACCGAAATACCGCCAAGTGATCACACCCAGCACCTTCTTTTCAAGCTCAAAGGAACCCCTGGTGCTTCTCAACCAAACAGAAACTTCTCTTCCATCGACCACTACAAATCGATTCCTTGAAATAGAAACGACTTCAGGTAAAATCTCAAAATGAGTGTTAAGAATCGGAAATTTCTGATGATCTCTAATGTGAAAGATACCTGTAAGATTAGCTTCGACAAATTCCTTTTTAGTCAGAAATCCTAAAGAACTTTTTTGAGTGGAGTAGATCCATTCCGACTCTTTTTCTAAACCATTGTAGCGACCGATTTTTGACTCTAGGACTCCCGTTCTTGTGAGATGTCTTACCAATATAAACTCCTCGCTACCATCTTGCACAAAATGCAAATTTTTTATGTACAGACTTTGTTTATCTGTAAAAGGGACTATTTTTGTACACAGCATTCTCGGTTGTCCATCAAGTTCTGACCAATTAGAGATCATGGTCGGCCCATGGGTACACCCGGCAACTCCGAATAAGACTAAGAAAATCTTCAAATATTGAAAAAACATAAAATTGACGTCCTCAAGGGCCCTTCCTCAAAGTCGATAACCTTAAAGAAGGGGACATTATGAAAACTATAACTATTGCATTATTTATTCTATTTAGCCAAGTTGGATGTCAAACCTTTTCGGGCAGTAACATGGCAGGGGGCAGTGCCACCAATGTGATGTTGCCCTTTATAAAGAACTCCCCGAATGAATGTTATTTTCTAGATGAATTTATGCCAACTCCCGACAACCTGGTCACTGGAAGATCTGGACACCTCAATTTAAGATACTATACGTTTCACAATGCGAGCTTTAAGGATTGGAGTAAGCGTCAGATAACATTGTCTTTTTATTCGGTAGATGAAAAGTGTTGGTCCCTATTTGAAGAGTACTATACGGGCGATTTACGCTAGATATGTTATAATCAGCACAAACCTTTTTAAAGGATGTGCTTATGCGCAGCATAATATGTTTTGTGATGTTTCTTTCAGTGGCATGCACCACTACTCAAAAAGGAAATCCTTCATTTAAACTCGGAAATGAATATGCTCGCGATGGCCTCTATCGTGAAGCCTTAAGTTCCTATCGAACGGCCCAGAAACAGGAACCAGACAATCCGGCTATAGTTAGAAATATTGGAATTGTAGAGCTAAAGCTAGGTTTGTACGAAAAGGCCGTCATCAGTCTCACCAAAAGCCTCTCCTACTTTACTAACAATTTTGAAACAAACTATTATTTAGCGGAAGCATTAAGAGGTAAAAATGATCTCGACAATGCCATTTTTCGCTATCAGAGAGCTTTAGAAATCAATCCCAAAGACCTCCAAGCTAAAAAAGGCCTCGCTTGGTGCCTCATGACCATCGACCGCCTTGATTTAGCAAAATCTCTTCTGGCAGGAAAAGGCTTAGAAAAAGATCCCCAGGCTATTATTCTCAGTGCAAGAATTTTAGTAAAACAAGGCAGAGCAGTAGATGCGTTAAGCCTGCTTCAATCCATCGAAGGTAAAACATCTGCCTTTGTGGCGCCCTATCTGGCGAGCGCCATCGGTGACGTACAGCTTGCCCTAAAAAATCCGAAAGAATCTTTAAAGCAACATTTGCTTGCTCTCAAAACAGTTCCACTGATGTTTTCTGCTCTCCTGGGCGCAGCCAACGCGCATTTAGAACTGAAACAAATCGATAGAAGCAAAATTCTGGCCGAGCAGGCCTCTCGTGTTCAACCTAATAACCCTGCGCCTTGGCGTACTCTTGCCAATATAGCTAAGGCCTCAGGCAATGCTAAAGAAGCCGAGCTTGCCCAAATCGAGTTCAAAAAACGCAAGCCCTTAAAGTCAGTAGCAACAAGTAAAGAAAGTGCTGCGACCCCCGAAAAAGCGAAATTTTAAGCGGTATGAGTTGTTTTGACTTTCTTATTTTTCCTGGCGTTTTGCTGCTATATAGCTAAGAATCGGCCACATGCTGGGAACAAACGAAGTCAAAATCACCGGCTAACTTAATTAAGTTTGCCGCTTTTTGATTTCGATACAGCTCAAGACATTCCGGGACAAAAATGTTGCTCTCATGTCAAGACTCAAACTATAGAATTTTCATCTCTGCTTTTTGATAGCTCAGCATGCTGCGTCTTGCTTCAAAAAGGTTTTTATAGGACTCGTAACGGATTCTGAGCCTTTCTGATTCAGACTTTGCTGTAGCAAGTTCCAATAGAAATCGAACATATTCATCATCAGTTTCGGCAAGGCGTTTTAATTTAGCTTCCGTAACGTCACCGGAATCGTGCCGGATCATAGCTCTTGATTTAATGGTAGGCTTTAGCAACTCAAGGTGTTCTGATTCTTTTCTGGCTTTGGCATATTCCATGCCTACTTTATTAGCCATAAATACGATGTCTTCTAAACTCATCTTTTCTGACGAATGTTTTTGATCTGTACCTTGATCTGACATATCCACTCCGAGCGTCAGGAAGTATATCCTAAAACTTGGAAAAACCATATATATTCTCCGGAACTAACGCAGGGTTAGAGGGAATTTCTCAGGTTTCTTTGAAAGTTCTCCGATAGGTGGGTATCTTGACCGGGCGGCCAGTCAAGGGTAAACTCAAGTTATACCTGCGGGAGGATCCATGCACCCAACTAGTAAGTGCATAACGATTAATCCATTAGAGTACTTTAGAGAGCAGATCTCTGAGGCACAGCAGGTTTCAGGTATCAATTTTCGAGAGAATCTAGAATTCTATATAGTCAATTTGCTTACTGAATATGTTTCCAATCCTGTTTTAGACACGCCGTTCGCCTTGGTTTTTAAAGAAGCTTTAGAAGCTGACCAGGAAAAGCAAATGCGGCTGTTTAAAATACTCGGCGACCAAAGCCTTTATGTGGCAGGCTTCTTTCAGGACTCTTTTAATAGAAAATCTTTCGATATGTCCTATATCATGCAAATGGGCTCTGGAGCTTACGCTTCTTTAGCGGAAATTCATCACAATCGACATACAGGCAATAGTGATTTACCTAAACTTTATGAAAGCCTAGCGGCAAACTTCTCCTCTGCGGTAGAGGTTATCGCTTACATATCGGATAGATCTGGGGGCGAAAATACGACGAATCTTTTGGCCGTCTATGACCGCTGGACCAAAGCCCCGTCGGATCGCCTGCTTAAAAAACTTCTGGCAAATGGAATCGATCCGATTATAACCAATACCAAAATAGCAAACTGATGCCTTCACTAAGTATCCTCTGTGATCAATTTGAAGAATTCTATTCAGACCTTTTTGAATTCAAGTTACCTCTCACTCTGAGCCCTTATGTATCATTTGGAACTCGGGATCAGGTTCTCATAAATACAAGTGGGAACGAAATCGAGTTGTCGGTAACTCTAACTCGCAAAGTCATAACTGACCTAGAGTCACAATCACCTTTTGAGCAGCTAAATGGATCCAACCTCGGCTCCTTTTTTATATTTGTAGAAGAGCTGTCTCATCTCGTTCAAATAGCTTGCCTAGCTGATGCTAACAGTGAAGCTACTCTCCTTGGTCTTGAGTCGGTTGGCGAAGTAGATAAACTCGTTGTAAGTGCCGCCTTACTTGAGCTGCAGACAAAAAAGCCTCATCTCGCCGTTATGAAAACTCTTCTTTTGCATCACTGCACTTTGGAAGGAGATCGCAAATTGTATGAGAAGTCGCCTCGCGCGATTTTAAACCAACTCTTTGCTGAAAACCGACCTATTCTTCCTGCTTCGAGCTGGAGGCAGAACGTCAAGCGCTATAAAAAAGACTTACTTAAAGCATCATAAAAGTTTTTGTGACTTTAAAATAAAATATAATCACTTTGCGGATCATGCATTTCTAAATAACGGCTAGGAGCATCACCTCCCTTAAAATTTTTGGATAACATCCAAACTGGCTTTACACCCTCTGGAATAGGTAGAAAGACCATGACTTGATTAACTTCCAAAACGGGCCCTTCGCCCATCACTTCCGCAGAAAGTCGCATCTTCGAACCTTTTTGTAGTCCTGCATGGACGTGGTCTGTATGTAAAATGAGGTCTTTACCACCATCGACCGAAGAAAAGGTTACGTCGTAAATACCTTTATGACTCTCAATGGATTTAATTAGAAAATCGCCGCCTACTTTAAGGAGAACTGATTGCTGCCCCCATGAAGGAGGTACGGCAATTAGAAATACGAAAAAAACCACCAGACTAAGCAAATAAGAACGTTTCATACTTTACCTTTAGCTCAAAATTGATTTTACGATCTCTCCGCTACGAATTAACGCAGCTATAGCCTCAATTTCTTTACTCATGGACCGATCTGAGTCTAGAAATTTTGAAATCTCTCTGATCTTATTATACACTTTTTCAAGTTTAGGTGCTGGCTTTAAGGGTTTATGTAAGTCAATCGCCTGGCAGGCAATGATCGCCTCAATGGCTAGGATTCGTTCAACGTTCCGAATGATTTCACGGGCCTTACGCGAAGCGATAGGCCCCATACTGACGTGGTCTTCTTTGTCTGCTGATGTGGGAATGGAATCGACAACTGCTGGATGAGCATAGATTTTATTTTCAGAGACTAAAGCCGCTGCCACCACGTGGGGAATCATAAAACCTGAATTTAAGCCGGAGTCCTGAATGGCGAATGCTGGAAGGCCAGAGAGAGCTGGATTTGTAAGCTTTTCAATCCGTCTTTCTGAAATACTCCCGAGTTCGCAAACGGCAATCCCTAGAACATCCATAGCCATGGCAACATACTGCCCATGAAAGTTCCCCCCTGAGATCACGTCACCATTCTCAAAGACGAGAGGATTATCCGTTATGGAATTGAGCTCTCGTTCGACAACAATTGCCGAATTTTGAATGAAATCCCGGCTAGCGCCGTGAACCTGAGGAATGCAGCGAAAGCTGTAGGGGTCTTGAACTTTATTGCAATTGACATGGGAATCCATAATTTGATCCTGTCCCTCAAAAAGAGAACGAATAAATCTGGCAACTTCGCCTTGTCCAGCATGTTTTCTTATTTGTTGAATTCTAGGATCAAATGGTCCAAGACTCCCTTTGAGCCCATCTAAGGAAAGTGAAGATATAATGTCTGCGGAAATCGCCAAATTTTGGGCTTCTTCCGTAGCAAATCCAGCAATAGCAGTCATAAATTGCGTGCCATTAATGAGGGAAAGTCCCTCTTTGGCTTTGGGCTTGTACGGCGACAAACCTTCTGCCTTAAAAGCAGCCAATGCAGACGTCACCTTTCCCTTATAAAAAACATCTCCCTCACCAATAAGAGCTAGTGCCAAATGCGCTAGGGGAGCTAAATCACCGGAAGCACCGACACTCCCTTTTACCGGGATAACCGGAATAATGTTGGTATTAAACATCGCTAGTAATGCTTCAATGCAGGCCCTTGAAACACCGCTATGACCTAAGACAAAGCTGTGAATCCTTAACGCTAAAAGCCCTTTTACCACTGTGATCTCTAGAGGTTCTCCTACGCCGCTGGCATGGGAACGAATGAGATTTAACTGAAGATTTTCCAATTGATCGTCATTAATATGTACATGGGATAGAAATCCAAACCCTGTATTAATGCCATAAATGATCTGTCCTGAAGCCAGCTTATCCTCTACTAAACCCCGAAATTGATCGACTTTAGCCCAAGCTTTCTCAGAGATTTCTAATTTAAGACCCGAATTTGCAATGTCCAATAATGTTGCCGTTGAAAGCCAGTCTTCGCCCAATAAAAATGCGTTCATATTATCCCTTACAAGCGAGTCGAAGATCATCCATAGCTTTCTTTCGATCAGCCGCCCCGTAGAATGCATTTCCTGCTACAAAGGCTTGAGCCCCTGCTGAAAAGGCCTCTTTAATGGTATCCCGATTGATACCACCATCCACTTCAATCATCACTTTTTCGTGCAGATTTCGGCGTTTGAGTTCGTGTAAAAGCGTTTGAATTTTAGACGTGGTAGACGGGATATACTTCTGGCCACCAAATCCAGGATTGACGCTCATCAGCATAACCACATCAACCATATCGAAAATGGAATCCAAAGAAGATAAGGGAGTTCCCGGATTAAGGGCGATACCTACTTTACATTTCGCTTCTTTAATTTGCTGGCACAGGCGATGGACGTGGGTGGCAGCTTCTATATGAAAAGTTAGCAAGTCAGCCCCAGCATCCAAATAGTCTCTTGCTACCAAGTCTGGATTAGACACCATAATATGCACATCAACAAATATTTTGGATTTTGCCTTGATCATCTTGACCAAAGGGGCGCCCAGGGTTAGTTGAGGTACAAAATGGCCATCCATCACGTCAATATGGTGCCAATCCGCCTGGCAACTCTCAGCGACGCCGAGCTCAGAGGCTAGATTTAAAAAATCTGCTGATAGTATTGAGGGAGCGATGAGGGGATTTGTCATTTTTCAGCCTTCCTCGTCCATTTCAGAAATCTGGCTTCTTTGAAGCATCTTTTTGCGAATTCGACTTGATTTAAGCCGACTCATTCTGGACGTAAAGACTACCCCATCGATGTGGTCTAGCTCATGTTGAAGACATATTGCAAAAAGGCCGTCAGCCTCTAAGGAATGATCTTTTCCCCATTCATCTTTATAAACAAGAGTGACTTCTGCAGCACGATCGACATAATCATATTGTTCAGGAAAAGAAAGGCAGCCTTCTAAATACTTAGTTTTGCCCTGCTTCCTGGTTATAGATGGATTAATAAAGACATATTTTTTATCGTGCCAATCTCTAATGTCTTCTGGTTCTTCATTTTTACTTGAAATATGAATAACCAGAACTCGGACTAAGCGATCTACTTGATTGGCAGCAAGCCCAATACCGCCCGCCTTTTCCATGGTATCAAACATGTCACTTACAAATTGGCGAAGCTCGCCATCAAAAACAGCAACCTCATTGGCTCTGGTTTCTAGAACCTTCGCCGGCCATTCCACTACGTTTAAAATTGCCATGCCGCACAACCCCATCTATAGATTCATAAACCTAGGGGTTATAGCACTAAATTCTCTTATTTTACTAGGCTAATTAGAATCCGAGACCCAACCTTGTCATTCCTGTAATAGAAATGATAATAGATAGTTATCTTACTTTAGTCCGTTCTTCGAGACTCGTCTTTGTATCTTCGATAAGCCCCACAACGCGACCGCGGGCCCCGGCTGTCGCCTCTTTAGCTTGGGCCTTTAGGGAGGAAATGTAAATGTTATCTACCAAAAGGCCTTTGGCCCTTGAAAAAAGAGTAGCTCCCTTCCATTCTACGGACAATACAAACACCCAACATACAAATTGAATCGTCAGCTTAATGAGTATCAAAGCAAATCGGTGCATTGTTTTTCTCCAGGCTTGAAATAAGCCCTTGAACAGAAGAAGTCTGTCCAAGGGCCCATTTTAAATCATAACTAGCTAGCTATTTTCTCAACTTCGACTTTTACAGCTTGTAGTTCTCGAGGGAGCACGACGCTAGATTCGAACATGGTCTCAAAGACTTCTTTAAAGTCTTTAACAAAAGATACGGTCAGTCGCTTTTTCACCGAAGCGGGAAGAGCCATATACGTTGCACGGTTTTTTTCTGGCACAATGATATGCTCCATGCCCTCCCTTTGTGCAGCTAGAACTTTCTCTTTGAGACCGCCTATTGGGAGGACTTTGCCGTGCAATGTGATCTCGCCTGTCATACAGGTCTTGGCTTTAGGCGCTTTAGAAAGTAGAGCTGATAACAGTGAAGTCGCCATAGTGATCCCGGCACTTGGGCCATCTTTTGGAATCGCTCCAGCAGGAACATGCACATGCAGTTCGTTTCGGTTAATCATCTCGTCTGTGAGTCCAAATAACGGAGCATGAGACCTAATATAAGAAAGTGCGGCTTGAGCAGACTCTTTCATGACATCTCCCAATTGCCCCGTTAAAACCAATTTAGAACCTTGGCTAGGTATTAAATTAGTTTCAATAGCCAGCACTTCACCGCCGTACTGGGTATAAGCCATGCCTAGGGATACGCCTACAGAAGGCTCGGAGTGGTAAAATCCACCTTCATATTTGGAAACACCTAGAAGCTTGTGCACCAATGCGGGCGACACTTTAACAGGTCCTATTTTTTCTCCATTTTCTTCGTCTTCTGCTAGTTTTCGCGCTAATTTTCTACACACTGACGCTATTTGCTTTTCGAGATTTCTAAGACCAGATTCTCTTGTATAGCCTTCAATGATCGTCTGAACACCCTTCTTTTCAAACGAAACATCCCAACGATCTAAGCCAGAATCTTTGATTTGTCTAGAGATCAAAAACTGGTTTGCAATCGACATCTTCTCATCGTGGGTATACCCGGAAACCTCAATAATCTCCAATCGGTCACGAAGAGGCGCAGGAATGGTGTCTAGAGTGTTAGCGTTGGCGATAAATAAGATCTTAGACAAATCAAAGCCTACCCCAACATAGTGATCTACAAAGTTATGATTTTGTGAGGGATCTAAAACTTCTAGGAGAGCTGCGCCTGGATCGCCGCGATGATCGTTTCCAAGCTTGTCAATTTCATCCAACATGATGACCGGATTCATAGACCCTGCTTTGCGCAAAGCCTGCATGACGCGTCCTGGAAATGCACCTACATAAGTTTTACGGTGCCCCCTAATATCAGCTTCATCCCGCACGCCGCCAAGGGAAATGCGGTTAAACTCACGACCCATTGATCTAGCAATAGATTTTCCAAGGGACGTCTTTCCCACCCCAGGGGGGCCCACAAAACAGAGTATCGGGCTCTTAGCAGAAGGATTCAACTTTTTAACCGCAAGATATTCGATGATTCTTTCTTTAATAGCATCGAGTCCATAGTGGTCTTCATCCAAGACTTCATTTACTCTTTTTAATTCGAGGAAATCTTGAGTTTCAGTGCCCCAAGGAAGACTGAGCACGGTTTCTATATGAGTTCGTGTCAAGGCGGCTTCTGAAGTTTCTTGATGCATACGCTCTAAGCGTTTTAAGTGTCTTGTAAGTTCTTCTCTCGCTTCATCAGTCAGCTTTACGTCATCGACTTTTTTCCAGAGAACTTCCATTTCATCTTTGCCATCAACTTCTCCGAGCTCGTTTCTTAGAACACGAATTTGCTCTCTTAGGTAATGTTCTCTCTGCACCTTGCCGATTTCTTCTTTCGCTTGGGACTGAATCTTAACTTGCATCTGATACACTTCCACTTCACGATTCAACACATTGTGGACTTGTGCAAGACGTCTCACAGCATCATTGATTGCTAAAATTCTTTGGCCGTCTTCTACTTTAAGACCCATATTTGCTGCGACCAAGTCGGCTAAACGACCCGGATCTTTTACATCTTCTAAAATCATTAAAATATCGGGAGAAAGTACTTTTCCTAAACTTACAACTTTTTCGAGACTTTCTCGGACGGAACGAATCATAGCTTCTACTTCTGAAGAACTATTTCCCATTACGACTTCTTTGACATCACAAATTTCAACGATCGGACACTGATCATTTGAAACGAGACGTTGAATCTTTGCTTTCTGAACGCCTTGAATGAGAACTTTCATGCGACCGTCGGGTAGCTTTCTGGTTCGCATGATCGTGCACACAGTGCCGACATCGTAGACATCGAAAGGTGGTTGCAAACTGGTTTCCAATCCTTCACCAGACTGACCCGCTACTTGAAAGGCAGACAAAAAGATTTTCTTATCTTTTGCGAGGCCTTCTTCAACGGCATTGATGCATAAATCTTCACTTATAAATACCGGCACAATCATGTGAGGAAAGACCACAATGTCTTTCAGCGGAAGAAGCGGGATCTGGGTGAATTTCGATGCACTGTTAACGTCAGTAGCCATGTGAATCTCCACTTAAAAGGTATGCCTATTTTCTATTTTTGTTTTCGGCAGTCCCTTGCGGAGCCTTAATTCGGAAGGTAGGAAACAGTTGATGGGATCAACTTCGGGGAGGAGAGAGAGGCCATGTTCCACTTAAAGTCTAAAGCATTGAAATCTTCATGAGATTACACGTTTCTTACCTAAGTCAACATCCTCTCACTCCCTTGAAAAAACCTTGTATACATGTCACTCGCCAGATGGAACAAACACACTTACCATTGCCGGTCGAATGACTCGACCATTGAATGAGAAGCCTGTCATGAACACATCTTTGACGGTGTCACTGGTAACTTCAGTAGACTCCACGCGCTGAATTGCTTGGTGGAAGTCTGGATCGAAACTCTGCCCTGATGCCTCTATTTTTGCGAGCCCATGCTTTTCAAGGGCTTCGTAAAACTGATTGCGTATCATATCAAAGCCTTGCACGTAGGCTTTGGCAGCTTCTTCTGTAGGGCTATTCTCAAGGGCTTTGTCTAAAACATCCAAAGAAGGGAGTAGGTCTTTAAAGAGTCTTTCAAGACCATATTTTATCGCCTCTTGCTTGTCTCGCTCCATCCTCTTCCTGGTATTATCAAAATCAGCGCGAGCTAGAAGGAGTCCATTTCTAGCCTCATCTAATTCTGCCTGAAGTTTTGACACCGTCTTCTTCATGGTCTCCAGTTCGTTTTCTGCAGAATCTTCTGGGAAGTCTTCCGTAGAGGAATCGATGGTCATTTTCTTATCCATTGGCAATGTTGAGTCTTCCATTGTTTCCTGAGTCATAATATTTACTCCCTGACCTAATATGTACATTTTCCCAGTTTCTTTAATAGTTCTCTGCTGGTAAATGTCAAGAAAGGAAACACTTATTATGGCCCACTCAATCATTCTACCAATCCCACAGAAGGAGAGTGTAGGAATATTATACCTAGGGGAATGGTCTGTTTCGGCGGGTTGTGCGTCATTGTAACTCCTCAAATTCACTATATTTTATAAATTGTTTGACAGCGTTTAGGACTACTGCTAATTATCTGCCTCCACAATGATTCAGTCTGTTTTAAGAACAGCGAATGTTCTCTAAACTTGGATGGATTGTGAAATTGTTAGTGAGCTATTTGGTTGGCTTTAAAATAAATGGTTAATATCGGGAGTAGATCAGTGGAAAATACACAGGCCGTAGAAAATGCAACTTTAGTGAATCGCGCCGTTGAAGCTTCAAGTCTTAATGGTGCTGCGTTAGATGTGGCAGGAAATGCTAGCATCATGGATTCAGAATTGGTAACAAAGCTAGACAGTTACTCTTTAGAATCCATAGTTGAACTTAAAATCTCTCGATTCTTAGACCAAATTGGCACCTACTACCCAGAAAGCTTACATGCACTTATCATGCGCAAGTCTGAAAAGCCACTTTTAGCTCAAATCCTACGCCGTACCGGTGGCAATCAGGTCCATGCCGCAAGAATTCTTGGCATCAACCGCAACACGCTTCGCAAGAAAATGAAAGTTTACGGTATTTAATTCATTCGTAAATGAACTGATAAAGAAGTTCCTATAATGGGACTTCTTTTTTTAGTTTTTGGAATTAAACGAATATATCCTAGAGTATTTTTTGCCACTAACTTGAGTTTCTATGCCCTCAGGTTTGCCATGAAGTCATAGCTCAGTCCTTGAGCTCAGAGGTCCATTAAGACCATAAAATCAAAGCATTTACTAACCTTTCATAAGGTTATGAAATGACACAAAGTTTGGCAAATAGGCGAGCTGCACAGTGCCCTGACTACCGTGACGGTTTTTTCCAAAGATAATTTCGGCTTTGCCCGCATCTTCAGAATTGGGATTGTAGTACTCATCTCGATAGACAAATAGAATCATATCCGCATCTTGTTCTAGAGATCCTGATTCTCGAAGATCGGAGGACTTGGGGCGCTTATCAGGCCTTGAGTCCGGACCACGGTTGAGCTGAGCTAGGGCAATAATCGGCACACTGAGTTCTTTTGCTAAATTTTTAAGGTTCATGGAAATCTCAGAAACTTCACGCTCTCTGCCTTCCCGTTTGGTATCTGAAGACCCGCTTAAAAGCTGAAGGTAATCGATAATGACAAGATCAAGTCCATTCTCTTTCTTATGGCGGCGAGTTCGGCTCCTAAGTTCAGAAATAGAAAGACCAGGCGTTTCATCGATGTAAAATCTAGCGCCATAAGCATTTACAGTTCTGACAGCGTGCATGAGTCGATCCTGATCTTCATCGCCTAAATCACCCTTCCTTAGACGAGAGGAATCCACCCTACCCTCACTAGCCAAGACCCTCTCCATAAGTTGAGAGCGGCTCATTTCGAGTGAAAACATCGCAACATTTTTCCCAACCTTAAGTGCATTGGTCGCAAAATTAAGGCACAGGGCGGTTTTACCCATAGCCGGACGAGCGGCCAAGATGATGAGGTCGGACTTCTGCCATCCGCCCGTCATGTGGTCTAAGTCCGTAAATCCAGAAGGCACGCCGGTAATTAACGTGTCCGCTAAAATTCTCTGCTCGAGAACCCCAATGGTTTCTTGAAGGACCTCAGTACCTGAAATAAGTCCTTCGCCTTTTCGATCATTTTCAGCAGAAATTGCTAATAATTCTTTTTCTAAAATCTCAAGGAGATCCTGGGATGATCCTTCAGCGGTTAACGCCTTTTGAATGACCTCTTGGCCTTTTTCAATCAATCTTCTTTTAACAAAAGTATCTCTAACGATTCTTGCATAATACTCAATGTTCTCTGAAACAGGACAGCTCTGGATGAGTTCAATTAAATAGGCGGGCCCAATGGAGTCTATGCCGCTTGATTTAAGATGTTCGATAGTTGTGATTAGGTCACAGGGCTCACTCTTTTTATCCAAGTCTAAAATAGACATAAAGATCAATCGGTGGCTCTCGAAGAAAAAATGACCAGGCTCTAGACCTGATTTATCTTGTATTACGTTCAAATTATCTTGATTTTGAAAAATAGAGCCCAATACTGCTTTTTCAGCCTCAAGGGAATGAGGAAGAATAATGGTACCTTCACTGCTATTCTTTCTCTTTTCCACGCTTTTCCAATTCCAAAAGATTGCCTGAAGACTAACCTTGTTCCCTTTGAGCTTCAACCGGCCTTGAATAGCGGCAGGGTTGAAACAGCTCATACAACAGAACTCCACAACATATCCCCAGCTTATTCACAGCTCTTCAGTGGCAAAGTGGGATCACATCCCGACCAATAGAAGGAATTCTGAAGAAATGGAATGGTCCCCCACAAAATAGGGGTCATAGGTCCTATCTTCCTATTTTTAAACTAGAGCAATAGCTTAAGACACATAAGGGTAAATGATACTTGGTCCTGTCATTCATAATGGACTCAAAATCGCCAGACTGCCCCTGTAAGGCCTCGGTCATTCTATAGGAAATAACTCTTTAACCAGACGAAAGTTCTGTCATGGAATCATTCTTCTATCGATTTGAGTCTAGTAATGCGAATGCACTTAAGAAACCATCCATTTCTAATCTAATTTCTTAGCAATAGGCTAAACATTAAAAGAAATCCTAGGCTGCGAAAGACATAGCCCATGATGCCAAGACGTCGATGCCACGACCTTCCTGAGCTACTTAATTTCCCCAAGTAGAGGCGCCAACCCAAGATCAAAATCGGTATATAGAGTGTCGTAGCGACAGCAGACATAGCAATATGGGCCTGCTGGAGGGGTGACAGTGAAAAACTAAGTGCTGTTTGGATGGCATCCCTTTGAAACTCTAACACCAAAACCAACGCTAAATCGAGGGCGATGGCTGAATTCATATAGCGAACGTGGAAATCCCGATTTCGAAGATTCATGAGTCCAATATTCATGAAACCATAGGATAAAGTCGCCAAGCCCATATAAGGAGTAGCCGAAATTCCAACCCCAGCGGCGAAGAGAGCAACTACTAAAGCACAAACCTTATGGTCATAGAACTTACCGGAATAAAGCCAAAGAGACATGGATGAATCTGCGACTTCTTTTGAGCTGTGTTCTTGGTGTTTCATGGAAGCGGGTCCTTATCTGTGGCATTGATTAATTTCTCACAACATAGAAAACGAGAATCATAAAAAAACTATATCACTTCACCAAATCTCTTTAAAAACATACCTGCTACTCTAAATGCATCCTACCTAAACCTACAGCAAAAGCACTTTTATGCGGAAGCTTTCATGTTTGGCTTTAGTTTATAGACACAAGCCTTACCAAAAATCTGCATTTCAAAATCATTAGAGAGCCCCAGTAGACTTTCCGCGCCACCTAAAACCAGATATCCTCCAGGAGTCAGAGACTCAGCAAGACGCGAAATGACCTTTCGTTTGTTCTCAATATCTTGATAGATTAAAACATTGCGACAAAAAATAATATCAAATCGATCCCTATGGTTCCAAGAATCCAACAAATTTAAGCGCCTAAAGGTAATCGAACTAGAAAGCTCCGTCTTAATCTTGAACTTTGCCATTGTCGATTTTTCATCAGAAAGAGCGTCAAAAAACCTTGTAAGCATGGCGGGGGAAAGTCCTCTTTGAACTTCCAGCTGAGAATAAATACCTGATTGCGCCTGCTTTAAAACTCTCTCACTGAAGTCAGTCGCTAGAAGTTCATAGGAGCGTGGATGTCCAGCGTCCTTAAGTTGAGCCAAAATCATTGCTAGAGAATAAGGTTCCTGCCCTGTGCTGGTAGCCGCACACCAAACCCTTAAGGGAGTGGATGTATTTTTTGGCAGAAAATCATTTCTAAAAAAGTCGAATATCTCGGTGTCCCGAAAAAACGAAGTTTCATTGTTTGTGGCAATATCAAGTATTGCCTCTTTTTCGCTAGCGCGAAGTGATCTAGTTTTTAGGTCGGCCCAAAAAGCATCAAAATTCTCAAATCCAAGCGCTTTGGCTAGATCATGGAGGCGATTTTCAAGGAGATGACTATTTACAGTGTTGTATTGAATTCCGATTTCTTTTTCAATGAGCTGCGCAAAGTACTTTACAGTTTCGGACTCAATTTTAGACATTATCTTTTCCTATATATTGAAAAAAAAACACTCAACTTAAAACCGGCAGTATCCTCTTAGAAAACAAGCTTTCCTTTAGAATTAAAAAATGCCAAAACCCCGCAACTCACTTCAAACTACCGACTTATTGATTAATTTCCAAAATAAACTCAGATACATTCTAATTTTGGACTTCATTATAGAAGTTTGAAACTCGCACATCAAGCAACGAACCTCTTGCCTGATTCGTTGCTCTATTTTATCACGATTTTACAAATTAAGTCGAACATCTGAAGAAGCGTTCCTTCAGACGCGCCCTTTGACCTTCCGATTTATTTAATGACCGTCTTCATTGCAAAAAGTCCGATGGAATCTTGCAGACGTAACCCAATGTCATGTAGGTTTTTATCCGCATCATCGAAAGACTCAAGTGTACTCTCGTTTAAATAGTAAGATACTATTTCGAGATACTGATATAGGAATTTGATCAATTTTAGAACAGCTGAAAATTTAGAGGACTTTTCCCATTTCCATGCATCATGCAAAAATCCTTCCATTACCTCGATTATATGCTCAGACAAGTCGAATAATTTCTGCCTCGTCAGCAGAATTTGTGGGTCCATTCAGGAGTTGGTAGTTTTCCAAGCTG
>JBAXBA010000073.1:0-18407 GCA_037142195.1 Pseudomonadota bacterium
TCCAGAAATAAAAGATTTATTCGGATCGTTACGTATTTAGTTCAGGAAGTTAGGGTTCAAGTCCTAGGAAGTATAGTGGGTGTGCTATTGGCCCATGGCCTCTTTGGCCTAGAACTGTTCCAGCTCGGCTCCACCGATCGAGGACAGATACGCTTAATTCGATCTGAAGTTGTGGCTACTTTTGGTTTGATTACTGTTATTGCATTAGCTGGTAAAAAGAGTGTGGACGTTGTGCCTATGTCGGTAGCCCTCTACATAACTTCTGCCTATTGGTGCACTTCATCTACTTCTTTCGCTAATCCTGCCGTAACCATAGCCCGCAGTCTCACAAACACATTTTCTGGCATTCTTTGGACAGGAGCGCCGGCTTTTATGGGAGCCCAATTTGTTGGGGCAGTCTTGGCATTTTTGGTGTCTGGCTATTTTTTGGCGAGGCGTTAGATCTAGTGGGTCAACTTTTTATCCGCGATTATGGGCTGCTTCTAGTAACTGCCAGCTTCGCCTAGAAGTAAGCTCATGGGTCATGTATGGCTTTCAGAAGTTTCCTAGTGCCGTGCGCTGCGTTTGGATACCCTTGAGATTCGATGGATCTCAACTTGCCGTTAGATTTTCTAGTTGTAGGAAAAGAATTTCTTAGCTGTTAGAACGTCACTTGTCATTGCACTCCAGAGAGCATGTCAAACAAAATTTCCACGATTTCCTAATCCAACAATTCTAAAACCAAGCTACGGAATGGGTGGATTGAGTAAAAGACCTTCCGCAATCATGAACTCTTATGCTAAATACAGATTGGTGGGAGGTAAAGATTTGATGATTTCTTGTGAACTTGTTACCAAAAATTTTCGGATCTATAAAAAACCAGGTGGCTTTGCCCAGTCTATTCGAAGTCTCTGGAGTCGTGAGTTTCATGATACCCACGCCGTGCGTGATTTTGACCTTCAGGTAAAGAAAGGTGAAATTGTAGGCCTTCTTGGTCCTAATGGCGCTGGAAAGACGACGCTCATGAAGATGTTTACGGGCATTATTGTTCCGACTTCGGGACAATTGCGAGTGATGGGCTATGAACCCGCACAGCGCGGGATTCCCTTTCGTAAAAAAATTGCCCTGGTTATGGGGCAAAAATCCCAACTTTGGTGGGATATTCCAGCTATCGACTCCTTTCTTCTACTTAAAGCATATTACGAGATACCAAGTTCTGACTTTCGAATGAGGTTGAATCAATTGGCCTCAGTCCTGCAGGTTGAGCACCTGATGGATGTCCACGTACGAAAATTGTCCCTCGGGGAACGCATGAAAATGGAACTCATTGCGAGTCTTCTTCATCGCCCCGAGATTATTTTCTTGGATGAACCAACTATTGGTTTGGATGTTATTTCTCAGAAGAATATTCGAGAGTTTTTGATATCTTATCAAAAACAGCATGGGACCACGATTATTTTAACCTCTCACTATATGGCTGATGTGGAGGCCCTTTGCGGGCGCATTGTCTTGATTTTAGAAGGGCGTAAGAGATTTGATGGGCCCATTGTCGATTTCGGTGCCCTTTTGGGTCGTGAAAAATTTGTTTCTTTGGTCTTTTCATCGTCTCTTGATCGACAGCCTGCGGAGTGGGAAAGTTATGACCCCCAGTGGAATTTAGAGCGAACAAAAGTGGAACTACGGATTCCTGAAAAGAATATGGGGGCAGTGATAGCCGAAATACTCACCAAGTTTCCGGTGGTCGACTTCTATACGGAAAAACTTCCGATTGAAAGAGTCTTGGAAACACTTTTAGCGAAACCACAACTTATCAGTACCATGGCTCAAAATTGAGGATCTATGCAAGCTGAACTTCTAAAGTGGACGCGGACATTTGCGATAACCTGGAGTAGCCAGTTTGCGTATCGTGCTGATTTTATCATGCAGGTCATTGGCCCTGCTCTCGTATTCTTCCTAGTTAAGTACAATTTGTGGTCATCTTTATTTCACTTATCTGGAATCTCTCAGATTCAAGGTTATGGCCAGACTCAAATGTTAGCTTATCAAGCTTGGGTGTTCTTAGTGACTCTTTTAGCTCAGGGGTATAACAATATGAATCTTTCTGAAGACATTCGTCTTGGCAAAATTTCAACACATCTTATTTACCCTTTTTCCTTCTGGAAGTTTCAAACGGCACGTTTTCTATCATTCCAGTGCATTCAAATTCTAGTGGCAGCATTGACACTTGGAATACTCGTCGCCTTCGATCTTGTCGAAATACCGAACTGGGATCATTTAGCTATGGGGCTCGCGATTTGTATGTCGGTGGGTGTTCTATGGTTTGTAATTGCCTATGTTCTAGGGCTAGCTGCCTTTTGGTTAGAAGAAACCTGGGTTCTCAGGGTCATGTTTGTACTCATATGTAATTTCTTCTCTGGTGCGGTATTTCCGCTTGAGATATTTCCTGCGTGGTTACGAGGGATTTTAGTCTATAGCCCCTTTCCCTATCTCACGTCAGTTCCCGTTCAATATCTGATGGGCAACTTGCATCAGAGTGTGGGTTCAGTTTTCCTAGCTATAGGATTTTGGACTCTGGTCGCTTGGGCGGTCGCTTATTTGGTATGGAAGAATGGCATGCGTAATTATGCAGCTGCGGGGATGTAATTTTATGGGAACGATTAAGAAATATCTTTCAGTCTACCGCGAATTCCTCGGCAATTCTCTAGCGGAGGCCACTACTTATCGTCTCAATTTTTTCTTGGTCATGGTCATGGATTTGATCTTCTACGCAACAAGCCTCGGATCCATTGACTTTCTATTCCAGTATGTCACTAAAATCGGCAATTGGGACCGTGACCATTTCTTGTTTTTTATCAGTTTCATGCTCGCCGTCGATCACTTGCACATGACCTTTATTAGCGAAAATTTTTGGAGTTTTTCTGGTGATATTCGTACAGGAAAACTTGACTTTGTTTTGTTGAAACCGATATCCGGACTTTTCATTTGTTTTTTTCGTCTTATGAGACCAGGAACCGTATTGAATGGGGTGGTTCCATGGACGCTCTTGATTGCTTTTGGATCTCGCTTGGGGTTTGGCTTTTGGTCCTGGGTATCTCTATTACCTATGGTCTTGCTCGCCTTGGCCCTCATGGTCTCCATAGAAATTCTGATAACTCTTTTTGGATTTTGGACCATATCTTCTTACGGACTTAATTTTCTAAGACTGCAGTTTCAGCAGTTAGCCCGTTATCCCGATTTTATCTATCGTTACTATTTTCGCAAGTTCTTTACCATCTTTGTGCCAGTTCTTGCTATTGGATCTGGTCCTGTGCAATTCCTATTTGAACAGGGTCTTCCGGGTTTAACACTGTGGGCAGGAGGAGCTCTGATCCTCATCAGCGCCCTTATCAGAATCACTTGGCGAAAAGGTTTGGCTGCTTACGAGTCGGCCTCGAGTTAGATTAAGGAAGCGTGCTTTGAGTGTAAAGATTTCATAAAGACTTATTTTTGATTTAGATGTCTTTAATTTTCTTTTGACCATGAAGATCTCGCAGTGTGCTGATGACGCCAGTTCCATTGATAGGCAGAGATTGCGAGCCTTTTTAAGGATCCTAGAATAGTGAAGAAGTCCTCTTAAATTTGAGGAGAGTGCTAGGATTTTCTTTCCTAGTGCAAATGTGGTGGACTCGGACAAAGTGGGATTCTGGCGGCGATCTGGGGCGCAGGGTTGATTGAATGGCAGAAGTCTCCTATGCTTTCATAGTAAACTTCTGAATAGTCTAATCGTCTTTGCAGGGAGAATCTTTGATTATGGGTTCATTAAAATCCAGTTTAGTAGCATCTGTTGCCCGCAGTATTTTTCTCATTCCTTTAATGTTTGGCTGCCAGTCGACAAATACCCAATCCGCACTCCAGCGAGAATCAAATCCAGATAAGGCTATCCGTGAAGGTAAGGCAAATTCCTCAGAGGTCGGTGAGGGGTGGCGGCGGAATGGAGAATGGTACGAAGCAGAATTGGATTCAAAGGACCGGGATTCTCTAACCGCCAAGCTGTATGAAGTCATGCGAGTTGAGGGGGAGATGGAGCGCGCTGAAAATGACTTACTGCCCTCAGGAGAAAAAGAATGGGCATTTCATTCCACTACTGAAGAAATCAAATGCTCTAAGCATGACGGCGATTACAAGTGTAAACTGAAGTTTAAGAACCTTAAATTTTCTGGATCTGTAGCGGAAACCGATTGGAATCTATACGGTGTGCTACCCAAACTCCATGCGGCTTTGATGGGAACCACAATGGTTCGGGCACCTCGCATCGAGGGGCAATCGAGCTCGAAATTTATTGAGTGTGAGCAGCGAGTGGCACCAACTGTTGGCACAAGGTGCCTGTTTAAATTGGACTAAGCCAGAAAATGCCCCTGCCATGGAGCGAGTCATTTCTCACTTCTGTTGCGGGGGCGCTTTTTATTAACTTTTGCCATTTTCTTTTAACACTGATCCTTACAGAAGTCGTCTTTAGACTCCACTTCTAGGGTGCAGTGAAACAAGCCTAATTTAGAAAGCCTTTGGCGGATTTCATTTTTGACGAGTTGCGCTTGGGATGGATCTTCGGCTACTACATGGGCCGTTAAGATTTGGGTCATTCCATTTAAGCTCCAGACGTGGAGGTCGTGCAAGGCCGATACACCTTCAACCGAAGAAATCACAGCCCTGATGTCTTCTACGGTAGTGTCTTCTGGCTTTGCCTGCAATAGGATGTCCAAGGTACGCAAAAAACCTCTTACGACATTTATGGAAACAAAAATGGCAATGCAGATGGCTAATAGGGGATCTATCCAAACCCAATTTGTAAAGTGAATGATCACTGCACCTACAAGAACAGCCACCCAACCGGCAGCATCCTCAAACATATGCCATTTAAGGTTCTTGTCTAAATAATGGGAGCTTCTTGACATTTTAAAATAAGCATAGCCATTAACTAAAACGCCTAGGAGAGCAAAGCCCATCATGGACTCGGTCGTAGGAGCCACAGGATCGGCAAATCGTTTGAAGGCGCCGAAGACGATAAAGATGCTACTGATCATGATAACCATGGAAACGATCATGGAGCCTAGAAGCGAGTATCTCGCATAGCCATAGGTGAATTTCTGATCCTTAGACTTTCTGCTATAGCGCTCCAGTAGCCAAGCAATGCCAAACGTTAAGCTATCCCCGGCATCATGCAAAGCGTCTGCTAGAATGGCATAGCTTCCCGTCAGGAATCCCCCCAAGATTTCAATCAGAGCAAATCCAAAGTTTAAAAAGAATGCCAGACCAACTTTGGAGGAGTCTCCTCCCTGCAAAGCGCCTGCCCCACAATTTAAATGATGGTGATGATGCCCATGGGAATGGCCGTGTGAATGCCCGTGACTGTGAGAATGCCCGTGACTGTGAGATTTCAGATGGTTTTCGTTAAAATGACGTCCCTCAGAATGCTTAGTCGAGTCACGTGGGCCTTTAGGGCTAAAAGGTGCTCCCGTGCCGCTTTCTATTTTTTTAAACTTCATAACGATTCTTTTCCATCAAGAGGTCTCCTACTGAAATCCATTTGAAGGTGCCTAAACCGTTTCCCATCGTAGTCGGGTTCAGGCAGCGCTGGCCGCGATTTCACTGCCGCTATGAGAGCAACCTTACATAAGATTTTGTTCTCTCGGCAATGTCGCAAATAGAAATCTTTTTAACTAATCAACAAAGCCGCCCAGAACTCCTTTTACCGCAACAGCACTGGCATTGTGTGCATGCAAACTTTCAAAGTGAATAACCTCCACCCTAAAGTCAGCGAATTCATCTCTCGTGCGAAGGGCACGAGCTACTTTTCTTGCAGCGTCTTCAGCAAACATCAAATGAGTCGCATTCAATCTAGCAAATTCTTGTTCATCTTCGCGCTTCACAGCTGCTTGCACGGGTGTGCCCAGCGCCCCTTCAATTTGATCGATAATCTCCACGACATCGGGGGTTGAGTTGACTTTCAAGGTGACGAGGGCGTGAGACCTTTGGCCATGGGGAGTCGCCGAGATGCCTTGCTCTTGTCCAAGCCAAGTATGGACGTCTTTAAAGTTAAGAGTGGCGTCTGAAAAGGAACGCCCAAAGTTTTCTTGAATCAACTGTCTTGAAAGGGCGGCTGAACAGGGACAGGTGCTCGAATAAGTGACTAAAACTTCCAAAAAAAGATCCACGCTTTCTGGGCTCGCTTCGCCCTTCCACTTGAGGGGATAAGTTCTCCAGCCCTGATGGTTTGACTTTAAAGCTTTTCTCTTTAGAGGTAGATCGTATCTGACTTCAACGAAGGCTTTTTTACTTAACCCTTGGTGGGAATTTAAAAAAAGTCCGAGAATATGCTTCAAACTATCTGCGTCACACGGCTTTGATTCCAGCGTGGATGTGAGTTCAAGAAAGAGTCTCGACATATGAATGCCTTTTGCATCTGCCTGATCGAGGCTCACAAAAGCATCTGCTTTGCCTGGAATCAACATCATGCCCTGAGGACTGGGGACCAGAACAGGAATTTCAATATCCGTCATTCCGACTTTGGCGAGGACTCCCGAAGAGCGGGGCGCCGTTTCAGAGGCGATATCTGGCATGGATTTCAAATTGGTTTCCTTTCCCGCGGGTGGACTTGAAAATAGATGCCACAATACTTAAGTTGACTTATTTACGCAAGTTAGCGATAGATGTGCCAGATAGGTTTCCTTTAGCCGTGAAGAGGTCTTGCCATGATGATGATCCAGGATAGGAAAGATAAGCTACTTCAGGAGCTTAAGGCTCAACCCAGCCCGGATGACCGATTTCGATATCTCATCAAAAAGGCAGGCGAGCTGGAAATTTTGACGGAAGCTGAAAAAAACGACAAGTTTTTAGTCAAAGGCTGCATCTCTCGAGCTTGGTTGATTCCCCGTTTTGATGGGGAGCGTGTTTATTTTAAAGCTGATTCGGAAGCTTCTATTGTCAAAGGAGTCATAGCCGCCATTGTGCAGGTTTATTCGGGTGGCACACCTGAAGAAATCATGGACCTATCGCCGGAGTTTCTGGCGGAGGGAGGGGTTTCTGATGCTCTTTCCATGAATCGGCGCAACGGTTTAGCGAATATGCTGAAGCAAGTCCGCCTTTATGCTTTTGCCTATCAATCCTTGACAGAAAAAGATCCTAAATAGGCTTTATGAGTTGAGATGGCTGTTAAGTGCGGCATGTTTCGCAGGGGGTTCTAGTCGCGATCATGCCTCTTGGTAACCACCTAAGATTCCGGAGGAGGATTTTAATCGACAAACCTCCGGAAATGTTTGCGCCTGACAAATCTACCGAGAACGTGTGGAAGCAAACTGAAGTCCTGCACGGTGGCAACCTAAATCCATGGGGGCCGTATTTTTCCTAGATCTCCAAAAACAAAGGGACTTGCCACTTTCAGATTTCAGACTAAACCCTCAAATACACGATTTAAATCTCCTGAGATAAAATCATTTTCTACGATATTTACCAGAACATAGGTAGCGTGAACCCTCTCAAAAAGTTTTCTGGACGGTGAGCCTTTTTCATAAATGTAAGCCCAATCATTGAGCCACAAATCAAAGGCTTCATCGCGCCAAATTTTAAAGCTAGCGGTGTCGACGACTGTAGGTTGGACGATTTCTTTTCCTGGAAAGACTCCCCATGTGACCGCATTGGCAGCTCCTTCGGCCATATTGGAATCGTAGTCACCACTAAAGTCGACCGCTTGCCAAGTCATCGAAGGAAAGGCCTTAAGATTCGCCTTTAAAGCTTTCCACTTTGCGGGTGTGGTGAAAAATTCTAAATAAGCCTTTTGAAAGACGAAGCCGCCCGGGCCGCCCCAACCTACTGCGGGATGGGTGCTTGGGGAGCCATTCACTTGCGGCTGGCTGTTAATGGTTAAAAACCCTGCACGATTTAATGCCACCAGAGTTTCGGTAATGGGGCTGGATTCTGCTTGGAGGCCCACGTCGGACCATGGAAGCCGGTCTACGGTTCCTAGGCAGTATTTCGCAAATACCTCATAGAGTTCGGTTTCATTTTTGGGCTCACCCCAAATCTCTCTACGCTCTTCTTGGGCCTTCGTGCTCGAGCGACCACTCCGCAGGAGATGGTAATCCGATAGCTCGCCAAAGGTGGGACTTCTGGAATCGCCCCAGCGACCATTAGGAAAGTCATCCCAGGTGGAAGTTCGTGCCAGATAACTAGCGGTGCGGTTTGACCAGTAGATAGGCCTAATTTCTTCTGTTTGTTGGCGACCGTCGGTTGTGGCTTGGCGCCAAGGAAATGCTTTCCGTTCGCGAGAATCTTCAGTGAGCTTAAGGCGAACAAGCACTTCCGTGACGGAATTCTCTAAGTTTAAGGTGTAAAAATGAATGCCTGGCACGCCTGCAGAAAGAAGCTCTTCACAGATTTCGACGCAGTGTTCAATACCGACTTGCATGACTTTCGAATCGTCACTTTTGATGGGTTCTAGGCGAGATTTCAGGGAGTCTGGCACGGCGACACCGCAGAAATCGGTAAACTTAATAAATCTCGAGTAGTTATGAATAGGCATGATGCCTGGAATGATAGGGACGGAAATGCCAATCTCTTTTGCGTAATCTCGAAACCGCAAAAAAGCCTTTGCATCGTAAAAAAGTTGAGTGATGACAAAGTCTGCCCCATGATCGACTTTTTCCTTTAAAAAATGGACATCCCGCTGCCAGTTCCCACCAGATTCTTGGTGGGCCTCCGGGTAGCCGGCCACACCTATAGAAAAGTCCTGTTGGAAATTTTTTCTTATAAAAGCTACGAGATCCTTAGCATGCTGAAACTCGCCGTCAGCCTTTGGGGAGCTTTCTGAAGTTTGCGGAGCATCACCTCTGAGGGCTAAAATATTCTTGATGCCGTGGGATTTAGCAGCAGTTAATGCTTCCAAGATAGATTTTTGAGTCATATTGACACAAGTCAAATGCATCATCACGTCGAGCCCAAAAAACTTCTGAATCTTTCCGGACATTTCTAGGGTGAGGTCTGCCGTCGAGCCGCCTGCCCCCCAAGTGATATCCACAAAGGCCGGCTCTAAGTTCGCCATGCGCTCCATGCGGGAATATAGGTTTTCTAGGCCAAAGTCCGTCTTCGGCGGGAAGTATTCAAATGAGTAAAAAGGTCGGCTTTGCTTGGCAAAGTTGGAAATCTTATCAGTAATTTTCATCGGGTTACGTGTGACCTCTGGCGGGTTAAATCTAAGAAAGCCTATTTTAGGAGCTTATCATACACATGGCACAGGCCAAGCAGAAAATGCGACCTTCTTCCTTGTGGATTCCCGGTGTTTTCTGATACATAGGAACTGAAAATGCCATGCACACCCGAGCCACGGAGCAGCCACTCATGATCCTAACTGATCAAATGATATTGAATGCCATAGAAGCAAAGTCGATCGTCATTGAACCCTTTAAACGCTCCTGCCTAGGTAGCAACAGCTATGATGTTCATTTAGGGAAGTGGCTGGGAACCTACCATAGCGAGGTTCTTGATGCAAAACTTCACAACCAAATCGGGCTTATAGAAATTCCAGAAGAGGGCATCGTCTTACAACCCCACGAGTTCTACTTAGGAGTCACTGAGGAGTACACGGAATCCCATGCCCATGTGCCGTTTCTTGAAGGCAAGTCGTCCATTGGGCGCCTTGGTATCGACATTCACGCTACAGCAGGCAAAGGTGATATTGGGTTTTGTAATACGTGGACCCTTGAAATTTCCGTCAAGAAGCCTGTTCGCGTGTATCGCGGCATGCCCATCGGCCAGCTCATCTATTTTGAAGTTTCTGGCTCCGTGGTAACTCCTTACCATACGAAGCGAAATGCCAAATATTCTCGTCGCGGCGAACACCCCGTAGAATCCATGATGTTTAAAAACTTTGAAGATTTATCTCTAAACTAAATCGATGAAAAACGAGCGGTAGTTCTGCTGCCGCTCGGATCCATGAGGAACTCATGTGAAAGCCGACCATGACTAGGCGTCTAAGTTGGCTTTTTTCTCCTCTAAGTCAGCCCATCGCATATAAGTGCGTTCCAGAACATTTCTTTCCGTGGTGAGTTCTGCATAGAGCGATGCCGTTTCCGAGGCATTTCCATTTCCTGAAGACTGTTCCAAGCGGCGCTCTAAAATAAGAATTCTCTCTTCCGTCTTAGCGATGAGGCCTTCTGCTTCTTCCAACTCAAATTGTTCTTTAAAAGAAAGCTTTTTTTGCTTTCTCTCGCCCTTGCCTGAGGAAGGGGTTGTCTCGCGAGTTCCACCGCGGCCTTTAAAGACTTCTTTTTCCCACTGCTCATAGGATGCTACAGCAGTAAATCCACCTTGGCCATCAATGCCCAGAAAGTGGGTGCAGACTTTTGTGAGGAGGTGGCGATCGTGAGACACCATAATGATCGCCCCTGGAAACTCCAACAGGCTCGCTTCCAAGACTTCGAGGGTATCGATATCCAGGTCATTGGTGGGCTCATCTAAAATCAAGACGTCAGCGGACTTGAGCATTAGACGCGCTACTAGAAGGCGAGCACGTTCCCCCCCAGACAATTGAGCTACGGGGGTGTCTAGTTGATCATTGTCAAATTGAAAGCGTCTCGCCCACGACACAATGTGAAGACTCCGCCCTTGAAAGACGACTGCATCGCCTCCATCGCCTAAGGCACGTTTTAGAGTCCACGTGGGGTCAAGAGCTTCTCGATGCTGGTCAAAATAAACGACCGAGAGATCTTGGGCGTATTTGATCTCGCCACCACTGGGCGCGAGCTCCCTGGATATGGTCTTTAAAAGACTCGATTTCCCACTGCCGTTCTTTCCAATGATGCCCGTACGACTGCGTGCAGCAATGGTATAAGACATGCTGTTGATCAGGGTCCTATCTCCTCGAGTCACCTTAAGGTCGATGAGTTCCACAAGCTTCTTGGTTTTTCGACCGGAAGCACTAAATTCGATATCGCTTTGTTGGGTTCGGTTAAGCCGACCTTTGAGTTCAGATAAATCTGCTTGAAGCCGCATTGCTTCATCGATGCGAGCTTGCTGCTTGGTAGTTCGCGCCTTAGGGCCTTTTAAGAGCCATTCGTTCTCACGTCGGACTTTGTTGGCTAGGGATTGGCTTTCTGATTTTTGCGCCTCAATCCAAAGACCGCGCTTTTCAATGTGGGTGGAATAGCCGCCATTGGTCTGAAAGAAGTATCCAGGAAAAACACCAGACAGCTCCACTATGGTTTTTGCAGTGCGGTCCAAGAAAAACCGGTCGTGACTGATCAGTACCCAAGCGAAGGTAGACTCTTTTAAGATGCCTTCTAGCCAAATGATGCCTTCCAAGTCAAGGTGGTTGGTAGGCTCATCTAGAAAAACGAGGTCTGGCCTTTCCAGAAACATGCGCGATAAATGAAGTCTTTTCTTTTGGCCACCAGAGAGGGACGATGCCAATACCTCAGGATCCAAAATATGAGACTTTCCAAGGGCCGAAGCAATAAGCCCGGTCGCCTCATCGGGAGCAAGTCCTGACGCCACGGCGTGCTTAAACAAAAACTCTCGAGCCGTTACATTTTCAGGGACTGTACTATCCTGATCGATCCATAATGTTTTAAGTCCTCTTTTGCGGCTTAAGGTGCCGTCATCCAGGTCCTCTAGTCCGACTAAAATCTTCAAAAGAGTCGATTTGCCCGCGCCGTTAGGGCCAATCAGGCCAATGCCAGCATCCTCGTCGATCGAAAAGCTGAAATCGCTAAATAGTGGTTCGGATCCAAATCTTTTGCTAATGTCTTTCACGCTAACGAGGGCCAAGTTCTACTCCTTCAGGTCTCTGAGAAGCAGCTTGAGGCCGCGAAACAAGACTTAGGTCAAATTTAAAGGGAAGGTCTATCATGAAATCGTGGGTGATTGCATTGTTTTTGCTTGCGGAGGGAGCCCAGGCCCATTCCCAAAAAGGAAAGCCGATTTCCGACGCCATTTCGGTAGTGCCTTCTGGTGGCATTCAGCTTGAGTCTTTTCAGCTTACAGACCTTTCAGGGGCTAAAATTTCCTTTCCTGATGTCGCTCGCGGCAAAACCGCCTTAGTTTATTTTGGTTTTACCACTTGCACTGATGCTTGCCCCCTTGCAGCAGCTTATATAAAAGGGGAGCTAAATAGCCTTGCAAAATCGACCACATCTCCCAACCTCTACTTCATATCCGTGGACCCTGAGGCAGACACTCCCAAAAAAGTAAGCGCCTGGCTCAAGGTGTTTGATCCCAACTGGGTGGGACTTCTAGGGGATAAGGAAGCTCTGTCTCGAGCCGCTAGGCCGTTTGGCGCGAGCTTTGAAAAAGCCCTCCCAGAAGCAAAAGCAACAGAAAAAGTGCTTCATTCTTCCATAGTTTACCTAGTAACCCCTGAAGGCAAGTGGACCCAGTATCTGCGCTTGCCTGCCAAAAGAGGCGTTTTAAGTCGAGCTTTAGCCGACTTAACCCCCAAAAAAGCCAACTAATTAGTTAATTTCCTTACTTTTTAAAAGGCGCTTGAACTATCTGGCGGGTTTTGATACCAAGGGGGCCTGTCGGAGGATTTCATGAAAGTTCTAAACGTTAAGCAAAGAAAACACCTTAAAGGCCTGGCCCACCATCTAGATCCATTTTTACAAGTGGGAAAGAGCGGTTTGTCAGAACCTGTAGTGAAGGAGCTCACCAGAGCTTTATCCGACCATGAACTTGTGAAAACTCAAATCTTCGAAGATGATCGTGAGACTTTCTTAGAGCTAAGTAAAGAACTTGCCGAGAAGACCACTTCCCAATTGGTATTTACTATCGGACGAAAAGCAACCTTCTTTAAGCAATCTCCCATCCAAGATAAAAGAAAAATTTCAAGAGCGCTTCCCAAGTAACCATGGTGAATGGAAAGTCCGTCTGAATCAAGCGAAGGAACCTTCGCTTTTTTTGTGCCCCTTTCCTAAGTCCTTTTCTTAAAGCTCGAGAGATTACGATCACCTCAAGGAATTTTCTGGCAAACGTTGAGAGACAGGGAGCGAGATTTTGCAAATCAAATCAATGCCTCGTAGTGCCTTCTGTCCTAGTCTTTGATAGGCGAAGGCCGATTTTTTAAACCATGGTAGCTAAGAATTCAGTAAAATCGAGGAAAGCCTAGAAAGCTCTTAGTAACTGACACAATGTCGTCTCCAATAGTATTTTAATACCATAAGAAAAAACATCACCTTGAAGAAAGATACTCTCGACAGAGATGTGTTGAGATTTTCGATTTGAGATTTGTGAGGCATTGAGATTAAATGGGAATCGATTTGTTCCATCAGGGTTCCGAGAGGAGAAAGTACGGTCTCCTTTGGATCTATTTGACTCGAGCGTAGTTATGACGCATAGTAGTGTCTCTTAGTTTCCTAGAAAGTTTCATGCCATGATTGTAGACGAGCTCCTCGCCGAGGTAAGGCTTTTATATAATTGAGCTGAAACTTTGACCACAACAGGATTTCGATGTTAGGCCCTAAGAAAGTGCTAAGATATTAAGAAATTTTAAGGAGTTTGAAGTGTCAGAATCTCGCGACAAATATAGTCTCTATTTTAATTCTGTTCAAAATCCTGAGGCGGATATTGCCGTCATGAAACAAGCTTGGAAGGCTAGATATAAGGGCGAAATGTTTAAAGTCCTTAGAGAAGATTTTTGCGGTACCTTTGCTAATACCGTGGCATGGGTCAAGCAGCACAAACTGAATCGCGGCATCGCTATTGATCTCGATAAATCTCCTATCGCCTACGGCAAAAAAAACTATCTGTCGACCTTAACGAAAGATCAGGAGTCCAGGGTCCAGATTTTAAACGAAAATGTATTGAGCAGTAAGCTTCCCAAAGCTGATGTCATATTTGCCTTCAACTTCTCCTACTACTGCTTTCAAGAGAGGAAAATAGTTAAGGCCTATTTTAAAGAAGTCTACAAGAAACTAAATTCCAAAGGAATGTTTCTCATGGATTGCTTTGGCGGTTCTTTGACCCAATTGACCAATGACTATAGCGTGTATTTCCCGTCGAAAAAATACACCTATCATTTTGAACAGCTGTCCTTTGATCCGATCAATTCACGGGCAAAGCTTGCCATTCACTTTCGATTTAAAAAAGGCAAGCCCCTCAACAACGCATTTGTTTACGACTGGCGGATGTGGAGCATTCCTGAGCTTCGCGAAATCCTAGAAGAAGTAGGATTTAAAACGAGCACGGTTTTATGGGAAGGGCTTACGAAGTCAGGGGATGGAAATGGCAAATACCTGCCCAAGAAAACTGGGGAAGAATGTGAATCTTGGATTGCCTATATAGCAGCCTATAAGAGCTAGGTCGTCCCTGAGTGCCGCAAGGATTTTCTAAACGGAAGAAGGCCTCCCTAATCCTAGGGAGGCCTTTACTTTGATACCCATTTATTGCCATGATTGCGTTCTAAACGAAGGAGATTTTCGAGGACCTATGTCGAGAGACGCAGGCTTTCTTTTCATTTCTTCCCGGTTCTCCTAATGCGGAAAATGGGACTGCTCGATAGAAATTCATTTCGTTTCATCGAACAAAAAGACACAAATTTATGGTTAGATGGCGCCTTTGTGCATCACTCCTTAAAAAATCATAAATTTTTGAAGACCAGACGGTAGAATTTTCTCTCCCGGCCCTACAAAAGCTCTAGACCGTATGTTTCAGTAGGCCATCTTGCAGATCTTCACTCCCAACTTTGGGCGGAGTCTGGGGGCGTTTTAGCAGAGCCCTCATTTCATCAAATTGGGCTCTACGAAACAGAGAGAGCGTCGTAAAATTATATTTTTTTGTAGGTGCAGATTTCATGGAAAGTAGAAGGACTGTTGTTTTCGCTGGAAACAGAAGTGCTTGTTACTTTGGAAATGAGTTCTCCATTTGAGATTTCAAATGTTCCTTCAGCGGTGAGGGCGATTTTGAAGGTTGAGTCTGGCTCGGTAGCCCACTTAGTTTCAAGCTTAGCTGAAAGCTGGATGGCGTTAAAGTTAGCATCCCATCCCATGCGTCGCGTGTATCTTGTGGTGCTACCATCGGTAATGACGACTTCCTGACCAAAAGGAATGGTCTCTCCACCTAAATTGATAGATACGCAGTCTTCCTGGGCAATAACTAAGTCTTCTGTGGGTTCAGTTGCTCCCTCCGCAACACAGGATCCTCTCCAAGTTCCTGAGAAATTGGTACACGCTAAAAAAGCCTTTGCTTTTGAAGTCGTAACTTTTGCTTGCGATCTTCCGTTTTCTGAGACGCCGGCTGCAATACTCATAGAGGAAATACCGCAAAAAACAGCACACAGGATTCTTGATTTCATTTGAGAGGTCTCCGAAAAAATATAATGTGATAGTAGCTGACGGCTAATATCAGCGCACTGTTTTTTTTAATCAAGAAAAAGAGAGAAAAACATTTTATTATTGTTCGGAGGTGATCGCTTTCAAGAAGCAAAAAAACGCACAGAAGAAATGGGAGCGAGGTGCCTGTATAGATTCACAATGTGAGTTCAGGCCATAGAAATAAATGGTTGTTCGACTTCGATGCGGCTCTTATTCCACGAATAAGAGTTCGGTGATGCTTTGGTGGTTATCGGGCTTTATCATAATAGGCTATTTCTTCTCCAGAATGCCGGAGGTCGCGAGACAGACTGATTAGGTCGCATGGATAGAGACTAAATATCGCGACGCCCTGAGGAATAGATTGCGAATTTTGGTAGCTAAGACTCTGTCGAGAGCTTCTTTAGCTCCATCATCATTTCATCAAAAGTGGCAGCTCGAAGAGGCTCTGGGGCTGTAGACGTCGAGGACCAATTCATGCGCATATAGCTCCAAATCATTTTGGTTCGAGCCAAAGATCGTCTTGTATTTCGATCTGTGTAGACTGCGTGACTCTTTGCTAGATCCTGCAGTTTTTTGCAATAGAGGAGCCAAGAGTCTAGGGTTGGACTGAGATTGAGTTGACTGGCATCCAAGAGGCAGGGGAGAAAACTCTCGGGGTTGTTGTCATCCCAAAGTCTTGTGAGCCAATGAAAGACTTCCAAGTAGACGAGAGCAAGTTCAAAGGAAACATCGGACTTAGAGCCCTGAAGCTCAGAAAAAATCCATGGTTTTTGAATGGCTCCTCTCGCTATAAATACGCCCGATATTTGGGGGGCTGTCTTCAGGCGATCTTCCATCATCGACTGTGAAACAATGTCACCGGAACCAAAAACCTTTCCTTTAAATTCACGAGAGGCTCGATCAATCAAACTCCAGTCCGCATAGCCCGAGTACTTTTGCTCGCGAGTTCTTCCGTGAACCGTCAAATGTTTGAGAGACTCAGCAGGGAGACAAGATACCAGATCTTCAAAAAGGCTCTCATCATGAAACCCAGTGCGCATTTTGAGGCTCATCTTCGGACCGTCGAAATAGCTTACACATTCTTCGACAAAACTTTTAAAGCCTTCTACGGTTTTAAGGAGGCTTGAGCCGGAGCCTTTGCCTGTAACCATTTTAGAGGGGCATCCACAATTCATGTCGATGGAATCCGCATCTTTGGGAAGTTGCTTTCGAAGGCGGGCCAGAAACGCCGGATCAGGCGTCATAACCTGCAAGTGAGTCTGCCACCAAACCTGTTCGTTAAAAGAAGGAATTAAAATTTCCGGCCAAAATTCCGAGGGAAGGTCATTGTGTGGAAAGCTTTCTGTAAGTCTCAAAAAAGGCGTATAAGAAGAAGTGGGCTTAGAAATGAGGTTTACCCACATCCTAAACGGAAAGTCGCTTACGCCCTCCATGGGCCCTAAAATAGTTTCAAGCATGCCGTGAACTCAGAGAAGAAAAGCATTATGTAGCATCCCAAGGTTGAGATTACCATGAATATTGTTGCTAACCTGCGTCTCCTAAAGATGATAGAAATCCAGAAATCAAGGATTTTTGGCGGATTAGAAAGATTTTCAAGTCTGCGCGGCCGTCACAGTTGGGATAGAACTCGGAACAAAGATCTGAGACCACAAGGTTCGTCAGCTTTTAGATTTGCGAAAGGCTATACAGAAACAGGCCGGCAAAGCTTGTGGAATTTATCTCACGAGACCTTTTGTCAAGTTAACGCCCAGAACTCACGGAGTGGTCACGTAAAGCTTAAGACGGGCTAATATTATGGCAGGCCCCGACTCACTTCATGTCTTGGGATTTGTAGAAAAACTAATCGCCATCATTTTTCCTCCAAAGTAGGGTCACTAGTGATTTAATTGAGAAGGAAGACTTAAATGAGAATATTTGAGTTGACACTTAGCTTGCTGATTTCTAGACTTTCAGTACAAATCTAAGATATTTAATAGTTGTGAAAATCACTGATAATTCACGTGATTGTTCAAAAAAACTTTTAACCGGGTACAGGAAAATAAGTATGGAAAGAATCAAATTATCTATATGTTTAGCTATGTTTATTGGTGTAGCCTGTAGCAGCATCAGACCAATAGATTCAGGCGAATCCAATAGCGCCCCTATAGTGGCCGGCTCATATTCTTTGCTAAACTGTAACTTAAGTGAAGATTTGTTAAATCAATACTTTGCATCTAAAGCTCAAAACATTAAAGGCAATCAGAGGGTTAGCTTAACTTTGAATTTTAGCACAGAAGGCCCCCATACCCTGTCCGGGGAAATTGGTGCACCTGAGTATGAGCTCCAAGTCAATGGAGCTACAGAAAAGTTCAAATCTGCCTATACGAAACTAAGTAAATTAGAGGTTTCGAGCATCACACACTTCGAAGCTGATGAAAAGAGTCCTGAATCTATAGTTTTTAAACTAGCAGATACAAGCAAGATAGTGGTTAAGTCAAAAAACAGCAAAAGCATTGAAGTCTTAAGAACCGTCAGTATAAATGGCGCTATGGACTCAGATGAGTTTTCTGTCTTCTTTTCCGCCCAAAAAATGGGCCTTCAAGACCTCACTCCCTTGTTGCTGAGTATCCCTCAAAAATGTGAGTACACTAATATGGATTTGTTGAAGAGATTGTCGAGATTGAAAAAGAATTGAGTCCCCGGCCCTTTCTAGGCGGCCTGTAATTTGATAATGCATTTTATCCTTCACTACGCTGCACCCCTGCGTCCCGCAAGAGAGCCAGCTTCTTTTGAAGTCCCTGACCTAAGCGGAAAGCATTGATCATTTTCGTATTTAGACTTTAGTTCTCTAGTTCAGAAAGAGGCCGCGATTTATAGGCCAGTCATAAGTAGTTTTGTGGGTACTAAAGACCTTAAGAAGGTTTCCAACGATTCTGATTTTTTATTTTACCTTTATGTTGGGATCGAAGAAGTTGAGATAAGGATTCAGCAGTATCGATCTACTTCATTGATCAAGATTACAATTTCTCGACTCTCGACTGTATCTCCGTGCTCTATTAATGCGAATTGCATTGTATGAGAAGAGACCCAAAAGGGGGTTCTTGATTGAGGCAA
>JBAXBA010000074.1:0-18246 GCA_037142195.1 Pseudomonadota bacterium
TCTGAGAACATATCCGAGTTCGCAGGGGCGGGACACAATCTTTTACACACTACCCGTTGCCATGGAAGACTTGAAAGCGATTCCTCTGAAGGAGAATGATCGAAGATGCCTTGAAGAACCCATAATCACTCAAAGTGCAAACGGATGGCGCCCATTGCTTGAGTCGAAGGAGCACCAAGAATTTCTGCTAGGTAAAATGCGAGAATTAAGAGTTCATAACCTTACAGACATCCTCAATTTCAAACTTTACGCTGAACGCAGTCTTGCCTACAAATTCGGTGATTTAGCCCTTGTTCATTATGATGTCCGTGGGTAGTAAAGTTAGTGAATCAGTCGATTAAAATAGCCTCATTCCAAAGCTAATCATCCTAACGATTAGGCTTCCTTCTAGTCTGTGAAAATGTGGGTCATGTTGATAAAAGCCGGTCAAAAATGAGCAAATTTGGTCACACTCGAAATGTTGCTGGATTTCTTGAAGTGTCAGATTTCTCGTCATAGTGATTTGAATTTGCCATTCCCTATGTCCTAACTTGCCTTATTGATTAGGTTATTCATTGGCATAGGCTTTGCTGAGACTTAGGAGGATCGGGTGATTGAGCCCATAGGAGTGATAGATATGAAAAATTTAGTGAAAATCGGATATCTTGCGGCCCTCATGACCCTGAGTGGATGTCATCTCTACAATTCTCAAAAAGTTGAGCAAGTAGAGAGCTCGGAAACGGCGAGTTCCAATTTGGGTAACTCTTTAGCGCAATCTGCCCTTAACGGAAGCCAAGGGTATTCCGCTGGACGTTGTTATGAGTTTGTTTGGGGAGCTCTTAGAAGGGTTATTGGCTACAAGATCGAAAACACTTCGGTTCCAGAAACCTCGGCCTACCAGTTTGGGGATTGGGCGGATCGCAATCCAAATGATCTAGCGCGTGTATTTCAACTTAAGAAATCGTCAGTGTATCCAGAAAATGCTCCTTTAGGCTCGGTGATCGTATGGAATCCAGGTCAGTGCGGTTACAATGCTAATCATGGACATATTGAAATTGCAGTTGGTGGAGGCCGAGCCTGTTCGGACTTTTGTGGACAGATTAAGACTACTTGCGCCACACCGCGAGTCTATGTTCCCTCCTCTGCTTCATCTTTGAGTTTTAGTTCCGCGGAAGTTGCAGCTAAGACGCCTTTAATTTGCGGTCCAAAGATGATCTCAATCTGTATTCAAAGCAAAGGTGGAACTGCCGCTTGTAACAAGAAGTACGCTTGTAAAAGTTAATATAAACCGGATTCTAAACGAAGAATTTTTTATCAGAACCAAAAGAGGAAACGTTATGACCCGGAGTCATGACGTTTGCTCTTTTGATAGCCTATTTATGCATGGGATATGAGTCTCATTTTTTCTATAAAACGTCCGTCTGTCTTCGAAACAGCCGTGCCTCAGTTTTTTGCCAGAATTTGATGTTTCCATGTCTTTAAATGGAGATGATAGGACTTAAGATTAGCAACTGACAATCCTATAAAAGCTCCTCATGACCGCCATTCAGCGAGCAGGAAGGAGCTTTAGATTTATTTAGAGCGATTCTAAGGGGATTCTAGATGTTTTTAAGATTCTAGATTTTTAACACCAAAATCTTAGCTAAGAGACTAATTTGGGAAGTTGAGCAACTTCTGTTTCGCCGTCTTTGCTACGAGCTTCGACAGGTAAATAGCCCCGAAGAGTTTTCGCGTCTATTTCATCAAATTGCGAGGGGTCTACGTACTGATTGGCATAGTCTTGAAAAACTCCTGAATCAATGAGTAACGTAAAGACTTCTTGGTCAATATGCTGCTCTTCTGCCATCACACCCATTATTTTTAGAGATTCAGATAGGGTTTTTCCTTTTTTGTAGGGACGGTCTTTAGCAGTTAGGGCTTCAAAAACCTCAGCGCAACCCATAATCCTTGCTTGAAGGCTCATTTCGTCACGCTTTAATCCTTTGGGTCGGCCTTTGCCATCCATGCGCTCGTGGTGCCCGCCAGCAAATTCGGGAATTCTTGCGAGGTGTTTGGGGTAGGGCAGTTTTTCCAACATCATAACGGTGACATCAATGTGGCGATTGATGATCTCTCTCTCTTCCGAGGTTAATGTGCCCCTTCGAATCGAAAGACAATTGGTTTCATCAAAAGATAGGAAATTGTCTTCAAGGCCTTCTTCATTGATCCAACGCATGCGCCCTATTTGCTTGATGCGGTCTAGTTTCTCATCATCCAGGTATTCCCCGCCAATATTGACTTCTCTTACAAATTTTCGATCGTCTTCCAGTTTATTGAGTTTTTGTGAGAGTTCGCTTTCTAACTCTGTAAAATCATTCTGAGCATTGCTTTGAACGAGGTCTAGCTTTTTATTGAGATAGGTGATTTGCAGATCACGCTTCAAAACTTCAAATCTGGTGTCTATCAGCTGAATGCGGTCGATAATGGTTTCCAATTTTGTGGATTTTTCGATGACGTGGACTGGTGTGGTGATTTTTCCACAGTCGTGGAGGAGTGCCGCCAAATGAAGCTCTTTGCGGTCATTTTCATTCATAGTAAAATTTGTAAATGAGCCCCAATTTGCCTTAGCAGCGGCTTCAGCCAACATCATGGTGATAATAGGGACCCTATGGCAATGTTTTCCCGTATGGGGGGACTTGTCATCGATGGCAGATGCAATCACATCAGCGAATACGACGAAGAGTCCTTCTTGCTGCTGGATGAGAGTGTAATTGGTCAGAGTGATCGCCGCAAGGGTTGCCAGAAATTCCGTGAACATTTGATCTTCTTGACTGAAAGAACAAATGTTTCCATCTTCATCTTGGGCGTTGATGAGCTGGATCACACCGATAATTTCTTTTTCGTGGTTTTTCAGGGGTATAGTTAGAAATGATTTTGAGCGGTAGCCGGTCTGTTTGTCAAATTGTCTTGTCCGAGAAAAATCAAAATCTTGCGTTAAATAGGCATCTTCTAAGTTGACGATTTGATCATTAATGACGGCATAGCAGGCTACATTGTTAAGGTTGGGGCTTCCATCTAGATAGAGTGGCAATGGGTCGAAGTTGAGATTCTCGTGACTAGACCCACCCATATGGATTTTAAGAGACTCGTTAAAGATAATCTCAAATTTAAGCTGGTTTTTATCTCTAAAATAGAGTGTTCCACCATCGGCGTTGGTTAAAAGACGCGCTCCAAACACGGTCATTTCTAAAAGCTTTTTGTGGTCCGTTTCTCTGGACATGGCTTTAACGATTCCATGAAGCTCATTAAGCCTCTTTAATAGACGAGTTTTTTGTTCCATGTAGGTAACTCCCAAAGGACATTCGGTCCACTCGAGTCATCGACTTAACGAGCAAAAGACTTAAAAACACGTTTTGTTAGCAAAACGAAAATGGGAAGAAACATTAGGAAATAGAGATAATTAAAAGAAAGATTATCTGACGAGAGCGCCGAGCACCCTGGGGTCACGCGGTTTTTATTTGAGGGGTTAGGGACATTTTGGGAGTCACCTTTTAAAGCAGCCAGGGCGTCTACAATTCCTGATCCCAAAAGGGGAATGCGCTCGCCTGTGGAAACTTTAGGATAATAGTAAGTGCTGTTGTAGCCCCCTTCTACTTCATTAGCGTAGATATAGGGGTTTGCTGTTTGAATCAGTCGATTTCGCAAAGTCTTGGCATCCATAGAGGGATTTAGGGCGAGGATAAGTCCCGCTACCCCTGCGACTACAGGGGTAGCCATCGACGTTCCATATTCATCTTTGGTCTCCCCGCCTGGACCTGGCACTGTAGAGTTGATTTTCGTGCCTGGAGCTGCAATATCGACACTAGGGCCGTAATTGGAGAAACTAGCTTTTTTAAGATTTTCATCTAATGCGGAGACGCTGATCACTTCACTAATCGAAGCAGGGTAGGCTCTCTGGGAGCTGTCTTCGTTGCTTGCAGCCGCAATAAGAAGCGTACCTCCTCCAGCGGCATTGCCCAATTTACGAACGAGGCTTGCGACACTTCGAGAACGTTGGTATTTGCCAAAGGAGGCATTGGCGATGCGGATGAGAGATTGCCCGTCCCTTGAAAACTGTGTGAGGTACTGAAGTGCTCGAATGATGGAGCTGTCGCTGATTCCTCCTGGTTCTGATGCTGATTTAGGGCGTGACACCTTAATGGGAAGAATTTTACAAAACGGGCAGACTCCGATCGGATGTTCCTTATCGTAAGCGGCAATAATTCCCGAAACATGGGTCCCATGGATACATTGACCGCCATCGGTACAAGCTTGACCAAACCCCTCAAGTCCCACGGGCCAAATCTCTCCATTGCCTAAATAATCTTTACTAAAATTTGTGGACGTATTGCAGCCGCGACTATCGTCTTTGCACTGTAGGCCTGGAAATGGATTTTGCCAAATAGCTTTCTCGAGGTAAGGATGCTTGATGTCGACACCCGAGTCAATTACGGCGATGACCGGAGCTCGGCCAAAGATCACGTCTTCATTCTCATGGGGAATCGTACCGTCGGCCAGGGCCAAAAAAGCTTCAGGAAGCCTAATGGCTTTGTGCCACTCGACTTTCGCATCAGTGTACTGATTAGAAAGGTCTTGAAAGGCACTGGCTTTGGGTTCTGAAATAGTATTGGGCTCGTAATAAAGGATTCTCCCCTGCTGCTGCCACCTCTCTAAAATCTTTTTTGCATCGATACCCGGCTTAAACTCTACGAGTTCAATACTCAGGGGTTGACTTTCAAAACTCTGGGCTAGGAGGTGGGGACCAAGACCTACCGGTGGAGGAGTGGAGTTAGGATCCTGCTCATCAAGGGTAGAAAGACTTTCTGTTTGTAAAATACTATCTTCATCTTGCCAATGATCGCTGGTTATAAGTTCTCTTCCTGATTTTGATGCGGTAAGAAGAAATGGCTCAAAACTCGGCCTTCCTATAATCCACGTATTTCCATCAAGAGGCGCTGATGAGTCGACAGGAAGGTCTTCTTGGTCGAGATCCTGATTTGACGATTGTTTTAATCCATCCTTAGGATCCACACCGCAGCCTATGAAAATCAAGGCAAATATTACCGATCTTAGGTTCATAAGGATATTCCGCTGAAATTGTATTTTTACTAACTATTTTAGCGCATTTAGGTTGGATTACGTAGGCTTTTTAGGCTTTGAATCAAATTCTGTTATAATGAAGTATCTCAACTCGATCATTGAGTCACTCCCATCACAAGGATTGCAACTATGGCCTTAGCTTCAAAACAAAATGCCGTGTCTTCTCCCCTTCATGTGACGTCGATAGAAGAGACTCCCTTATCAGCTCGTTCTATGGCAATGGAGGTTCCTTCCCTCCATCCTATGAGTGAAGTCAGACATTTACATGAAATTTGGGACTTCTCCGTACCTGACTTCATGATTGTAGATAAGAAAATGCTTCTTTCTGATTTTTCTGGTGATGAAGAGATGCTTGTCGGATATTTGGAGCGTGCTGGAAGCTATCTTATGGTGAATCTCGACGAGTGTGTTCAGGGTTTGAAAAAAGGAGATTTTGGTTTAGGTCTTCAGGCGCTCGTTCGGATGCGAGGTATAGGTGCCAGTCTGAGAGCCCAGCCCTTAACGGACGCCATCACTCGTGCCATATCCTTTTTTGAAAGCAAGAACGGACCAGAAAGCCTATCACTTTTAGAAGCTCTTCGGGCTAAGATCATGGAAACAAACTGCGAACTTTTAAAGATCCGAAATTCCATCGGTTAATTGGTTTTTTGTGATTTCTGTAAAGAATCTATTAGGTGTAATAATGAGGCGAGACTCTTAATATACCCTTAAATTAGCTAGCTTTGCGAGTCAGATGTTCTTCGAGAGCTATTAAAGCTTCTGGGTCTATCAAGTCTAGAAGTAGCTCGGTCACTTCCTCAGGATCGATTTCTGGTCCCTTGGCCTCTCCCATCAGAAGTTCCACTAAAACTCCCGTCGGCAGATCTTTAATGACAGAGCTGACCAAGTTAAGGCCAAACGGCCGAAAGACGACGGAAAGGTCTAAGTCTCGATTTAGATGAGGGGTTAAATAGGCAATATAGCTAGCCAAAGACAACATGCTTTTCTCCCATTAGATTCAAGTGTAGTATCGGCGAAAATCGGATCTACTTTAAAAGGGGGAGATTTGGAACCGCTGGCATCTCGTTTTAGGCCGAAGCAATTGAGTGATTTCTTCGGTCAAGATCACATCTTAGGGCCGCAGGCCCCCTTGAGAAAGCTTCTCCTTTCGGGCTCGTGGCACAGCCTTCTTTTCTGGGGGGCTCCGGGAGTCGGCAAGACGACATTAGCTCGCCTGGCAGCCACCATGGCTCACTCCACTTTGCATGAGGTTTCTGCCGTTTCCAGTGGTGTCAAAGAATTGAGGGAAGTCATCGAAGCCTCTAAGGTTCGACTTCGCTTGGGAGACGCCGCTTTAACTTTGTTTGTGGATGAGATTCATCGCTTAAATAAATCCCAGCAGGATGTTCTGCTGCCAGCCCTTGAAGAGGGATCTGTTCGCTTTATCGGAGCAACCACCGAAAATCCCAGTTTTGAGGTCAATCGAGCCATACTCTCAAGAACCCTATGCTTTAGGCTTGAAGCTTTAGGGCAAGATGCCCTGCTAGCGTTACTTCAAATGGCTTTAAAGGCTGAAAATGGAGAGGCGAGCGAAGAAGGGCTTCTGGCCATTGTCTCTCTCGCAGGGGGGGATGCTAGGAGAGCTTTGAACTATTTAGAACTTTGCTTGAGCTTTAAGGAAACGGTCACCAAGGATCTCCTGATGAGAGTTGGGCTTGATGTTCCCATGGGGCATGGAGAGCATTTTGATCTGGCCAGCGCCATGATTAAATCCATTCGAGCGTCCCATGCAGATGCAGCCCTCTATTACATGGCCCGTTTTTTAGAGGTGGGCGATGATCCCATGTTTCTGGTGCGCCGTTTGATCATTTCCGCAAGCGAAGATATTGGCAATGCCAATCCTGAAGCATTAAGTGTAGCCGTTGCTTGTGCAAGTGGCTGCCACATCGTAGGGTTTCCAGAAGCACGCATTCTATTGAGTCAAGCAATCACTTATCTGGCCGCCAGCCCTAAAAGCAATCGCTCCTATCAAGCTATCGGCAAAGCCATAGATTGTGTTAAAAAAACAGGAAGACTTCCCATCCCAAGCCATCTATTAAATCCCGTTACGTCCTTTAATAAGGACTTAGGGATAGGGCGCGGCTACGAAAACCCTCATGGAGAAAATAGCAGCTATCGCAAAAACAGCTATCTCCCACCAGGGCTTCGCGGGCAAAAGTTTTATACGCCATCTGACATAGGAACAGAAAAGCAACTTAAGCTAAATCTTGAAGCCCTTCGTCCGGTAGGTGATGACCTTTAAGGGACATAATTTCATTTCATAATCGAATGGGTCAATGGAAACTTCCATCACACCTCATTTTATGAGGCTTCTTTTATGAGGCTTCTTTTATGAGGCTTCTTTTATGAGGCTTCTTTTCAGGGAAGCCTTCTCAAATATAGCTAGAAATCCTGGTATAGTAACGTTTTAAGCCAGAACCGATGATCTCCCGTTCTGTTAACACCTGAAGCATGAGCCACCAGAAGCGGTTTGGGATTGAATGCCAGCGAAAATCCTGCTTTTTGGAGCATGGGGATGTCATTGGCTCCATCGCCAATGGCCGCAGTAGCTTTGTTATCAATTCCCATGCTTGAAGCCACCTCTAGGAGGCGATCTCTTTTTCCAAAACTATTAAAACTAGATCCTACGAGGTTACCCGTGAGCTTGCCTCCTGACACTTCAAGGCGATTGGCTCTTACGGAAGTAAATCCCAGGGGAAGCAATAGGGGTATCGCTATTTCTTCAAATCCGCCAGTGACTACGTGGCATGGGATTTTCAAGTTTCGAGCAAGGCTTACAAATTCGGAAACCCCCGGAAATACAGTAAGGGAGTTTCGAATTTGGTCTAGGACGCTTTGATCTAAGCCTTTTAAAAGGGCGACTCTTTCTTTTAACGCTTGATCAAAATCAAGTTCACCGTTCATCGCTTTTTCTGTGATCTCGGAAACTTTTTCAGCTTGATTCGCGGCTCGGGCTAACTCCACAATGCTCTCTTCCGCAACCAGGGTAGCATCCATGTCAAAAAATACAGCTTTAGGTAGGTGGTTCTTTTCTTTAACTAAAAAGCTGCCAGATTGAGCGAACTGAGACCTTAAGAGTTCAATTGGGGAATGATCCGATTCATAAAAATAAAGATCCTGCTTGCGCTCGAATCTCTCCGCCTGATCTTTGAATTTATCTAAAGGACTGCTTGTCCAAATCTGCCACATAAAGTCCTCAGTCAAAAGGAGTCCTAGTTTTCTTATCAAATAAGATAAAGCCCACTATTCTACCTAGTGGGCTCTTTTAATCAAGTTTGAAATGAACGGAACTTAGCCAAATAAACCGCGATACATTTGTTTCATAAGATCAATGAGGTCTTTTTCTGCATTAAGAGACGTCGTTATGAGGTCAAGAGCACCTGAAGAACCTCTTGTTTTGTCTAGTAAAGCTTGTTTCGTAGCTAAAAGCGCTTTGAGATTTGTAATGTTCGTATTGATGAGCGTCTGGGCTGCTGATGCGTTCGTCAGGCTTGTAATGAGGTTATTTAACGCTGTAAGATCTGCACCCTTAACACTTCCTGAAGCTTTAAGAGCCTGGAGACTTGTGATTGTAGCGGCTGTATCGGTAATGGCGCTTAAAGCCGCAAGGTTGCTTTTGAGAAGTGTGATCTCACCTTCAAGCACCACAATATCGTTGGTACCAAGGTCTGCGGCTAAATCAGTTTTTCTTTGTTCAATGAGTGCCTTCTTAGCGTCAAGAGCCTCAATAGTTCCCGTGTACACAAAGGATGTATCAATGGCAAAAGGTCTTTCCGAAGCCATAAAGTTACTGAGTCGTTCGCAGGTGGCTTTAACTGTTAGCAGCTGAGTAATCTGATCCTGAATGGCACCTAGTGCGGGAACATCGCCTCTCGAGTATGCTTCCAGCTCGGCCTTTCTGAGATCGTTTTCGTGATTTTCAAGTTCCAGAGACTTGAGTGTGCAATGGTGCTTCATGACCACGGTTCTCATCAATTCACGCACTTCTTTATCTTGATCTGAACTCGCAGAGTCCCAAAACTTTAGGTTGTCCAAAGCTGCCTTAATATTGGCTTGGGCAGCTACCAATCTGGCATTGATATCTGTTTGTGCAGTATTTATCGAGCTTATTTGTTCATTCCAATTCGTAGATAGATCGTCTGGAATCTGGAAGTCCGGTTGACCTCCGCCTTGTGGCTCTGGAGCTGGTTTCAAAATGATGGGACCTGATGGGTTTCCGTCGGAAGAACCACCCATGGCTTTGGGTCCTATTTTCTTTTGATCTGAGTTACACCCGGCAGCGGCTAGGGTTGCGACAAGAACAGGCATAAGTAGGTATCGTGGCGTCATAATAGGTCCTCCAAATAAAGGTCAAAGCCTCTAGGAAAGAACCAAGCAACAACTAAGCCAACCGCAAGGTGCTGGAAATTTTGAAGTTTATCGGCATCCCTAAATGGCTCATGCCTAGAAAACATGACATAGTGTCAATCTGTCGGACTGTATGGGAGAGTCGGGCTACTCAAGTTGCCCTAGAAATATGTGTGCTCAGACCACATCTTTGCTGGGGCGAGAGTTTTTGGGACTAGGAATTCCGGGAGGTCCTAATGGAGACCTAGATCTCAAATGAGGCGATTTTCAAAAGCCTTTCTTTCTAAAATCAAAAAGGCATTGAGGGAAATCTGCTCGTCTTCAAGAAGGCTGCTTACGAGTGCTTTGGCTTCCACGCGATCTAATCTGCCTTGCTTTACTAATAGGATTGCAGATTCACCAATCTCTAGGATCTCATATTGATAATTATAAAGGCGCTTATATTGTCTGACCATTTCCAAAAGGGTCATATTCTTTATCTCTGGTTTTTTTTCGTACTCCGAATAGCGAAGGAGTGCTAGGACATCATCAAAGCGAATGGGCTCGTTTCTGGATTCTAATCTCTGTTTGGTTTCTTGAAAAGAAACCTTCATCCCTCGCTCTCTATCGGTAAAGCTCTGAAACACGGCATCCGCAGTCCAAGGGAGCGCAGACCCCCCGACAAAGGATTCATACTTTTGACCAATTTTTTGAAAAATCTGAGCCCAATCTTTTCTCGTTTCGGAGGCTGGACACCAGGACCCAGAAACCAAAAAATCAGGGTGCTCTATGGATTTAGCGGTACTAAGCGTAAAGGCAGGGGAAGGAAGACTTTCTAAACTCTGGCACCCTATCCATTGTCGAGCTGTAGTACAAGCCTCGTGACTCATGGAAAAGGCAGAAGAGGAATGAGCGGCAAGATTTAGGGAATTTTTACACTCCAAGTAAAGCTCACCAAAGAAAGATTTGTCTTTATCAAGTACGGGAACTACGTGAGCGTTTAAAAACAACGGAGCTAGTTTTTTGGCTTTGCTGTAGCTCATTTTTTGGTCGATTTGGATAAAGTCAGAGGCTGCCCCTGAAGGATCAGATATGCCTTTTTTAAGTACCATAACAAGAGAAAATACACTGGATCCTTTGCCCTCATGAAGCACCGAAGACTTAGTTACATTGTCATTTCGTTTGACTGAGGAATGATGAATGCCAATCACTTTGCCTTGTTCGGTTACAATAGGGCTGCCGCTATTTCCTGGAAGGGTATAAGCCGATACAATGATGTGCCCGCGCTCGAGTCTAACGATGTTTCCAGAAGATATTTTTTTGAGACCTAGCCTCGGATGACCAAGAACATAAATATTTTTCTTCAGAATCCCTCGTGGTTGGGAAGGCGAATCGAACTCTAGAGCGACCGGCACTTTTAAGGTCTTAAACGAACCATCTTCAAACGCTTCTTTAAAACGGAAAAATGAAACATCGACATCCTGATCGGTTGCGACAGGTGTTAAAAACAATACTTTCTTCTGTGGTATTTTATTTTTTTCAAGATTGAAGACGGCATCCATATAACAGCCACTCACGGGGCAATTGGCAGGACCGGCTATATGATTGTTGGTCACTATGTAATTTTGTCCGTCAAACGCCACAAAAAAACCAGTTCCCCCGCCAAGCTGGAAGACCGCAGGCGATAGGTCGCGAATGACTTTGGGTGCGAGGGCAATGTCACTAAAGGAATCAAATACCGATGTTTCCTGACTCGCAAAAGGAAATGTCAATCCTTTGGGGGCCGAAAAGCCATGGGAGGCTAAAGTGAAAAGGAAGAATAAGAACGCCCCATGGGCTAATTTCTTTCGGTTCCAAAATGCAAATGATCGTAACTTAGGTTTCATAAAACCTCCTAGGGACGGCCACTATACTGAGTCCCTATCTAGAAAGTCAAATTCATTTCGCAATTAGATATTAGGGTGAATTTCCTCTTATTATCAGGTAGATATCGGCTGCTTTCGCCGAGGATTTTTCTGTGAGAATGACGAGTTTCAAATTGGAAATCTCTTTTAGAGACGTGGTTTAAAAAATGTATTAGGAAGTCCTAGCTCCGTAGTTATGGAATATACAAGGACTTGAAAATCAGGTTCTTTCATTTTGGTAATTGTCGTATTCGAGATGGATACACTTATGGGGTGGTTCCAATAAATGATTTTATATGCACAAATGGGCACACAATAGTTCCGCAGATTTTAAGGATTGGGCTTCATGCGGATGAGCACGAGGCTCACGTCATCGTCTGCTTTTTTTCCGGTGGTGGCTTCGATCTTTCCCCATATATGTTCGTATAGCTTAGAAGCGGCATCACTCCATTCCCCCTGATAGGAGTCGATAAAAGATCGGTAGAGTCTTAAATTGTCGGTGATGGGAATGCCGTCCGAGTGAATGGTAAGCAAATCGCCAGGGAACCAAGGATAGATTTTAAGTTTTGCCGGCAGAACTGGGGAATACCCAACAGGATTGAAGTGGGTTCTAAGTTGGAGAGGTCTTTCATTTCGCTTTTCAGTTGGATGATAGAGGGCCGACGGGTGGGAACAAGAGACCAAGTGAAGTTGGTGAGAGGGAACTTGAAACGTCACTCCTATCATGGTGCATGTATGCCGTCCCAAACCTTGTTTATAAAGGATATCATTCAAAGTATCCAGGTACTGAAGGCAAAAAGTAGGGTCTTCCAAAGCGTCATTTCGATACTTTTTAAAGCTATTGAGAACGGTCTTGCAGGCAGAAACAATGAGGGCTGCTTGCACTCCATGACCTGTGATATCACAAAGAACCACGTGAAGTAGGGAATGATCCTTGGAGTGTTCAAAGAAATACCAATCGCCGCTTGCCCCATCAAGACATCGATGAAATGCAGAAATTTCGAATTTTGGCCAGAGGGGAGGACTATCGGGTTGAAAGGCCTGTGCAATGATGGAAGCTTCTTCTTTTTCTTTGAGAAGAATTTTTTGGTTGAGATCAAGTAATGCATTTTCTTTTGCGATAAATTTTGCTTCCAAAATGACTTGTCGTGTAAATGCATCCTTTTCTTTTTCTACCCGAGAGCGAGTAGCAAGAACGGCCATTCCTAAGAAGGCACAGCTTATGGTGATGGGGAGCCAGTTAATGATTATGGACCCATAGGAAAAAAGGGCCAATCCGGCAATCGGAAACACAACCATAAGAACGCCCAGTCCTAACCAAGCAATCCAAGTGGGCGCCCATGCACATAAAAAGCCCGTAGCTGCAACCGCTGCGATTAAGAGATAGGGAGCGTGTACAACATTAAGCCATTCCCCCGTCAGCACAGAGTTGAGGACAGAACCAATGATCCACCCTCCAAACATGGATCCAAACGGCCCTGGTTTAAAGTCTGCTGATCCTGTAAACCCCTCGGGAATCAATAATACAGAGTCTCCTGGACTCAAAAAGTCCTCCCACTTTTGAGGTGGTGTCTCTTCTATACGGGTTAGGATGCCGTTTAAAGATCTTGTTATGTTTAGAAAGTCTTCAGGATATTTACCTACGTTAATCGATGTTCTTCCCCGATACATGGGGACGACCGAGTCATTGATTTTGAGATGTTCACCATCAAATGTAGTTTTCTGACCCATAAGAGCCAGATGGGGCAACATAGAGGATTCCCCATTTCTAAATAGGGGCGTGATAAAGCGCTCAGATTCATAAAAAATATGACCCACAGAAAAAAGCGGTAACATTTGGTATGTAGGTCCGTAGGCGTAGTATTTGAGCTTTTTAAGATCAGGCAGCTCTTCTAAAACACTTAACCCCGTGGTCTTTGAATTCTCTGTTCCACCCACGATAAAGGGGGATGAATTGGGGAGCTCTGAGCGATATGCAATTTGATTTTTGGAAATCAAAGCTCCTACCGAGATCGGAGTCTTGATCTTTGAAATTCTTTCTATAGCCAACTTGTCTTCCAAACTAGAACCAAAGCCAACGCCAAAAATTTGGTCGATGTAAATTCTTTCTGGCTGATGAAGGCTAATATATTCAAGGACTCTGGCCCATTCGAGCAAGCTTAAGGAGGGCTTATTAAGACGCGCTGCAACTTTGTCATCATAGAGAATAATTTTAAGTTTAGGACTTATTTTAACATCACGCCCTAGCCAATGTCGGACTCTATACTCAACAGGAGAGCTCACTCGATCTGACAAAAGCTGGCCCCATTCAGACCTTGTCAAGAGGAGACCCAGAATTGTAAAAACAGCCGTGAATACCTGGGCAAAACGGTGAGTTTTTTGGGTCAATGCGACGATGGGACGGTGATTGTAAGCCTGTTCAAGCGAGCTATCGCTCGCCTCTACAGGTTTTATTGAGCTAGGTTTTAGCCGCGTGGGAGGATCTTCTTGTGCCACAAAAACCTCAGTATCTTAGATACTTATCGTCGGATTGGGGCAAATCTCAAGTATTGAATATAGAGAAGCAGCCTTGAAAGCAGGCTATGTCTCTGATCTTCAACTGATAATAGGGACTATTCAAAGTAACGCCAATCAAACGAACTGATGGGTCGCGTCACTGGAAAATCAAGGCTTTGGCGGCCATTTGCGCCGCGACAAAAAAATCTTGGGTTTCCAGGCATAACTTTTTGCCATGCTTCGTCACGAAGGGATTTCGTGAGCTTTTTATCAGACACAATTTTTTGAAAAAGAAAGTAAGAGTCTCGAGGCGTCCAAACTAGCTGATCTGCTAGTCTTTCCATTTTATAGAGTCCAAATCGGGGACAGTATCCATCAGCCCACTCCCAGTTGTCGGCAGTAGTCCAAAAAATATAGCCTTCGACAGGTACATGAGCTTGGAGCAATCTCGAAACCGCCCATAAATGCTCTGTGATGTATGCTGGTCTCAGCTTGTCACTAGCATCTGAGATTCCGTTTTCAGTAATCACCACGGGGAGGGGCTCAGTAATTCCATTACGAACTCTAAGTAACGAAATCTGTGTCCATAAATCTTTGCTAAGCGTGTACAGCCCTTTGGCATTGATACCTCGGCCAGAATCTGAATACTCAAACCTTTCGTCAAGGGAAACAGAAGCGCCTGAAACATGCTCTTCGCCATAGTAATTGATACCTAGAAAATCTAAACTATCAAAAACAAGTTTTGGAAATTCCAAATTCATTTTCTGGGTCATGGTGGATGCCGCTATGCGATCGATAGGGGAATTGGGGGTATAGAGAGCTAGATTATGGGCAAGTCCCACGCGAGTTGGACCTCCTATGTTATCGATTCTATGAATGGCTTGATAGACTTCCCGATGAGCGGCAGCCATTCTCGCTTGAGTGGAATCGAAAATTCCTTTGAGCGGCCCCAAAGAAAAGATTCCTAATGGATTATAATGCTTACCGGGTGGAAAAATTCCACCCACATAAGTTAGCCCTACAAAGACAGAAGGTTCATTAAAGGGAATCCAATCATCGACTAAATCCTTAAAACTTGAAGCACACGCTTCCGCAAATTTAAGAAACTCTACACGAGTTTTTTCATTTTTCCATCCACCTTGCTCTTGTAACCATAGGGGAACCGAGTGATGAAAGAGCGAGAGCATAATCTTTAAGCCGCGAGCTCTGGCTAGAGACATGATCCATCTGTAGTGCTTTACAGCATCTTCTTCCAGTTGATAGGCATCTTTTTGTTCCCTTGGCACAAGCCTTCCCCAGTCCACTCCCATGCGGAAAACTGTCGCTCCGGATTCTTTTGCGATATCAAGTTCATGAGTGGGATTGCTCCAAAAACCGTTTCGAAACTCAGGCTGATTTTGATTCTTAAAACTCGCAACGTGTCCTTCCTCTGCAAATTTTAACCAGGAGTCGTTTAATTGGTCTTCTACATGCGCTGGTGCATTGGCTAGGCCGAAATAGAAGGATTCAGGAAAAGTATAGGTTTCCTCTGAAATAGCAGGGCGAGTCCTGGTATCATTTAGAAAACCAAGACTCATCAACAAGCAAATTGTAAAAAAGAAACTTTTATACATGGGTGTCTCTGCTAGAGGAATTCCGAGGTTTAAACATCAGGGCTGCAGTCATATTTTATGTGGCAAGCATCAACGCCGCCGTTAAATTCGTTGATACAACGGTCGAGTATCTGCTCATTGCAACTGTACACTGGTATATCTTTCTTAAGATCACATCCTACTTTTGGGTAGCAAAGAGATTTTGACTTGTTGTACTGAAGACAAATTTTGAGATCGCTCATATTGCAAGGAGCTGCGATTTTTGGCTCAGTAACACCAGCATCTAATTTGCATGTGCCAGAATCCCAAACTTGACCTAGTTTTACACAATCGTCTTCGGTAATCACTTCGTTGTCATCTACAACTTGACATTTTTTACCGTTCCACCGTTCTTTCGCTTCTGCATTGCATGTATGGGCCTGCAAGTCCTTATCTTTTTCAGCATCTGCTCTTACGCGCCTAGTTGAGGTGCAAGACTCAACAACAAAAGATAAAACAATGATACTTAAGATTCTCAGTTTCATAAGTCCTCCCAAACAGACTCTGCTAGTTATGCACAAATGGGGCCGGGAAGTCTTAGATTTTTTAGTCGTGATATTAGGTCTTTAGGGCGTTTCTTCCCAAGGCTTTGTTGGTCTAACCTCATCAAGTTGTCTATAGTTTAGACGAATTAGAGGATTTTTGGGGCCGGACGAATTCACGGGAATAGGGCTCTTATTTGCAAAAGTACCGCTGTTTGCAAATAAGAGCCCTCCAAAAAAAAGAATTCCAAGCAAACTCGGGAAGAGCTTAGCCAGCTGCTTTTTGACCGAGGCTCAAAAGTTTGGTTGTAAGTTCCAGTTTTTCATTTGCTTTCTCGAAGCTGGGTTTCATTTTTTTGACTTCGAGTAAAAGCTCATGGGCCTTTAAAATATCATCTCTAGTTTTCTTATTGATGTGTGCAATCGCCATATTATAGAGAATGCGATAGAGATCTTTATCCCCGGGGATCAGTCCGCGTGCACGGGAATATTCACTGATCGCCGAATCAAAATCGAGAGTTTTGGAAAGCATTACGCCTTTATTATTGAAATGCTTAATAAGCTCAGTAGGAGTCGAGGTCTGCTTTGAAAAATCCCTGGCATGTTCTTCAAATCCGCCGTCAAATAGTTTCTGATAGACATCAAATTTCAAATCTTTATTTTCAGGCGAAAAGGCCATCAGCTCAGAATACTTTTCAATGCTTTTAATGGGTTCTTTCATGGCTAAGTAAAGTCCAGCCATTTCTGTGATACGATGGAGATTGGAAGGTGCAATAGCATCAGCTTTTTCATACAAAACTCTAGCCTTTGCTAGGTCACCGGATTCCACTGATAGACGAGCCATATCATTGAGGTACTTCATGTTATTTGGTTCTTGTTTATGGAGCTCTTCAAGTAGCCCAAGTGCCTCTTCAATTTTTCCTATTTTGGCAAAAATCATGGCGGTTTCGTGCCTGCCGTGTTTTCCTAGGGGCATCAGTTTATCTTTGCAAACTTGGTAGACTTTATCAACTTTGCCTTGACTCAATAAAGGATCGATAATCTTATAGCGAATCTCGTTAAAACTAGCTCGATTTTGACCGTTCTGCATGGTTTTGGACAATACACCTAAAAGCCCACCTAGACTAACGGGCTTTGTTATGACGAGAACATCTCCCAGCTCTGTGATGAGGGCTTCTTCGTTCGGGGATCGTTGAATGCCCGTGAGCATTACGATAGGAACTTCTTTTTTACCGTCAAAGAGGCTAGCTCTAAATTTTTGCACGATAACTGTTCCTGGAAGTTCTTCAAATTCCAGCTCCACGAGTACCACGTCAAATCGAATTTGATTGAACTTATATATAGCCGCTTCAAAAGTACTGGCCTTTTCCACCATGATTCCATGGTTCTTAACCAGATTCTCAATTTGATTCGTAACGCTCACGTCATCATCGATAACGAGAATTTTTCTTGGTAATGTGGAATCAGTAGCCATCAGTATTCCCATCAGTATTTCATAAGGCTTTATCGACTCAAATCTTCAGATGATGAGTTGGGAAAGATTACTATTTTAAAACAATTGCCTTTTTTCAAGCGATTACGGGCATTTGCACAGGAAGAGAGTTGTGTTTTTTAAAGAGTTTGGTTTTCCCACATCCCAGCCAAAGGACTTTTTGAGTCCCTTTCCCGTTCAAACCAAGAATTTGGGGGAGAGATTGACTTAGTGGCGAGTGAGTCAATTAAGACAGTCTCTAAATAGGGGATAAAGGGCTAAATTCAAAGCAAATTCAAGGTGACACAAAGACTTAAAAAATGTTTACTATGAGCTTAGGCTTAAAATGGAGCATAAAATGAATGTACTGGTTACGGGCGGGTTAGGCTATATCGGCTCTCATACGGTCGTTGAATTGGTGGCCGCTGGCTACAAGCCTGTCATTGTCGACTCTTTGGTCAATAGCAATTTAGGCTGCCTTTCGCGGTTAAATACCATCACAAAGCGCGACATTCCTTTTTATCATATGGATATTTCTGAAAGCATGAAAATGCGCCAGATTCTAAGTCAAGAAAAGATTACGGGAGTTATTCACTTTGCAGCGCTCAAGGCGGTAGGTGAGTCAGTGGCAAAGCCTTTAAGCTACTATGCAAATAATGTGTCATCAACCATATCGTTTCTTGGAGATTTAGAGCACTTGGGAATTCGCCAAGTGGTGTTTAGCTCTTCAGCAACGGTTTATGGAAACCCCAAGTCAGTGCCCATCAGTGAGGGTTTTGAAGTCCATGCCATCAATCCCT
>JBAXBA010000075.1:0-17825 GCA_037142195.1 Pseudomonadota bacterium
GCAAATTTACCTGAAATTAAAAAACATTTAGAAAATTCATTAATGTTAATGGTTGATGCCATGGAACTCAGTCCGGAAAAGGGACTATAGGAACCATCAAACAATTGATCTAAATTTTGATGGGCGACATTTACCGGTAACGGCGAGTATATGTTGAGAGTGGTGGAGGGAAAGTAAATAGGGTGAAAGAAAGGCAGTCCCTGAATGTGGTCCCAGTGAAAATGGGTGTAAAAAATATGAATTTGAAGTTTGGCTTGATTCGTTAAGATCTGCTGCATGAGCTTCTCGCCAAGATTACAAGCCCCGAAGCCAGTATCTACAATAATCAAGTGATCCTTGTAAACAATTTGCATACAAGTCGTGTTGCCTCCGTAAATCGCCGTATCTTTCCTAGGCGAGGAAATGAGTCCCCGGGTTCCCCAGAACTTTATGCCGTACGAAGCGCCCATACATCCCCCTCGCATGCTGCGACTACTTCCACGTTCTTTGCTCGCCCCTCATGGACGACGCTTTCTACTTTCTCATGAACATCATGATCCAAATCTTCCGGAGCGTGGTGAAACAGTATCAGTCGTTTCACTCCAGCCTTAACGCAGAAATCAAGGGCCCTTGCAGGAGTCGAGTGCCCCCAATCTACTTTGAGATTTTTTTCGGTGAAATGGGTATCAAAGACAACTGTATTGCAGTCTTTGAGGAAGTTTACCAAGCCATCATTGAAATCTTGTTCAAACTTTTTAGCATCTCCCGCAGACTTTTCACTCATGCCTTCGCCAAGATAGTTGCCATTTTCAATAGGAGCATTGTCGGTGACTACTGCCACACTGTCGGGTCCCAAATCTAGTCTATAAGCTAAAGTAATTCCCTGGTGATTAATCTGGTAGCAGGAAACTTTGACCTGATTTTCTAACAGAAATGTCGATCCCGCTTGAATGGATTCAAAATGAATTTGGGCTTTGATTTGGGATGACGGAACGGGAAGATTTTCATCTTTATGCAGACCAAAAAAGAGGTCATTGAAGGTGGCTTTAGAGCTTTTTGAAGAGTAAAAATTGATGGAGTTTGTTGGGTTATACATAGGCTCAAAAAAAGGAAATCCTAAAATATGATCCCAATGGGTATGAGTGATAAGAAAATGAAACCTCTTTTCATTTGGTTTTTCTCCTAGAATCATCCCATAGTGAGCCAAGCCAGAGCCACCATCTAAGAATATTTTGTAGTCAGAACCTTCCACTATAAATTCCATAGAAGTGGAGTTTCCACCATATCCTAGGAGGTCGACTTTATGGGTAGGCCTCGATCCGCGAACCCCAAGGAGCTTTAATTTAAGTGTCATGGGGTTCCTGTTCCAGATTTTTTAGGGGCCTCTAGTTTCATTTTACCTATTTTAACACCAGGCATTCCAGCAACCATAAGTATTTTTCGATTATTTTCAGAATTTAAATCAAAGCGTGCAATAATTTGCAAAGTATTCTGGTCTGGGCTCAAGATTACGGCAAAATCAAACTTTAGGGTTTTCATACTATTGTAAACAGCTCGTAGGCTTGATTCGGATTTATTGAACCATAAAAGATCCGCTACAATAAAGACCTGAGTTCCATCATGGGCAGCTAGAATGGATTTTGTCTTAAAAGTTCCTCGTCCTTTTGCGCGATTTTGAGCAAATTTTCCGAATTCCACAGCATCGACTAAGGAGGCTGGGTTTTTAGACACCTTCGAGAAGAAGTCTTCAAAGACTCCTGAAAGTTTCTTTGTAGAGTCATTTTCTACCGTCCAAATGCAGCGTGCTGCATACCACGGGATAAAATCTTGCCCGGCTCTTGCACCAGCTCTCAAACCCTCAAACGCAAAGCGCAGCATTTGAAAAGGAATGGAAGTCAAGGAAGCGCCAACGGCAAAGGCGTTCAATTTCCAATAGTTGTGCTTTTTCTCTGTGCCCGGCCCTCGCAGTTCATTGGTTTCAAGGACAATCGTGGGCCAAAGGCGTGCGATGGATAGCAACATTAAATCTGTGGTGGATCCGTCACGCTCCATTACAATGATTTGTCGTGGATGCGAGGAGGTCTGCAAAGCTTGGCCTAAGCTTTGAATATTAGCGTGGAATTGTATGCTTGCATGAAAAAGTGCGGTAAGTGGTTGAAGGCCGCTAGCCTTGACGGTGGGATTCGCGACAAAATGCACTTTAAAACCTTCAATCTTAAAGGCCTCAACCTTCAGTCTTTCAGGACTTAAAACTACAGTTTTGACTTGATTCTCGGTCACCGAACTTCCCTTCTAACGGAGGTACGGAAACCTTTCGGATGGAAACTAAAAAACCTGAGTTTTCGGTCTAGAAAATAGACGACCCAAGGCTAAAATGGGAAAATACTCCTTAAAAATCAACATGTTCTGAAAAAACGCGCCAATAAAGCCACGCGGAATAGAGGCTTACAAACAAAGAAAGTCCCAGGGTCACCTTTCCCACTTCCATCCAGGGCCAGCCCCAAAGATTTTCTCCCATGAGCAAACAAACGAGGCAGGTGTCCAGGAGTATGGTCTTTATTTTGCCAAAGGAATTGACGGCAACATGAATCCCTTTTTCCAGGGCAATGAGGCGCATTCCGGTTACCCCGACATCCCGAGCGAGTAACACAGCCAATAAGGGAGCGTAGAAAGGGTACCTGGAAGCAACGATGATGAGTGCCGCTGCCACAGCGATTTTATCCGCTAAAGGATCTAAAATAGCGCCAAACTTTGATTCTACTTTCCACAGGCGCGCGAAATATCCGTCAAGCCAGTCAGAAAGTGCACTTAAAAGAAACAAAAACCCGCCTATGATCCTAAAATGTCGGCCCTCAAATGAGGAAATAGCCAAAAACAGGGGGACCGATGCAACTCGGAACATCGTGAGCTGATTGGGAAGGGCATGGAACCAAGGAGATTTTGACTCACTATTCATGATGGCACCTCGACTAGTTGAACTGGAAGAACTTAGCCTTGCTGGAGATGCTTGTCAATGCGGCAGGTATATGGCAAAAGGATATCTTGAGTGGGAGACTCATTATGAAACACGAGCAGCGCAGAATTCAAACCTCGAGTCTTGTTATTGGCGGCGGTGTCGCTGGTCTTTCAACGGCCATAAAGCTCTCCCGCCTGGGGCCGGTGATCCTTATTTCTAAAGGCTCCCTGGTGGAAGCCAATACTTATTACGCTCAGGGAGGAATTGCTTCCGTCCTATCGAAAGACGACAGTTTTGAGAATCATATCCGCGACACCTGCGAAGCGGGTGCTGGCCTCTGTAGGCTGGATGCAGTTAGGACCGTGGTGGAAGATGGTCCGAGAGCGATTGAGGAACTCATCAGTTGGGGGGTTGATTTTGACAAAGCCCATAGCGGAGAGTCGTATCATTTGACTCGAGAAGGGGGGCACTCTCATCGCCGTGTCATTCATGCAAAGGATTTGACGGGCAAAGCCCTGATGGAAACGCTGATTCATCTCGTGCGAGGGAATCCCAAGATTACGGTTATGGAGAATCAATTTGCCATTGATTTGATTACCTCCGATAAATATTGTCCTGATTTTTCAAAAAACAGCTGCTTTGGCGCGTATATTCTCAATCGACGTACCAATGAGATTTTTCAGATTCAAGCGGGAAGAACGGTGCTAGCTACCGGAGGGCATGGTCGCATTTACTTGTATACGACCAATCCCGAGTTGGCGACAGGGGATGGAATAGCAATGGGTTGGCGAGCGGGAGCAAAAATAGCCAATTTGGAGTTTATGCAGTTTCATCCAACCTGTTTGTTTCATCCGCAAATCAAAGACTTTCTAATTTCGGAAGCGGTTCGAGGGGAAGGGGGTATCCTTCGCAACAAAGTGGGAACTTCCTTTATGGAGGACTATCATCCCCAAGGGTCTCTTGCCCCAAGAGATATCGTAGCCCGTGCGATCGACAGGGAGCTAAAACGAAGTGGTGAAACCCATGTGTTTTTGGACGTGAGGCATTTAGGAGAAGAAAAGTTAAAAAGGCATTTTCCTAATATATTTGCTCGTTGTCTCTCCATCGGGCTAGATATATCGAAGGAAATGATTCCCGTGGTACCAGCTGCCCATTATAATTGTGGTGGCTTGGTCGTGGATCTTGATGCGAGATCCAGCATCCGAGGGCTCTATGCCGTCGGAGAGGTTGCATGCACAGGTCTTCACGGGGCGAATCGCTTGGCGTCGAATAGCCTCCTGGAAGCCATTGTTTTTTCTGACCGATTGGCTAAGGCAGCAGCGATAGATGGACAAAGGGAACATCTTCACAATCTTCCCGATTGGGACTCAGGAGATGCGGTACCTTCTGATGAACAGGTCGTGTTGTCGCACACCTGGGACGAAATTCGCCGCATCATGTGGAATTACGTGGGGATTGTAAGGACTGATAAGCGATTAAAGCGCGCAGAAGCAAAGATGCTTGCTCTTCGCCATGAGCTCACAGAATATTATTGGAACTATCAACTCAATGATAAGTTGCTTGAAGTTAGAAATCTTGCAGAAGTTGCTTATTTGACAATCCGATCTGCTATGCAGCGTAAAGAATCACGCGGCATTCACTATAATCTTGATTACAATTTTACGAGCGAGACAGCTAAAGATACCATATTATGGTGAGTCTTCTTTGCAGGATAGGAAGCAGGACAGGAAGCAGGACAGGAAGCAGGACAGGAAGCAGGACAGGAAGCAGGACAGGAAACAGGATAGGAAAGTAGACGAGAAGCTGGGTTAGAGAGATTTTCTAAGTTTTGTAGAGACCCAGACCCCTATTTTAGAGTTTAGTGTAAAGGCGGGCGCTGTGGCAAGAGTCGAAAATCGTAATATGGCACCTATTGTTTTGGCTCTTTCCTTAGTATTTGGGCCAGGCTTGCTAATGTTTTTTCTTGCACGTCTTTGGTACTTGATTTTAAATATCTCCGCTTTTAGGTCTATTAATATTATGTCTGCGCTGGCCATGGGGGTTCGATTTGACCTGGCTTTTCTATGTCTTATTAATATCCCCATTCTTTTGCTAGCCATCGGATTCTGGTGGTTTAGGCGTGAAGGCCGGATGCTGCCTATCTTTTTTTTAGCCGTGAATCTGCCTTTCCTTTGGGCGGACTTAGCGGATGCTCTCTACTTTAGGTTTACAGGTCGCAGATCTACGTTTGCAGTAGTCCAGTTCTTTTCAGATGCCAAGGATCAAGCAACACATCTTGCCGCACAGTACTTCTATGTTGTCCTTGGAATTGTTTTTTTTACATACCTATTTACTAAATTGTCTCTTGAAGTAAAAAAACGAGTATCGAGCTACTCCCATAACTGGTCGGGCAAATGGCTTGTGCCCGCAAGCCTTTTAGGATTCGCCTTCCTGGCAAGAGGAGGCTACCAGGAAAAACCTCTGACTCCAGCCCACGCTTATGGCAACCAAGGTTCGAACTGGGCTGCGCTAGCTTTGAATTCAGGATTCAATGCCCTTAAATCTAAAAATCAAAAAATCGAATCAACGACCTATATGGCGAATGCAGAGGTAAAGGCTGTTTTAGATAGTTTGAGAAAGCCCAGTGGTTTTTCACCAAGACCTGGACAAAATATAGTTCTGATTTTGGTGGAAAGTTTAGGCTTAGAAACCATGCGCCAAGCTCAGGATGTGACGCCTTTTTTAAATTCTCTCGGAGAAAAGTCTCTGTTTTTCGACAATGCTTTTGCGAATGGCAGAAGATCTATTGACGCAGTTCCCTCGGTTTTAGGAAGTCTTCCTGCTTTGATGGCAGAGCCGTTCATTAATACGGAATATCGCGCGAATCATGTAAGGGGGCTGCCAAATATTTTAGGAGAACATGGGTATACCTCCTATTTCTTTCATGGCGGACGTAACGGAACCATGTTTTTTGATGTGATGTCGGCCATGTTTGGGGTTCAAACCTATTTTGGGAAAAGCGAGTATGGAAGTGGTGATGATGATGGGGCGTGGGGGATCTATGATGGGCCTTTTCTTCAGAAAGCAGTAAGCGAGCTTTCTAAGGCTTCGAACCCTTTTTTCTCGACAATATTTACCTTAAGCTCCCATAATCCCTATAAAGTTCCCGACTCATTCCAAGCCTCTGGGGTAGAATTTTCTTCGCCCTATTATCGGAGCATTTACTATGTGGATCAGGCGTTGGCGCACTTTTTTCAATCAGCAGAAAAAGAACCCTGGTTCTCTAACACTTTATTTATCATTACCGGAGATCATACGGGAGAATCCAAGGACCCTAGGTATCAAGAAGATTTAGGAAACTATCGAGTCCCCATGCTCTTTTATACCCCTTCAGGTTCATTTGCTTCAAGCCTCTCCCACAAAATCGTGCAACATGCAGATATTCCGGCAACGGTCTTGGACTATTTAGGTCTTTTAGAAAAAGAGGTTCCGCCAACCCTCATTGGCGGCAGCATGATGTCAGAGGGACAAATGGGCTATGTAGTATTAAAGTCGGGAGAAGAATTTCTTTTAGGTAAAGGTGATAGGCTTTACACGCTTTTGCCTGATGGGGCGTCCTCAAGTAAAGTCCTTTCCCAAGATTTTTATACGGGTCTAATCCCTGATTCCTATGATGGAGATCGGTTCATTCGAGCTCTCAAGCAGTATTTTGAAATAGGGATGAATGAAAACAAGCTAAGCCCCTTAGATTGGCGTTAGCTTGATTTCAATGCTCAAGTTTCAAGCTTTGATAGTCTAGCTGTCCTGCCTATCAGAACTGACCTTCTTCGCTAGTTTTTCATCTACAGGGCTGGCGTTTGAGTGCTTAGACTCGGTGTGCGGCTCGCCTGTGCACCTAAAAAAAGAGTTTGCAAAAGCGTATTGAGCATTAAATAGAACTCATTTCTTTGGGTATCACTTTTAGAGCTGTCGCCTTCATACTTTGAGATGGCAGACATTTGATACATCCCAATCAGCCCCGTGTATGCTTGAAACACAAAACGCATGGCGAATTTTTCGTGGGAAAACCATCCTTTGGAAACTAGAATCTTTGAAAATTCAACCATTTGAGCTTTCACTTGATCTTTAAATTCAACCCATTCCCTTGAGGGAATTTTTTCTTCCAACACGGGCTTCAAAAAGGCAAGAAGTTCGACCATTTTGGGGTTCTTTTTCGTTGCACTAGCAAATATAGCAGCAATTTTTTCAGGGATCATGGGCGAATTTGGGCCCGACAGAAAAATGAAGTCTAAATCGGGGCTTTGGTGCATGCTTAAAAACCAATTTCTGATTTCATGGGCTAAGACAGACAAAAAGACGGACTCTTTAGTATCAAAGTATAAGTAAATAGTTCCCTTTGCCAGACCTGTGCGTTCCGCTAAAAAAGACATGGAGATGTCGTGGAAACTTAAATATTCGAAAGCTGCTCTCGCGGCGGCAACGATTTTACTTTTTTTTTCTAACTTTTCAGCATCTGTGACCGATCGTTTTAAACCCATAATTCCGCGCTCCTATAGCAATCCTTAAGATTTTAACACAGATGTTTTCATTACGGAATCTTTCGGGATTTTAAGAGTTGAGATCTTCCATTCCGCTCGTGACCCATTTGTTGTTTGAACGAGCGCTTTGTTTGTATTAGGATTTAAGGGGTATCTCCAAATTGGCTATTCCTGTAGCACTCCTGGGCTCTATTCTTTTCCAAAGCCGGTGTGGTAAGAGTTTTCCAGGTTAAAACACAGTGAATTAACCGAATTGATAATTTTAGGGAGGTTTTGTGTTGGTTAAAATGATTTCTGCAATTTCTTTTTTGGCGCTAACATCTGCAGCTTTTGGTAAAGCGGAGTCCGTTACGAACGGTGGAGAAATACTTGAGGGCCTCATCCGCTCTTGCGATATTTTGGGAATTTCCAATACCGGAGATGCTTCCTATGTGGGCTACTATTTCAAGAACATTCGTTCTGGAGATATTGTTGCGGTTCAAGGCAACAGTGTTACCATTCGAAACACCACAAAAGAAGATTTCTCTGTCTACCGTCCCCGTATCATCACTCTAACACTTAACAGTGTGGAGCGCGAGAATGGTGTGCCTGTTGTTTATTACATTTCCGGTTCTTATGCAGGCATAAGTCGCTTTGTGGTCGACCCCGAAACAGGTGCAGGTCGTGATGGTCAAAACGTCCTTCTAGGCTCACTGGGAGAGATTGCCTTTAGTCCAAGCGATGTACTGGAAAAAACGGGCGAAAGATCTAAGCTTCGCGGTACTCTCACCTATGTGGATTTAAACACTCAAACGGACGAAGTGACCATTCCTCGCAGTAGCTTTGGAAATACACCCAAGATATTTGGTTGGGATCTTGCTACGCCCTCAAGTATCAATAGAGATGCCTTTTGCAAGGCTGGGCAATAAGGTTTTTCGAAAAAATAGGTCCTAGCGAGCATCTCTTTGCAAGGATCGATTTTTTCCAGGTGGCGGCATAAAAACTTTGATTTTCCTCCTTCAGGCGCTACCTGCCAGAGGGGGGTTTTCTGGTGCTCACGTACTGACTCTATTCAGGTAGAATCGCTTTCGCGAGGGTGCTGGAGCCGATTTCTCATGGAATAAGGGAGGTGTAATGAGCAGTATGTGCTATAAAATTAGTATGTTATCCTCAAGTCGGTGGGCCTCCTTTTCATAATCAATTCTCCTTTTAGTAAAATTTGATTTCCCAGCGGGGGTTTTGTTGGCGCCTTACTTAGCACTATAATAGGTTCAGCGTATCATTTTGCTAGGTTTTTCTAGAAAATGCAGAATCGGCATGTTAGAAGGGGGGGCGCTATTTTTGAGATGCTATGCGACTTTTTAATGCAAAAAATAGGATTCAGCTTAAGAAAGCCTTTATGCCTGAGGTAAGGCAGGAAGCTCCTGCTTCTGCGTTAGGGTGGCTTTATGCAGCTGTCGAGGCAGGACTTAGGTTTGCAAAGAGCCCGAGACGAAGTCTTATGGGGGAAGGTAACTTAGAGCATTTGGCCTGCGAAGAACTTTCTGAGTGGGGAGATGGTTTAGGGAAAGCCCTTGAGTACTCCGAGCAGACCATTGCGCCACATTTGGTTTTAACTCAAAATCCTCGCTTTATGGGCCACATGACGAGTGAGGTTCACTTGTCCAGCCAAATGGCTGACATTTTACAATCCTTCTATAATCAAAACCTAGTCAAGCAAGAGACAGCTCACGGCGCCAGTGACATCGAACGACAAACGGTCTTTTGGCTTCATAAATTGATTTATGGCCAAGATGCCTCGTTTTATGAGGAAGCTTCCAAAGACTATGGCCATTCTCTTGGAAGCACTGTTAGCGGTGGAACGATCGGTAATATCACTGGTTTGACGGTCGCTCGCAATTTGCGGTTTCCTGAAGTGAAGCAGAAGGGCTGGCAGGCTCTAAGCTCTTTGACTGCGGGACCTGAAACGTTAAAAGTTGCCATTTTGGCATCCCAAAGGGCCCACTATTCCTTACTTAAAGCATGCTCCCTACTGGGTTTAGGAGAGGAAAGCTTAGTTGTCATTCCTGTCGATGCTTTTACTAACAAAGTTAGTTTGAATCTCATGAGGGAAACCGCAAAGACGCTGCAGGCTCAAGGCACCATTATATTGGCCATCGTCGGTGTCGCAGGTTCTACTGAAACGGGGAGCATTGACGATCTTAAAGAGCTAGCGCAAATCGCAAAACAATATGGAAGTTGGTTTCATGTGGATGCAGCTTGGGCAGGTGCTTATCTTTTTAGTGAAAACCTGAAGCCTTTGTTAACGGGAATCGAACTTGCTGACTCTGTCGTCATCGATGGCCATAAGCTCATGGGTCTCACCATGGGGCATGGAATGGTGTTGTTTCGGCAAAAAGAAAGTTTAGACGCTCTGTTGCATCACGCCCATTATATCCTAAGGACTACCAGCCGAGATTTAGGTCGTTTCACTGTAGAAGGATCTAAGCCTTTTAATGCGTTTAAACTTTGGTTCACCGGCAAGTCCATTGGGCAACGTGGGATTGCATCCCGAGTGGAGACCGCTCATTTCAAGGCCCAACTTTTTTTGGAATGCCTAAAAGCGTATGATTGTTTTGAAGTCACAAGTGCGCTCGAGACGACAATCTTGACTTACCGTTATATGCCATCTTGGGTGTCAAACTTAGGTCTAGAAGAAGATTCTAAATTTGGTGATTGGTTGTCTTCGACTTTGAATCATGTCAATCAGGAAATACAAGAATTTGGCCGGCGCGACGCTCCGGGCTTTGTTTCTAGAACTGTACTCGAGTCGGTCAGAGGCGCAAAGGGTACCTGCACCGTTTTTAGGGCTATCCCCATACATTCGGAAATTTCAGAGTCCCATATCCATGCCCTCCTTCGTTGGCAAAGGTCAAAAGGCGATGAGCTATTTGCCAAATATTTTAAAAAATCTCCCTTTCAAAACCTGTTGAAGATTACAAAGTAGACGGCTTGCCTTGAGGCTTTATGAATCTTCTTATGAGCTACTTTAAAAACCCAAGACATCAGGGTCTCATAGAAAAGTTTACGAGTGAGGCTACAAGGTGCAATCGCACCTGTGGTGATCTTTGTCATATGAGGTTGTCCTTGTCGCCGATAAAGGTTAGCTACGAGGCAGAGGGCTGCAGTTTGCACTTAGCGTCGGCAGAGATGGCAGCTGAAATGTGTTCTGGGCTTGAAAGAAACCAGGCTATGCAACTGGTTTCAAGCGTCATTCTCCATCTTGAACAAAATGTAGGGGTTTTCGAAGACCCCAGGCTTTTGGCACTCTTCGAAATTAAATCTCATCCCGTGCGTCGAAAGTGCGCGACTCTGGCCTGGCAAACTCTTTTCGAGGTCTTGGACTCGGCGTGTGAGTGAAGTTTTGTGCCGAAGGAGTCAGCTTCTGCATTTGCTCTTTAGAGCAGATTCTAGTGCTTTGAAATAATATGATTGTGAAATCTGTTTCCTGAGTCGTGGCAGCATCAAGGACAATTTGACCTTCTTTTGTGGTGGCTCCCCTGCGGGCACAAAATGTAAATTTTGAGCCATTTTTTTCAGCTGTAATAATGTCTTTAAAACTCAAAACCTTATAGCCTTGAGATTCAATTTGATGGATCAACAAATTCTTATCAAACGCGTCAAACTTTATAGCAGCTTGGACTCTGTTTCTTTCGCATTCGGGGCAGCGCTTTCCTGACCATCGTGATCCTGAAGCATCTGTATACAGCTTGCTGCCGTCACTCATTCTTTTTCCACTGAAAATAAAATCTTTTTTGATCAAACAGTAACCGCATTCGCGCATTTTTTCCATTTAAGACCTCCAACCTGAGTATTTTATCAAGCCTTAGACAAGAGTTCAATTTCCATATTGAGATTAGGTCAGGTACAATAGGTTTGAGGAGAATACATCGTGGTTCAAGAAAGTTCCTATCAAATTTGGAAATTGGTAAACCAAAGGATTTTCCTAGATGAGATTGGTTTTTGTCATCCCATACAAGTAATCTGTGACATTGATAAAACCTACCTTGAAACTAATTTTGAAAGCATTGCCAAGATGGCAAAGATCGCACTGGAAAGCAGTGAAGATAAAATTACCGTCCAAGGCGCTCAAGTGCTCCTTAATTGGCTTAGGTGGGGAGAACCCGATGACTTAGAGGGCTTTAACTTGGACCAAATTGTACCTTTACATTTTGTGAGCTCCTCGCCACCTCAACTCCGCAGAACTCTCGAAGAAAAATTGATGTTTGACGGGCTTCTTTGGTCTTCTGATACATTTAAAGATCAGGCTTACAATATTTTTAAGGGAAAATTTAAACTCCTCAAACATCAAGTTGCCTATAAAGTTGCCGCTATTTTGAATTTAATCGCTAGAATGAAAGATGACAGCCATATTCTGTTTATTGGGGATAATGCAGAGTCTGATCCGATGATCTATCAGTCAATTTCTATGTTGTTGACAGGTCTGATCACGGAGTCTGAATTTGTAGGTTTGCTTTCTAGTCTGGGCGTTAAAGCACATCAAACAAGAGATATTTTAGATCGAATAGGTGATGTGCCGAGGAATGTTAAAGTAAGTATTCTTATAAGGCGTTTAGAATCCTATCCTCATCGTCCCTCACCTATAGGGGGACAAGTCACTATTTATTATTATGACCATTATCTTGAGTTGGCAATGCATTTAATGTCTCAAAATCTGCTGGATCCAAGGCGTCCGTTTAAACTTATGAAAGAATTTCACAATCGCGCGGGCTTTTCCTTGCGAGCCATTGGTTCAGCATTGGACGCAGCGCGGAATACTTTTGTACATATGGAAGAGGTCTTTGATGAAGTTAAAAGAAACTTTGCCGAGCTCCAAATTCCATTTGAATCGGATGCCTGGGCTAAAGAAATTCATGAAAAACGATGGTCTGATTTTTTAAAATTGCAGTTGCAAAAAATTGACACCACTCCTTCCAAGCAGGACTCCAAGTTCATCGGAAGTATTGTTCGCCAGAGAAAATCGTCTCCTCCAACATTTAATCGGAGAGTAGAGCTCTTCTACCAATGGGTGGAACAGATGAAAAAATAATTTTATTTAGATGGAGGTTGTTCATTTCCTGAGACAGGGTTGGTGAGTAGAATTTTATCAACTCTATTGCCATCCATATCCATAACTTCAAGTTTCAAGCCATTCCAATCCACAATATCTGCTTCCCTGGGGATTCTTCCTAGAAGGTGCATGACCAGGCCTCCAAGGGTTTGAATGTCTTCTTCAACTCGATTCTTAAAGTGCTTCAGTTTGGTGAGCTCTTCCATATTGTCTAACAATGTTAAACCATCGATCAGGTAAGACCCATCAAGTCTGCGAATGACAGAGGCTCCCACATCTTCAAACTGACCGGGAACTTCTCCGACAATGGCCTCCATAATGTCAATGATAGAAACGATTCCTGCGAGTCCGCCATATTCATCAATGACCATGGCTATATGAACTTTATTCGCTTTAAATCTTTCTAAGGCCTCAAGTGCGTCTAATGCCTCGGGCAAATAGAGAGTATCTGGCATTAAGCAATTTTCAATCGATTCCTCAACATTAGCTGCGTTTTGAATTTTCTTAAGTATGAGCTTTGTGGAAATAAAACCTTGTGGTCTATCCATCTCTTTATAAAAGGCCGGATAGTAAGAATGGTTTTCAGATATGATCACTTGTATGGATTTGTCGGTGGGGTCGGCCAAATCAATCATGACTACCTTAGTTCTTGGCGTCATGATGTCTTGAACCTGAATGTCGCCAAGTCTCATGGCTCTCTTCATAATAAGTCCTTCGTGTGCATCCACAACGCCCGCCTTTGAAGCCTCGTCGATAAGGATGCGCATTTCGTCTTCTGTTACGGGAGCGTCTTGAACATGACGTTCAAAACCAATGATGAGAAGCATGCGATCTGTAGTCCAACTAAGGACCTTGGTAAACGGATGATTGATAAAAGCAAGGAGCTGTATGGGACGCGCTAGGGCGCTGGCAATCACTTCCGATTTGACAAGTGCCAATCGCTTTGGGAGAAGCTCCCCAAGGGTAATGGTTAAAAATCCAACCGATAAAATGACGATGCCGACACCAAATAAGTGTGTCATTTGAGTAGGTATTCCAGGGAATCTTTCAATTAAAAAAGCGGCTAGATTTTCGCCTAAGGTAACCCCTGAAAAAGCCCCTGCTGCTAGCCCTATGAGTGTGATGCCTGTTTGCACAGTTGCGAGAAAATCTGAAGGAGAATTTGCAAGCTTCAAAGCTCGCGCAGCACCAGTGCTACCTTTGTCTGAAAGCTCCTGAAGTTTCGACTTTCTAGATGAGACAATAGACATCTCTGCTAAAGTTAAAATGCCGCCTAAACAAATAAATAAACACGTCATCAAAATATCTAAAAAAGCTTGTGACACTCTATTTACCAGCCTACGCAGTTATCGATGGGATGAAGTTTAACATAATGGGAATTAATTTGCAAATGCTCGTGTTATCAGACGCTTAGGGGTCTTTTTTCAACTTTCTTGGGGGAGCCTGGTTCGCTGCAAATACGAGTGTCTTTCCTGAGTCCTTCATAAGTCTTTCATAAGGCCCCTTTAATGAGGTTCCATGCTAAACTTACTTCCATATTAGATTGAGATAGGAGAGAGGTTGTTGCTTGCGTCGCAATTTGGCTGGTTACGAGTCTGCTGACTTCGGAAGCATAATCGGTGTCGGCTACTTTTGATTTGGCGGCCGCGATGTTTTCAGAGTAAACATCATTGAAATCAAGGGTCTTTTGAAGCCGGGTCTGAAGTGCTCCGAAAACAGATCTTTGTTCAGATAGTTTGGTAAGAGCTTCTTCATAAACCGACTGAAATCCTTCAGTATTCGATGTGATAAAGTCTTGAACCTCTTCAAAGCCAATGCCGTCGGCCCCTGTTGTCTGACTTAGAAGTGCACTTGCGCTCTTAAGACCTAAGCTTTCGGGGCGTGTGTCCACATCCTTTATGCCTGCGAATCGAATCGTATTTATATCACTTTCTTCATTGCCGTCACTACTTGCAAGTGGGTCGTCCACTCTAAAAACCAGCTCATCGGGAACCTCTTCGCTGCTCCCATTTAGTATCGGAATCCCATTAAATGTGGTTGCAACCGACATCCGGTCTAGCTCGTCATAGAGAGCTTGATACTCCACAAATAGATAGCGTCTTTCTTGGTTTGATAGAGTGGTGCTTGCCGCACTCATATTGATTTCTTTCATTCGGGTAACCGTATTGGAAATTTCACTCATAGAAGAGTCAGCAGTTTCCACAAGAGATATCGCATCGTTGACATTCTTTTTGCTGGCCGCGAGGGATCTCAGACGAAATTCCATCTTTTCGGCGAGTGCTCTTTCCGATGGTTTTGGGTCTAAGGACGTAAAGACTTGTCCTGTGGATAGCTTCTCTAAGCTGTCACTTTGCGATTCCTGGTGTTTTCTCAGAATGCGGTTGAGTTTGGATGACCCACTTTTATCTGTGATTGAAAAGCCCATTTCTAGCTCGCCTTTTGCGACAGTTTTTGCTTTCTTTCGGCGCTGGCTTTCGTCTCTGAGCGAATCATGGAATCCATTAATGAAGCCGACTGACTCAAGAGCTTTCCATACCACTGCAAATCGTTTTTCACGGGAGAACGACCTAAATGAGCTTCCGATGCCTCGTGAATATCTCTCTTTAAAGTAACACCTCGATCCTTGGCTTCAGAAATAAGTATAGCTGATGATGAGACGTCATCAGCAGCACCTTTTAAAACCTCTACTCCATGACGAAGATCTATAAATGCTCTCTGTGAAGATCGATCTATACGATCGTTAATTACGGAGACATTAGAGGCTAGCGATGAAATTTCCTTCAAGGTTAGAACTTTACTAATTAATGTGTCATGAAACCTCTTGGATTTCTCAAGAGCGGACTTTTCGATTTTTTCAAATTTATCCAAAGATCCAGAAAATTTCGAATTTGTTTCTTTTATTGTAGCAAGAGTGTCATTGAGGGCTTTCCCGCTGCGATTGATTTTGGATAAACTTTTATAGAAGTCTTTGACGGTAAGGTCTGCTTTTCCAACGGAAGAGTTTGATTTGGTGAGCTTCGTAGACGCTTGCTTGGCGTCACTTTGTATTGTAACCAACAGGTCGTTAATGTTTCTTGTTGTAGAAGATGACCTCACGGCGAGCTTTCTTACTTCTTCGGCAACGACTGCAAATCCTTTTCCTTGCTCCCCTGCTCGTGCCGCTTCAATGGAGGCGTTTAAAGCTAACAGGTTAGTTTGTTCTGCAATATCGTCAATAACATCGACGATTTGAACGATTTCTTCCGCTTTTTTAGAAAGCTCCAGAACTAAGAGCAGAGCTTCAGCTACTTCTGCATTGGATTCCGAAATGGAACTTTCTACTTCGGCTACTATTTGAGTTGTAGATTGAGCATCTTTAGCCAGCTGATGCGAAGTTTCAATGGCGTTTTGGATTTCTGTTCTGACTACTCCATCGACTTTGAAGATGGACTGAATTTGAAGGATTGTCGATTTAGCTTCCGTGTTGCATCGGTCAAGATTTGAGGCATCAACTTCCAGAGACTTCCTGAGGGAGCGAAGTTGTGTAGACAGAGTGCCAAACTCTAAAGGCACTGATCCCGCTGCGCGGTTGTCAGATTGAGCTTGAGAAATTATGTTTTCAAGGCGCGAAATTCCTGATTTTAAAGCATCTTCTGAAACTTTTCCGATGGATTCGAAGACGTGGAGTTTGGCTGTAATTTGAAGAATCGCCTCTGCTTGACCATCGAGATTAAAACTTGCGGGGCGTTGGCTAGTTTCGGATGGGCCTCCCAAAATCGCATCGGACACGGTTTTTAAGTCCGTATTTAGTACACTCCAAATTTTCGAATAGTCTTCTCCGCTTTCTTCCGATCTTAAGCTGGATTTGCTTTGGTTGTCCCCATTTTTTGCGTGGCTCGAAGAAATCAAAGCTTGGAACCAAATCATTGCGCCTAAAAGAAGCCCCCCACTCGCAGAAAGGTACAAAATAGCTTTTGTGTATTTACTGGCCAATTCAAGACTGCTTTGTATAGATGTCATCACTTTAATATTTTCGGCGGATAGGTCTGTATTTGAAGATACAAATGAAGCCAAGTCAAACTTGATTACTTCTAGGAAGCCTAGAGGATTGATCGGCAATCCTGGGGACGCTGCTAGAAGCAGAAGGGCTATTCCAAAAAGCAACAAACCGGTTGCTGCAAATAGTAAAAGCGTACGGCTTAAAGATGACTCTTGATGATTAGACATAGGACTCCCCCAGAGATAGATTCCTATGTACTTGGTCGGAGATATGAGTCTATAAGTTTAAATCTCTTGTTATTCAAGCCTGCGCCCGACGCCCATAACTATCGATAGGCTCTTGTAAATGTTCGTTGCTTTGTGAAATTGCAAAATAAGCTAGGAGATCCTTAAGCCTAAAAACTCTAGCCCCCTGGAACCGGCTTTATGATTCTACTACTCAGTTCACGTCTAAAGTGAATACTCACTTAGAGCACTTCTGGGAATCAAGCCAAGAATAGCAGTGGGAGCCATTTTCGGGATTTTTTACAGGTTTTAAGCATTCTCTTCATGCTTTTATATATTTGAATGTACGCTAAAAGCTTGTATCTGATGCTCGTTAATTGCAATCTAAAGGTTTTTTTTGGGGTAGCTTTATTGGCTATAGGTAGATCATTTTTCGTGGTGGACGGTGCTTATGCTCAAGTATATTCTGCATTTGTAGTGGTGTTCGCTACAATTTAACTAAAGAGGAATTCAAATTATGGTGGGGATTTTATTTTTCCGAAGGCTACCTTTCCTATTTCTAGCCACTTTGATGGGCTCATTAGTATCGAGCTGCAGCAATAGCGATGTTTTGGAATCTGAATCACTAAGTCAAAGGCCTTTAGGGCAGACCAAAAGGTCGGTGGAAGAAATTATCGGCTCCATAAAGGCATTTTCAAAAGTAGCTACCGAGCGCGCTGCAAGCAATAGTGCAACGATTCCGGGGTCGAGGCTCAGGATGGCGGACTTTATAACTGAGCTCAAAGAAGCCTCCGCCAAGAAGCCCTTTGATGAAGAACTGCGCCTTTCGCAAGGCTCTTGGCACCAAATATGGTCCGATGCTCAAAATCCTCTTCCTCCGGGCCAAAAGATTTTAATGACTAAAGTTTATCAGGTGATCAGAGGTGACGGCTTTGGGTTTAATTTTGGAATCAGGACGATTACACTTCCTAATGGGGACGAGATTATTGGCACTTCTGCAATTCAGCTGCAATTAGAAGCGCAAAGAGAAGCGCAAAGAGAAGCGCAAAGAGAAGCGCAAAGAGAAGCGCAAAGAGAAGCG
>JBAXBA010000076.1:0-17649 GCA_037142195.1 Pseudomonadota bacterium
ACCGATCTGTAAAGGTTTCCCCCTAGACTGCCGATGGATTTTTTAATCCAATCTAGGGGACGACTAAAATGATTGTGGTTTCGACACAGAAATACGAGTTAGGCGCCATTATTTCGCAAAAATTACGGGCGATTAGCGTAAACGTTGCCTCTGTCGAGCCGAGCCCTGAGAGCTTTTTAAGGTTCTATAGTACCGATACAACGTGTCTCGTGGTCGACAGTGAACATCCTACACTGCCTCGTGAAGCTTGGTTGGATATGATCTATAGCTTAGGGCGAAGGGTTCCTGTGATTGTGCTTGCTGACGATCATCCCTTGCTTGAAGTCCACAGAAATGAGCCGGTCTATTGGGTTGTTGGACCCAACTTTCAAAACATCTTGGAGGCAATGGACCATTCGGGTGCCCTTGGAAAGGCAGCCGTAAATGTGGGACGAAACTCCATTGCTACTTATGACACTCAAATTCCTAAGCAGATGCTTCTCAAAAATAAATCCCTTTCGGTGTTGCTTATTGATGCTACCAATCTGCAATCTTTAGCAGTGGATTATGGAAACGAAGTATTTTTGCAAATGCAAGCTTTCTTTGAAAAACAGTTGTTTAGTTTATGGGGTGCTCCTGGGTCCTTTCGTTCCGGGGATGTGCTTTGCAAAAGAACAAATTCGAGCTGTATTTACTATATTTTTCTTGAGCTGTCTCGAGCCAATAAAAGCATACCGGTACCGGGAGCCCTAGAAAAACTTGCAGACAGACTGTCAAAAAATCTGCAATTTCGAGTTTGGAATGACTTTTTTAAGAATAAAAAAGAACGTGAAATCCCAGAGTCTATCGAGATATTAAGTGAATTTTCCGTGGGCCATGCCACAGTTATTTTTAATCCTTGCAACAAGCTGGAAGAGTCCATTGACTCCTTGCTGGAACTCGCTCAGACTGCAAGCGCGATTCAGCTAGAAAAAATTAGGAATCGTCAGAAAGAGGTGCTTCAAACCTTGATACAGTATGAAGGCCTTCTATACCCCAATTTCCAAGCCGTGTTTTGGGCTCAAAATATGACTAAGGAAGAAGCTGAAGCAACCAAAAATGGCACTTCTATTGGCCATCTGAACAACTACCTTTATGGCTTTGAGTCTTTGATTCGAGTTTCTCAGGCGTCCGTCGACAAAATACTAGATGAAGATGGACCGGTATACCTCGAAGGGAGATATCTAAGACCTGATGTTCTCTTTGGAATTGCTTCTAAGTGTCGCCTCAGTCTTGAGCTGGATCAGGCCTGTATTCAATTGGGAAGTCGCTATGGCGCTGCGCTGCCAGGAAAACTTCTTATCAATATTTTGCCCCGCAATCTTTACTATATTGAACATATCAAACATATGATTCCAGAAAACATGGAAGTGATTTTCGAGCTGTCTGAGTCTGAAGCTATTAATAATTTTGAACTTTTAATGAAAGTCCGCGATACTCTGATGAAGATGAATCTGGGAGTTGCGGCTGACGACTTCGGCAAAGGCTATGCTGGCCTGGAACGAGTTATCAAAGTTAAGCCAGACCTTATAAAACTCGACCGCATGCTGATCCAAAATATCGATCAAGATGAACCGAAAAAAGCTTTTGTAAAAGGTCTCGTGGAAGCTGCAAGTACAGCAAATTCTACTATTTTAGCTGAAGGCGTCGAAACGATTGAGGAGTTTGAAACACTAAAAGGCCTGGGTATTGATTTAGTACAAGGCTTTCTATTCCACAGACCTCAATCCCTGGAAACCATTTTGCTAGACATAACGGAAGCAGCACCTGAGTTGAAATCCCAAGTCCTCAAAAAATCTGCCTAGGAGTCACAAAGTTACGCCCATTTGTTACGATTTCGGTGATCGTTGGGATTTAGATCCAAAACCAATATTTTTAAAGTGAAAGATGGCTACCTTTTATTGCAGGATCGGAAAGAAATTCTCGCATGGGCTTCTGTGGCTATGATTGAGAGCCTTTAGGTCTCGCTAAAACACATAGGAAAGAACGTTTTGCAGTTTACCGGCCCAAGCGATCTATTGCCTTTCAGATGCCAGATAGAATCGAGTAAAACCGTATCGCCTAGGGGGCAGTGTTTTTCTCTAATCCAAAACTTAAACAGCCTCCCTCCGAGGGCGGCCACAGAATTATGGCCGACAATTGATGGCAGTTCCTTAAGTGTGGTAAGATGAAATTAAGTCAAATCAAGCGCCGAACAGGAGTTATTTTGTTAGATTCTAAAAATTTTCTCTCGTTTGCTCTTGTCGTCTTCTTGGTGGGGTGTCGAAGTGTCTCCGAACCCGGGGAAGAAGGCTCTAAGGATCAAAAAGGGAAGGCTAGCGCCTTAAAGTTGGAAGATTCGCAGGGGGCAACTGATTCCAGTGAGACTTCCAAAAATCCACCCCCTAAGACCACCTTAACCAATAAAGTTGGGAAATTTATAGGCGGTCTAGCTGAGGGAGTAACCTCCACAGTAACTAGTGTGGCAAGCAGTGTTGGCGAAGTGATTTTAGGGGGAGAAGATAAGTCTAGCAAAGCCTTAGCGGACTCTAGGGACATAAATTTTCTGCAGCTGGGCACCGGGGGCTATCGCGGCAAAGTGGAAAGCGCCTCGACTGCTATCGTCATGAACAATTTAGAGTCGGTAATGAATTTTCTTAAAGATGCCGAATTTGCTCACACGCAGTTTGTATTTAACGATTGGCTTTCATTCGATTTTGAAAAGTACCAAGCCATAGCTGTCGTTCATAACCATAAAAAGCGTGGCTCATTTTTAAAGGTAGATCGTCTTACCTACAATGGTACCCTAGTGGTGACGGGAGAGTCTTATCAAGAAGACTCTAGCTGTAGCCTCAATGAGTGGATTTCTTCGGAAGTTAGTTTTAGTCTCTTAAAGATCCCTAAAGTTGACAAACTTCCCGCTGGCGCGGCAACGATAGCTCTTTCGGCTCCCGAGCGTAAGGGGTGTCACGGTATGTTAGGTAGCTTTCAAAATGGCGATCAGGCAAAAGGTATTTCTCATCAAGTAGAATGGCAAGGACAAATAGAAAAACCTACCCAAAGACTTCACATCTACCGAAGCACTTGGGGAGATTGGGATGATTTCACCTCAAAGAGTTGCAAGAGCTGTCGAAGCATTGAGACCAGATATGGCTTTCCTTCTGAAAAACTAGCTATTCAAGTTACGGAAGCAGGTCAAGGTCATATTCATATCAGAAAAATATTTAAGTTAGCGGGCATGTACTTTCTCGACTTAGAGCGAGATGATTGTCCTGTTTCGGTCAACTCGATCTTATTTACGATTCTAAAAAAAGATGTGGAAACTACAAGTTCTCTTTTTGACTACTCGAAAGTTCTGATGACCGGGCCTTGGATTCCCACTACAAGAAAATGTGAAGCGGTGAACGAGTGAAAACTTAAGGCTCATATTCCTGGTTGTCATTTTCAACATCTTCAAGCATTTCTTCAAAGGGTTCTACAACGCCCACCTGGTCATAGACACGACCCAGGTCGGATCCGTCGCATAGTTCCGATATTTGCTCAAAAAGCTTTTCTAGGCCCTCTTCGTGTTCAGCTAGGGTCGTGATGCCAATCCAAAGCAAGTCTGATTTTTTATCCGAATAATTAGACCTAGCCACGACTTTAAATCGAGCCATGATTTTCTCGCAGAGGCTCTTTACGGCTCTGCCATCTGAGATGTCATGTTTTTGAACAGCAAAGGCTATTTTAAAGATACCTACGTACATACACACCTACAACTTGCGAATGAAAGAAAGAAAACAAAATTTCTTGCCCCACAAATACAATACTACATGGATTCGGTAATGGCGTCTAGAGAGGAGCGAAGACTGTTTTAAACAGAAGGGTGCGTAGGAGCCGTCGCTATTTCTAGAGTAAAGCTCTGTTTGGGTGATTCCCTTCCTATTTAAAGCTGTACAGAGCACCTTGAAATTCTTTTCAGGTCCTTCCGATAGCAGAAACAGACCTTCTAGAGCAAGCCTTGTGCTGCCCAGCAAGCTTAGGGCTAGAATCAGAGGGAGTATGCCGATTATCTTCAAGGTTTGTCGTCCTGAAAGCTATCTTCGAGTCTCGCGGTCTCAGTCTCGATGATTTTCTTCAAAACTTCAGTCGTCGCAACGGCTATGGAGGCGCTAAACAGGGTTATGATAATGTATTCTAAGACGGCACCGCCATGGTTGGATTTGAGTTTCATAGTCGGACTCCTAAAAAGTCAAACGATAGTCCATTTGGTTGAGGTGATCCAAGCTTGGAAATAATGTGCTTCATTCTTTCGCAGTACATTAACCAGTTGGGATTTTGCACATTTCTCCCGATGTCTGATACTATACTGACAAGACTAAGGAGTTTTTTATGCAATCAATCTCTATTTCCGAAGCCCATGAATATGCTGCTAAGCTTAAAAAAGAGGTGGCTCAGTCCATCTTTGGGCAAGACCGCCTCGTGACGGAAACTCTGTGCTGCTTTTTGGCGGGTGGTCATATACTTATGACAGGTGCGCCTGGTTTAGCTAAGACCACTCTAGTTCGGGTGTTTGCATCTCATCTCGGGCTGTCTTTTGGAAGAATTCAATACACCCCGGACCTTCTTCCCAGCGACATCATTGGCAGCGAACTTCTGCACGTAGATCAAGCTAGTGGCAAGCGATACTTCGAATTTTCTAAGGGACCTATATTTGTTAATTTGCTTTTGGCAGATGAAATCAATCGTGCTACCCCTAGAACCCAGTCCGCCATGTTAGAAGCAATGCAGGAAAGGCGCATCACAGTGGGGCATCAAAATCATGTTCTCCCTGATCCTTTTATGGTTTTCGCAACTCAAAATCCATTTGAGTCTGAAGGGACATTTCCCTTACCAGAAGCACAGCTGGATCGTTTTTTGATTCATACCTTAGTGGAATACCCGGATTCAGAAAGTGAACTCAAAATACTAAAGTCGCACGCGGGCAACTCACTTGCGGGAGAGGCAGGAATAGAGAACAAATCCTTCACCCTTGGGGTGGACCTCACCCAAAAAATCATGGCAGCAGTGAAGTCCATTAAGGTGGAAGATCATCTCATTGATGGAGTGAATCATCTCGTGCGAGCGACACGCCCCGATTCCAGTTCAAGTCTAGAGCATTTAAGGTCTAAGGTTTGGTATGGAGCTGGGCCTAGAGGAGGCATTGCACTGATCTCGACGGCAAGAGCCTTGGCTTTAATGGAAGGCGAAGATACCGTCCGCTGGTCCCATGTGAAAAGACTCGCTAAGCCGGTGCTTCGTCACCGCATCCGCTTGGCTTCCCAGGTTTTAAATGAAAATCAGCAGATTGATGCTTTGATTGATGAAGTCGTGGAGTACGTGGAAAAGGTGAAATCAAAGGCGTCTAGAGGACTAGAATGAGTACCCTGAGTGATTTGTTGCCCTATGACGATGCTGATATTTATATCAAGAGGGCTCATCATAGTCTGCGCCCTGTCGGAACATTTAGACAGCTGCTCAGACGGCCGACAAAGCTCATTGAATCCCTACGCAAATATGTGGTAGGTGATCCAGTCCAATTTATAGATTGGAAGATCTATGCAAGGTCTGATCAAACCCTTCTCAGAGAAATCAAAGAAGAGTCTTCTGTCCATGTGGGTTTGATATTTGATGTTTGTGATTCCATGTTTTGGCCATCGGAAGCGGAAACATTACAGCTTTCTAAGCGTGTTCCTCAAAAAATGGAAATCGCTTGGCGGGTAGGTCTTTTTCTTGCCGCATCCCATCTGGCTAAAGGGGATTCGTTAGCATTTGGAATTCGAACGGGTACGGAACTTTACTGGATTCGATCTCCAAAGTCTAAAAGTGAAGTGCTACGATTATTTCAAAGTCTGAAGTATAACCATTTTGTCGTCTCTTTAAAGGAACGTGTTTCACCTCCGCGCACCCTAGATAGAATTTGGGTTTTAAGTGATGGCCTAAACGGCACAATTCCCATTCCCCATTCGGCTAAAATAAAGACATATATCCATATCATGGCCAGTCTTGAGCTAGATGCCTCTTGGTTAGACGACTCCTTTTCCTATTTTGACAATAAAGTCATGCCCAAGGACTATACCAGCGCAGCCTTATTGCCAGTATATGCTCAGAAACTCACGGAATGGCAAAGTAGGTTTAAAAAAGAAGTCCTAACTGAAGGACTTAATTACCTTCAAGTGTCGGACTCCACGTCTTTGGAAATCTTTTACAGGGATATAGGGAGCAATGGACAACTTTAATTTCTCATGGACCAGTAACTTTTTCTATACGGCCCTGTTGGGGGCTTTGGGCGCATTTCTATGGTGGTTGGTGCGCATTAAATTTAAATCTTTTAGGCTCCCAATTCTTCGAGTTTTGGACGTCCCCTCTGCAGATCTGCCTAAACTAAGAACAACGCCACCACCATGGTTTCCGTTTTTATGTTTTTTAGTTGGTGTCCTTTGTTTGGTAGGCTTAACTTTGAAGCCGAGTTCCAAAGTGAATGATAATGCTCCCGTTGATGGACAGCGAGTTCTTGTGGTTCTCGATTTGAGTCCATCGGTTTCAAGTGTGATTACGAGCCTCAGATACCGGGAGATTTTTTCCTCTTTTGTGGATTCTCTTGACGGAAAATCCATTTTGTCTGTGGTTAGAACCGATCGCAGAGATACGATTGTGGGGGAGAGTCATCAAGCGGTCAAAGATGCAGTAGGGGTTCTAGACTTTCATTCTTTTGGGACTAAGCTAGGGGAAACTTTAAAGCATGCACTTTCTCAAAATGACTCCTATACCGATATCGTCATTTTTTCTGATAAAGATGCTTTTAGCTGGAGTGACCTCAATTGGAAATTTTTAGCAGCCGATAGAAAAATAAGCAGAGTCGAATTGGGTGAGGTGCGTCAAAAAGAGAATTACTTTGTAAAAGATTTAGTGGTGCAGTCCGCGCCAGATTCAAAAGTCATGGAATGGACAGTTGGTCTGGGCTCGACGATGGCAAAAGGCAATCACTCTGTTAAAGTTTCCGTTTTAGCTGGCGAGCAAGTTTTAGCGGAGCAGCGAACGGCATTTGAAGGTGGAGAAGGGCCAGTAAGCTTGAGTTGGCCCGAGTCAAAGTTGAATTCCTTTGAGGGAGACTCACTCCGTATTCAATTGGACGTTGATGACGCCGTTGCAAAGGACAATGTATTTCAAGTGTCCAAACAATTCGTCAGCGCAGCAGCTGTGGTCGTGGGCGATACGGGGGGAGAGCAGCAGTTAGAAGATCCTGCCCAAGCTCTGCTATCGATGCTGGAATTGCTAGGCATAAAAGTAGAACGTCGGGATCAAGCTACTGCTGAATCGCAAAAAGTCAAAAGAAGTTTTGTTATCAACTGGCTAGGTACCCACGGCAGGGATACATGTCAGCTAGGAGATCCTAAGTCTCCCCATCACTACTGGCTCATCCCTGAGACTCTAGAAGCGTTTCCTCAAGTTTGTGAGTGTTTCAATAAGATCGAATTAGAAGCTACGCGGATAGCTTCGCTGTCTGCTGGTTCGCTATCTAGTTCGCTACCTGCTGGTTCGCCTGCCCATGTAACTCCCGCTGCACCCATCTCGTGTTCTAACCTTAAAAGCCCAGCAGAGTGGAGCGCAGCCCTGATTCAACATAATTTCTTTCAGATGGGCGGACAGCTTGGATCTTCTGCTGAGAGTCTGGCACTCAGAGGCAAAGTTAGCGGGATCGATGTGGTGGCGTTTCAGATTCCTTTCACTCCCTTGGCAGGAATTCCCCATGGAAATTGGCCGCTATTAGTCAAAGCCTTCGTAGATGCCGAACATTTTGAAGCTTCCAAGGGAGCTTGGCCGCGAGTGGAGTCTCTTTTTGACATGGAAGATCCAGCACTCCTTTCAGCCTCAAATGTTCCCTACCGTGAATCAGCTCTTGAGGAAACAAGTGTCAAGGACTTGCCTAGTACTTGGAATTGGCAGCCGCATTCTGCGGGTGCGGTAGCTCAAGATTCCGATGACTCTGATCCTCTGCCCTGGATTATGAGGGTTATAAAAATAGTCCTGATCGTTCTTGTGGCGGAGATAGCTTTTGGTGTTTATAGCCGTCTGAGGCTCACGATGCTCGCACTATTTTTCGGTTTCGTAAGTATGAAATCCGAAGGTGCTTTGATACTGTCAAGCTTGTCCCCCCATCCCCTCAACATGCAAGATTTTTCCAAGTCCTTGGAATCTCGGACAAGCCTATCTTTAGAAACGAACGCTCGTATCTATCCAAAACTAACAGCTACGGCTCTGAGAGAACCTTGGCTGTTTGTCAATGATCCTGCCAGTCTTTTAGGGCCTTCGGGAGCGTTCTTGCCGGAGCTCGAAGGATGGATTCGAAAAGGGGGAATTCTTATTCTTCAGGCAGATATCCCTCTCTTTCAACTGGAGAAATTCACCTCTGAAGGTTTTGTTTCGACGGTAAAGAAGGGAAGTTGGCGGCCCATAGCGCCCGATCATGAATTGATGCGCAGCTTTTATCTTCTGGATAGCTTGCCAGCCTGTGAGGGATCCACTTGGCAAGAGTATAGATATGATGGACGTACAGCTATTCTCGCAATTCCCTTTAGGCTCTCCTCAATTTTAAGTAATACCCCGGAGCCGGCCCCATGCCCCGTCTTAAACGACAGGGAAAGATTGACGAGAGTACTTGTTAACCTTTTTATGGTTTCTTTAGCGACGGATTATAAAAAAGATCAGATTCACCTACCAGAGATTTTAAAGAGGCTACGCTAATGGATATTTTGCCATGGATACATGTCATCATTCCGCTCTTTTGCCTGGTTTTGGCAATTCAGTGGGCTTCTAAAATAGGGCCTTTGCGAGCAGGTATAGCTGGGATAAGTCGCTATATGTGGATGCTTCCCATGATTTTAATGGTAACTCCCAAAGATCGAAAAATAGATTTGCCGCGCTCCCTATTAACTAAGAAAATTCATGTCTTAGTGGATGATTCTACGAGTATGCTTTCCCATCAAACTTCAGAATCTCAAAAAGAGTCTATTCTTAAAAAACTTAAAGAACGTTGTACAGAAATTGGGTGTTCCGTTAAGGAAACGTTGCTTTCTGATCTAGAACCCGATGCGAAAAAAGGGTATTCCCCTATTAGTGAAGGTCTCTCAAAACTCCATTTTTCTTCAGGCTCTGATCCCTGGGTGCTAATTTCTGATGGCGGTGAGACGAAGCCGCAGGGGATTTTGCCTTCTGCTGTGCCGAATGGAGTCGTTATGGGAGTGGGCCCAGAAGATGGGCTTAACTATTCGGTGAAGTCCGTGGGTTCAGCGAACCTTGCGTTTGAGGGGAAAGTTACCGAAGTCGCGGTTACTATAGGACGCACGGGTACAGATTCTTCAGAAACAGTCCAGATTCAGGCTAGTATTGACGCACTTCCTGTAGCGAGTATCAATGTGAAATTTGATCAAGGAAAAGAAGAAGCTAAAGCGTTTCTCCAAATTCCAACACTTAAAAGAGGTCAGTATCTTTTAACCGTAGGCGTCATCGGAGTCGCCACCGAGCGCATTCTTTGGGATAATACTCAAAATATTCCCCTAGAAGTTTTGCCAAACACAGTCGGTATTTTACATGTTTTGGGCAGCCCCGATTGGGATGGGCGCTTTCTGCGGCGGTATTTGAAAAGCGAGCCTAAATTCGACTTGATCAGTTTTTACATTCTAAGAGATATTTTTGATCAGAACAGCGTGGACCAAAGAGAATTAAGTTTAATTCCTTTTCCAGTGGAACGCCTTTTTACTGAGGAACTTGCCAGCTTCAGAGTGCTCGCTCTTCAAAACTTCACCTTGCAGAAGTTTCTGCAGCCAGAACTTTCTAAGAATTTAATTTCCTTCATTCAAAATGGCGGAGGAGCTTTGATACTGGGCGGTCCGCGGGCATTTAAACCTGCAGATCTCTCCTCGTCAGCTTTAAGCGAGATTCTGCCGTTCCAATATAAGGGCCCTAAAGGAACCGATGAGGCTTTTCCAGGAAATGACTCTTCGAATGAAAGTGAGAGCCGTAATGAAGGGAATCGTCTCATACCTTGGTATGATGCGGGACTTAAGTTTAGAATTCAACTGTCTCATCCTGACCCAGACCAAAGGGCTTTGGCTAGCGTTTATGACGATTTAGAATCGATGCAAAATGACCTTGCTGCTGCTGGTGAATTACAAGGCTTGCATCATATGGAGAATGTGGAATTCAAAGCAGGAAGCTACACACCTCTTTTGGAAGCGGTAAGATCTGATGGCAAAGTCATCCCCCTTGCCATTGCAACCTATCCTGGGAAAGGGCGTGCCATATGGGTCTTTACCGACAAATTGTGGGAGCTTGGATTGGCGGGAACTGAGGGGAGCCCCTCTAGAGATCTTTACAATCGTGTGATTGAGTCGTTGTTTACCTGGCTCCTGCGGGAAGATATTCGAAAGCCCATTCGAATTGTGGACATAGGGATGTCGAGTGAAGGCCAAGGGACTTCGTTTAAGATTCAACTCCGTGGACCAGCCTTAAGATACTTGACGTCGTCAGAAAATTGGTCGGTACAGGTTTGTGACCGTGTCATACCAAAAGAAAATTTAGATCTTACACGCGCAGGTACCGATGAGCTTTTTTTGTCAGGACAAATCAAAGCCTATACCGCTGTTGGCTTGAAGTGCCAGGTAAATTTAGAAGCAAAGCATAAGGCCTTTGGTAGCATCAAGTTGTCTCAGATTACTGCCATTCCCCAAGTCTTTACAGATAAAGAATTGGAGGGTTCAAGAGAATACCTAAAACGATTGGCAGCCCATATGGAGGCTCCTTTCTATACTGAAGTTTCTGATTTGGACAAATGGTTGGTCTCTAAAGTAGCGAGCACCGGTATTATCGAAGCTCCTAAGTCCAAAATTGTAAGTGACTACTTTTGGTGCTTTGATTTTTGGTGGTTCTATCTCTTGATTTTGGGGATTCCTTTGGAAGTCGCATCTCGTCGCTGGGATCAGATTGCAGGTAGCAGATTCAGTAGCATAGAATAGAATCATTTGGCTGCAAATGAGTTGCTTACTTGATCGGGGCAGGTCATTCCATTGAGATAGAGAAGGAGTAGGAAATGATCCATGTCGTGATGGCGGGAGGCTCTGGTCTTATTGGGCGTGAGTTGCTAAATCTTTTCGCTCAAGAAGAAAAAATAGCTGCTATATACTCCTTAGCGCGCTCTAAACGCGACCATTTGCCATCCAAAGTAACTGAGATCGTAACAAACTTTGATTCCATCCAGGAATTAGAACTTCCGACCTGCGATGTCGGGCTTTGTAGCTTGGGTACAACTATGAAACAAGCTGGATCTAAAGAGAACTTTTACAAAGTTGATCACGACTATGTTTTGAATTTTGCAAAACTCTGTAAAAAAATAGGCGTTAAGAAATTTATAGTCGTCAGCGCCATGGGTGCCAACGTAAAATCCAAAGTGTATTACAACCAAGTTAAAGGGCAGACCGAGGAAGATTTAAAGAGTTTGAGTTTTGAGTCTCTTGTTATATTGCGCCCCAGTTTATTGCTTGGAGATCGCTCTGAGTTCAGGCTTGGCGAGTGGATCGCTCAAAAAATGATGGGTCCTTTAAATTTTCTCTTCGTGGGTAGTTTGGCACAATGGAAACCAATTAGCGGATTAAAGGTCGCGAAACGCATGTGTGCAGAAAGCACTTCCTCAGCGCCCCAAAAAACATCCAAATGTCGGGTTCTTTCGAATCATGAAATTTAACTATGCAATAGGTGTTCTATTTTATCAATAAATTTTCTTGAATAGAGGACTCGTCATGAAAGCGCTCATTGTTTTACTTTTTTTAAGTAAATATCTCAATTTAATGCTGAGCAGGTATTTTTGACTGCTTTAGGTAAAATTCACGTGCAAGAATCGCCAGTGAACAAGAAATTTCAACAAACGTGATATTTCTTTTTCGAAGGTCTAATTTGTATTGTCTCGAATGATGGCTCCATCGCTGACGTTAGTACCATCAAATCCACAAACTCTAAAACTGTAAGTTGTTGCCGTTGTCAATCCTGAATATGTATAGCTAGTAACACCCGCTCCTAATGTTATAGCTCCACCATCTGTGCAAGGTAGAGGATTGGCGCTACCCAACACTGCCGGAGAGATCTTGACTTGAGTGGTGGTGCCAAGGTTGCTACCCCAACTTAGAGTGACCGATGTCGTAGATTTAGCGGAAACCCTAACATCAGGATCAAACAATCTTGAAAGATTCCTGTAAACGTACGCTGCTCCCGCGCGATTCACCGAATTATTAGTGCTTGAAGTTGGTCCATTCGTGATTGTACTCTGGTTGGAGGATTCCTGGTAAGCTCCTACAAGTACCGTATCTGCTGAGAGAGCGACGGAATATCCAAATTTATCATTTGCCTCAATATTGGAAGCTTTAAGATAAGCTTCCTGGCTCCATGTGGAACCCGTTCTTTTGAAAATGTAACTGGCTCCTGCGTCCATTGCGGAATTATCGGCGTTTGAGGTCGTTCCGTTGTTAATCATGGTTTGGTTAGCGTCTTCCCGGAATGCTCCCATAACGGCTGTATCTCCTGAGATGTCAACCGAAGACCCAAGATTATCATTAGCGGTGGGGTTGCTGGCTTTAAGATAAGCCTCTTGTGCCCAAATGATTCCTGTTCTTTTGTAGATGTAACCAGCACCAGCAATGCCTACAGAATTGTCAGAGCTTGAAGTCGTTCCATTCGTGATCGTCGACTGATTGGAGCCTTCTCCTATGGCGCCCACAATAATCGTATCTCCCGAAATAGCGACCGAATAGCCAAAATCATCAAAAGCATTAGTATTAGAAGCTTTCAAATAAGCTTCCTGAGCCCAAGTGGACCCTGTTTTCTTGTAAATGAAACTTGCTCCCGACTGAGATGTTGAAATATCCGAGCTTGAGGTGGTTCCATTGGTGATGGTGGTTTGGTTGGAGGATTCTATGTAAGCTCCAACAACTACTGTATCTCCTGATAGGGCGACTGAAGCGCCAAAATAACTGGGCGCGCTTGCATTATTATTTGAAGCTTTCAGATAAGCCTCTTGGGCCCATGTGGAACCTGTTCGCTTGTAAATGTAGCTTGCTCCGGCATTCATTGATGAATTATTGGAACTAGCAGTGGTTCCATTGGTGATCGTGGTCTGGTTGGAGTCTTCCGTAAGGGATCCAATTACGGCTGTATTTCCTGAGATGGCAATGGAATATGTATAATAATCGCTACCCTCTGGATAGGGAGGTTTCAAATAAGCTTCTTGAACCCAGGTGGATCCAGTTCTTTTGTATACATAGGCAGCTCCCGCGCTAAACACGGAATTGTTTGTGCTTGAGGTGGTTCCATTTGTAATTGTGTTTTGGTTTGATCCTTCCCCAAGTGCGCCTACTATGACCGTATCTTCTGATATAGCAACGAAATAGCCAAAATAACCACTGGCATTAGAATTAGAGGCTTTGAGATAAGCTTCTTGAACCCATGTGGATCCCGTTCTTTTATAAATAAAGGTAGCGCCAGACGCGCCTGATGAATTATCAACGCTTGAAGTCGTTCCATTCGTGATGGTGGTTTGATTGGAGCTTTCCTGGTAAGCTCCACTAACCGCTTTATCGCCTGAAAGGGCAACTGCATAGCCAAACCAGTCATTGGCTTCTGCATTAGAAGCTTTTAGATAAGCTTCCTGAGCCCAGCCCTTAAGAGTATAAGTCTCATCGCCGGTCTTTCCGGCAGTGAGAGGGTTGCCCCAAACGTCGACAATCCCGGTCACGTTTGTAAGATCTAGTCTTAGTTGGCCAGCATTACCAGGTAGAACCCAAACCGTGCATACGGATCCGGAACACGAAATATTAGAAACTTTTCCCGTTGCGCCAGTAGTGCTTGTAACTTCAGTGAAAGAAAAGTTATCTGGGCTCACACCCATTACTGGCTCATTAAACGTCACGATATAATCGACAAGTGATGTTCCAGAGACAGGATTGGAAGTGGAGCCTCGATTGATGCTTAAAACGTTGGGACCTACGTCATCGCCCTTAACGGTGACTTGCGTGGTAGTCCCTTCGGAGTAGTTGACTCCATTGAAAGTACAGATCCGGACGATATAGCTCTGTCCCGGTGTGAGACCTGAAGAAACCGAAACTGAAGTTGATGTTCCGTTATAAGCCACCGTACCAGAGCTACAGTTCGCTCCAGGCGTTGATGTGGAATAGACCACTTTGAAAGTGCCATTTCCGCTACCAAGATTGGATCCATTCCAGCTTACCGTAAATGACGAGCTTGTTACTGAAGACTGGATTTCATGGGCTTCGAACATTCTGGAAAGATTTCTGTAAACGTAAACAGCTCCAGCGTTACTTGCAGAATTGTCAGTACTTGAAGTGGTTCCATTCGTGATGGTAGTCTGGTTGGAATCTTCCCCGATAGCTTCTATAACTGCTGTATCTCCTGAAAGCGCTACTGAATAGCCAAATTCGTCTGACGCATTGCTATTTGATGCTTTTAAATAAGCTTCCTGGGCCCATGTGGAACCCGCTCTTCTGTAGATGTAACTAGCCCCTGATGAATTTGCTGAATTGTCCGTGCTTGAAGTCGTTCCATTCGTGATGGTAGTCTGGTTGGAGCCTTCCCTGTAGGCTCCTACAACTGCAGTATCTCCTGAAACGGCAACTGAAAATAAACGATCAAAAGCATTGCTATTTGAGGCTTTCAGATAAGCTTCTTGAGCCCAGGTGGACCCTGTTCTTTTATAGATGTAGCTGGCTCCAGCACCACTTGCAGAATTATCTGAGCTTGAGGTGGTCCCATTAGTGATCGTGATCTCGTTGGATGACTCCCAGAAAGCCCCAACAACTACCGTATCTCCTGAGAGAGCGACTGAGCTGCCAAAATTGTCAGCAGTATTGCTATTTGATGCTTTGAGATACGCCTCTTGAATCCAAGTAGAGCCAGTTCTCTTATAAATGTAGCTCGCTCCCGAGGCAGATGTAGAATTATCAGTACTTGAAGTGGTTCCATTCGTGATGGTGATCTGGTTGGAACTTTCCTGGTAAGCTCCAATAACTGCGGTATTTCCTGAGATGGCGACAGAATAGCCAAAATTATCATAAGCATTTGCATTAGAGGCTTTCAGATACGCTTCCTGGGCCCAGGTGGGACCCGCTCTTACGTAGATGTAGCAAGCTCCAGCGGAAAATGCCGAATTATCAGTACTCGAGGTCGTTCCATTGGTTATGGCGGTTTGGCTGGAGCCTTCCTGGAAAGCTCCAATAGCTGCGGTATTTCCTGAGATGGCGACAGAATAGCCAAAATTATCACTAGCATTTGCATTGGAGGCTTTCAGATAAGCTTCCTGGGCCCAGATGGAGCCCGTTCTTTTATAGATGTAGCTGGCTCCGGCATTAATTGCCGAATTATCTGTGCTTGAGCCGGACCCATTGGTGATCGTGGTCTGATTGGAGCCTTCCCCCCTAACGCCTATAACTGCGGTATCTCCTGAGAGGGATGCGGCACCTCCAAAATAGTCAGAAGCGTTGCTATTCGATGCTTTAAGATAGGCTTCCTGGATCCATGTGGATCCTGTTCTTTTGTAGATATAACTAGCTCCTGCGTTAAGTGCGGAATTATCTACGCTTGAGGTCGTTCCATTCGTGATCGTAGTTTGGCTTGAACTTTCCCCGTTTGCTCCTATAAGAACCGTGTCTCCTGAGACGGCGACAGAACGGCCGTAACTGTCCGACGTCTCAGCGTTGGAAGCTTTCAGGTACGCTTCCTGGTTCCAACCGGCTTTCGTGACTGTGAATAGAAAGGTATCACTAGCCGTCAAGGCGCCATCGCTTACGGTGAGCGTAATCGAGGAGGTGCCGATTTGTCCCGCAGCTGGTGACAAGCTCACAAGGCAGTTGGGTGCGGTTCCGGAGATGGTGATGCTAGCGGATAAGATCACTGTCGTATTGGAAGATAACGCTGTGATATTTGAGCAGGTAAGGGCGGAATCTATATCTGTAATGGTCACCGGCACGCCATTTAGAACCGTGTCTTGAGTCGTGCTTTGATTTAAGACGTCTGAAATGCTCGGGCCATTGTTCACCGGATTCACTGTCAGCACAAAAGTGTCTTGAGAGGAAAGCTGTCCGTCAGTGACCGTCAAAGTAACTGTCGAAGTTCCATTTTGAAAAGAAGCTAGATTTAAGCTCACAGTGCAGTTGGGGGCTGTGCCAGCAATGGTGATGTTCGCACTTGGAAGAAGAGTCGTGTTGCTGGAAGTTGCAGAAATTGCTGTGGCGCAGACAAGCGAATTATCTACATCAGAAATCGTCACGGCTAGACCATTTAAAGCCAAATCTTCATTGGTGATTTGATCCGCTACATTGGAAATAGTCGGAGCATCGTTAACTGCATTTACAGTTAAGACAAAAGTATCTTGAGAGGAAAGTAATCCGTCAGTGACCGTTAAGTTCACGGTAGTGGTGCCATTTTGATTGAAAACTGGATTTAAGCTCACGGTGCAGTTAGGTGCTGTACCTCCGATGATGATGTATGCGCTTGGAAGTAGAGCTGTGTTGCTTGAAACAGCAGAAAGAACTGTGGCACAAGCAAGCGAGTTGTCGACATCAGAAATGCTCACTGCTAGATTATTTAAAGTGTTATCTTCATTCATAGATTGATTGGCCACATCAGAAATCAAAGGGGCGTCGTTTACGGCTGTTGCCACAAATGTAAAAGACCGTGATGTCGCTAAAGCACCGTCACTGATCGTAAAGATGATATTTGCAGATCCGCTCGCATTAGCGACAGGATTTATAGTACCCGTGCAGTTAGGCCAAGTCCCGCCCCAAGAGACCGCTCCTGACTCGGCCACGACGGAGGGGGCGTCGGAGAAATAAAGAAGATGAGCCGATGTACAAGTCAGATCCCCATCCACATCGTCTGCAGTGAAGGCTACAGCTAGTGCTTTGTCTTCGTTTGTGATTTGTGGAGAACTTATGTATGTGATAATCGGGGCGTCGTTAACGGGTTCGCTGATGAATTTAATAGATTTGACAATAATGGAAATGCCCTCATCATGGGCCGTGATTTCAATATTGGTGGTGCCATTGGAATTCGGTTCTGGCGAGATTTCGGCAGAGCAGTTAGGCCAAATACCAGCCCAAGTCACAGCATCTTTTGTAGCAACTATTAAAGCATTGGAAGAACTATAAGATAAATAAGCAGAGTTACAAGAACCTGAAGGAACGGACAGAGCTGAAATCGAAAACGGAATTTTTGAGGACGTGTCTTCCGGGGTTGCCACCGCAGCGGATTGTTTGTTGCTGGGATCTGTTGAAGGATCCGTTTTATTTCCTAAAGTTCCCAACACAGTCTTACTTTTAATGGTTTTTTTAAGTGTTCCTTTTTGCTCACACCCCATCATGACGCTGACAACTGACCAAAGGAGCAAGAAGTTTCTTAATTTAGAATTCAAAAAGACTCCTTTCCTGCCTCTGATGTGAGGTTCGCCGACATGCCTTTAGGCATTGGTATTATTGAGGGGATCGTCTCATGGTGAAAAATTCTTAAACGAAAAATAAATTTTTATTAGGGCGTGTACTCACAAATTGCTCCAGATATAAGCACAACCAAGGTATA
>JBAXBA010000077.1:0-17571 GCA_037142195.1 Pseudomonadota bacterium
AAAAACTACGTAGGACTCACAAGATTTTTAGATCACTACTTCATCCCTATAGACAACAACCAAAGTGAGCGAGTACTGCGATCGCCCGTAATTGGAAGAAAGACTTGGTACGGTACCCACTCAAAAAAAGCAGCAGAAAGCTCAGCAATCCTCTTCACAATTGTGGAATCATGCAAATTAGTAGGCATAAATCCCAGGACTTTTTTTGACGATGCCGTAAAAAGAAAACACGCCAAACAATCTTGCTTGACTCCCTTTGAATACAAAAATTTGAACCAGTTAAACACAGAATGAAAAACCCTCTGGTTCAAAAAACTACTGAATTACGAACCTAACTCTGGCCATATTTACCCAGCATAGAAATCAGTGGCTTAAGCCACTTGGTAACCTGCATTTTCAAAGGAGGTTAAATGAACGCGCATTGGACGACGGGGTAGAAGGACGATGTACATCGCAACAGCATCGCGATTTCGAAGCCTGGCGTATGTGCCTGGAAACGTTAAAGAAAATACAAATTATTCCGATAAGTTATTAATTTAATGGAGGGGCCATTCAGCCTCGCTCCATAGCCAATTCATCTAGTGCTACTTTTCTCTAAATTCTCAGAGGATTCCCCAAAACCAGCACTGAAATATCAGCCCTAACAAGGACTTTACATTTTACTTTGTCTTTTTAGCGTGTTACTGTTCGCCGGTTCGGATTCGGACGGCGCCTCCATCTACCTGAAATTATCGGTATTTTTTAAATTTGACTCTTAAATGTGATTGTACCCACAAAAACATGAGAATAAATTTTGAGAAAAAGAATGAAGATTAGGTCTACCCATTTAGATTGAGTGCGACACCTAGATTTTCTTCCCGTGATTCGCTAAAATCTTACTGCCCTTTCGGTTACTTGCAAGCTACAGACCCTCCTAACCAAACCGATTAGTAAGGGTGGTCTATTTTCTATTCAGTTATTTTTTTTGTTCGCTCGCTCCTCTATTAACCTATTCCCTTTTTCAATTAAGGCTTTAAGTTCTGTGCCATTTAAATCACTGCACTCTCGCCTAGTATTACCAGATTTTGCTAGCATCGTTTTAACTCTGGTATAGTCAGCAGATGGAAGTGGTTTAGGAGTGGAACTCAAAGCTATGTCCCAGGCATCATCCAACGTGTCAATTTTATTTGAAACTGAAACGGCTACTCCGGTACCAACTCCACCGCCAAGAGCAATACCACAAACCAATGGAGATGCAGGTGGTATGAAGAAGCTAGCAAAACAAAATCCACCCCCAACCCACAGTGCGCTAACCGCTGCCCTCCCCCCAGTAGCATTGATATTTTTCTGATTATCACTTGCAGCAAAGCTAAACTTCATTGTGTTTATCGACTTGAAATTCATCTTTTCAAGAGAATCGTCAGAAGATACAAAAGCATTCGAAGGATATTCATAAGCGCAAACATCAAATTCAGACCCACCGGTGTCTTTGGAGGTCAGAACTACGCCGGCAATCGTTTTTCCCATGTTTGTATAGGAGGCTGTTTCCGACTCGTTAGTTGCATTCGTCCCCGATTTGCAGGCGCTTAGAAAAACAGATTCCAATAGAAGAGCACCCATAATCCAGATTTTCATAGACATTACCTAACAAAAAAAAATTTGTTGTGAATATTTTAGCGAGGCTATTTTTCAAAGTCAATTGAATCAATTCTGCGAGCAATCCTTTTAGCTTCTAGGCTTAGTTACGCAAAAAGGGTAGGTCTCCAAAGCCTCCACTTTTACCAACCCTAAGTACCCCCCCCTCCAGCAATAGCGCCAAGTATTAACGATTTGGAGCATATGAGTTTGTGTTTTAGGTCGTTATTTGTCGTCTGGAAAAGGCATCTGGGTGTCCCTGTCGTGCAAAAAATCTAGTGCTATATTGGAGTAGAAGCTATTCAGCTATCTACCTCAAAAGCTTGTCTAACATTCAGCTGTACTAGGACTTTTCACTTTACGTGGCTTTTTTATCGGATTATATTCAGCCGGTTCGATTCCGGTTGACGCCTCCATCCACATGAAATCATTGTAGTTTTTGGTTTGAATTGAGTCTGAAATTTGACTATTTCAACTTTGAATTTTTTTCGTCAAGTTGCCTGCGAGTACCCCAAAATCGGAAACAGCCTGTGCCACAAGGGTTTGAATTCATAAACCTATCTCCCCCGGGAAAAGGCATGGCTGAAAATATCTTTTAATTTTTCTGTTGTGATAGATGGTTTCAACTGCAGCCAAGAGCAGTTTGAGATGTTTTGTCAGAAGTGCAGAGCAAGCATCCGAGCTTCTATATAGCCAGTTGTAGAGTTCGTCTGGAGCTCTTTTAAGCCTTAGAGCTGTTCTGCAAAACAGTCGTTGCCAACCTGAATGCCTAGACATTCTAGCGATAAGCGAAGCTGTTAGAAAGGAAGCTCGAACTAAGTTTCTTAGTTTGCCAAAGGAAAAAAGCCTCATCTCTTCAAGTCCGCAGGCGGCTTTGAGGAACCTGTAGGTTTCTTCAACTGACCACCTGGAGAGATAGTTAATGACGATATCGAGGGCCTGATCTGAGTTTAAGACTGGCACGGATGTAAGAAGTTCTATGGGGCGCATAGCGCTCTCTGACCAAGCAGTCACGAGGTAGCACTCGTGGTTTAAGTTCTCTTTTTTAAAGCTTGATACAGACACTTTTTCAAAGTCATATCGAAGATTCATAGCCTTCCTTATTACGATCATGGGGATCAGATACCCTTTGAATGCTCGCAGAGTATTCAAGGTCCTTCCTTTCAAGCTGCCTTCGTTTGCCCATGGGAATGACAGCGCCATCTTCACCAATGAGATGTCGATCTTTTAGACGAATCACAAAGTTTTGCTTTAGCTCGAAATAGTGCCTCAACAAAAAACCCCGATCTCCGCCGCGATCAATAACATGGATGCCTTTCCCTTTTGTACGTGCGTGGATTTCCGAGATGAAGTCTTTGATTACTGTGTTTTCGCTTACAAAGTCCCCAGATTTGCTGCTGTATAACTCAAGAACTAACGGTTGGGGAGTTTTGTCTAGCCGCTTAGGATTCACGGCTGCGGCCCCTAGAAGACTATAGCCAGGCTTTATTCTATGATCATCTGAGCCATCGGCGACTTTGGCAAGACACTCTAGAGTTTTGGAATGGGGTTTGGTGATCTCGCCGGGATCGATAGCAATCACAGTATCGTCTGAAATCTCTTCAAAAGCTCGACGTTGCTGTTCCTCGTAAGCTACAGTAAAATCAACCTCTCCAAGCCGGCGGTTGATGCGCTTATAGTTGGCCTTAAAATCCTCATTGTCGGCAGACAAGGAACGAACAATATTCGTCAGGATAGTTGACTTAGAAATCATCATACCTGCTATAAATTCTCTCACGAACTTCTTTGCAGGACGGTCATAAAATTTAGTCGGAAGAGAATTTACAAAGCAGTTTAATCTATCTACAATACCCGTTTATTTCATGAGGGGGAGCCCTTTCATATTTTGCGTGAGATACAAACATGATAGGACTTACTCCTCAGAAATCAACCACTTATGTCAAGTCAAAATTTTGGGGTATTCCCAGTCAAGTTGCGCATTGATATAGATTTATTGAGCTTCGGCAATCGAGGCTTGGTCGGCTTTTACTAAGAGCGGTTCAATTTTTTCTGATAATGCGTCATACATTGCTTCCGATATACCTTCGTCAACCTGCTTTTCAAAAAATTAAGTCTAATTCTTTGGAAATTTCAGGGATTAAGGCACTATCAATAGTTAGCTTATTTGAGGTTTTGCTCAAATTAGAGTACACAAATTTATAGTGCGCATTGAGCTCTCCATCACAAATATATTGCCGAGTTAATAGGCCGTAAAAACCTCCTGAAGATATATAAAACGGGTTGCAAATTTTTCTAACAGAAGCACCGCCATTGAGTCCAATAACGCTACCTATTTTAGACTGTTTTTTTCGCAGAAAATCACGCCCGCGGTACCTTCCATACCCGTTGCCTTGGCAGCTGTTTTAGCAGCTTTGTAATTTCGTCCATCGAACCTCTATATTTGTACTCTTCTTTGGAAATATAAGCTCGCTTCATGTGGGTATCTTGACAATAGCTATGGGATTGAGACTTTGCATTTCTATAGCCGTCATTCTCTATCTCTGTTGCATCTGCATTGTAGGTCGAAATCTTCTACCAATGAGGTCGTTTCTGAAGTTGGCAAAGAAAGACTATACATTTGAGGTGAATACGAAGTTGGATTCCGTGTAAGCGCACGGCGACAGTCTGCTTCAATATCGTTTCAGAAGTTCAGGCAACCAATCGGCAAGATAGAGCGGAAAATTTCGAAGGCTGTATTTTGCATTTCTTAATTTACCGCCTGCAATCGGAACATTGATGTCGATATCCTGGACTGAAGGTGCATTGAGATCAAAACGCACACCCATCGTGAGACCTTTTTCAGCCATGAACGAATGAAGTGAACGGAGAGTGCCACTTGCACCCGCCTTAACTTCAATTGGAATGATGCGCGTGCCATATTGAAGAACGTAATCAAGCTCAGCCGCCGCGCCCTTTGACTCGCGTAACCAAAAATGAAGATGATCGTTGGACTGCAGCGGGTGCTGTAACGATTGTCCAACAAGAATCTCGGCGATTTGTCCAAGCCATCGCTGCTCAAAAACATTCCCCTGAGTCCATTTATTAAAGAGGTCCGTGTATGGTCGTTCGGCGCGTTGGCTTCCAAAAGATTGCGACACAAATAGGCCGACATCGATCGGAAGAACTTTAAAACAATTTGTATCTTTGCTTGCAGAAAGCGGGATGCCGTTAGCGTTCGTCGCAAAAACCATACGCAAAACACCTGCTTTTTCAAGGGCGCGTAGTGCATTTTTAAGTGAATCCGAACGTATTTCTCTGCTGATGTTGGAGTACTTCACTTTGCTTGTTGCAGCCAAGGTAGGCATCGCATCCAGCACAGCATGAAGGCTTTCCACTGGGATTCGGCCCCGGTATTTGTAAAAATCGTTACGGTAGCTCAACAAGATATCGGAATGCGCTTCAGCCACTGAAGCCGCCATGGAGTCCCAAGACTCATTCGTAACAGCCTGACGCATAGCTTCTGGCATGCCGCCAATGTAAACGTAGCGAGCAAGTTCGGAAAGAAGGTTGTCATGTGCCTCCGGATGAATTTTTGAATCTTTTTCTTCTACAAAATCTTGAATAGCACTTAAAAGAACTTCAGCATGGCGAGCCTTCAAGTAGTCACGAAATGAAATTGGAGGAATCCACCGAAAAGTGACTCGTCCTACAGGCATCGACTGCTGGAATTCCGACAATGAAAATTCGAGGAGCGATCCCGCCGCGACCACGGGAATCTCCGGATGCTTTTCGTAAAAATATCGAAGTGAAGCAAACGCCGAATCGCTAGCCTGTACTTCATCCAAAAACAGAAGCGTTCCCGCATCGAGCCTGACGCCTAGGGCCTGCTGCAGGCGAGTTACCATTTTATCGGGCTCCCCCGCGGAAAAAATGTTAGACAAGCTGGGCTGAAATTCAAAGTTGACTTCCGCAAGTTTGAGGCCTTGCGTGTGAGCGAGGCGTCTTACGAGAGCCGACTTCCCAACCTGCCTGGCTCCCCGCAAAACCATAGGTTTACGCTTTGGCGAGGTAAGCCACTGCACCAAGACCGACAACTCCTCGCGATCAATGAACAAATCAGTCTGATTCCAACTCCTCGCCATAATAACCCCGTCTATTTAACGACTTGCCTTCAGAATAGCCGGTTTGGTAAAAAAGTCAATGATGCCGTGTATTAAGAATCGAGTTACCGCTGCGTCAGCATGAAAATAGATACGCCGTTCAATGACTTCCCAGTGCGCTAATTCAGGACTCTATAAAATAATCCGGGCGAATATTTTCTCATAGCCGTGGCATTGGTATGAACACCGAACGTGGGCTAAAATTAAAGTTGCAGGAATATAGACCGGACCAAGAAAAGCAAGGTAAGTTGACCAATACTATAAGCTATTTGATGACTACTTGACTCAAAAGAAATGGATTTCTTGGATTCACACAGCAGAATATTTTTAGAGGTGACTATGACAAAGGAAAATATAATTACAAATAAAGATATCGATCATAGCTTGATAAATTTAGATGTTCTTAAACAATTAGCCGAAATTCAAAAGGAACTTGCCGAACTTGGTGTGGATATTTCAGAACCGACTTTTTATGACCTTCGATCGCCTTTTGAGGATCAAAAGCTGCCGATTGCTACAAAGGCAGCGAATTAGCCTAGATTAAAAACTCGCATAAGATCCGTTTGGCCTAGTCGGATTTAGCAAAGAGGCTAGACCTAGCGACTCACCAAAGTTTTGACTCTTCTCTGGATGATTGGGTTTCAATAGCCTGGAATTCTGGCATCATACTCCTTGAGGAAGAGTGGAGAATGCTATAATGTTAAAAATTGGTAGTTGTCCTTCACCTCGCATTCCTTCAAGGTATTTGCAGATGGAACTTGGCGAAATAGCTCGTGCTTTCACAGAAATTTACGCGCCCCACGGGCGTTTTGGCCTTCTGTTTGGGTCTGTACTCGAAGAGCGTTTTGACGCTCAGAGCGATGTTGATATTGCTGTTCTTTTTTCCCGCAACCTCGCGTGGTCGCAGAGTACCCAGCTTAAACAGCAGTTGGAAGACAAGTTGCACCGCGACATCGATGTGATTGACCTTAGAACTGCAGACCCAATTATAACTTGGCAGGTGCTGCAAAATGGAAAGTTGGTATTCAGTGCCGAAATTGATGAATTTCATCAGTTCATGGCCAGGAAGATTTCAGAATACTTGGATTTTAAGCGTTCACGTGAGATCGTCGAAAAACATTTGGTAGACATACCCATCATTGGAAAACAACATGAAAAATAGAGACGCGGTGCTCGGGAAGATTTCGAATATTCGCAATTGCTTAGCATCCATTAAGCGCGCGACTAATCTTGAGCCGGGCTCCCTCGATGACTTGATGAAGCAAGATGTATTCGTACTCAATCTCGAAAGAGCGATTCAAGCTTCTATCGATATTGCCAACCTCCTCATAGCTCAAAATGGTTGGGAACTACCTCGTAGCTATAGGCATGGCTTTCAAATCCTAGAAAGAAATCATGTACTAACGTCGGAACTTACAAGACAAATGTCGGCGATGGCTGGATTTAGAAATATTGCCGTCCATGACTACGCAAAACTTGATATCAATATTATGAAATCAATTCTCAGCAAAAACCTAGTAGATATTGAGGATTTCTGCGCAGCTGTTCATCTTGCCATCCAATAGACCTTTACTTGGCTAGGGAAGTCCGTGTCCCACTCAATACCGACAGTTACTCCGCTACATGAAACTTATGTACAAAGTTCTTCTTTGAGGCGCTCAGGATGATGCGTGTACTTCACAAATTCTTCTGAATTTAGAAGATCTATCCAAATCGAGTCCTTGAAGAAATGATGCAAGAGGGTGGACTTTCCAGATTGCCTAGGGCCCCATAAGAAAAACGACTTATTTATATTTTTATCTAATAATATCAGTCTTTTGATCATGCATTTCCCGATCTCAATTCTGAAATTTCATGAAATTTCCTATCAGAATTGGGATAATTGAATGGGTCGAAGAATTCCAATAAGACTTCATATCCTGTGGGCGCTGATTCCAAGCCAAAAATCCTAGCGGCTACTTCAAGACTCAGCTTGGTTTCACCCAATACAATACGGCCTATAGTGACGGCATTCCTACTTTTCTTTATACCTGGGGAAGTTATATAAAATCTAAGTGCCACCATGGATTTCTCCAAAAAAAGGGAAATCATGGTTAAAAAAAAGGAGCGAATTAACTGAGTAAAGCTAATTTCGCTCAATCCTTAACGTCGAAGTATGCTAAGCATTAGGCGGCTATTTTTTGACAAGCTTTAATACACTCATCGCAGGCCTTGGAACAATCAGAGCATATTGTATGGTGCTTTGCATGCTTTTCGCATTGTTTTTTACACTCTTCGCAGGCCTGTGAGCAACTAGCCACCATCTTTGCTAGAAGTGGTGACTTGTGTGCCGCGAGTTCACTGGCAGCCCTTACCATAGTAAGCATGTCTTGGATGGCCAACATGCATTCCGCCATGGATTTATCTCCCTGAACTAAGGTTTCTGTGCATAGACGCTCACATTTTAGTCCCGTCTCAAGACACTTCATCGATGTAGAGATTAAATTTTCAACGGGTGTGGCAGGTGCAGAAAATGCTGTAGCACATCCTAAGGAAAAAATACCTGAGGAAGCAACGGCCAACGTTCCTGCATTTATGAGAACTTCACGGCGATCCATAACAAGCTCCTATCAATTATTTGAGTCAAGTATACATGCTAATAACTGGCGGCAACTAAATCAAGCTTCTTGGCCTAGCAGATACTCATTTAATTGTCCAAAAAGTCATTTGATGGGAATTTCGATTTTTCAATGAGGCTCTCATGGGTTTAATTCGCGGTAGTTGCTTTTGAGTGAGCTACTTATTTTCTCGACTGGCTTTAGGTCGATTTTTTTGTAGTAGGGGGCAAGCTGCATTTTACTTACAGCGAAAATACATCGTGTAGCGATAGGCGCTTCCTAAAGCAGCGTCTGTAATACCTCCTCCAAGTCCAACGATGCCTCCCACTTCAGATTGTTTTTTGCCACCGAATAGGTACCCAGCAGTGCCGACCATTCCCGTCACTTTTGCAGCTGTTTTAGCGTTTTTGTAGGTCTTTTCATCCATCGAACCTTTGTATTTGTTCTCTTCTTTGGATATATAAGCTCTTTTTTTGTGGACATCGTCACAATAGCTGTCTGCTTGCGACTTTGCATTTCTATACCCGTCTTCGCTCGATTCAGTCATAAAAGAAACACTATGATTTCCGGTGTCAGAAGGGCGAACGTCGGGGTAGTGGGCGCAATGAGTGAGCAAAAGGATAAATGGCAGACATGCAACTAAGTTGGTGATGTTCATAAAGTCTCCAAATGACCACAAATAGAAATATAGGTTCTTATTATTTTACATCTGATTGTCGATGATTTTAAGTCTCACACTTGTCTTTTTAAGAAAACAAATTCAGAGTATTGCCAGAACGAATCTTCGGCAAACTCCTTATGCGAACATCTTGCCTAGTGTCCTTCGTGAATTTTAAACCGCGGCGGTGTTCTATCATGGAAGTTTGCGGCACAGAGAATCCAAATCACCGACTAAGTTTAGAAATTGGGGTGAGGTGTCACAACTGTGAAAAGCCTCATTTATAGGAGTTCACGAGTTGTTTGAGGTGTTTCATGGAACAAAGATTTCCATAGGAGCATGGCTCACCGGAGGAAGGGAGATGTTATCTTCTGTATTCTGGAGAATCACTGGAATCAATCCCTTGAAGAGTCTGGCTTGCCGTGAACTTGAGTTTTATAGCTTTCTATGGTTTGAACGATTCCGTAGCTGCCTCCCACAAAAGCTAAGATGGCAAAGCCCGTAGCTACGCCAACTCCTCCGCCAATAGCGGGATTAAGAGTGGCAACAGTGACAATGACCGCAGCCGCTATGCCTATAAGCATTGAAGAAATAATAAGAGAGTTGGGAACAATCTTTTGAAATGCTGCGCGAAAATTTTCGGTTTCAGCTTTGACGTTGACTTCGGCATCCGAAGCAGCAATCCCCGAAGCAGCAATCTGGGGTAGGGCATTGAAATCTAAGGATGCGCCATTAAAAACGGCAAGAGACGCGCTCGCCGCAGACGGAGTTGTCAAATTAAGGGACGAATCTTTTCTCTCGGGTGGCCAAGTTAGTCGAGTCCATTGAGACAAGGTTTTCAATCCAGGTATCTTATTGTAGTCAATCAAAAAGTCTAGTTTCCCTTTCGCCGCTGCATTTAGAATCTGTCCTAATGCCCGTGACATTTCAGCATTACGCTTTTTAACCGCAGGGGCTACTTGGTTGGCCTCGATTTGATAGATTTTGCTATACAGCGGAAGTTCTAGGTTCACAAAAAAGGAAAGAAAGTGGCTGTACATATCGGTGACCAATTGAATTTTTTCTTCAGTAGATTTCTGACCCAGGTCGGAAATTTGATTGGCGGCAAGATCAATTTGAGACTGAATCGTCGCATAATTTTTTTCTAGAACTTGGCTCATACCCATCTTTAAGGGAGACTCTTCCAAGTTAGCAAGAAGCGAGTAGAACGCGTTTTTGCGGTCTATTCTTGCTGCTTGAGTCTCTGATGTTTCATCGATTCTGTTTCTAGAGGCACAGGATGAAGACAGTGTCAGACATACGACTGCTAAGGAAATGTTTCTTGTAAAAGATATGATAATATGGATCATAGGGCCTCTTCAGATCTAGGGAGATACAGTCATTATATGAGATCGCTATCGGAATGGACATGATTCTTTTAGGCACTATATGCCCAAACTCCATTTTAAAGGCCTCTTCGGGAGCGATCTAGGATTCAAACAGAGACAAGACGCATAGTGGCTGCCATATTCAGCGGTATTCCTAAAATGAGAGTCTTGTTCTGTGAAGCTACGGGGAGAAAATTTGCCTCTTCGTGGTGATGCTCGGGCGCTTTTAGGCTGAAAGAAGACAAACAAATAGGCCATGTCCATTCCCTAAAGGTGTTTTAAGAGACTTATTTTTCTAGTGACGAGGATGGAATTGTTGCATAATCAACTTACTGCTCGAAAAATGTCGGGCAGACAGTTTTCATTTTATTTGTGATATGGGATGCTAATAAGGATAGAACAGACTGCAAGGTTAAGGAGTTATTCTTACCGAGTTGAATGGTATTAAAGAGACTTCGCCCCCCCCCTTAGATGAGAACACCTTAACGAGTTTTAATAGGATCAAAAATGAGCTCTTTTATTATAGATTCTGGCAATTTCACACCTCAACAACGTACGCCTTGGGCTGGCAAACAGATTTGGGAAACTTTGAAGCAGCACCTCCCCGGTATAGTGTCCCAAACGGATATAGGTGAAGCCTGGGAGTTTAGTTTTGATGGGTCTTTTCCCTCGCGTGTAAAAGGAACTCATCAGATTCTTTCGGAAGCTTTGACTCCGGTGGCGAAGTCTCTATTGGGCCAAGATGAATTCGAAAGGGTGGGCTGTTTTTCTGAAATTTTACTTAAGGTGATTCATGCCGCACGACCATTGTCCCTGCAAGTGCACCCCGATGACAACTACCAAGGATTGAATGAAAACGAGTGTGGAAAGCCCGAATCTTGGCTTGTCCTTGACGCTAAAGAAGGGGCTGGAGTTTACTTAGGTTTTTCTAAGGAAATTTCCAGGGAACAATTGCGAAATCGTCTGGAGCAAGGTCAAAGCATTGAGGAATTTCTTAATTTCGTCCCGGTTAGAAAAGGCGACTATTTTGATATCGGCCCAGGGGTTGTTCATGCTTTAGGAAGCGATGTCTTAGTTTTAGAGCCCCAACGAATCCGCTCCGGAAAATCTGGTAAAACCTATAGATTGTTTGATTGGGGGCTTCGCTACAATCCCCAAGGCTTGCCTGATGCTAACGGGGCGCCTCGCGAGCTTCATATAAATCAGGCAATAGATCAGTTTGATCCTAGAGAGCAGTGGGGTAGTTCCTTTGTTAAGTCTGTTAAAAAGAGCTCCGTAAATACTCTTTTAGCCTCGGGGATGGAATTAGCGGAATATCCTAAAACAGACGACTATCAGCTATTTTGTCTTAGTTCAGAAGGTGGCAGAGTGCAATCGATTGATCGAAAAGCTGGGTATCTGATCGCTTATGTCACGGATGGGAGCCTGCAAGTGACAGATAGATCCGGATCGATTTTTCGCCTGCTCAGAGGGGAAACCCTTCTTGTGGGGGAAGACTCTTTTCCTTCGAAATTTCACTTAAACGGAAATGTATGTCTTTTATGGAGTCGGGGATCGAGTCCTAACTTTTTGTAAGAGGACATGAGTTCTACTTGATCTTACCTCGTTGGAAGCATCGTCTCTATTTTTTTCAATGCTATTGCAGAAGATCTCAAAACCTACATAAGTAGACTTCGGACCTTTCTGCAAGGTCTCTAGTATCCTGTCCAATCGGAAGGGGTCCGCTTCGCGGAATAGGCTCTGAAGTTCACTATGTCACGGAGTACGTCTCTAGTGTCATCTAAGTTTTTCTTGATCATATACGAAGCAGCCATACCCGAAGCAGTTCCGGAAGCCATTTCGCCAGCATGGACGCGAGAGGACGAATTTACCATAAAGGTTTGGGCCATCGTTTTTCCAGCAACTAAGAGGTTCTTTACATCTCTATTGGTCAGTGATCTAAAGGGAATATAGTAGGGCGGCGGCAGTTGGTTTTCATTGGAGTAACATGATTTGCCTTTTAATGGATGAATGTCCATAGCGTAGGTGTGGATGGCTACGCGATCCAAAAACTTTGTGCCTCGAGTCTTTGAACCTAGGATATCTTTTACGGTTAATCTGAAATTATCAAGGCCTATACTGCGCCGCGTGTCGCGGACATAGGGAAACTTTGAAAGTCCATTGAGGGTGCCCATGGCATCTAGATCCAAGGAAATCGATTTTTGCCGGTCTAATGGTGCTTTGGCTTTGTACCATTGGTACCAGCCTAAGGCATGACGCTCAGCGGCCTTGATGGTTTCGACGTTATACCCACCCCGCCAATCTGCTCTGGATTCGTTGGTCTCTCGTTGACTGACCCACAAATAGCCGTAGGGATAATCATTTCCCGGGTTCCAATTTTGGAGCGACTTTTGTCCTGGCAAAAATACGTCTCCAGAGCCCTTGAGGCGACGATACGTCCAAATTTTATCCCAAGTAAAGCGGCCTAAAGAATAAAATTCCGGGTGTTCTGGAGTCACGACAGGTTCGCTAGCGGACGCTTTTCCGTCCATGACAAAGGGGAAGACCGTTGCCTGACCACAAGTAGAGTCTGCAGATTCGACGCCTTCTTCTCCGCCCTGTGTATAGGCCTCCGAACTTAAGGCAAGAAGGTCCCCATTTTCAGAGGCATCTATAAATATTTTAGGGGCATCTGCGCCACTTAAAACAATCTCTTTTTTAGGGCTGAGCTCGGTAGAAAGATCATACCAATCTCCAATGGTTTCTGAGAGTGTTGGCGTCTTTTGAGTTAAAGAATTGAGGCGTTGAATGAGTTTGACTCCGACAATTCTAGCTCCCTCTTTTTCAAGGGATTTTACGACAGTATTGTAGAAAACAGTGAGCTTCGGTTCTTTTGCGATGGCTGGATTAATTTTTGTATTGAGAAATGTTTTAGGTTCAAAACAGTGGTAGGAAACCCAACAACCGCCGGGATTTCCAAGGTCTTTGGTCCAGGATCTGAGGTTTTCTTCCATGTTTTCAGGTGTTCTTGTAAGAAGCGACATCGAGACGTCACCAATTTTGTGCCAGGCAAAATCGAGAGCAGGAACTCCAGAGGCGGTTATCTGGCCCCCAGCCCAATTGGTGGGTTCCACCAAACATGTGGCCACACCCTCACGTGCAGAAGAGAGGGCAGCAGTCAGCGCAGAAAGACTTCCCCCTGAAATAAGGACATCGCATGGAGCGGCCAGCGCTTTGCCGCAAATTAAAGTCAAACCAAGCTGCACAAGTTTTCTAGTGTAATAGTGATTACTCAAAAATTACTCCCATGGATTGGATGATGAGGAGTGCGTGCTCTTGCGTTCCCCTAAGGGCGGTCGACAAGAACAAGGAATTGTATACAAATTAAACAGCACTTGGTAGCGTTATTTTTCCCCCAATTCTTATGAAGGGTTACACGAAGTGCTGGGCTCGAAAAGCAAACTTGGGAATCTAAGCATGCAACCGGGCTTATTTGCGACATGACTCTTTTCACGGAACACGGTAAATGTGTGTCCTCAAGTCTCCAAGGGACTTATTGAGGATAGATTCGCTGTTAAGCCACTCTAGTGGCAGATTTATTGGGGAGGATGCAATGGCAGTGGCCACGCTTGGTGCTGGTTGTTTTTGGTGTGTGGAGGCTTGTTACGCCAAGCTTTTGGGAGTTGATAAAGTGGTCTCTGGATATTCAGGTGGAGATGCTAGCCGCATTACCTATAAGGAAGTTTGCAAAGGTGACACAAAACATGCCGAAGTTTGCCAAATTCATTTTGATGAATCCATCATTTCCTTCGAAGAAATTCTAAAGGTATTTTTCTTTATTCATGATCCAACCTCATTAAATCGTCAAGGCAATGATATAGGAACACAATATCGAAGCGTTATTTTCTTTCATGACGCATCTCAAAAAGAGAAAGCTCAAGCTGTCATCAAAAAATTGGCTGACGAAAAGGTCTACACTCAAGATATGGTTACTGAGGTAAGTCCTTTCTCCAACTTTTTTCCGGCAGAAGACTATCATCAAGACTATTTTGCTCAAAATGGCACAGAACCCTATTGTCAGTTAGTGGTAAAGCCAAAGTTTGATAAATTTGAAGAAGCTTTTCGCGCATCATTTAAATAATTCGGCTGTCGTTCTAAGAGCTCATCAAAGGACGAGATGTCCCCACCTAGCTCCCTTTGAGTTGCAAGATAAGAGGTCTTCTAGACGAATACATTACCTCATGGAACTCTCTGGATCGGGCTGCAACGACTTTGGTTACTAGGGGATCCCTAAATGAAATGAGATCCTTAATTTTGCTTGGACTTTGCTTGGATTTTGCATGGACTTTGCATGGACTTTGCATGGACTTTGCTAAGAGTTAGTGGAAGTATCCAATACTTGCCACATAGCTTAAAATATAAATTTGAGCATTTTGCTAAGATTTGGATTCTATCCCATGCTCCATGGGTGCTATGGGGTAGTATTTAAATTCCTCCAAAACCCCTAGAAGAAATTAATCGTTCTAGCGGCTTGACAGGGAAGGTGATATTTTTTCTTCTTCTTTTTTTCTTCTTTAATCCTTCAATTTTTGCGTTTTTATGCCGAGGATAAATCTACAAATTTTAATTCATGGACTTGAAGGGATAGAGATGAGAAAAATTATGATTCCCGTTTTAGTTGGGTCTGCTTTAAGTGCAGGGTGCGGTAAGAAAGATAAAAAAAAAGTAGATGATACCGTTTCACAATTGAACAATGCTCTGGCGATTGGCTATCCAGAAGGATTAAGCATCCCCTCCTTTCCACAGACAGTAGGAACTAATCTTAGATTAGCTGACGACGATAAAGGCCAAACCTTGGCCCAGAAAGTCGAAGATGCAAAAGCGATCCTAAACGGAAGCGCTGATGATTGCTTTGCAAATCTCACTAAACGTGGTTTGAAGGCTGAGCCAGTGGAGGGTCTAGAAAAATGCTATGAATTCGACCAAGAAATGATCTACGGCTATCGCGACAGTGTAGATAAGCTCTATGGGACCACCAACGGTTTAAGCAGGAAGACCGGATCCACTGAGGTTTGCATGGTTTCCTTTGCTAGAGATCAAATGAAAGTAATCGAGCGTCGCATTGATGAAGCATTGGACCGAGCGCAGGTTATGGCATGTCTAGCTAAAAAAGAAGGAAAAGAATTACCTTCAGCTGCCGGGCAGCAATTAGACATTACGGATTTGATGAATGCCAAAAAGCCTAAGTCAGACGCGAATGCCCCAACCTTTGAGTCCGTCGTATTGAAGCGACTTGATGATGTAGACTCAAGGCCCGTATTTGAGACAAATATTAAAGCAACCCGTAACGGTAAAGCGGAAGAATTGGTCATTTTACATAGCCCAGCTGCGACCGACAATAATGAGACCTATAATGGTGTGATTAGTATTAAGCGTCCTGAGTCAGATAAAACTGGCGCACTTAGTATTGAATATGCAAGAAGCAGCACTGATGGTGTTAAGAGTATTAAGGCTTCAGTGAGACGAGGAAACTTTGCAAGTTCCTACACGACCTTGTTTGATGAAAATGGCCGTGTGAATTATGCAGATCTCCCAGATAGCGCAGATAACAGCACCGTAAATGGCATGATGCAGGTTGAATTTGATATGAATCAATCGGATTCTACGGGCACTTTGAGCTACTGGAAGAATCCAGGTGCCGGTATCAATGAAGCTGCAAGAGGATTTGTCTTTAAAGTTGATAAAGACGCTACTACGAGTCGTTTAAAAGGTTGCGCCATTAGTGGAGCTGTCGGAGGTACAAGCATTCGGAAGGCTTTAAAAGCTGGAACCGCTTTAAAACCAGATGGCTGGTATCATCCTTTCTTTCAAGGATCTACAGCTAGTAGCGATACCGCATATGACTACACAGGAACAAACCCCACAGCATTTTGGAAAAAGCCATCTCTAGCTTCTTCTTCTCAGGCTGTAACCTTTGTTACCAATCAAACAGGCGGAATGGTAAGTCGTCAGTGTTTCTCCCAAGACGAGTCTGGTAACTATGCCATTGACACAGGTTCTGGAATTGCAGGAACTGCTGGATACGAACTCATTCAGGTTACAGATTCTAAGTTTATTGCACCTCCACCACTTGATGGAGCTACGGGCAAGAAGTTGAAATAAATTTGAATCGGCGAAATTTACAAGATTTTGCATTCTAAGAATGTTTTTGAAGAGGCGTTGCGCGCCTCTTTTTTTATGACTTATCTAAAAAATAGAAAATTAATGATTTTGCATCATAGGGGCTTTCTTTCATACCTTTCAAAAGGTTGGCGTTAATTCCTGAAGGTTCTTCATGAGCCAAGAGGGAAGAATCTGGACTTGCAGTAATGTCAGGCATGACTTAGCAGTTTGCCTCTTCTTTTCAAATCAATCTAATTGGGTTAAAGTACAAGTATTATAGATATTGTAAAGGTGGCATATGGGGTCGATTTTTTTATCTTCTTTGTTTTTGGGCTCCTTTTTTTTGGTGTCTTGCAAAAATGACAGCATTGAGTCTAAACCCGAGGCCACAAGTGTAAAAAATTCTCCAGATAAAAAGACCTCCACATATGTCCCTGTGGCAAGTCAGTCGCCATTTACAGGCCCCAGTATGCCAGATTTGGGCAAGGAAACTACGTGCGCTACAAACAAGCTTTTGGTAGCTGGATATTGCCTCGATTTAGTAGACTTTCAGGTCTTTTCTAAAGGCGAGGCGGAGTTTTATACTTTTGGAGATTCCTGTAAAACAAATCTAGAGTCGTGCGGAGTGCCTGCTGGATTTGTGTTTAAAGAGACACGATTTAGGACTTTAATCAATCCTCCTGAGGCCCTTAAGACGTTGCTGTCAGGAATCGAAGAACTTGTTAAAAACGACACCATTGTTTTTACTACCTCTGCATCTGAGTCAGCTGCCAAGGTGAAAAACGAAGGATTTACATCTAAAGGATTTGTGGCTTGGCTTTTGCCCTTTCCTGCCGATGATGGTAAGCAAATGGTACGCTTTGAAAAAGAGGGTGCCTATCGCTATGGACTTACTGGCTATTCTCCCGGAGAAGCATTTCTAGGTACATCATTGGGATATGCTTCAGCGCCTAAGTAGTTTAGTGAGAGGGAGCGCTGGTCTCTGCTTTAGCGTGTTCATCTTTAGCGTGTTCATCTTTAGCGTGTTCATCTTTAGCGTGTTCATCTTTAGCGTG
>JBAXBA010000078.1:0-17492 GCA_037142195.1 Pseudomonadota bacterium
CGTGAGAAACTGTCTTTATTTCAACTACTTAAATTAGATGTGAGTACACGCCCTAACAATCTTTAATAATTGACAATATCGTCTCATCTTCGGGGTTTATGAAGGGACTACGAAATCCTAGAATTTTTCATAAAAGAAATTTTTTCGGATATCTCTGTTGGGACTCAGGTTCATATATTTTTCAGGATTCGATCTTATTGGGTAATAGATACGGCATGTTATAAGGTTCTTTGGGTTTTTCTTTAGTGGGACTAAATTGCGGACGATAGGTTTTCTATGAGTTTGCTGAGGGATCGCGTGACGTTCTAACCTTTTAAAGACTAAGGAATTTTAATGCTTACTCATTTAAAAGATTTACTTCAGATTCTAGCTGCTCTCAGCATTATTGTGGGATGCCGGCAAAGCGGTGAAATACGGAAGACTCTAAAAAACAAAGCACAAGATAAAGCGATTCTCAGCAGATCTGAAACCTCTGATATCAAGATCAGCGAAGATTCTTCTTCAAAGGAAATAGTAATTTTGATTTCAGGGTTGTCGGCTCCCTCTGCATCCTGTGATTCTACATATCTAAACTATACTTCTTCCAATTTTTCGCTAGTTCCCGAACAAAATGCTGTGACTTGGGGAGGAGTTTGGCCTAATTGCACTGCCGTTATTTCGCCAGTAGTGAATGCCAATGGCTCTGCCGTTGTAGAAATCATTGCCCATGATGGTAAGACTTCCGTTGTTGTTAAATCTATTAATCTGACTAGCGAGCCTATTAATGATGCTCCGGCACTAGCCCCCTTTAGCTCCTCACAAATTCAAAGTACCAAAAACACGCCGACTTCGCCTATCAATGTATTCATTTCAGATGCTGATGGCCCCAATCAAACATGTAGTGCCAACTACCTTTCTTACAAGTCTTCTAACTCAGCTGTCGTAGCAGATAGCGGTGCCATTACATGGGGTGGGACTTGGCCAGAATGCACGGCTGTAGTTCAACCCGTTGCGGACGCAATCGGCGACACTTCCATATCTGTTACAGTGTCCGATGGTGATCTCGTAAGTGGAGCAATGTCTTTTGATCTGTCAGTGGTTATCAAAACGCCCACTATTTTAGATGTGCAAAACCAATCTACATCTGAAGATGTTGCATTAAACAATGTTCAAGTCGTAATCGGTGATGGTGAAAATGCAGTTTCATGCGCCACGTCTCTTACGGCGCAGTCTAGCAACACGAGCCTGCTGCCCGTTGCTAACATCGCTATAACCGGCACGGCACCCAATTGCGCCATAGGGCTGACACCATTAGCAAACGCTAACGGACAAAGCACGGTCACACTTAATGTGACCGATGGCATCTCTAACGTGCAGGATAGCTTTGTACTGACCGTAACACCGGCTTTCGACGCGCCGGCTCTTGTTGTAGTTGATTCTCAAAGCACGGTAAGCAATATAAGTACAGCCATTGCGCTTGGCTTAAATAACCCAGATGGCTATCTGTTTTCTTGCGCCAGCACGCACATTTCCTACATATCCAGCAACACCTCACTTGTTCCTGCAACAGGCGCTTTAGTTTTAAGCGGCTCATTCCCATCTTCTTGCGTAGCTACCATCACTCCAGCGCAGGATGCCTACGGCGTTTCACAAATATCTTTTACACTGGACAACGGCACTTATCACGATTCCAAAACAGTTCTACTCACGGTGACTCCGAGCCCACGCCTTGTGGGATCGGTTGCTCTAAATTCTGGTGCCAGCACACCGGGCTGGTCGACTCTCAATTTGCAGGGCACCAAGGCTTATGCACTTGGCTATCGATTGGCAATTTTTGATGTGCAAAACTGGAGCAACATTACCGAGCTCAGCAATATACCGATGCTAACTACTTGGACCGGTACGGACTCCGAGCTTATTGGTACCACACTTTATGCCACACATGATGGTTTGGGTATTCGCCCCATTGATGTTTCCAACCCAGCATCGCCGGTGTCAAATCCTTCTAGCGCTTGGGGTGGGTACACCCTTGCCCTGCAGGCAAAAGAACGGCCCGGTTTCGACCCCATTATTTTTGGTGCTAGTTTTCACGCGGGAATGCGGTTTTCTGTAATACCTACAACTGGAGGTGCCATAACTTCTTTCGGCTCTGCAACCTACGCTCCCTGCGACAATTGGAACGGATATACGGTTGCTCTTCAAGATTCCATACTTGGTTCTGGCGACGCCGGAGGCTTTCAACTTTACTCGGTTGTGTATAACACGCCACCAGCAGCTCCAACAGTTACTAGAACTGCCTGCTACGGCCAGAGTGAAGTGCGGGGGATTGCCTTTTCACCCGATGCTAATTATGCATATTTGGCAGCAAATGGAGGCGGTCTTGCGGTCATTGATATAACCAATAAATTCGCATTAGCAAAGGTTGGAAGCTACACTTTTTCCACAGGTTCCTCTTACGCTGTTACACGGTATGCTACCAACCGCATTGTTGTTGGTAATTCCGATAAACTACACTTCTTTGATGTGAGCAATCCCACCTTGCCTAAGCTTCTATATTCTTACGTTTTAACGGGCAATCAAGGCCTCAGGAATTGGTCAAAAATCAAACTGAGTTCCGATGGTATCTTGTCGTTTGTCGATCAAAGTAGCACAAACACCAATGTAGGGAAATTTTTAAAACCTGTAAATTTTGTACATATGGGTAGTACTAACGTAACTACAGCGCTCAACACTCCCACAACAGTTTCCTTGCCCGCACACTTCATTGCCGGTGGCTTACAAAGCGACTTAAGCTACGTAGTAGTAGCGGCACCAAGCAAGGGAACACTGGGAACCCTTCCTGATGTGCCGGCTACGGGAACGGCAAATTTAAATTACGCGCCTATGACAGGATTGAGTGGTTCAGACTCGTTTATTTATAAGATTTGCAACTCGTCCAGCGTGTGTACAGAATCCATCTTGGTCAGCATCACCATTACGCCCTAGTTTCTTCAAAAGATGCTTGGCTGTTCCTATAAATCCATTCATCGTGTTTTTGAAGTCCATTTTCTTATTCTGCGTGTTTACAGATAGTCCCAATTTGTGTCAGCAATCTCATGAGTGCTGAGCTGCGGACCTTATTCTTTGCTTTTCTAAGTTTGAATGTGCCTTCAGATATCAAGCTTTAGCTCTTGATGAAATTTCAGCAAATATTTAAGACAGTTCCAATTTCTCTAACGTTGTATGGAATGCAGGCATTCAGCGCGCTATAGTCCCATATTTTCAATATTCTACTACTTAACATACAGAAAAAAATATCAAATTCCTTACTTTTGGGGAGCGTGCCCGGCGAGATAAAAGACGATGTGATAGTAAAAAGGATACTAGCAAAGTAATACCGTCCCTTTCCAGGTAAGGGGATTTTTTGGGATTCTTCCTAAGGGAAACATCCCAATAGGCTTTGGGCCATGGTTCTTTTCCGCTTGGATTAGGTATTATTACGGTCATTTTGGGTGATGGGAGTCGTGGATTCATTTACTATTTAAATAGTTGGATATTAAGTTCTTCGAGGACCTGTAAGTGGTGCAATATCTTTTATATGTTTAACAAAATAGGTTCTGGCAAGGAATCGCCAAAATACATCTCAACTGACCCCGATCCTCTCTTCAATTGTTGGCGCTGGAAAGCAAATCAGGAAAATGGCTTCGACATCCACGAGCTTAGATATGCTCTCTATTGCCCAGCGATCAATCCTTTCGTCAAAAGTTTCATGGGAATTCTTCGCCGAGATTTTACCAATCATATTTTTTATTGGAGGCACTCAGATTTACTTGCAAAGATTTTGGCATTCCAGGATTATTTCAAATCTTTGCGCAATCCTTACAGCCATCAAGAATACACCAAATGAAATTACAGGAGAACGTCCGCCGGCCTCTTTAGATATGAATAGGTTTAAGTGGGAGGCAGTATGCTGAGGGATGTATCACACACCCATTGCAGCATAGATTTGACGTCGCGCCGTATGTTTTCTGGGATGCAGCTTTTTGAATTAGCTTATCTTCTTTTCTAAGCTTCACTTGGCGCCGGCAAGATATGTAGACTCATCAGCAAAGCCGTTCCTTTTAGGAATGCGTCATAACGCGCAAAAGACTCAGCAAAGTGAGCCAAATTAGACAGGACTTATTTAGATGTGACCTTTGGGAAAAGCGGTTTTTGCTAGTTAGTTATCGACTAGGACGAGTATCTGAGCTAGCCAACTCCAAGAACTTCTACCGACTCATGAACCCAAAATGATTCAGAGATTCCTGTCCTTCCTCGCGTCGCTATTAGCTAAGTAGGAGTCGTAGGAGGAATTCAAGAATGGGGAGGTGCTGGCCCCTCGGAGCCTGAGTTCGCTCGTGGCCCTGAAATTGCTCAAGGTCTATTGGTTGAGGAACATTTTTCTGAAAGGTAAAGAAATGCGTAGAATCCTACCGATATTTTTGTTTTTTTTGGGCGGTTCGTCTTACGGCGTAGACATGGAGAAATCAGCAGCAATGGATTCGGGAAACAATGTGGGTGTCGGTGTTGCTTTTTCTGGGCTCACTGGGATTTCCATGTATGCTGAAACGGATCGAAGCAACTTCATTCAAGGCGCGATTGGCTTTGAGCCCTATGGTAGCTATGAAGCAACTGGCGACTATGCTTTTACGCACCGAAATGCATTTTCTGCAAATCCAAACGTTACTCCCTATTGGGGCATAGGTGGCATTGTATTACACGATAGAAACGACTATTGGACTCGCTATCAACGAGAGGGCTATGACTCCACCACCTACTTTGGAGCCAGAATCGCTTTAGGGGTTAATTTCGTAATTCCTCGAACTCCTGTGCAGTTAGGGGCGGAAGTCGCTCCGAGTCTACTCTTAACACCGGCTACTTACAGCTATTTGCAAGGCCGACTCAGTGCCCGCGTATTGTTTTGAACAACTAATTATTTAGGAAAAGGATCGACACTATGAATTGGGATCAAGTTGAAGGTCAGTGGAAAGAAATCAAAGGCAAATTTCGTGAAAAATGGGCAAAGCTTACTGACGATGATCTGGAGCTAATTGCAGGAAAAAAAGATCGATTGTTGGGCAAGCTACAAAGTCACTACGGACATCAGAAAGATGCAGCTGAAAAGAACTCGACGGTTTTATCTCTGGGATAAAAACAACTCTAGATAAGTCCCCTAAACATTGAGGAGGTGTCTTTATGTCTATATCATTGATTATGACGATAATTCTTGTAGTGATTTTAATCGGTGCATTGCCTACATGGCCCCATAGCCGAAGCTGGGGATATGCTCCAAGCGGTTTGTTGGGGACCATTTTGATTGTGTTAATCATTTTAATGCTTCTAGGTCGCATATAGGCAGCCTGATGCAGACACACACACATTAGGGGAGCCATGGGTATTGCTCCCCTCATTGGATTTAGCATCTGCTATCATTGCTTTTGCTGCTGGGTTTGAAGACCTTTACTTTTTTTGGCCCGGAAGTCCATTCTATGACAGAATCTCCTCGCTCAAAGACCAAAAGTTAAGTCTTAAAAGTATCTTTTAGATGGCATTCTCCTTATAAACTTCCTATGAGAAATGCGATTGCTTTGTCGATTGATTCCCATTTTTTCCTTGATCTAACTATGCAAATTTTTTTGCTTTTTACGATGTTTGCAAAGGCAAAAAATATCTATTGGCTTGAAAGACTAGTCAGATCTTTTTAAGTGCAGCACCATGCCCCTAGATAAAAGGAAGCTTTATTTATTGATAGATTCCTAAAGTTTCTCTTAGCATACCTATCGGCTCTCTCGTAATTACGGGCAGTTAAAAGACAAATGAGAAAGTAGTATAAGTTTTTGCTTAACAGCTTCAACACTTCATGCATCTTAGATGGCGATGTTACTTTTAACACGGATCTTTCACAGGATTTTACGTGAGTTTTAAAGCTGTTTACGGGTAAGAAGTTAGGGAATCGTTCTAACAGTGCGAATTATTTAGCCTTAAAGCCGAACGATATGGGTAATTATTTGTAGTTGCGCTTGGCATTCCATTCCTGATATTGCAGTCGTAGATATGAAGCCTTAAATGGCTTCTGATTAGGAGTACTAATATGAATGAGACTTGGCGAAGAAGCATACTTCTTTTTTCTTTATATACGACTCTTTTTTATCTCGTAGGGTGCGGAAAGGCAAAGTATTCTCCCGTAGTAAAGCCGGTTACACTTGGGTCAGATGATGGTTTGAAAAGTACAATTCCTCGGAATGAAAATGAAGTGGAAGCAGCAAGATATTTTAAAGAAGATCTGACACCTGCACTGAATATAGATTGTTCGGGCTGTCACAGAGACGGTGGAATTGGGCCAAGCTCTATTTTTAACTTCGAAGCGGCCACTAAATTGGCTAAAGCAGGCACATTATTAAGTAAACCTAATGGCGATTCTCACGGCGGCGGTAAAGTTTGCAAGGGCGGATCACCATGTACTGAAATTCAGTATTTTTTGCGGTTGATCGCGCCAGTACCACCCCCGGCCTCTACTCAGACTCCGACACTCGCACATACACCCCCACATACACCTACGCCCACTCCGACTCCGATGCCGACTGCGACAGCTAATCCGACCTCGAGTTCCATGCTCGGGTTAAAAGTTAAAACCTATTTTGATCTCAATTGTATGGGTTGTCACAGTTCGACAAGTCCTAAACTTAACAACTTTGAAGCTCTGCGGTTAGGATCGGGAAGTAGTTCAGAAAAATACATAAATGTAGATGATCCAGAATCTTCCCTTCTTATTCAGGTGCTTTCAACGAAAATAAGACGGGAACGCAAAAGTACTGTGTCGGCAATGCCGCCTGGGGGTCCTGACGCAGCAAACGAAGATCTTCAACTTCTGAAAGAATGGATAAAAATAGGCGCTCCCGATCCCAGCGCAACAATCACGAGCTCCGAACAGCTTGAAGATTTAAAAGTTGTTCTAGCAAGAGTATCCGAGCAGTACACCCAAAAAATCGAACCGATACTCTCTAAGAAGTGTTTTGCATGTCACAGCTCTACCTATGATATAAATCCTCTCTACCGCGACTGGCCTATTGTGAAGGACGTTATTGATAAACATGTAGGCGAAGGTCGCTTAGCACTTGATTTTGCCTATTCCTTTCCATTCAAGAAAAATGAGAGTGTGGGTGTCAACGTTAGTATTTTAAAGAACATGGCCGCTGATGTGGCTGGCAAGCAAATGCCTCCGAGATACTTTACAGCGCTTCCATGGTACAAAGATCTTAGGTGGGAGGAACGTGAGGCCATTGTGGATTGGTCATTTCATTCAGCCCTGCTTTTAACACCATTCTTAGCTATGGATTTAAAAGAAGTCAAATAGCTTGAAGCAGTCGAACTATTCAATTTAGTTTGTGGCCTAGATTTTAAAATCTTGTATCTGGCGATAACCAATATGTTTCCATACTTTTTTGGAAATTCTATTTCAATTTACATGAAAATTGTGCTTTGACAGTTTAAAATACCCCAACTTTATCTAAAGAGAGGCGAATATAACTCCGCTTCATGAAACTTATGCAAACTTACTGTGCGCCACGAGGTGCACATTTGACAACGGGTTAGAATCCCGTCGGGTAAGTGGCGACCCACCACACCCGTACCTAGGTTTAGGTTTATGGAGGTGACGACATGGATCAAGCGTAATCAAGGGAGGTTGCTGAGCCGCAATCCGCAAGGGTGAAGCTATTGAGCCTCGTTATCGTCGTTGAAGTGGTTGGCGGTCTCGAATAGCCGCCCAGCAATACCTGAGCATCCGACAATGGGCATGGCTGTTTAGGCGCTTCCGGGGTCATAGGGCGTGGCGCAGCACCACAAGGCAAATGTGTAAACGTGGGATATCTCGCGTGCCTCCAGGATGGAGTACTGGCAAACAAGTGTAATAGCGAGGATGCCAGGAAGCATAATAAAGCGAGAAGTCAGATGAGGCGTAGTACTCTGAGTTCGGGAAAGCCGATCACATGGGGAAGGCCAATGGGTTGAATCGACCTTAAAAAGGAAACTTAGATGGAGCCAACAGAGCCCCAATATTCTACGACAACAAAATTGGCAAGGATAGCTTGGCTGTCTGAACGCGACCCCTTAAAGAAGTTTGATGCCCTAATGCATCTTTTCAATAAGGAGTCGCTTACAGCGTGTTTCCACGAGCTGGATGGAAAGAAGGCAGTGGGATACGACAAAGTGAGTAAAGATGAGTATGGTGAGAAGCTAGACGAGAACCTTGAAGTCCTTTTAGAGAAGATGAAAAAGATGGCCTACCGTCCAGGACCGGTGCGAGAAGTACTGATCCCGAAGGAAGGTAAAGCCGGATCTTTTCGTCCTCTTGGAATTGGGAACTTCGAGGACAAGTTAGTTCAGAAGATGACGGCAAAGATCCTGGAAAGTATATTTGAGCCAACCTTTCTTGACTGCTCCTACGGGTTCAGGCCGGGACTTGGTTGCCACGATGCGATCAGAGGTCTTAACGGCTATCTCTACACTAACAAAGTGGAGACTGTAATAGATGTCGACTTGGCAAACTTCTTTGGGACTATCGGAAGTGGCCTGGTAAACGATGCCCTTAAGCAGCGGATTAACGATGAACGATTTCTGCGGTACATTCAGCGGATGTTTAAAGCCGGGGTGCTTTCTCAGGGTGAACTCACTATAAGCGACGAAGGGGTGCCGCAGGGATCTCCCGCGAGTCCTATCCTAGCCAATATAGTGGCTCATTATGTGATCGATCACTGGTTTGAAAACACGGTAAAGAAGCACTGCAAAGGAAAAGTCGCCATTTTCAGGTACTGCGACGATCTGGTCATTTGTTGTCAATACAGCTCCGATGCGATCCGAATTCATAAAGGACTTGGAAACCGCCTGACGAAGTATGGACTAAAACTTAACGAAGAGAAGACGCGAATGGTCAGCTTTTCCAAAGAGAAGCAAGATCGCGGGATAAAGCAAGAAAGTTTTGACTTTCTGGGCTTTACCTTCTTCCTCGGCAAGTCCACGAAAGGATTTGTTATTCCCAAGTTGAAAACGAGTCGCAAGCGACTCATTAGTAAACTGAAGAATGTTACATCCTGGATGAGGGCCAATCGGAGCAGGAAGAGACTCCCTGATTTATGGAAAACCTTCTGTTCGAAAGTCAGAGGACACGTTGCCTTCTATGGGGTGTCCTTTAATCAACGAGGGGTATCCAGGTTCATCTTCGCAGCTACACGTATCTTCTTCAAATGGCTTAACAAGCGCGGCGGAAGAAAACTCTTGAATTGGGACAAATTTAACCTCTTCATGAAGCGTAATCCTCCGCCCAAAGTCATAATCCATCACAAACTCTTCATGTTACAGACAAGCAAATGATTTGATCAGGAGCCCGTTGCCTTAGTAGGGCACGACGGGTTCTCATTGGGGGTGTGCTAGGCGACTAGCGCATCTACCACCTCAGGCTGGGGGGCACGAGTTTGAGTCAGTCGATTTCATGGGTGGCCCTCTGAAGAATCATTTCCATCGACTTAACTTTGTGTCCCTTTTAGCTATTGTGCTATAAAAAGGCATTTTTGTGATCTCTAGGGTAAGTTCCATAGATTCTCGAAAACTGAGTATCAACCGGAGACTCACATCTTTGGCTAATAAAACGGCAGTTTGATATTTCGCTGCTTTTTTTCCATTGCGAGATTGTCTAGTATCTTCTTTTTCTACTCTTCTGAATCCGCAGCTTAAACTTATTGGAAATTCTCTTAGAAGTCACTGGTAGCAGGCTAGGGAAGCGTATAGACTGTCTAAAAATCGGAGCCTAAATGTCCCTTACCCTCATCGTAGCAGAGAAGCCTTCCGTAGCTAAGGATCTTGCTAGGGTATTGGGACTTAAGGGTAAAGCTCCAGATCACTTTCATGGGATGTATCAAGGGCAGGTTTTTCAAGTTTCATGGGCTGTTGGACATTTAGTGGGCATAGCTGAGCCAGAGATCATGAATCCCCTTTGGAAGGCATGGAATCAGAAGAGCCTTCCCATGATTCCCCGAGAGTGGCGCCTTCAGGTCATAGACTCAGGCAAATCCCAATTTAAAAAACTTTGTTCTCTATTTAATCAGAAAGATCTTAGGCATGTGATTTGTGCAACGGATGCCGGTCGTGAGGGTGAGCTTATATTTCGCTATATAGCTGACGCAGCCAAGTTGAGAGTGCCTGTGACCCGCCTTTGGATTTCTTCGCTTACCGATGAAGCAATTTTAAAAGGGATGAAGGTCCTTCGTCCTCAAAAAGATTTCGATCATTTGTACGAGTCAGCTCGCTGCCGAAGCCGAGCAGACTGGCTTGTCGGCATGAACTTTACCCGCTACTACACTTTAGGATCAGGCAAACTTTTTTCAGTCGGGCGCGTTCAAACACCGACATTGGCGCTGATTGCTAAAAGAACCGCCGAAGTCGAGAGGTTCTCCTCCCAGGCCTATTATGAAATTTTGGCAAAATTTACTCACGCGGTGGAGACGGGGTATTATTTAGGTTGTCTTAAAGAGATCCTATCCTTTCCAGAAAAGTCGGCTATCCGGCAGCTTGCGGATGAGGCCCCTCCCGTCGTAGGTCAAGAGTCTTCGAAAACTAAGAAAAATAGTTTTAAGTTTGTTGATTTGGCGAGTTGTCAGTCTATAGAGACAGATCTAGCTGGTGCGACCGGCTTGATCGCTAGCTCAGATACGAAGCTAAAATCCATCCCTCCTCCGGAGCTTTTTGATTTGACGGAGCTTCAGCGCGAGGCCAATAAGCGGTTTCATTTTACGGCCGATAAGACTTTAAAGTTGGCTCAGGCCCTTTATGAAAGACATAAAGTCATTTCCTATCCCAGGACGGATTCAAGGCATCTTACAGAGGATGTTGCGAAAGACTTAGTGAAGCGCATGGAGCAGGTAAAGGGAGAGTATCCAGGATTAGATTTTGAATTTAAAATTCCTGGTTCTAGATATATCAATCCTGCGAAGGTGACCGACCATCACGCGATCATCCCCGTAGCAAAATCCGGTGCTTTAAGTGGAGACGAGAGACGTCTCTTTGATCTTATCTTTGCAAGATCCCTGCAAATCTTTTTATCTCCTAGGTTAGTTCATGAAAGCCGCATTGTGACGGATGTTTTGGGCCTACAGGGATCCTATGTTTTTCACTCGCAGTCGACTCACGAAATCGATCCCGGTTGGACTGCCCTCGAAAAACAATTTTTTACTCTAAAAAGCGCCGCCAGGCGTTCTCCAAAGGGTGAGGGAACCTTACATTCCGAAAGTTCCGACATGGAATCTGAAGCGGAAAATTTTCAGGTTCCTTCTTGGGCTCTTCCCCAGGAAAAGGTAAAGGGAATCTACCGTATCGAGAAAAAGCAGACGACTCCCCCAAAGCTCTATACGGATGCTAGTCTCCTTTCCGCTATGGAGTACTGTGGACGAACTGTGGAAGATCAACAGTTAAAGGAGGCGCTTAAGGCATCAGGGATTGGTACACCGGCGACAAGAGCTCAAACCATTGAGCTTCTCATCACTCGAAAATATGTGACAAGAAAAGGAAAAGCTCTTCTGGTGACCCACCTCGGACAAGACCTTATCGGAATGGTTCATCCTAGCTTAAAAAGCGTGGAGCTAACGGGAAGTTTTGAAAAAGGTTTAGAGTTAGTGCGCCAGGGCAAGGTTTCCAGTGAGGAATTTGAGGAGAAAATACGCCTTTTAATCACTCGCATCCTTCCTTTCGAGGGAGCGGAGCAGAACCGGCCCATGCCTCATTCCATGCCTCATTCCATGTCTTTGGCATTGGAGGCCCAGGGAGGGAGTCTCTATTCTAAACCCCAAGCATCTTCTCAAAGAGCCTCAAAATCAGATGACTTGGAAAATCTGGGAGAAACGGATTCAAGAAGTCTTGCCAGCAGAAAAGAAACCACTACCAGAGCCTCTCGCGGCTCAAGCGCTCATCCGATGACTTTGAAATCTGAAAGTTCTTCAGAATTTCTAGAGCCTCAGCAAAAGAGGCAGTTGGAGTCGTCGCATCGTGTACGAACAAGTGAGAGCTCTCCCTCCAGGGGGAATTCGGTCTCTGCACTCGCCACAGAAGGTAGAGCGCCCCTAGAAATACTCACCAAAGTGTTTGGTTTGGACGGATTTCGGACAGGCCAAGATGAAGTCATTTCAGCTTTGATGCAAGGGCGCGATGCTTTAGTTTTAATGCCCACAGGTGGAGGAAAAAGTCTTTGCTTTCAGATTCCAGGACTGGCAAAACCTGGGGTAGCTTTAGTCATCTCACCCCTGCTGGCTTTAATGGACGATCAAGTGAGGCGGCTTCGCCTTCATGGTATAGCAGCCTTTGCTCTCCATTCAGGACTTTCTCGTGACGAACAATTTGATCTTTGGCAAAGACTCGAGCAGGGCCAGGTGAAGTTTCTTTTTGTTTCGCCAGAAAAAATGGCGAGTGCCAGTTTTCGAAGCAAGATCTTAAGTCAAAAGTTGTCTTTAGTAGCCATAGATGAAGCCCATTGTGTTTCCCAGTGGGGACATGATTTTAGGCCTGACTATAGAGAGTTTCCTAAATGGATTCAAGAGGTCAGGCCGGCACCGGTGATTGCCTTAACGGCCACAGCGACCCAAAAGGTAAGCCTCGACATCGCAAAGGTTTTGAATTTAAGTCAGCCCTTGATTCATGTGGGTGGCTTTTATCGGCACAATTTGGCGATCGAAGTTCACGATGTTTCCAAATCGGATCGCATTTTTATTGCACAAAAACGACTCCAAGAAAAGAATAGTCTTCCTGCCATAGTTTATGTTTCTTCAAGAAAAGACACCGAGTTGTACGCGACCTTTCTCGGTAAAACGTTTCGTTCGGCTCCCTATCATGCAGGGATGACCGCTGAAAGGCGCAACTCAGTACAAGCTGATTTTATAGAAAGCCGTATTGATATCGTTGTCGCGACAGTCGCCTTTGGAATGGGAATCGATAAGTCAAACATTAGAACGGTCATTCATATGAGTCTGCCTTCTAGTATAGAGTCTTATTATCAAGAAATTGGCCGAGCTGGTCGTGACGGAGAACATTCTCGATGTCTTCTTTTAAAGTCAAAAGAAGATCGAGATGTTTTAGATTGGATGTACCGAGAAAACTATCCGAGCATTGCTGTTTTGGAAAAGACTTTGAAGTCATTTTCGCGAGATTCTGGGGAAGATAAAAGTAAGCACTCCTACTTAGATAAGCTTTTGATTCATGGCGCAATTTTTAGAACGAACGAAGGTAAGTATGAGATCAGTTCTTCTCCTGCTTGGAAAACCAGCTATCTCAAGCAAGCAGATGCCAGGTCTGAGCAAATAAGAGCGATTGAAGGATTTGCGGGTGTGGGATCGACCTGTAGGATGGTGAAACTCACTTCCTATTTTGGACAAAGTGAACAAATACCTTGCCAAATCTGTGACTTATGTACGGGGGCAGTGAAGCTTGCAAGTCCCAGAGGCCAGGACCTTGGATTTCATATCATGGACTATATACGTAGGTATGGGAAAACCGCCTTTGGAAAACTTAAAGGCGAGTTGGCCAAGGGTCACAAGGTAGCTCATTCTACTTTTGAATCTATTCTCCAAGGGATGGCTTTAGATGGTTTTTTGAAGATAGAAGAAGAAACTTTTATGGCAGGTGGTAAGAAAATATTTTATCGTTCCGTTGCGGTTGGGCCCAAAGCATCTCAATTCTCTAGCGAAAATCCCCCTCAAATTCATCGTCAAAGTTTTGAAGAGCTCTCTTACAGTAGCTTTACTTCCAAATCGCCCAAAAAAGGAAAAAGAAAATCCTATAGATCGAAGGCTACGGCTTCGTCTCTTATGGTTAAGCGTGTCTTAAAGAAAAGTGCAAAACCTAAAAAAACCTAGTCTACTTTAAGTTGCACGTTACGTTTGGCGCCTTCACGTAGAACTTCGACATCAATGGAAGGTGCTTCCCGAAGGGAATTTAAAAGCTTAATAGCGCCCGGAATACTATTCATGGGAATGCCATTTACCGAAGTAATGACATCACTGTCGACGAAGCCGCCTTTTGCAAAAATGGAGTCTTGATCAATTTGAGTGAGACTAAAACCAACAATCATGCCGTCTTGATAGTGGGGGAGTGCCGTCGCTTGCATTAAGATCTTTTGTAAATCTTGTTTAATCATTTTATCTCTGTAGCTTGCCGTCATCTTCACTTTAATATCACCCGAGCCTGGGTCATTTCTCTCAAAACCATCTTCGCGGTAATTTCCCCCGCGTGGTGCTGCTGCCCCTGGGACTCTCGCCACTTGTTGTCTTTTGCCCTCACTGGCAAACTTATCCTGCCAAACCTGCAATCGTTCTTTGCCATCAGTGACTACCACATATTTTTGGTCAATAGAAATGAGAAGCCAGTTGTCAATCTTACCCTCTAGCTTGTAGGCATTGACGCGGCCAGACTTTTGTTTGACTAGGACCACGCTTTTGGAGGGATCCTGACTCACGATGGTCCCCATAATCGCAAATCCGGCATCATCAGAAGAAAGAAATCTTTCGGCAGCAAAGGCTAGCGAAGCGAGGACCATCCATAATTGAACCAAAATGAGCAATTTCCACCTCTTTTGACGCATTTTTAGCTAAATATAAGGCCTGCGCAGAGGAAGGTCTTAAAGTAGCTCAAAAGCCAACCCATGAGCTAAGGATCGAACCATAGGAACTATGATATGGGGTTTTAGCGCTGGTGTCAAAAATCGTTCTTTTGAATAAATGAGTGGCGTGGGTCCCAAGTTTAGGGGAAAATGTCTCGACGCCTGTAGGAGAATAAAATGGATATCACACGAAAGAGTATTCGTAAGGTTTTGAATCAAAAAATTCACCATTTAAATGACATCATTGCAGATATGGATGCTTTGTTAACAAGCATGGAAACCGAATTCTATCGGGTCTGTATTTTCGGGTCAGCAAGGATTAAGCCAGACTCCGAGCTCTATCAACAAGCCTATAGGCTAGCTTCTGAGCTTTCCAAAAGAGGAGTTGATATTGTAACAGGGGGCGGGCCTGGATTGATGGAAGCAGCCAACAAGGCCTCTAAAGATGTGGGGCAAAAAGGCCGCTCGATTGGCCTGCCTATTGAGCTACCCTTTGAGTCAGATGCCAATAGCCATTTAGACGTCAAACTTCATCATCGAAGATTTTCATCGCGCTTAGATGAGTTTATGCGCATCAGCCATGCGGTCGTGGTCACGCCAGGAGGAATCGGGACGGTTTTAGAGCTTTTTTATACCTGGCAACTTATGCAAGTCAATCATATCAATCCTCGTCCTATTATCTTGATGGGAGACATGTGGGATGATCTTCTGGATTGGATGAAAGAGTGGCCCCTCGCAGAACATTTGATGTCGGAAAAGGACTTTGATCATATTATGGTCTGTAGAACGGTAGAGGACGTCATGGCTATATTGGAGCCCAAAATGGAGGCGTTTCGAGTGAACGCCCCCAAACCGAACAGCCATATCGAGTAAGTGTCGCTCTAACCTGCTGTATTTTAAGGATTAAAATATTCCATTGAAACCCGCCGCGAGCTTCAGTATGTTAGCTGGTGCCTGCTATAGGGCGGGCAGTAAAAGGGGCTTTTGTGGCGCAGTCAGGACAGATGAAAAAGAATCTTGAGCTTAAGTTCATCAAAAGACTTATTATTTTTGTCATGCTAGCTCTGGCTTCCACGTCCGTTCTGCGTTTTTTTCTAAACCGTAATTTAAACTCCGATAAAATAGTTATCGATGATGATGGCTCAGCCCATGTCATTGGTAAAGAAATTCCTCCGTCTCCTGCGGTTTCGAATTCAAATTCCAAAAGAAATAGAGCTCCCACGAAACAAGAATCCAAGTCCTCTGATGACAGCTATAAAGAAGCCATGGCCTTTATAGAGGCGGGTGACTATCAGTCTGCCAAAGAACGTTTAGAAGCCATTATTAAAGACAATCCTGACCACCTCAAAGCGCTCACTGAGCTTGGGATGGTGTATCTCATCGATTTACGCCAGCCCGACATGGCCCTTCCTCTATTTGAAAAAGTCATAAGCGCGGACCCTTCGAATCAACTCGTTGTCAATGAACTTATTGGTGTCTATGAAGAGCTCGGTCGCCAAGAAGAAGGAGTAGGTTTCCTTCAGGGTTTAATGGAAAAGAATCCCGAAAACTCAGCTGTAAGTTTAGGTTTAGGGCAAATCTTTTTAGGGCAGAATCGTACCGGAGATGCCATTCCTTATCTAGAAAAGTCTATTCAATATGGTACCCAGCCCGACTATGTGTATATGGATTTAGGGGATGCTTATTCTAAGCAGGGACAAAGGGAAAAGGCGATTGATGTTTATCGTCAGGCTGTTGATATGGCGGATAGACGTCTTGTGGAATCGTCTTCAGATCAGGGTTTAAAGCAAATCAATGAGGATATGCTTCAAAGAAACTTGCTCAATTACGCTAGGGAGCTTGGTAACTTTGGTCGGTATGATGAAGCTACTCAGGCCCTACAAAGAATCATTCAGCAGTCTCCGAACCACCAAGGCGCCTTGGCTGAGATGAAACGTTTTCAGGCTCTGAAGCGCGGCGGCTAGTTCCATAGACTTGGCAATGGCCATGTTTTGAGTAAAACTAAAAAACGAAATCAAGAGAGTCTTGGAGCCATTAAGAATGGGTCTTGCGTGACATACACTTATGTGTGTCTAGGTAAGCCCGCGCTCATATCGACTCCCTAGGTCACGCTGATTCGAGACATTCTAGGACTGAATAGCCAAATATTCCATTTCCAAAATTCCTAACATCTTGGGACGATGCGCGCCTAAGTTCCCTTGAATGAGAACCAAAAGAACACCTTCCTTTAAAATCTTAAAATGTCCTCGCAACCTATGGCAACTACTCAATCAACAGTTGTCCAAGGAGCAAAAATTTATCCTCAGACCAAACAAAGGTCATAAGGTGGCGCAGAGCAGCGTGTCGTAGGCATTAGGATAGTCCAGAAAGACCAGTGTCAATTCTATTCCATGATGTCAAATCGCTAGCTTTAGAGGTTTACCTACATCGTTTTTCCTAATTCCTGGTTGGATGAAAGGCAATTCTTTATCTACGCTATGACGAAGTCGCTGTGTCATTTGAATGCGGAGAGACAATTCAACTGCTGGCATCATTTGTGTGGGTTTGAGATCTTTAGCTTCCCACTTGCCAACAGAGGACCGATCGATATCTAGTAGATCAGCAAAAACGTTTTGGCTCAACTCCATGTGATGCCGGATGAACTTCACTTCCGCCCCAGAAAAACGCGCAGGTTTTCGAATTAACGCTTCGAAGACTAGCTCTGAGAGCCTATTGAAATCGACGTCAAGTACTTCGCCGTACTCAGTATCTTTCATCTTTGCTTTGAGTAGAACTATAGGGAAGCCGAGCCCATTAAATATTTTGGGGTCTTCCGCAGAATTAGTGGGTGCTTTTAGGTAAAATGTCTGCGAGTTCCCCG
>JBAXBA010000079.1:0-17415 GCA_037142195.1 Pseudomonadota bacterium
TCGTCAACCAACTTTTTTTGCCAAAAGTGAATAATGTCTATTGCTACTACACATAGGTGATAAAGAGGATTTTGGGTTTATGTTTCTCTTGCCTTTTGCTTCATGGTCGACTGCTATAATTCAAAAAACATCTCGGGTTTATAAAAAATAGAATCAATATCACATTGGTATCCGCAAATTAGAAAATGATCTGCTTTAAGTGGCTTTTAGAAAATCTAGATTCTTAATATTGGGCAACGATTATTATGCAAAAGTGAATAGCAGTTATCTCGCATATGCAGTTGCCGTCACCGAAGATCTTCCATTTTGATAGCTATTTAGTGCCTATAGAGTTGAAAAGGCTTAAGTCTTAGAATTCAAAGTCCCTAATTCTGAAGAAACAGTCGCGTGATTCCTTCTGGAAGGAGGTGATGGAGAAAATGGGATATTGTCTTTAATTGAGGATCCTCGCTCGCCCCGACACTTGGCAAGTGGAGGATATTTGAAGATGAGCCTATTGCAAAAAATGAGGTCGTGTCGCTCATCCCACAATCAATCGGGACTCACTCACTGCCTAGTTAGGACTATACTCCAAAGTTATGAAATCAAAGTCACGGTTCGCGCATATTGACACTAGGGAGCAAAAAATCTTCTGCTCTGGCGACAATTCAATTTTAGTATAGAATGCCTCCAAGTTTTTCGCATCAACCAAACCTCGCTCATCAACCCTAGCAACATCCACACAATTGTTCTCTTGACGGTCTAGAATACTTTTACAAGCTATAAGTCTATCAACTCTTACAAATGTCATCGCAGATGATAATGATCCAGGTGTAGATAATCTTCCACCGAGCATTATGCCTGACATTGTCTCTGTTCTTTCTTTACGCCAAGTTGCTGCCTTCGCTGTGATGACAAGATCAACTTGATCTATGAAATAAGGACTTTCATGCTTAATGGTTTTGACGCTTAGTATGGTTAGAGAAAGATTTTCTGACTCTCTAGGTACTAATGCCTCGTCTTCAGCGTGAGCAATAAAAGGAAAACAAACAAGCAACAAGCAAAGAAATTTTATCATAAAGACTCCCCAATGATTCTAAGCTGAGCAGGAAAACCCTGTTCTAGATGGTAGATATCCAAAATGTCTTGTTAGGTCTACTTAAAAGAAGATGAATTGCCGCATTCTGCTTTACAATGTCTTGAAATGTTGTTTCGCACCGACTTTTGGGTAAATTCACGGATGACTCTAAGGTTAGAATTGATGTTCTAACCCCAAAAAAAAGGACCTATCACAGGCCCTCTCAGATAGAATGTGGAGGCGATATTTCGGCTTTTAGAAATAATCGGGCTCAGGAAAGTTGCCCAAATGTCTCTAAGAGCTGGCAAAGGCTTAGAGTCTCAAGGAGCGGCGAACTCTAAATTCAAAGGTTTCTAAATCTTCGTTGCCTAAAGTCTTCTTAGGGTCAGGTTTGATATTCGTAGGGTTTTTGTCAAAAGCAGGCTCACTCACCGCTTTTTTGCCAAACCAAGCTGCAAAGACTGCTTCAGCTTCTGATTTTTGATCCCGATCTAAAAGAGTAAACTTCGAGCCGTGATTGCCGCCCTTCACTATAAAATGATGCATGTTGTTTTCTATTTTTCCATGGGGGAAAGCTCCTGCAGACCAGGGGTCGAATTCTCCATAAACAAATACAATATCTTTAGCTTGTTGAGCAGTCCAATCCTTGATCTTTAGCATCAGCTCATTGGAGTACTTGTACTCGACTCCTTTGGGAGTGTATTGGTCAATATTAAACTCATACTTCAGGAGCTCTTTAAGATCCTCTCTTTCGGATCCTGGATTGCCAAGTTCCGTAGCGGCTTGGAAATAGTAAGATTGAAAACCCTCGATCTCACTGTCTGTGTAGGAAGTAATGGGATTGACCTCTTGCAAAAAATTGAATGCCGATGCGGCTTCTTTCCAAGACTTCGAAATCTTATCGCAGCCTACCGATTCATCGTCAGGGCTTTTATATTGCCAAAAGATGAAAGGGCTTTCGAGGATGAAATGTTCGAGGGCAACATCGGAACTTCCGATTTGTGTATACTTACCTGAGATCATCGGTAGAACGTCTTCTCTATGTTCTAATATAAACTTTTGTAGGAGGCTGATTTTGTTTCTGCAGTCAGCATAGGTTTCACCTCCTACAGTTTTTAAAAAGTCGATATAGCGTGTATCTTCTGTACTAAAACTAAGAGGAGCCACATCCGCGACCGTTCCCGTGAGATCTTCTGGATAGAAGTAGTGGTGAAAAACAGAAGTCATCCCACCCTTACTTGCGCCTGTGCCTACCCAAGGTCTCTTATAGATTTTCTTAAGCTCCACCACAATGTGATGAAAGTCATCAGCAGATTGCTTGACGTTAAGCTTAGACCAGTCTTTGGGATCTGGTGTGGAGGTAGAGAAAAAGCGATGTTCTATTTGGATTTGATTGGTGGCAAATCGTCTCATAAGAGCCGACTCTCTGACGCCAAAGATGGAGTAACCACTGGTTTGAAGTACCATGGGTTCGGCATAGCTTCTGTGGAGAAGAACGACTCTCTGGCTAAACGTTCCGAGGGCGGGGTTATTATGATCTAGCGGCTGCTCAAACTGGAGATCGTATTGTCTAAGAGTGCTTGAAACCGCGGGATCTCTTTCGACGGCTTTAAACTGTAGGCCTGGAATGCATCCAAGTTTGCCCTCCAGTTCAGAAGTCTCATTCATGCACGTTTGCACGGGATCCATCTTGTCAGCGAAGCTAGGACCGGTGATGATCATGAACAAGATACTAAAGAGTGTACGTCGCGGAGTTAGGTTCATAGTTTTGAATTTCCTAGTTTTAGTCAGAATCTTGAGGTTCATACCTGTCTATGCATGAAAATTGGCATTATATAAAGAGCAATTTTGCGGGGGCCTTTTTTTCGCAAGGGCTTGCGACAATTTTTCGTGCCATAAGGTCTACTTTTAGATTTTCTAACGGCCTTAAGGTTTTCAGGGAGGTCTACCTCTCCTTGATTAACTATCCGATTCCTTTGAGTCTTTCCATTCTGCGCAAGTGACATGCCTTCACCTAGATGGGTTCTTGCGGACCCATTAGTGACCTCTCACTCGGCAAGTGTTCGTAACCCGCCGTAAGTGGGCAGGTATGAGAAGCTCTGGGTTTCAGGCTTTAAATGCATTGAGCTTCGTACTTTAAGCGAGGATCTTGAGGAAATAGATTTCTTGTTTTTGATCCCAGGCTTGAGAGAAAGAGAATGAGCGCCTCATGACTTTGGGCTCAAGGCGCAGAAACGTTTAGCTAGAAAAACCTTATCATTTTCTAACCTTTTTTGCTCGTAGGTGCCTTTGTTTGCGGTGAAGACTTTGAAGGTGTTCTTTTCGCCCGAAAAAATAGAGGTTGTTAAGAAGAAACAAGTTGGGTTTAGGACTGGTTTTCAGCCTAGAGAGAAAAGTAAGTTGACTAACATCGGGAATTTTCAGCAGTTTAGAGCGCTTTAAATAGTATTTTGTGGCTGCAGGGCGATGTTGTACAATCCGCTTCCTGGCGAGGGCTAGGCCTATAGTCAGACACCATGAGGACTCTATGAAACCTATTTTATTTTTAGCAGTTGGCGTCAGTTTGCTTTTTATGGGTTGCGGGAAAGGCCAAAAAAGACAGACGAATTTTTCGTTGGCAAGCACTTGTAAAGACAAGTCCTTGAGTTTTCGGGCTGGAAAATGCGTCAGGGAGTCGGACCAGTGTCCTAGCGATCGCATCAACCCAGATCAAACTTGCAAGCAAGTCCCTTGTTCTAGCGGTCTTTATTTTGATGGCACCTATTGTCTCGCCTCGTCAGACGTTCGGGCTCCATACTCTTTAGTTACCACAAGCTTTATCGATATTTGTTTGGGTACCCTGAGCAATGATCAAAAATATACCTTTTCGGCGATCTTAAATCTTGCGGAAAAAGGCCAAGCTCTCGAAGATCTTTCTCAGGTGACCCAGGACGTCAGATGTGGCGCTGCCTTTGGCAAGCTTTCCCAAGTGAAGATCAACTCTTTGGTGATTCCTTTTGGCGAACTTAGAGACTTGACGCCACTTGCCGCATTCGACGACTTGCCAGATATTAAAAGAATTATTTTGGATGTATCTACATCTTCGACGATGACTTGTCCCCTTCAAGATCCAGCCCGTTGTATTTTTAAAGCTTGGTAAAGGAAAGTGTTCTCAAAAAAGATCCAGCCCGCTAGCATAACAAAGTGACTTTTAGCCAATGGATCCCAGGTATCTCGTCAATCTGAGGAGATCAGCTGTAATGGCAGCCGACACCACCTGTTTTCCGGCTCCAGGGCCTTGAACCACGAGAGGCTGTTTACCGAGCCTTTTTGTGTAAAAAGCAACGATGGTTTCACCAGGCGTGACTCTGGAAAACACATGATCCTTTGCCAGCGCTTTTAGCTCCGTGCGTATACCACCTTCAGTGGATAAGGTCGTGATATACTGGAGGCTCATATTGTGTTTTTGAGCTTCGTCCACTTTCGCCTTCATGGCTTTGTCTTGAGCCTTGGCTGCGGAAAGAATTTCATCTAGGGATAGGCGAGGACTTACATCAAGAATTTTTTCTACGTTGAGATCACCTTCTTCGGCATGAATTCCCAGCTCGCGTCCTAATAGAAGCGACTTTCGTTTGACGCTAGATCCATTTAAATCGTCTGTGATGCTTTCATCGAAAAGATCTTGATCAACTACTTCTTTAAGTACCTCAGAAAAAGGCACACCCTCATTGAGGCGGCCAATCATATGGCTGATAGAACCTGAGAGGATCCCTTCGAGACGTATGACTTCGTCGCCGGTTTGCAGGAGATCTGCGAGGGTTTCAATAACGGGTAGGCTTCCACAAACGCTCGACTCAAAGAGATAGTGTCTTTGGCTGGAGCGAGTTAAAGCTTGGAGCTTGCGATAATAGTCGAGTGGGCCTGAATTTGCGAACGTCCCCGGGCTGATCACATGGATACCGGAGGAAAGCCAATCGGCATAATGACTGGCGACTTCGGGCGAATTGGAACAGTCAATGATGACGTGGTGGGGGAGATTGCCAGACTGAACGTGAGCTACAAAGGAAGAAAGATTGAGCTCCGTCTTTTTCGCAGCGAATGTCTTTTCCCAAGTGTCTGGATCGATTTCTTTGTCGTCTAGAACCATACTGTGGAGATCTAAGATGCCGCGAAGCCGAATGTCTACTTTAGCATCTAGTTTCAAGTTTCTTTTAATTTTTGACAGCTCACTCAGAAAGTTTTTTCCGACGAGCCCTGGACCTATTAAGCCTAAGCTGATGGTTTGAGGGGAAAGGTAAAATCCTGAATGGGTACTTCGCAAAGCCTTGGTCATTTCATTTTTGGCAACAACAACGGAAATATTTCTTTCACTAAAGCCCTGGTTGATTACTCTAGCGCTAATTCCCGCCTTGGCAAGGGAGTCAAAGTACCTGGCAGCAACGCCCGTCTTCTGTGCCATCGTATCTGACACAATGGACAGAATGGCTTGATCGCGATGAAGCTCAAGAAGTGAAATCTGGCCTGCATTGATTTCCACGGGGAATGCTTTTTGGATCAAACGATAGGCATTTTCACCGTGCTGGTTTGCCAATGCGAAGGATAATGAGTTTCCTGGTGAGCCAAATGTGCCCATAATTACGTGCAATTTTGCTTCCGACAATAGTCCGATGATTTTGGAATGAATCCACTCAAGGGGGAGCGATCCTGAAGTCTCTAAATAAAGTACAGCGATATCATCGACAGTCGCGCAACCTTTGACGGTAAAACTGCTGTCATTGCCTGCGCTCGCCTCGATGCGGCTGCCCTTAGCATGAGGGTGAAAGGTATTTTTAATTAAAATGGGAATATTTTTCATGACGGCAGGCAACATGGTTGCGGGATGCAGCACTTTGGCTCCAAAGTTGGCGAGCTCTATGGCCTCTCGATAGGTCAATTCAGGTATTACAACGGCATCTTGCACGCGTCTGGGATCGGCGCTCATAACCCCGTCGACATCTGTCCAGATTTCTACCGCTAAGGCATCAAGAAGGTGTCCAAAAATGGAAGCGGAATAATCTGAGCCGTTTCTGCCAAGGGTCGCCGGCACATCTTGAGGGGTTCTGCAAACGAATCCGGTAATGATGAGCAGGTCAGTGGGTTGAGAGGATAGCACATCCATGCGTTCCCTGGACTCTTCCCAAAGTATGTTCGGTCCTTGTGCCGAAGGCTCCACGGTCAAAATCCGACGGGCATCCACATAGGTATTGGCGATCTGTCTTTTTTTCAAATGAAGACTTAAAAGTGACGCGCTCCAAACCTCTCCTAGGCCTGAGACAAAGTCGCGCAGGCGGTCGGAACATTCTCTAACCACACCAATGGCATCAAGTACCTTAGAAAGCGCTTCAAGATCGCGATCAAACTTTTCTGTAAACTCACCTTTTGCAGACTCCGTCAAGAGAGCATGAGCAGTGTTAAGATGTTTTTCTCGAAGAGCTGCGAGACTTTTGGGAAGCTCAGGCGCGCGCGCTACAGCAAGGGCTGTCAAAGCCAAAAGTTGATCTGTAACTCCACTCATAGCGCTGACGACTACACCAAGGCGAAGCTGACCTAAATCAGGCCTCCCTAGTACGATATCAGCGACGGCGCTTATCTTTTCCGCGCCGCCCATCGAGGTTCCCCCAAACTTGTAGACTACCCAGCGTTTTTGGTGATTCATAAAGTGAGTCTCTCCTGAGTTTTATTGGCATTTGGGGGATTAGGATGTCTCGATCAGCGATGAACTATTCTACAATAATTGTAGAAGACTTCGCACCTTTTTTGTAGGTTCCTTTCAAAAATCATAGCCCCGGAAGTCCATTTTTTAAGTGTGTATCTTTGGCCCGCTATTGCGGAAAATCCCTTTGACAAGAATGAGGCACTAGTTTGGGTTGAAAGGAAAAAAAGGTATTCGGAAGATATTTAAGGAAAAAAATGCCTTCCGGACTTAAACCCTTAGGTCATGGCTCCGTTAAGCTTGTTCCTAGATTCCGTAGTGCAGACTTTGTGAATATACGGTCCTTAAACCGCAGTTTTGGAATTTTCTTGATCCGCCTAATGCACCGTGAGTGTCTTCAAAGATGGTCACTAGGGTTATCGTTGTTACGGGTGATAGAAAGGGAGTTCTTCCGAAGTGAGATATTTAGCTGCCAAGGTTTTTATCTCACCTGATTTCACCATGTCTTGAATGATCCGGTCGAACCAGGGAAAAAGGGCGGTTTGACTGGATTTATTTGAAAAGGCTAAGCCGTGGGGTTCGATTTCGCCAATCCACTCCGTTTGAGAATACGTGGCATTTTCTTCTGGGGAAAGGTACCTCTCTTTCACGCCTATGAAAAACAGCAAAACATCTATTTTTTTCTTCTTAAATGCCTGAAACAATTTTTCTTCAGTCGCAAATTCCACAACTCGCCCTGTTTTTTTTAGGTTCTTAACTTCAAGATCAAGGGCCGGCCCATAGCTCGTGCCGGAAACAGAGCCCATTTTTTGTCCTGTATTTTTTGTAAACTCTACAAGAGTGGCTGCGCGTGCACCGGTGTGAAACAGTACAGACGTCTTGGCTACCCCATAATAAGAAAACTTAGCAATTTTACTGCGTTCTTTGGTATTGACGCTGCTCAAAGAAATGTCAACTTTTCCTGACTTAAGTTGAGCCCAAAGGGAGGAGCGGCTGTAGCTCTTTTCCTCAAAACGACAATTTGTTTTCTCTATAATTTTTTGAACAATATCCTTGTCAAGTCCCGTTTTTAGTTTTTCATTGTAAAAGATTCCAAAATCACTATAGCCGATCTTGATCGGTTTTTTAGGGCAGGAAAAAGTCGTTTCCTCCGCTAAGGCGTTTCCTGCAATAAGAAAGAGGGAGGCTAAGAAAAGTCTAAAAGAGGGTTGGGCGGCCATAAAAGTAATCCTTAAGTTTTAGGAATTCCACATTAACTTACCTATGGTTAAAAGAGTCACTGCAATCACGGTAAAGCGTATGATCTTATGCCCCGAATGCAACACAAAACCAGCACCGATAAAATTGCCTCCTAAATAACATGCGGCGCCACTAAGCCCTATTTTCCAGTCCACACGCTGATAGATACTAAAAAAAATTAAGGCCCCGATGTTGGACGATAGGTTAAAGATCTTTGCAATCGCATTAGCCGTCTGCGTTTGAAAGCCTTGACGCTCTAAAAAGGAAAGAAAAAATATGCCGGTCCCAGGTCCAAATAAACCATCGTAGAACCCAATCATGGCAAGGGGGATTTGTCCCACGCCTGCTGGTCGATCGGAGTTCTTTAAAGAGTCCTGTTTCTGGATTGGGAGCGAGGGAGAAGAAAAAAACCACTTCTTAATCAAAAGCAACAATATGACAAATAGAATAGGCGGCAAGATATCTTTTAAATGATCGGTAATTCCCTGGTATGTGGAAGCGAAAGCGCCCAAGGAGGCAGCAATTAAAATAAGACTTGTCTTTGTCATCCATTCCGCTGGGGTTTTATGGCCAGACAGTAGCCGCGCTCTTTGAAACCGCATGATTGCAGCCGTTGATCCAAAAGTTCCAATAACCTTATTGGTCCCGAGGACCAGTGATACGGGGAGTCCGGAAAGTAGCAAAGCTGGGGTCGTCAGCAGTCCCCCTCCGCCGCCCATGGCATCCACGAGGCCCGCAAAAAAAGCTGCAATTAAAATCAATGTCATGGAATTCCTTAGTATGAATCTTAAGGAAACTATACCTGAGCTTAAATACTAGTTCAATTTCTTTGGCAGGTGCGAAAAAAAGAAAGGAACCCTCGAAGCAACCCTCGAAGGATACCTTGAACCATTCGAGTCGCGGTATTTTACATTTTACTATAGGGGAAGTTCGAAGTTCCTGTTTTTTGGGTCATGGAGGCGTGATGGATAAGCAGTCATTGAGGTTTCGAAGGGAGGCATTTCTGAATTGGGAGATGCCCGGCGAAGGAGGCTTGTCTATTGACAACGGGCCCATACTCAGCTGAGAGTGTGTCCTTTTTGAGCATATTTGGCCTTGGTGGTTGGCTTTTCTTGGCCCAGCCGGGCGCGCCTAAATGAATGACTAGAAAAAGCAGATCGCGTGCCTTTTGTGCTGCGCAGAATCGTCAGAATTGGGTATGATCAAAGAACATCGTGAGTTTATGACGAATTATAGGAAGGATAATACTTTTGAAAATTATACTTTTAAATGAATCGGGGTCTTTATCAAAAGGGTCTGAAAGACTGGTTGTAGTGGGCACTGAGGGTTTTTTTAAGAAAGAAAAAATATGGTCTGCGTATTTGCCTGAGGGAGCGCTTTCGCTTATTAAAAATGGCATCAAAAGTTTAGTCTCAGGTGCCAACGGTGCTGTTTATAAAACATTTACAAACGATGCGCATATAAAAGAAGTGGCCTTAGTGGTGCTTCCAGATGAAGTCTCGAGATATAATTCACCAAGTCGCAAACACTCCATATTTCAGCACACCCAGTCTTTGTCGACCGGTCGATCCACTTCGATCCTATTGGCGGTAGAAGACGCACAATTTTTGCAAGGAGCCTTAAACGGCCTTGCAAGATTAGAAAATCGCACCAGCTACAAATCAAAACCTGAAGCAAAAGGGGCAAAGGCTCAAAAATCTCCTGCCCTGACACTTAAAGTATTGCCCGTAGATCATATGGGGAAAGTTTTAAAGCCGAGTGAAGGCGCCATAGCTTCTATGGAAGGCGTCGCATGGGCTGCGGCACTTGTGGATCGTGCGCCTTCGGAGTTAAATCCAGAAGTCTTTGCTAAGGAAATTAAAGCCCACTTCAAAGACATCCCTCATGTAAAGATTACAGAATTTGTGGGTGAAGATCTCGTCAAGCACGGTCTTTGTGGGATGTATGCTGTGGGTAAGGCAGCGACCAAGGCCCCGCGCATGGTGGTTCTTCATTACAAACCTAAAACGCCTAAGAAGATTGTGGCGCTCGTCGGTAAAGGACTGACCTACGATTCAGGAGGTCTTTCTCTTAAAATTTCTGGCGGTATGGTCGGTATGAAAGGGGACATGGGGGGAGCTGCGGCTGTACTCGGCGCTTTTCATACTCTGGTTCACTCCCACTGCAAGAACGAAGTGATTGCGGTTTGTGGAATTGTGGAAAATGCCATTGGACCTGAAGCCTATAAAAATGACGATATTCTATTCATGCATTCCGGCAAAACGGTAGAAATTAACAATACTGATGCGGAAGGAAGATTGGTATTAGCAGATGCTCTTAGTTGGGTGGCGAGGAAGTTTAACCCGAAATTGATCATTGACGCTGCCACCTTAACGGGAGCTCAGCTGGTCGCCACCGGGCTTATGCACGCCGGGATAGTTTCAAACGATGAAAAAACAGAAAAAGAGGCCATCGAGATTGGAAAAGTAACGGGTGATTTAGTTCATCCTCTCATTTTTGCTCCTGAAATTTTTGCAGATGAGTTTAAATCCGCCATTGCTGATATGAAAAATTCCGTGAAGAATCGATCGAATTCTCCCTCCAGTAGTGCAGGGCAGTTCCTATGGTCTCATATCGAGGATGTCAAGGGACTGAAGTGGCTCCACATAGATTTAGCGGGACCAGCCTCCTATGGTGACAACCGAGGTACTGGTTTTGGCGTGGCTCTCATTTCAGAAATGGCAAGACTAAGTTAAAGCCCTAGCTTGTAATCACCTAGGGGAGAGGAGCAGTTTTGGGTTTACTGAGCACACTTGCATTAGCAAGTTCGATATTAAATTGCGAGTCTATGGTGGGTAGTCCCTCGTCTTCTATCGTGCAAGTGGTGCGCTGCTACGACGGTGATACTTGCACCTTGAGCACGAAAGAAAAAATTCGTCTCGCGGGAATCGATGCCCCAGAAAAGAAGGGAACTTTAGGCGGCAAGGGCCAGCCGCGAGCCCAAGAGGCTAAAGTCGCTCTTTCTGACCAAGTGGTCGGAAAGAAGATCAACCTGATCAGGCACGGGACTGACCGTTACGGCAGAACGGTCGGTGAATTTTGTCAAGGACCGAAATCCATAAATGTCGGGCTCGTAGAGCAAGGTTTTGCCAGGGTCTACCGGGGAAAAGAAAGCTCTAAGACCATTGATCATGCCTTATTTGACGCAGCAGAAGTGAGCGCCCAAAAAGAAAAATTGGGTATATGGTCAAAGGAAAATTCTTCAGACGAAAATCAAGACCCTGCTTTGTACCGAAAAAAACTTAAAAATAAATCCTAACGGTCAGGACCCTATCGGGTCCTTTTGCTTTGGTAATCAAGCCTGCGATAAATTCTCTCACAAAATTTTTTTACAGGACGGACATAGAATTTAATAGCAAGTGAATTTACAAAGCAGTTCCCTATGTCTAACTCAGCAAGTGCATTCTGGGGAGTAAGTCCTATCATGTTTTACTAAGATAAGATTCAGATAGTACTTACTCCCTGAAACCTTTTACTTGTGTCAAGTCGAAATTTTGGGCGGTCGAGGTGGTTTTAAAATGCTAGCGAGTCACTTAGGGAGCTGAAGCAGGAATGACTTCAAAAGTAGCCTGAAGGTTGCATCGTCACATCCGTGGTAACTTTGGTATATGTTTTCGAAGCGGATCGCTTAAGTATCGGAAGTGGAACATCCAGAGAAAACTGCCTAGTTCACCACCTTTGGCCAGCTTCCGCGAATGGTTCCATGGTGGAGGATATGCTCAGTCTGTTTTAGTTTGGAGAGGTCTTTAAGCACGTTGCCTTTATGGTCTGCAAAGAGACATCCGATGGCTTTTGCAGGCACCTTTTGAAGGATTTTTCTCGTCTGTTCCAGGAGTGCCAGAAGATTTTTTTTCAATTTTACGGGATCGACGGGCTTTGTCAGAGACTCGGCTGCAAGCTGATCGGGCGTGAATGTCATGTGTCGCTGAATCATCTCCAGCATAAGATCAGGCGTAAAGCCTGGGTCTTTCCCACAAGCGGCGGAAACGATCGCCGGAAGGGAGAGCACGTAGCGATCAAGCTCGAGGATGTCCAGAGCGTCTCTTACCGCGGAGCGGTTAGCGAGAGCGAGGCATTTATTAATCGCAAGGTCTATATCGTGCAGCCTGTAGCCTAACTCTTCATCATCAACGACGGGGAAATATCGAAACGCTGTATCGCGAACCCATTCTAATTTAAGTTGCTCGTCGGCTTTTCCGACCGTTGCGCGGTAAAAACTTGGCTGTGATATCTGTGTTTCGAAATTATACCCCGCTGACAGCAGTGTTGCCCGGTCGCTTTGAAACGCGTCAGTCACAGCCTGATCCGCATCGTGGAAAAAATCGATATCATCTGAAAACCTGAGTGAGTTAGGAGCCCGCTGAATCGCCGTTCCTCCGGCAACATAGCTATCAGGGCTGCGGTTTGATTTAATGAGTCTAAGGACTGTTTTTTGAAATGCGGTGATGGGCATGATTTTGTCTCCTTATTCTAAGTCAAGTTCGGCGGCAAGACGAAGCCCTTCTAGGCCCCCGTATTTTCTTAGTCCATTCTGGATAATCGATAAGTTTTCCAACGTAACTTTTAAGTCTTTGCGGAGGTGCCAGAAACACTTCGCGTGATACTGGGTAAAAATTTGCTGGGCTCTGCCTAGTATATTTTGCGAGCGATGCTCACGGACGCGCCGGTATTCACGCAAAACATCCTGGATCATCACCTGATAGCCCTGGGGCGCTTCTTTCTTAAACCAGTCAAGAAGGTCGGTCTCAAGGCGTATCGAAATGGGAGTTTTTGCCATATAAACCTCGTATATACATTATGTATATACAATCGTAAAAGGCAAGAGATAACTTAAGCAGCTGCAGCTAAGCAACTGTAATAACAAAGGTTTTTTACGGTGGTCTATGATTTTGGGCGCTGCGCCAGTTCATGAGCTCTTGCTTTGCAAGATAGTGACGATCAACCACGTCGTTCTAAAAGGTCTGCAGCTAAGTTCCGGTGATAGCATAGGTTATTTTAAAGGTAGTCTATGACTTTTGGTATTTGGATTCATTTTAAGGTCATCCTTACGGTAGCACTCGCAAGCTACCGTGCTCCAGTTTGAAAGCCATGGACATATATACGTCCCATGTTCGCGTCACAGGAGATTGTGGCTTGAATGGTTAACGAATGTTGCGAGGAGATTGTAAGATTCTGGCGGAGGAAGCTTCCGCCTCCGAAGGGGAGTGTATAGGCTAGAAAAGCATTCCAGTAAACTGCTCTGTTAGCTTCTAATTTTAATTTTATGCAGCCGCTATTTTTTTGAGTTATCCCATTCTGTATTCAGTGCGCTCACCAGAAACGATTTCTTCAGGAGTCGCGGCTTTTAGTGCGGAATTGGGAATTCGAATTAAGTGAATTCAGTAATATTCAATGGAAATTTCTGTTCGGAGATAGCTAGGAAACTAAGGCATGTTAAGACGAGTCAAAGACTGCATTTGACAATCAATTCTAGCAACATGTAAAATACTGAAATCCACGATCCCGACTTACAATTTTAAGAGCAAAGAGGACTTATGAATAGAAATAGAGCTGTTTTTTTTTCAATAGGGATGTTCTTCTCGCTTTTGACAGCAAATATTGCTTGCAAAACTGAAATTAAAAACCAAAGCGAAGAGTTGTCCGCAAATGGCGGGTACGAAAACTATAATAGACTTCCAGAAACTGCTTGCTTAGCCCCATCAAGAGCATTTGATGAGATGAATCCTGAAAACAATTTAGAGTTCGCCGAGCGAGAAAATGGAGCTCCCGACACCGCTGAAGTCACCGATGACGCTCTTTCCTTTTTAATCCAGTCACAATTGACAAGTTGCTCAACCGAAATTGCATCAATTATAGAAAAGCCCGAGGGCACATCCTTTGGTCTAGCGAATGTAAATTTGCCAGCAGTTTGGAAAAATACGAGCGTTGCCTTTACTAAACTCAAGGGAACTCTTAAACAGTTGAGAGTTTTTTATGCAAACGGCAGAAGCCTAGTTTTGACTATCTCAAAAGCTAGGAAATCTCAACTTCTAAGCTCCTTAGACCGTATTAAGCTTTTCCCTAACAGCAATCGAGTCGCTAAGTATACTGGGCCAAGAATAGTGACCAGTGAGGTTGCTAGTGCCAATAGATACGCTCTGATCATGCGATCTTTAGAAAAAAATAGGAGCGAGCAGTTTGTCAAATTCAAAGCCTATCTTGCTTCTTCAGAATTCGCGGCGATTAAAATCAACTATAATAATTACGACATAGAGTCAAATGATCCTAATATTGTCAAAGGCATCGAATCTATTTTTGACCTCGTATCTGATCCTAAAGCTGTATTTTCACAAATTCAAAATCTCGAGTTTGATGTCGCCAAGAGAATGGCGACTAAAGGCGAGTCGATGGAGGATGCCTTAGAAGCAATACTCACTGCTACAGAGAAGAAACACAAATTTCTTTCCGCTTTTGATCTCCAGACAAGCCTAACGCAGGATGATTTGAAAAAGCCAGCCTTATTCCGAGATAAGTTTTTTAAACCAGGTAGTTCCCATGGTGTTCAAATTCACCGCATTCAGTGGAATATTATCATGCGCCATTTGGATGAGAATCCTTTCCTAAAGAATAAAATTAATGCCGCCCAGCTTTATGTAAAATTCGGCGAAGGTATTCCGAGCAAGGGAATCACCGGAAAAACCCCGAACTGGGCGGATGCATGGAATGACTTGTTCGATGCTTTTGGACAGGATCTTGGATGCCCTGAGAAATGGCGGGGAGTTCTCACACAATTTCTTCCCACGCTGGCGGGATGGCCCTGAGGCTTGAGGATCTAAATTTGATATCATAGAGTAATTGAGGAATAGAATTACCCGAATATCGAACTATTTATTTTGTAGGATTTGGTTACTGCCGAATCCTGAATATCTTCTAATGCTTCTTGGTAGCAAGATTTAACTCGCCATCGGAATTTGCGGGTCCATTCAAGAGTTGTTGCCATGCAGCGAACCAAGGCATCTTCCCATAATTTCGGTGAATTTTCCCGTGGTCCTAACAAACTTCTCAATCAATCCGATAGGCCTTCTCATGCATTTTAGTAGGATTAAAATCGATGGAAAGATCAGAGTACCGGCATTATGACCCTCGGTTTATCAACTCTTAGGGAGTGAAAGAAGAAGTCCTTAGCTAAGGCCCGCAATAGCTTAGTTATTTATGAGGTGGTCCATGACTTTTGGCCATTTGGATTCCTTTTCAGGTCATCCCTACGGTAGCACTCGTAAGCTACCGTGCTCCATTTTGAAAGCCATTAACATATATACGTCCCATGTTCGCGTCACAGGAGATTGTGACTTGAATGGCTACCGAATATTGCGAGGAGATTATAAGATTCTGGGTACAGGAAGATTCTCCTGCCGAAACTGAGGACATAGGTTAGAAATTCCTTCCAGCGAATTGCTCGGTTAGCTTCTAATTTTAATTTTCTGCATCCGCTATTTTTTTGAGCTATCCCATTCTGTAGTCAGTGCGCTTACCAAAGACGATTTCTTAAGGAGTTGCGCCTTTTAGTGCGGAGTTGCGAATTCGAAGGTGTCTACTTACCCATACCTAGCGTTCAATTTCCTCTATGAATTCGACGGGGCGGGAACACGGGCTTTCTGACTCAAGACCTAGACTCATAGCGCGCTTGATGGCCTGTCGGAAAATATCCAACTCAGCTTTACTAGCAGCTGACTTTTTGCCCACTTTGCCTTCGCCATTTCGCAATGAAACTTTTCCCTCACTAGCTCCTCGCATTTCCATTAAAGCCTGAATGATCTTAGGAGTATTTTTAATGCAGTTATGGGCAGCCCAAGAACCATTTACGCCTAAAGCAATAGCGCTAGTCCCGGCAGTCTGTAGGGCGACATATAATGATACCGCAGAAATTCCGCAAGGAACAAAATCACCCCCAGCCGAGGCTAATTTTTCGATCAATAGTTTCTGAAGCTGCTCTTCAATCTGTGCATCTGCAATTGCATAAGAATTTATGCGAACGGAGTGAATCATCGCCTGCTTTTCATCAAGTCTTTCGCTCTTACTGCTAGCTTCTTTGTAATACCAACAGCTTTTGGCAATATTGTCCTGGGAGGAATCTGCTGGACGATTCCACAAGTAGAGCTTATTAGCTCCATAGCTACTTTCCAAACCCTTAGGGTCTGAAGCCGATTCTCCTGGCTTTGTGTGGTTACAGCTAGAAAAAAACAAGCCGCTAACAAGAAGAATCATGGAGGGATAAAACATCAACGTTTCCTTTTATTTAAATAGACTTAACAAAAGCTCATCTTACAGTCTAAAAAGATTTGACCGTCATATTTTCAATTAGAAATCAATTCAACATGTCATTATAGTTTTATCTGTTTCTACAAGTCAAGATGGCCCCCTTGCAGAAAGCCAGTTCTGTCACATTTGAGAGTCAGGATTTCGCAACTTCATGTTTTAGGGCCCATTGGACTCATGGCCAGGAATATCCAGCGACCTCTACTCCTGAAACCATAGACCTGCATGTGCGAGTCCAGTAGCTTAACGCTTTGATGCCGGATGATTTCCAATCGCCAAGTTGGTTTGCAAATCAAGCTTTTTTCCCAGTGTTTCCTTTTGCCAATACCGGTGTAGGTTCCAGCGTATTGTTTAAGTGTAATGCTCGCAACAATTTGAGACCAAAGAGGCTCTTCAAAAGAGGCTCGATTTGTCAGTTTTGCACGCATGAAAAGGACTTCTATTAAGGTTAGGCCACCTGAGCTTAGATTATTAACAAAGTTCCGACAGGAAGGGCGTTATCAGTCATATTAGGTCTCCATGCTTTCGGATATATTGTCTCTAGAGCATGAATATCCATACTTTTTTGAGACTTAAGAAGCGCTGTTCTTTAAGAATTTCTTCAACTTTACGGATGATTTCGACAAGATTTTTGCTGCTTTTTCGTCTGTAATGGTTTCAATGCCTCGAAAACGGGATGCTTCGCGACTCTTTAAAAAACCCCATCACAATAAAGAAGATATAGCGAGCACTTCTAGATCATGAAATCCGTCCGATGAGTCTCAACAATGTGTTGTCGCCGCGAAATAGTTGTTGGCAACCTCATATTGAGGCTCTATAAAGCTGCGATCTAGTTCTATCGGATTGTCAGCAAGTACTCCAGCCATAGCCCGTCCCGAGCCAGGGAGGAACCAGACGGGTTTGGCTGGTGGTGAAAGCCGACTGCCGTGATCCGAGCAAAGCGAGGAGAGCGGCCTATTCGACTTCCGCCTGATTTTCAATATACTGCTTGAGCACTGACAGCGGAGCCCCACCGACAGTCAAAAGGCAGTATGTCCTGCTCCAAAAGATAGGCTTCCCATAATATTTTTCAATGTGTTCTGCAAATTCCTTGCGTATAAGGCGAGATGTCACC
>JBAXBA010000080.1:0-16557 GCA_037142195.1 Pseudomonadota bacterium
GGCACGACGGGTTCTCAATGGGGGTGTCGCTAGGCGACTAGCGCATCTACCACCTGATCAACAACATAAAAAATCCTAGTTTTTGAAAGACTATTAACTTTTCTCTCTAGGTACTTTTCGTTCGATTTGTTTCGCCTTCTCGATTGCCTCATAAAAGTCAAGTTCGGCTAGACTGGGCTGATCACCATGAATTTGGGTATACTTATCAAATTCCTGTGATGCTCTCGCTACAGCAGCTTCGTGGGATATTCTTCCGGCATTGGTCAGAATCTCACGTTCACTAAGCTTCAAAAAGTCATCGAGTTTCCTGACCCAGTCGTTCATAAACATGGGTTTCCGCTGCTTTGCCTGAAGTTCAGCAAAATCAAGATAGAATGATACAATCCGGTTAAGAGTGTCCAATTCGTCTGAGTTTAGATAGTTTTTTGCTACTTGGGTGTCAGTTCTCTTGGGCCGCTCCCCTTGCCAAGAAGTGAGGCCCATATTGGGCTTTGCAGCATCAGCACGCTCTGCAATAATCTCGGCAGCAGTTCGCCCATGGGCGGCCCAATGCATTTTATTTTGAATCACTTTAAAAAACTGGACAGATGAATCAATTTTAGGATCGTAGTCAATGCTTGTAGCGTATATTTCCAAGACCTTCTTCCAAAAAACTTTTTCTGTAGACCTGATGTCACGAATACGGCTCAAAAGTTCATCAAAATAGTTTCCGCCGCCAGGCTCTTTAAGGCGCTCGTCATCCATGGTAAATCCCTTGACGATGTATTCGCGCAGGCGCTCGGTAGCCCAAATACGGAACTGCGTTCCACGGTGCGATTTTACACGGTAACCCACTGATATAATTACATCTAAGTTGTAGTGTTCGATCTCTCGGGCAATGGATCGAGTCCCTTCATTTTGAACTGTTGCAAATTTTGCAACAGTTCGATCCAGGAGAAGCTCTCTCTCCTCAAAGACATTTGAAATATGTTTTGATATTGTGGACTTATCTCGCCCAAACAATTCTGAAAGTTGATTCAGCGATAGCCAAACACTCTCGTTCTTAACTCGAACCTGAACCTTTGTCCGACCATCCTCCGTCTTATAGAGCAAGAATTCTCCGGAGCTAATCTCAGGGACAGTGATTTTGGTGCTCTTCGATTTTTTTCTAGCTAGCTTTGGACTCATTTTCACCATCCGATTTAGTATCCGGTTAACTCTGGTTTCGAAGAATAATTTTTTTCAACTCAACAGCCCGTTCATGCCAATAGAAAATCGCAGCATAATGATGATCCTACAAAAATCTTGGCTGCCCAGGGTGTTGTTAGAACAGTCAAGCAAACTTCCACGGAATACTCACTATTTTGACCTTGAAATCCATGCAATTAAATTTGGGTAATTAGCCGGGCAAAGTAGTTTAACCAACAAACATTTTGACATTGTCCCTCTTTAAGAAAAATAATGATAGCTCAACAATGTTAGGATTTTAACCCGATCTCAAATCTTCGCCTTAAGTATCTTGGATCGGGCAAGCTGGTCGATCTAAACACCGCTTGAGATAGTTCTCAACTCTTGGCGAGTTTTCCATGATGTCGAATTTCTTTCCCCAATTCAAGACGTATGCCAGTGCAATATCGGCTACGGTAAACCATGGTCCGGTTACAAAACCTGACTCTGGCAAACACGTCTCAAGAATAGCAACTTTCTTTAGCCAATCAAATCGAGCTGCGTCCTTTGCCTCTTGGCTACGAAGATGCTCAGGAAAAACCATCGAATGCCTGGCGATAGTCCAAAGTGGTTCCTCCAAATCGGTATGTGCGAGAAAAAACCATCTGTCGTGCTTGGCTCGCTCGATCGTACCTGGGTGCGGCGCCATGGAATGCTCTACATGCTTGTCGACCAGGTAATTAAGGATGGCTCCAGATTCCCAGATATACTCCTGATCCACTTGCAAAACAGGAAGTTTTCCAAATGGATTCATTTCGAGCAGCCGATTGTATTCAGGTGAATCCGGGCGCGGGCTCATGGGAACAATATCATGGGGTAGCGACATTTCTCTGAGTAACCAAACAATTTTAAGGTGCCTCATGCCACCCTTGCCATAGACTATGTATTTCATCATTTACTCCCTTGTGCCTAAAAAAGACACCTTTCCCTTATTTGAAAAAACTCCGTTTGAATCCACATCACCCACTTTAAACAAAGCAAACTCGATTTATAGCGGCATGTGAGACATAGAAAATACGCACACCTGCAACGTGTCAAGACAAATTACGATTTTGTACCGAATATTCGATTACCAAACATGGAAGCTTCCTTAGCTGAAACCTGTTTATAGATCCATCTTAAAAATAGTTCTCTCTGCATCACCGGTATGTAGCCAAGGGGAGCCGGTTTTTGAAAATCCTGCATCAAAATAGTCCTTGGTAAGACCGGGCCATAAAACTATGTTTTTGCATTTTTCTAGAGCACTGACATCATAAGGATATGCCCATATTCTGCCTAGAAATCGCAATCAGCGCGAAAAGAATTTTTTAGGAAGCCCCAAAGCCTCAGTCAAACGGGGGAACTTTTTTTGACAGAGTATTGACGCTGCGGGAGCCCTTAGTGGGATTTGGAGTCATCAGAGGGTTTTTGAGGGAGATTAATCCGAAATTCAGTTCCTATGCCCGATTCAGATTGGACGGTAATGGATCCCCCTTGATCTTCGACGATACTTTGAGCAATGGAAAGGCCTAGTCCTGTGCCCTTTCCTTTTGGCTTCGTTGTAAAGAAAGAATCAAATATATGTTCTAAATTCTCTTTAGAAATGCCCATTCCGGTATCAGAGATGGAAATGCATAGATTCGTAGAATCCAGCTCGGCATTAAGGATCAGATTTCTTATGGGACGAGTCTCCATAGCATCGCAAGCATTGGAAAGAAGGTTTACAATAACCTGTTCCATTCGATTCGGGCTAAGTATTACTGTGAGGTCTCTTCCTTTAATCTTGTTTTCTAATGTAACATTAGCGCCTTTAATTTTTGATTCGACCATCAAGATGCAGTCGTCTATAAATAGTGACAAATCGATTTGAGTTGGCGATTCTTTCTCATTTCGAGAGTAGGAATGCAAGTGATCTGAAAGTTTTTGAATTCTGGCGGCAGCCCTTTCTATGGAAGATTGACATTTCTTTTGAAGGCCTACGTCACCTTTTTCGATGGCGCTTTTTAGAAAACTATTGTTGTAGTTAGAGATCACAGTAAGTGGATTTCTTATGTCATGCATAATTCCCGCTGCGAGTTCTCCTACTGCAGCAAGCTTGCTGCTTTGAATCAATTGGGCTTTGAGGGCGTTAAGTTGACGCATGTCTCGAATGATCGAGAATGTGCGGGAGAACTGTCCTCCTTCATCGTATAGAGAAATGCTTCGAATCTCGACATCGATAATCTCACCTGATTTGGTTAGAAGTTTAGACTCAATGTGAGCATTAAAGCCTTCAGTTTTAAGCTTTTGAAATCCTACTTTTACTCTTTTTGAAATTTCTTCTGGGTAAATTTCAAAGACAGATTTACCCACTAGCTCAGCCTTAGAATAACCGAGCAAGTCCTCTGCCGCTCTATTAGTTGAGATTATAATCCCTTCGTTATCAACGGAGTGAATAATGTCCGGAAAATTTTCGACAATCTGCTCAAAAATAGATGCACTTAGGTTTTCTCCCAAAAAACCATGTAGCTTTAAATTTTCCATTTTCTTAGGGGCCATGACTATCTAGTTTCCTCGCTTTGGAAGTCCTTGTATTTTCGGAAGCCTCCCCTGTTTTATTGAGATCGAACGGTTTTTTTTTAAAATTATCCTGTAATAACGGGATATTGAACTGGGACCTGACTGCCGGGCTCTATCTCTCGGCTTGCGACTGAAAGTGTGTTAAATTCCCTTTTCTATCTGGAGGGTATTTTAGTGGATATATTTTGGGGTGACATTTCCTTGGAACAATTCTTGAGCGAGTATTGGCAAAAAAAACCACTGCTCATGCGCGGCGCCCTGCCCTCATTCCAAACTCCTATCAGTCCAGATGAATTAGCGGGGCTCTCCACAGAGGAGGGTACCACCTCAAGGCTCGTAATCAGAAAAACTCTATCTGACTGGGAGGTGCGCTATGGACCCTTTGAAAATGAAGAGTTTTCAAAACTTCCTACTGAAAACTTCACACTCTTAGTTCAGGAAGTAGAATGTTACAGCCAGGAAGTCCTCCAGTTGAAAAGAAAATTTAGATTTCTTCCGGACTGGCGTATGGACGATGTGATGGTTAGCTACGCTGCAAATGGCGGCGGTGTGGGGCCTCACGTGGACTATTATGATGTCTTTTTAGTACAGGCAATGGGAAGAAGGCACTGGAAAATTGGAAAACTGTTAGATCATGAGCCTGAGTATAGGGAAGACCTTGACCTGAGAATTATGAAAGAGTTTCATCCTGTAGAGGACTGGATACTAGAGCCAGGAGATATATTGTATTTACCTCCCATGGTTCCCCATGATGGTGTGGCTATTGGCGAAGCCATGACATTTAGCATGGGCTTTAGATCTCCAGCTTACGATGAAATGCTGGCCGCTTGGTCTCGGTCCATTGGTGTGGATATGCTTGAAAATCAGCGCTTTCATGGAGGTCAGTGGAAGCCGACATCCAAGCCAGGTGAAATTACTTATGAAGCCGTAAAGGAAGTGATTCAAATTCTTAACTCCTTTCCTAAGGAACCAACAGACGTTGCAAAATGGTTTGGGCGCTTAGTCACGTATCCTAAAAGGGGCGAACCCTCTGCGGAACTTACGGAACTACTCAAAAATGGTGTTCCCTCAGAAGAACTCCGCCTATTTGCCGAATCGTTTCGTGATGATATTTTTTATGAATGGAATGAACAAATCAGGCTAGCCTATTATCATTTGGAAGACGCGCTACTATGCTTTGTTGATGGAGAACTTTTCGAACTCCATCATTCCTTTACTCCGATGATGGAACTTCTTTCGGGAGAGCGAGAATTTGGAGTTAAGGAATTTAAAGCGTGGGCAAAAATTGAAGGAGCTCACGAGTTGCTTGCTGCCTTTGCAAGCTGCGGTATGATTCATGTGAATTTGCCTGAATAAAAAGAACCAATCGGTACACAAATGTAACCGTAATTCCATCTTTTGATATTCATTCATGCCAAAAAGGGGGGGATCGAGTCAATAGGGCTAGGGTTTCCCTTGGCACACCCGTTGCAGTCTTCTTTCCTGAGAGACATTAATGGGACGCTAAAGTCCAAAGGAGGCACAGATGATGAAGAGATTGGCAGTAGGTGCATGGTTACTTAGTTCTTTAAGTGCAATGGCGCAGGAAGGCCCAGATCCTACCCAAGTGTACATCAGAAACGTAATGGCAAATGGTTCCGGATGTCCCATTGGAAGCGTGGGATCAGATATCTCCCCTGATGCGAAAGCATTTACCCTAACTTTTAGCGAATATGCCGCTGAAATCGGACCTGGAATTCCTCTATCTGAAAGCCGAAAGAATTGCCAAGTTACAGTCGCCATGAATATTCCGAGCGGCTGGTCCTACACAGTTCTAAAAGTAGATTATAGAGGCTTCGCAGCTCTTGATGCAGGTGTTGTAGGGCAACAGCGTTCGACATACTACTTCCAAGGAGCAAGCGGTCGTACCAATTCGGGATCTTTGTTTACAAACATATATGGCCCCACAAGCAAAGACTTCACGATTTCTGATAATGTAAAAATCAGTGATTATGTTTGGTCGCCTTGTGGTGTGACCCGCTCGCTAAATATAAACACGGAAGTGCGAGTTCAAGGCCGACCAGGCAGCCGCGGCTACATCACACAAGACTCGATTGATGGCGAGTTAACCCAGACATACGGTATATTCTGGCGCAGATGCAGCTAACTTAGAATTCCATTCTAAATGAAGTGAGTCACCAAAAGGCCTTCCAGAGATTGTAAAATTCTCTGGAAGGTCATTGGTGTTCATAGCCTTTCCATAAACACACTTCTTTTTTTCCTTGCTCATTTATAAGTTCTAAGAGATTTGGTGTGTTCGTAATAAATCCAATTTCTAGGGCACCTAAATTTTCTATGGCTTTAGAACCTTCAGGCAGCTGAGCCGTAAAGAGAAGTTCAAAGTCTTCGCCTTCCGTAAGCGCTTGTTCCACATCATGGACACCTTCATGGAGTGGGATCTTGCTCGTAAAAATCTCCGCACCACACTGGCTCTGAGCCAGGATGTGACGAAGATCCGTTGCAAGACCGTCTGAAATATCAATCATGGATGTAAGAAAACCTGTATCTGCCAGCTGCTGTGCAAGCTTGGAGCGATCCGGAGGGCTTAAATGACGCCCTGAAGCTAAGCTACCTCCGAGTTTGCCTGTGACAAAAATGCGATTTCCTGCCCTTGCCCCATCTCTTCTGATAGAACCGCCCGAATGCGGGGACGCCAAGATGGTGACGGAAATGGTCGTAGCGGAATCGGTAAAATTGGTATCTCCTCCTAAAAGTACAATGCCTTTTAGATCACAGATTTTTAGGAACTCTTTGAGAAACCTTGGAGCAAAATCAGGCAGTTGGCGTTGAATGGCCATGGAAAGGAGCACAGCCTTTGGGGTCCCCGCCATGGCGGAGACGTCGGATATATTAACGCCCATTGCTTTATGGGCAATTTGTTCAGGTGAATGGAGAGTGGACTTAAAGTGTTCCCCATCTAGGATCATATCGCTGCTTGCCAAAAGCGAAGAAGCCGGCCAAAGAAGCTCTCCGCAGTCGTCCCCGATGGGGATGATGGTATCTTTTCTATCTATTGGGAGTAGGGAAATGATCTTTGATTCCATAGATGTTTGTACTCGCGAGCAATTAAGTTATGGATTACAGATAGATACCAATAATCCTGAGGCGCCTTGACGCAGGGGGTGAGGCGAGATAGGATCCCCCTCATTTTATGGAAATCCTATCTAAAAGGAAGGCAAAACATGGCCGATACCCCAAAAGTCGAACCTTGCCCAGAATGGGCTCAAGTCATGATTGATCAACTTCTTCAAGTTGAGATCTATTTGGGAAATGTTTCAAAAGGACTGGAATGGAGCTCTGAGAGGCTCGAATCTGTTCTCAGAAAAGTCTATGCGGAAGAAAAAGGTGCGATCACGGAAGATGTCGCAGAGCTTCTTTTTTCTCGGATTGTTAGAGGATTAAGGATGGAAGGCGTAAGCGATGAAAAGATCGCAGAGTTTATGAATGCGCGTATAGGATACAAAGGAGGTCCTAAATATTGTGACGCCTCCGATGTGAAAGCGGTACTGAGTTAATGCAGCCGCTGCTCATTTTCAAAGACTTTTATATTCATGGAGTAGGTCTTCAAAAGAGATAGATTCTTCGCGAAGCCAAAGTCCACTTAGATAGGCAGCTTTTCCCATAATTTGCTCCGAAGTTAAGCCTTTTCTTACCCAATCTTGAATCGACTCAGACAGATCTCGTTTTGAAAGTTTTTCGCCATTTTCTGCATAGACGAGAGGGTGATGAAAGGCCTTAGGGTAAGTCGCATTACCTATCATCTCATGAAGTCTCAGTTGTCTTCCGGTGGACTCCAAGAGATCTGCACCTCTGATAATGAAATCTATGTTTTCGATGTAGTCGTCGACAACCACGGAAAATTGGTAGGTGTAATTTTGGTTTTTCTCGCGAAGGAGGAGATCGCCGCATTGCTGCTTGGGATTGTGTGTAAACTCGCCAAGCCTGCAGTCCCAAAATGTTATGGGTTCAGGATCCCAAAGAAGCCGCAGCGCTCCCGATGTTAACCCCCTATGTCGACAAAAGCCATCGTAAGCTAATTCTGAACTACTTGATGGGGAACCCATTCGGGTTTCTATTGTCTTTCGTGAGCAGTCACAGGAGTAGGTTTGTAGAAGGGGAAGCAGGTCATTATATCTTTCTAGATGTTGAGATTGGATATAGGGAGACATCGCCATATTATTACCGTGATCGGGCACGAGCTTAAGGAAATTTAAATCTTCAAAAATCTGTGCGGTAAAATGGGGTCTCATTCTGCTCTGATCGTGGTCCTCAATTCTAAGGACTATTTCTGCACCTTTAACTCTGGCAATGAGCCAGACAAAAAGAGCGCTTGTGACATGTCCTAAATGAAGAAAACCAGTAGGAGACGGTGCAAAGCGAGTTCTAGAAAAACTAGGCAAGCGGTGTATGAGTGCCTTTAAATCTTGGTTTATCAAAAATCGCCCTTACAATGAACCATAAGTCATTATAAAATGTTAATATGCAGGTTTCCAGGAGATTTTTTGAAAGAATCAAGACCAAAACTAGCTTTTTTTGACTCTGGAGTCGGTGGCATTTCTATTCTAGATGAAGTTATGGCCAGAGTGTCCGCATGCGATGTAGTCTATGTCGCCGACTCGGCAAAGTACCCTTATGGTTCCTTACCTGAGTCGGAAATTATTTTCAGAGTGACCCGCATTGCTGCGGAGCTTTACAAAAATTTTCCCTTTGATTGCTTTGTCGTAGCCTGCAATACAGCTAGCACAGTAGTGCTTCCCGGTCTTCGTTCCCTTTTCCCCCATTCCATTGTGGGGGTTGTTCCTGCAATTAAGCCTGCGGCAGAACTGACTAAGACGGGAGTTATTGGTCTTTTGGCGACTCCAGGTACTATTGTTCGGCCTTATACAGATGAATTAGTGGCAACCTTTGCCTCTCAAAAAAAAGTCCTGCGCCTAGGCTCGGCTAAGTTAGTGGATGTTGCGGAGAAGAAAATGCGAACGGGCAAGGTGGACCTGTCTGAGATAGAAGCGGAACTCAAACCATTTTTGCAGCAAACAGAGCTTGATGTCGTGGTTCTGGCCTGTACGCATTTCCCATTGTTAGAAGCAGAATTTCGCATAGTTTTAGGCGAAAAGGTAACCCTGATTAGCTCAGGCCAAGCTGTGGCGCAGAGGGTTCTAACGCTTCTCGGGGCGAAAAATCGACACAACGATTCTCACCTCTCAACAATCACCTATATATCCACATCAGATTCAGGTTCCCATGAAAACGTAAGAACCTATCTGTCGAAATGGGGGATTGTAAATTCTAAGATAGATAGTTTTGGCTTGTAATCTAGCATCATTTTTTTACTTGCGAATGGAAAGATCTTACGCACTATTTTAGTGGGCAGAAATCTTTTTTCCTGCACTATCTGGCCAAGATGGGGCCAGGATGATGCCTGAGGACGTGGGTGTAAAGAGATAGATAGGCCAACGGGCAGATCTGCCTTCCTTAAATGCAATTTGACTTGGAAATCCCGTCTGATCGATAGGGCGTTCGAGAAGTTGCTTCGGCCAGATTCGATGTCTTGAATCGGGAAATTCCAATACTCTCTGGGCAATGCCGCCAGCTCGGTAACCTAGGAGCCTAGAGTCAATTTGCGAGGCTAATAGCCCGCTTAAAAAAAGAGGATTTTTGGGCTCAACATCAACTTTGAACGGCAAATTCAAATAAGAGCCAATAAAGTCAACAAAGAAGCTTTGACTAAGAAATTGGTCCCAGGGCGAAGCGAGATTGGGGCTTCGCCACAGATGATTTCCTGCAAGTTTAACTTGTGTCACTCCATGAAAACGTAGGATTTTCAGGATGTGCCGAACCATTTTAAAATCATCCGGAACAAAAAGATAATCAAAATCTTGAATCGGAGGCAGTCTGATAGATTCTAAATTTAAAGGAACTTGTTCCAGGTCAGCCTCAGTTTGTTTTTTTTCAACGAGATCTCGATACTCTTGTTCACGACCTTTAGTGCTAATTTTCAACAGTTGCTGAATAGCTGAGTCTAATGACTGAAAATTACGCGGCTTATAGGTAATAAGTGCGGAGACAGATATATCCTTAATAGCGGCCTTCGATTGTATGTCGTTTATGGTTTCTGTGGCAGTCTCAGGTGCCAAAACAGCGATGCGCTTAGCCTGAGCTCGAGAAAGCCCCTCAAGCACGCCGTCAACCAAGATGTCCGGTCCCGGGGCAATTCTAAAGAGCCAAGGATTGGTGCCAGGCGAGGTATCTCCAATACCTAGCAGAAGAACCATTAGGCCTTTGGTATACTTTTCAATGGATTCCATTTCAAATTGAGAGCTCCCGCCAATTAACATGCCCACTCGATCCACGAAAATAAGATCCGCCAACTGCTCGAGAATCTGTTCTTTGGTCTTTCCGTGACGCCTAACTAAGAATTTCTTGTTGAAGTCTAAGGGACCGGTTGAGAGCTTGATTCCCTCGATGACCTGTTCAAAGGAAGCTGTAGATTCGCCGGTAGGTCCCAAAACACCGATCCTTGGCGACTGAGTCTCCAAAAGCTCTAGTCCTACTTGGACGATCGCCGACTGACCAGCGCCTCCACAGGAAAGTCCAGAACTTTGCGAGATTTTTCTGGCGAGAGGAGATTCAGAAGCTTTTCGCGAGTAGGAATAGAGTTCCTTGGCTAATTGAAATGTATACTGAAGAATTTTATCACAGGCTTCTCTTTCGCGACTTGCAACGGCACTTGCGGGTTTCTTTTCTTCTCCTTGAGTAGGATTTTCGAGAGCAAATAAAGAACTTCCAAAGGATGAAAGTGTGAGAATGGAAAGTATCGGATAGAATATCAACTTTCGAAAATCAGCAGAGCTATATATCATTTGTAGCCAACTCCTCTTGCAAATCCATCGCTTCTACTAAGAGACTCCAGATCTTCTCGATTGACGTCTGGTTTATCATTTTCCCGAAACCACATTTCAATTCCGTTTTTGGAAATATTGCCAAATTCAGGGTGGACAAAAAGAGAATACATGCCTCGGGGTGGTTCTTTAAGGAGGGGGCTATTCAACTCTGGGGTCAGCTCCATAAAGCTTATCCAAATCGGTAAGGCAAGTGTTGCTCCTTGGGCGTCGCCAGGGATTGCTGTGGGTTCATCAGCCCCTACCCAAGAAATCGCGACGCTTGAACCGGTGAGCCCAGCGAACCAATTGTCTTTAGAGTCGTTGGTGGTACCGGTTTTACCTCCAGCGAAGTCGGAAAATTTTGAAGCTCGGCTAGCGGTGCCGATTTGTAAAACCTTTTTAAATGCCTGTGCGATCTGGAACGAATTTTCTAAAGAAATCGATTTGGTGGACCGCATTTCGACAGGAGGAGCCTCGTATAGAGTCGCTCCACTGCGATCGCTAATTTTACTGATCGCAATCGGTTCGATGTTGGTTCCTCCATTTGCGAAGGTAGAATACACGCGAGCGAGCTCAAGCATATTGACTTCAGATTGACCTAAAGCTGAGCCAAACTCGCGCTTTATAGGTGAGGAAATCCCTAATGAATTGGCATGAGCAATAATTCTTTCCATGCCTAATTTTTCAGAAATTTCGATGGTGGGCGCATTCATAGAGCGATAGAAGGCTCGAAGCATAGTCGTTTCTGAAAGATAGTCAGAACTAATATTGCGAGGACGATAGTCTCCTGAGACGTTAATGGGCGATACATAGAATACATCGCTCCATTTGAACCCTGATTCCAAAGCCAAAGAGTATATGATTGGTTTAAATAGGCTGCCGGGAGAACGCATGGACTGTATCGTTCGATTGAAGTCAGACTCTGCATTGCGACTGCCAATCATCGCTTGAATTTCGCCATTCTCCGGATTGACAACTAGAAACGCGGCCTCTAGCTGCTTGTTGGGGTTGGAATCCCCAAAGGCTGCTCGCGAAGCGATTTTGAGAGCAGCATCTTGATCCTGGACCGCCTGTAAAGCATTTTCCTGCAAATGTGGGTCAAGAGTGGTTTTAATGACATAACCTTGATTTTTCAAATGGGAAGTCTTAAGGAGTCTTTTAGCTTCATTTACTACGAAATTTGAAAACCAACGATTTGCGCCTACTTTTAGCCCATTCCAAGGAACAATTTGAATTTCGATTTCTTCAATCGATCGTTTATCTTCTAGGTCTAGTTTTCCACTATTAACTAACGCATTCAAAACCTGCTTTTGTCTCACTAACGCTCCCCGCAAGTTCTTTTCAGGATTAAAAGCGGAGGGAGACTGAAATAAGCCAGCTATTAACGCTAGCTCGGCTTTATTGAGCTGCCCAAGCTCTTTGTCAAAGTATCGTTTAGCCGCAGAACCTACACCGTAGCTGCCATTGCCAAGAAACAGGTGGTTCAAGTAGATTTCAAGTATCTTTTCTTTAGAAATTCTTTTCTCCAGCTGATAGGCAAGATAGACTTCCTTTACCTTTCTAGCGATGGTTTTTTCTTTGCTTAAAGTAAACTGCCGAACCACTTGTTGAGTGATGGTGCTGGCACCCTGGTTCAGTTTTGAGTTTTTTAATACATAGGAAGACGCCGCCCGCAGAATGCCTTTGGGATCATAGCCCTTATGACTAAAGAATCTCCGATCCTCAATGGCAACGAGAGAGTCAATTAGAAACTTAGGCATTTCTTCATAGGGGATATATTTATGAAAAGTATAGAACTCTTCAGATATTATGTTTCCGTTTCGATCCAAAATCAAAGTGTTGTCCGACGGGGACCAAGTAACAATCTGATCTAGTCCTGCCTCAGAAGCTTCCAAATTCAGAGAAGAAACAAATTCATTTCCAATGAAAAGACCAACTGCGGCGGCAATTCCTGCAAGTGTTAGTGCCACACGCCAGATGCGAAAGCTGGTTTTTTTTCCTGGTTTCTCGTTCCTACTGGATCCATGACGAGAGTTGTAGCTTCTTGAATCAGGGGGCTTTTCCATATAATCATTTTTAAGTCTTCCCAGAATGGCTGAGATGACTGATGGCGACGGGGTTGTTTTTTTATCTTTATTCATAAGTAGAGACTATTTTAGCGAATATCCATCGACGTCGTTTGGGCAAGAAGTTCCCTGCGGCATTGGTGCTCTATGAGAAGCTTTCATGAGATTTGACCACATATTCGGCGATGAAATTGTCTTCATCTGCTTAGCGCTTGAATTCACTGACACTTGCGGCTCTGAGAAAGAATGGACGACACTTGGGACGACACTTGGGACACTTGGGACACTTGGGACTCGGTTCGAAATAGAAGACTTAAGCAAAGTCGAAGCAGATCTGTAGAGCCGGTATGTAATTGAAAATAATGAGTAAATTGGTCTGATTTTCCAATCAATTTATGAGTTGAAGTTTTGTCGTCAGGATGCCGATACACATTATCATTGCCCTTTGGGATTCTTGAGGAATCTATCTTGTGCGAGCCGAAGGTAGCTAAAAACAATGTTGATGCCCATTGCATTTAGAGGAGAAAAAATGTTGAATTGGAACTTCTTTTGGGTTTTTTTGCTAGTTTCTTGCAATCCCCTTGGCGGCTCTTCTTTGGAAAGGTCCAATTTTGAAACCGAAAGACCTAATCAACCTCCCCCTAAAGTACCTGTTCCTGCTGCTCCTCAAGAAAGCAAAGCTAGTTCAGGAGATGCCACAGCCATTGGTGCCGCAGATTTTGCTAAACTTTGTGCTACTGGAATTAAAAAAAGCAGGTTGATTGTGGTAGATATTCCCGCCAACACCGGGTCCAAATGTCCCTTTGGACAAGGGGATAATTTGGGGATGATAGATGGGAAAATTACTGCCAGGATAGAAAAAGATTTTCCTTTAGATATTCCGAAATCGCATAAGATTTGCTCGATGAAAGCAGAGGCATCCAAGCAGCTCATGCGTTACGATGACCATCTTTTTTTGACGTTGAACAAGAATGTGCTATTAGCCTCGACTACGGAAGTTAATCGTTTAGTAGATGGTGCTAATGGGTTTAAGCAGTATGATTGGAGCAAAATTAAAGGCGGTGAAATTTCAGATTCTCCGAGTTATTGCGGGCCAGGTATATTATGCGCCTTGCCTCGAACTCAGGTTGAAGGTGATTTTGTCTTTTCAATTTCTGACGCCGCGAGTCCCAAGTTGTTTGCGCCTTTAGTTGACTCAGACCTTAAATTTGGTCTCATTCTGACAGGGGATAACGATCCAGACACTGACTGCCAATTGAATAATTCACTTAAATTTTCTGTGGTTTATGAATATGTCGAGTAACTTCATGGACTCCACTAAACCCGGGAAAGATGAAGGCATAAATATGCTTGGTGGTAGGTAGTTTGAATGCAGTCACCCGCCTTCCAGCTGCTATTCTTCGGCACTTTTAGAAAAAAAGCCCAATCCATATATATGAAGATTGGGCTCAAGGGTTTCTCAAACAAAAAACAGTCCCACAGGGATTAAGGGATACGATTAATTTTCACCATATTGGTGGGCTTCATTTGATTGATGGGAATACCTGCTGTGATTACTATCATATCGCCAGATTTTACAATTCCAAGCGATTTGAAAAGATTGGGAAGGTCCTGAAGTAGCACATCGGTATTATAAAATAGTGGATTTTGCATTCCATAGACACCACGAACAATGCCGAGTCTTTGTACTGCATCTTTTCTTGGACTAACCGCAATAATAGGTGTGTGTGGACGCCATTTTGCAATCGACCTAGCGATAGACCCAGTAAGTGTGAGGCAAACAATAGCTTTGGCATTTAAGGAGTCCGCCGCTTCACAAGCTGCGATGGCGATGGCTTCGTTATCTTCCCAGCTTACATCGGTGGACCAAGGAACATCGCTCTTGTATTTTGGTGGCTGCGTCTTCGTCCAAGCTTCCACGTTTCTGATAATCGCATCCATGGTGACAACGCTTTCCACAGGATACTTACCCGCGGCAACTTCTCCGGAAAGCATAAGGCAATCTGCTCCCTCTAAAACGCCATTGGCTACGTCAGCCATTTCAGCAAAAGAAGCGCGAGGATTTCCAATCATACTTTCGAGCATTTGGGTAGCTACAATCACCGGTTTTGCATGTCTATGAGCAGCCTCGACAATTTTATGTTGATAGGTTGGAACTCTTTCGACTCGTCCTTCAACCCCGAGGTCTCCCCGAGCGACCATAAGGCCATCAGCAATTTGAGCAATTTCATCAATTTGCTTCACTGCAGATACCTTTTCAATTTTTGCTATAACGGGAATATCGGAACCTAGAGCTTGAATGATCTTTTTACACTGAGCTACATCGGCAGCTGTTTGAACAAAGGATAGAGCAATAACATCCACGCCATTTGCAATTCCGAACAAAAGATCTTTGGAATCTTTTTCCGTAAGTGCCGGTAGTGACAGAATAGAATCTGGGAAGTTCACACCTTTTCTGTTTTTAAGAATTCCACCTTCAACGACCTTCACCATTACAGCTTCTTTTTTAATTTCAACGACTTCAAGAATTAATAAGCCATCATCCATCATGACTTGCTCACCCACTTTTACGTCGCGAACCAAATCTTTATAGTCGATAGGAATCACTTTGGGGTCGGTTTGTTCAATGCCAAAAATCAAAGAGTATATGTCGCCGTTCTTTAGTTCTATGGCGCCGCCTATGAGTTTTCCTGCACGAATCTTTGGACCTTGTAAGTCTTGCAGGATCGTAATGGTTTGACCCGTGTCTTTAGAGATTCTTCTAAGCATCTCGATATTTTTGAGATGAGATTCATGCTCTCCGTGACTGAAGTTAAGGCGTGCAATATTAAGGCCGCTCTTTACGAGTTCGCGCATGGTCTCTTCATTGGACGAAGATGGGCCAAGAGTTCCGATAATTTTGCATTGTCTAATCGTATGATTTGACATTTGAAATGGAGCCAGACCTTGAACAATGGCGCCCTGGCTGTCGTTACTCAATTGATTCATATTCACCCCTATGGATTTGTCAAAGTGGCAGCAAAGGCCCTATACCCCTGTTTGTCGTTTTGGCAACCTTGATCGTCTAATATAGTTAATTCATGGGGTTGGTGGCAAGCGATGCTCGCCGAATGTTAACTATTTTCCAAAGCCATGCCGAATAACTAAGCAGAATCTTTGATTTGTGGTTAGGAAGGTAGGCTTTGGCAGATTTAAAATCAACATCTATGCCCGCGCTAGCTGGATATCATACACTTAGGATCCTTGGGCGCGGGGCCATGGGTGCGGTCTATGAAGCAGTGCCTTTTTCAGATCCAACGAGCAGGGTGGCCATTAAGGTTATCGATCAGTCGGGTGAAATTCCCCATGAAGTCTATTTAAGATTTCAAAAAGAAGCTGCGGTTATGGGTCAACTTTATCACCCCAACATAGTTACTTTTTTGGACTTGGGAGCAGTTAAGTCCATTGCAGAGGACGATTCGAATCTTGGCTACTTTATCGTCATGGAGTTGGTGCGTGGGCGAAATTTAAAGGAGATCATAACTGCAGGTATTAAGCGCGGTGACGAATTAGAGCTTCTCTTTAGAATAGGCCGCCAACTTGCTTCTGCACTTGATTACACTCATGGAAAAAACATAGTTCATCGTGACCTTAAACCTCAGAACATCATTGTTTCTTTTCCGAATCAAAAGATAAGTGATGCCGAAGCAAAGCTTCTAGATTTTGGGGTAGCAGGTCTTTCGCAAGCGAGGCAATATGTTGGCGATGGAAGGTCCAGCGGTATTGATGATTTTGCTGGCACACCGCTATATATGGCCCCTGAACAGTCGGGCCTCACTCATTGGGAT
>JBAXBA010000081.1:0-16313 GCA_037142195.1 Pseudomonadota bacterium
AAGAGAAGCGCAAAGAGAAGCGCAAAGAGAAGCGCAAAGAGAAGCGCAAAGAGAATTAGGACTCATTAAAGTAACGTTTCTAAAAACTTTTTCTAAGCAGGGAGACCTTTCTGAAGAGCCGTCTCTTGCTGAACTCGCACAAGGATTACTCGACGGAACCCGTGTTAATGGCAAGGCCAATGGATTTAAGCAGGATGAGGAAAGGCGCTTTCCAAGGGGCCCTGTAGGTGCAGTAGGAACGTTAGACACCATTTATGTCGATGAAAATTTTAGAATCGCTCAAGGCCCCAATCCCTATAGTAAAGTTGTAGATACATTTATTCTCGAAAAAACAGATGTTCCCCAGTAACTTGGAAAGAAATTATGTTCAGACGAGGGGCCTCTTAAGTTAAAGTGGAACCTGGCTCGTTCTTTCTGCTGACTTGGCAGGTTTTTTACTTCTTGGAGAGAGGATCGATTTAGGCAGCTTAGTCGGAAGTGTTTTAAAGATCTGCTGCGGCTTCTTTTTAGGCTCTTGGTTTGATGGATAGAATCAGTTCCTCATCCAATTCTTATAGTCTCATGGCGCTGATTCTTATTTTTAGGCTACTTAGCTGTTTATTTAAAAATCATATTTCTCCCGTGAGGCCAAATTGGCAGGCTGCCGCTGCGCAATCAGCGTTGCCTTAAAGGCCTTTTTTTAATGAGATAGGACCACTTTCCAGAAGAAGTCTTAACATGCTGGTTTTAATGTATTTTTTGCTCGTGAAGTAGGCCGCGTCCCTACTTATTTAGGCTTGTATCATCAGGCCGTTTAAAATGTAAATTCCTGATTTAGACTCGGCGCTTGTCTAGATAACAATCCGTTAACAAGGGTTTTTTCGAGCCCATAAGGATTTGTTCAGGCCGGCCATTTTCGGGACGAAAGGTATCTTAAGAATTCAGATATCTCAAGGTATGACTTAGTGTTAGAATCAGACAACTCATGCTGCTTTTTTTCCTGTTATTGGCAGACGTCTGATTCAACTTTCATACCCTAGGGTTTAGTTAAACTCGTTGTAGAAGGGGTTTTTATGTACGAGGGGATAGGCCATTCAAAATTGTTTAAAGGGTTAGCTCCCGAGATTTTAACTTTTCTAGAGAGTGAGTCGACTTGTAGCTATTTTAATAAGGATTCCTTCATCGCATTGGAGGGAAGTGAAGCTCACTCCCTCTGCGTCATTAAGGATGGAATGGCGAGACTTCAAACATCAAGTCAAGATGGGACACCATCAAGGATAGTCGCTCATTTACATCCAGGAGATGCACTAGGAATCTCATTTATGGTAGCACCCTATGTCTTTGGTCATGACGCATTTAGTACAGATAAGCTCGAACTTTATGCTGTAAGCGGTTATAAAGTAAGAATGTTTTGCGAAGCCAATCCTGCCTTGGGTTACAGTCTTCTCATGCGACTTGTAAAGAACATGGTTTATAGAAATGCTGATTTTCGAAGCGATTTAGAACATCAGAATTCTATTGTAAAGGCCGAATTTGCTAAGCTTTAGCTGATTCTAAAGAACGCAAAGATCTCCATCTTTGCTGCTCGGTTCTAAAAAAGTCCCGTAAATAAATTTAGGTTTCCAGCGGGCTTATGGATGTCTTTTAGGTGCATCTTTAAGAAAGCGGATGTGGGAATCTCTGGATACAACTTCGCAAAAAATCAGACTCTTAATCAAATCGGATTTTCAGATTCAGACTTCGTTTTTTAGCTAAGACGACTTTTAAAGTCTTCATAGCCAAATTCCTTTATTATTCTCAATTCCGCAGTTCTTGGATCGTAGGTAGAGATGCTAGGCAGCTTGACACCATTGAATGTAGTGGTCTTGACCATGGAATAGTGAGCCATATCCAAAAAAATCAGCAAGTCATCTTTTTTAAGGGGCGCATCGAATGAGTAATCGCCAATGACATCCCCGGAAAGACAAGTTAGGCCGGCAAGTCTATAGGTAAACTTTTTTTCACCAGGTTCGCCGCTTCCCAGTATTCTGGGCCGATAGGGCATTTCAATGACGTCAGGCATATGGGTCGTTGCTGATGTGTCAAGGATTGCAATATTAATGTTATTGGACATGGTGTCGAGGACGCGCGCTATTAAAACGCCGGTATTGAGAGCCACTGCTTCACCAGGCTCTAGGTAGACTTCGATGCCTGGGTACCGGCTCTTGAAGGTACGTATGACTGTGATGAGGTGCTCAACATCATATCCTTCTTTGGTGATATGATGGCCTCCGCCAAAGTTAACAAATTTACACTTTTTACGGATGAACTCGCCAAACTTAGCTTCTACATGAACCAGAGTGCGTTCAAGGGTATACGAATCTTGCTCGCACATCGTATGAAAATTAAGACCCGTGATTCCGTCTAATTCCTTTTCATCAAAATTAGCCTTAGTTGTTCCCATGCGGCTTCCAGGAGCGCACGGGTTGTATAAGTCCACTTCGACTTCCGAGTATTCCGGATTGACGCGAATACTGCATTGAATTTCTTTGGGCGAGGCGATTACTTGGTCTCTAAATGCAGCCCATTGGGACGGGGAGTTGAATACGATGTGGTCGGCTAAATCTAGAATTTGATGAAAGTCCCTAGGATCATAAGCAGGCGCGTAGACATGACATTCTCCGCCAAACTCTTTGTTGCCGAGCATGAGCTCATGCAGCCCCGATGCTGTGGTGCCATTTAGGTATTTCCTGACTAACGGTGAGACCGAAAACATGGAAAAACCTTTGAGAGCTAATATAATTTTAGCGCCACTCTTTGAAATGACTGAATTGAGAAGCTTTAAATTTTCTTCGAGATACTCTAAATTAACCACAAATCCAGGAGTGGGAAAAATAGAGTAGTCTGCCTGCCCCATGGGGGCAAGGTCTCGGCTAGACTTTGAATCCGTCATGCTAAAACCGGCGGCATAGCGGGAAGCTCGGCCACATCCCAAGGGAGCCCCATTTTGCTAAGAACTTCCAGGAAGGGAACGGGATCCAATTCTTCTACATTGAAGACCCCTGGTTTCATCCATATTTTTTTCATCATCATCATGGCGCCGACTACGGCAGGAACACCGGTAGTGTAACTTATGGCTTGGCTTTTCACTTCGTCCCAACAGCTTTCATGGTCGCAAATGTTCTTTATATAGGCGACCTTATATTTTCCATCTTTTGTGCCTTGCGCGATCACCCCAATGTTCGTTTTGCCCTTTGTTCTAGGACCAAGAGACGCGGGATCAGGCAAAAGGGCTTTTAAAAACTGGAGGGGAACAATCTTTTGTCCATTGAAATCAATGGGGTCGATTCGTGTCATGCCGACGTTTTCTAAAGCTTTTAAATGAGAGAGGTAATTTTGCGAGAATGTCATCCAAAATCGAGCCCTTTTTAGGCCCTTGATGTTTTTGGCGAGGGACTCAAGCTCTTCATGATACATCAAATATATTTCTTTTGGGCCTATGCCCTCAAAGTTAAATGTATGATGAACAGAAAGGGGTGGTGTTTCGTGCCATGCTCCATAAGCAAAGTATTTGCCTTTAGCTGTCACTTCTCGGATATTGATCTCAGGGTTAAAGTTGGTTGCAAAAGGGTAACCATGGTCGCCGCCATTGGCATCTAAAATATCAATAGTTTCAATGTGATCAAAATGCTTCTTTTGTAAATAGGCCGTGAAAATGTTAGTTACCCCCGGATCAAAACCGCATCCAAGAGTGGCCATAAGGCCAGCTTTGGAAAATCTTTCCTGGTAGTCCCATTGCCACTTATACTCAAATTTTGCGGTGTCGAGGGGCTCAGAGTTTGCCGTGTTAAGATAGTGAACCCCTGTTTCTAGGCAGGCATCCATGATGGTGAGATCCTGATAGGGCAGGGCGACATTGATGACGAGTTCGGGTTTAAATTCCTTTATGAGCCGTACCAAGTCGCCGACATTGTCAGCATCCACTTGAGCCGTCTTTATCGGTCTAGAAAGTTCACTCGCAATTTTGTCGCACTTTGATTTTGTGCGGCTAGCAAGGAGTATTTCAGAAAAAACCTCAGGAACTTGGGCGCATTTATGAGTGACAACTCCACCAACTCCACCGGCACCCAAAATCAAGACACGACCCATGATAACTCCCCGTAAAGCTAGAAAAATAAAATCCCAACTCCTCTAATCTAAGAATTGGGTTTAAGCAAGGAAAAATCATGTTAAAAAAGTCAAATTGCTTCAAAAATATACTAATCCCGCCAACGCACATGAATGTGATTGTCGTGCGATGGACTGCTAGGACTTAAATGAGAATACTCGCCCAGCAAAACAGGATCATTAAAGAGCATACTGTGGGCGCCTCCCATAGCTATAATCTCCTGAATTAACTTGCGCATCGCAGGTCGGCTATAGCAGGAGTCCTTGTAGGTGCCACAGAAAACCCCAGGTGTATTTCCCATGACAGCTATATCGACATCAACACCTCCCAGATGCTCTTCATGAACGCCTCCATTGCCTCCATTTCGGTCTGAGATATCGCCGATGAATAGAGGGTAACCAGACTTTCTGAAGACTCGATTGGCTAGTTCTTTAATGCGCTCAATAGTTTTGGGAGCACCAAATCTCAATTGATCATAAGTTTCATATCCAATGCCCGACATAGGGAGTTCCATCAAGGCGCTTGAGGCGGTCTTGGGATAGAAAATTCCGGATGTGGCGGGCTCACCGCAATACTTATTGTAGCATGAGTTTTTTCCATTATTGTTCTTACAATCAGCTAAGAGTTTCTCATTACAAAATAGTCTATCTGTTTCGACATCACAGCGATCAAAACAAGTCCGTCCCGCATTGCTGTCTAGGCAGGCCAGTATGATTCCTGGTGTGCATTTAGGATCTTTAGCATTATTTCCCAAAATGCGCTCGATGGAAGTCTTGCGCGTCGAGCTCTCGCTGCTTTGCTCTCTGGGAGCTCCCAAAGGGATACAAGACTGTGCCATCAAAAATAGACAAATAAAAATGTAGTTTAAAAACATAAATGCCTCAAAAAAGTAGTTTACCTTGATCTAAAGAATTATGATATTTTACAATAAACAAGAAAAATTCGCAAGGGAAGGTCATGAAATGCTGTCAGGATACTTAGGTGATACCGTCGGCTCGACGCCTTTAATTAAGATAAAATCCCTTTCCAAACTGACTGGCTGTGAAATCTATGGCAAGGCAGAGTTTCTTAATCCAGGTGGATCCGTAAAAGATCGAGCTGCCCTTGGAATGATTCGTGGTTTTGAACAGAGAGGAGAGCTAAAACCAGGTGGAACAATTGTGGAAGGTACAGCAGGTAATACTGGAATTGGCCTAGCTACTCTCGCGGCCGAGAGAGGCTATCGGGTTAAGATCGTAGCACCTAATAACCAGACTGAAGAAAAGTATACTTTGCTGAGAGCTTTGGGGTGTGAGCTCACGCTGGTTCCACCGGTGCCGTTTCGAGACGAAAACCACTTTTATCATCAGGCCAAGAGATTAGCTGAGGCAACTCCAGGAGCAGTCTGGGCCAATCAGTTTGAAAACCCAGATAACGGAAATTTTCATTTTGAAACCACGGGCCCGGAAATTTGGACTCAGTCCCTCGAAAAAGTAGACATATTTTGTATGTCGGTGGGCACTGGGGGTACGATTTCTGGTGTCTCCCGCTACCTCAAGTCGAAGAATAGAAACATTGAAGTTTATGCCGTAGATCCAGATGGATCAGGAATTGCGAGCTATCTTGAAAGAAAAGAATTTGTCGCAAACGGGTCTTCGATCACCGAAGGCATTGGAATTATGAGACTTACCGAAAACTTTAAATCCGCTCGCGTCGATTTTCCTCTTAGGGTGTCTGATCAAGACATGATCGATATGTGCCATCACCTAGCTAGAAACGATGGTCTCGTCCTAGGGAGCTCCGCAGCATTAAATTTGGCAGCAGCTTTAAAAATTGGTTTCAAACATAAAAATTCTAATAAGGTAATTGTAACTATACTTTGCGATCATGGATCCCGTTATTTCACAAAGCTTTTTAACCAAGACTTTCTGAAAGAGAAAAATCTCCTTCCACATGCAATTTCAGGAAATGTCTGATTTCAATCCATAGATTTTAGGTGTCATAAAATAAGAATTGAAGCAACGGTATGTGTCTCGCAAACTGGGCAAAAATTGCTTAACGAAAACTCCAGGATTTACTCCTCAAGCGCCGAAAAAGAAGCGTAGCTCGGAGATAAAGAGTGGAGAAGCGGCATAAAACGTTCCATGAAAAATATTTTCAAAACCTTTTGGGTTCTGTTGTAACTTGCCTTTTGGTGACACTTATTCCATTTTTCAAATACTACCAAGCATATCCTTATATTTTTGGGTTTTGTGGTCTGCTGTTGCTGGTGTTGGGATGCTTTTGGATCGCTCAACACAAATGGGAATCATTTCACATTCGGGCTAGCCACATTCTGTTTCTAATAGCTCTGGGACTAGTGGCAGCAACTTTGAATGAAGTTCTCTTGAATTCTGTCGGGGGCGGAAATTTAATTTGGTTTGCGCTCATCTCTGTTTATGGCGTTCTGTATATAGGCCCATCCTATCTATGGAAGTGGCTGCCTTGTTTAGTCATCAGTTTTATTTGTCTGAAACTCTATGTTAATAGCTTGGGAGTGGTACATTTCGAGCCTCACGCAGTACATACTGTCTTTGTGGCAAACTATATCTCCTCTATATTTGCGCTCCTTTATGCTTGCTACTTCCTTATCGGGCGAGAAAGCCAAATTCATGCGGAGTTAACCTTAAAAGAAGTGGTCAAAGGTGATGAAAGTCGCATGGCGATTATTTCAGTTGTAAATCAAAACATTGTCAGAAAATTTCTAGATCCTCTTAAAGTTATCATTCAAGCCAATTCTGCCTTGATGAAGCTAGCCCCGCTTGAGACTTCTAATCTCGAAAAAATATCGGTCGGTATTACAAATTCATCGGCTAGAATTCTAAATATAACTAAGTCACTATTAAAAGTATCTGGCGATGAAAAAAATAGTGATTTCGAATTTGTCTCTCTTCCTGAAATCATTGATGATGCAGCCTCCTCATTTAAACAATCAAGAAATATCCGTTATCTTAATACTAAAGTAGAAGGTGCGTTAGGGCAATTCTTTGTGTTCGCCAATCGACATGAATTTAGAGAGGTCCTTTTTGTCTTGCTACAAAATTCTTTTGAGTCAACTCAAAAAGTCGACAGTAGAAAAATTGATGTCACTCTGTTTCGGCAAGGAAAAACGGCAGTGATTTCTGTAATTGATAGCGGCGTGGGGATTTCTAACGATGTCAAAGATCAAATTTTTAATCCTTTTTTTTCCACTAAGGAGATTGGAGGAGGCACCGGTCTCGGGCTTTCTGTAGCAGCTGGAGTGGTGGAGTCGCTGGGTGGTACTATAAGACTAGCCTCTGGAAAGCCAGGTAAATGTATTTTTCTTATCCAATTGCCATTGGCAGATAAGGATAGGTTATGAGTGACTTTGTGAGCAATTTGCGAGCCACCCTTAGTCCCATCTACCTTACTAATTTTGGTTTATCTATTTTGCTGGGGGGTGGGTTCTTATTTCTATTGCCAAACCTTCCTCAGATGCTGATTTTTTTCTACCTTGGCATCGGTGTTTCTTTTGTGGTTGGGGGGCAGGTTTGCCGTTGGCGACCTGAATGGAACCCCATAATCACATTATTAGGAAGTGTAATGGGGCTGCTTTGGGCGCTGTTTGTATGGGAAGTCACGAAGCCTTCCGGGTTTATAGGAGCAGAATCTACATGGATGGGGTTGGTGTTGGTCTTTGCCGCTTTTTTTGGGGGAATGAGACAATCACTTGCTTTGGGAGCAGTCTATCTTTTTGCTACTCAATTCCTACCAAATCATTATGGACCTAGCATCAATGTCAGCCTAAGCGACGTTCACTTTTTCTATGGGATGAGCTTTGCTACTTGCGCCATGGCACTTATACATTTTCTGCTCAAATTTCTGCAGTTATCTGTTGGTAGTGAGCTTATTTCTGAAATAAAAAGACAAGAAAGTCTGTCGAACACGGGCTGTCTTATTCGAGACCTTTATGGAGGAATCGCTCATGAGATAAATAATCCTCTTCAAATTATAAACGGTAGCGCTTCCAGGATTTCACGACTTACTTTTGAATCGGAAAAGGAACGAAGAGAATCACTTTTGCTTCAACATAAGTTGATTAGCGCCTCTCAAATCATAGGTCTTTTTGTGAAATCACTGCATTCGAAAATGGAGACAGGAAAGGGAAATGAACTGACGCATTTTCTTTTGTCAGAGTCGGTCGAAAAGATTTTGACGGAACTCGGTCTAATTAACTATACTTTGGTGGAAGGGGATGGACAATTAGAAGTTTACACCCATCGAGAGTCGTTAGAGCAAATCATACGATCGCTCCTCCAAAATGCCAAAGAAGCGGCTTTAGCTGAGCAAATGCCTCATATTAAGATAAACTATCGAAATGCCTTCGGGCATATTGAACTATTTATATCCGACTTTGGTCAAGGAATTGAAGATGAGCATGCTGGAGCTGTTTTTGACCAGTTTTTTACCACTAAAAATTTTACTTTACATCTTGGTCTTGGGCTTTCTAATAGTCGTGCCGCTGCAGAACAATTGAAGGGTACTCTAGAGCTCATATCAGCAAAAAACCCAACTGTTTTTAAAGTGTTCCTACCTCAAGAAAGATGGGATATCTAGGGAAGAATCCTTCTTGAAGGATTTTCTTGATAGCAGATTTTTTTGCTGAATGATTTGGAAGAAGTGGAAAATAAAAAGCAAGCCTGCATGCGCGAAATTGTATAAGCTTCATGTGGCGGTGGAACTAATACTTCCCCTAAGGCGCACAAACCCTGATCCTGTATAAAAAGAAGGTGAATTGTTGCGGGAAGTTTACTATGGTTAGACATGGGATAGTACTCTTATTTTTTTAATGTCCTGTCGGGAGATTGTTGTCATGAAGCTAAAATTTTTGGGAGCAGCAAGAACTGTTACAGGGAGTCAGACGTTAGTTTCCCATAATGGCCGTAGTTTTTTGGTGGACTGTGGGATATTTCAGGGCCCAAAAGCGATCCGAGAGCTCAATTGGCAAATACCTAAAGACCTGAATAGGGTGGAAACAATTGTTTTGACTCACGCGCATTTAGATCATTCCGGACTTTTACCAAGGTGGGTGAAGTTAGGTTGGGAAGGAAAAGTTTATTGTACTCCCGCTACTTTCGATCTTCTTCAAATTCTTTTGTTAGATGCAGCTAAGCTTCAAGAGGAGGATGCAAGGTTTGCTAATAAAACTAAATATTCGAATCATAAGCCAGCTTTGCCTCTCTATGAAGAAAAGGATGCTTTGATGGCTCTAAGTTGTTTAGAGTCCATTGACTATGATCAATGGGCAGAAATCCAGCCAGGTGTCTCAATTCAGTTTTTGCGGGCTGGGCACATCCTAGGAAGTGCTATTTTGCAGATTGCCTATAGTCAAGAAGAGGAATCTAGAATCATAACCTTTAGTGGGGATTTAGGTGGAGGGCATTCCGAAATTATTAAGCAGCCGGCTTCGTCTTTAGAGTCTACCCATCTCGTAGTGGAATCTACTTATGGAAACCGCAATGTAGAAACGAGTCATCGCGATGTAGATCTAGCTTCTGCCGTGAATAAGGTATGTAGACGCGGAGGAACCCTGGTGGTTCCTGCGTTTGCATTAGGCAGGACCCAGGATCTTCTGGTTTCCCTCTATCAGCTAAAGGCTGCAAAATTGATAGATGATTTTCCCATCTATTTAGATAGCCCGATGGCAAATTCAGTAACTAAGGTTTACCTTTCCAATCAAAGGGAGCTTTTGCTTGAACATCGAAATTTAGATTTCCTAAAGGCTCTATCGCCGCCTTTCTTTACTCCGGTAGTTAGCACTGATGACTCTATGATCCTGTGTATGTCAAGGGAACCTAAGGTGGTGATTTCTGCGTCAGGCATGCTTCAAGGGGGAAGAGTCCTCAGGCATCTTGTTCACAAATTGAGAGATGAAAGAAACGGTGTGTTGTTTGTAGGCTTTCAGGGGGAAGGAACAAAAGGTCGGGTGCTTTTGGAAGGGGCCAAGAAAATGCGGATCTATCATGAAGAAATTGACGTAGAAGCGGAAATTTTTAGTATCGCTGGGTATTCCGCTCATGGCGATCAAAATGATATTTTAGGTTGGGTAGAATCCTTTCGCTCTGAGCTTAAATCCATCTTTATCAACCATGGGGAAGCGGAAGCCGGTGAGGCGTTAGCAGAGAAACTGAGAACTATTTCCAATGCAAGCATATTCAGGCCTGTTATGGGGGAAGAATTTAACCTCATTTAGAGTTTAAAAAAACAAGTCTGCCGCCTCATCGAAAGTTGCAAAAGAGTTCTTATTTAGTTTTTAATAGCCTAAATTTTAAAACCTAAACAGGCATTACTTAAATGCCATCTGAGACGGTCAGTTGTTTGTGCGCGAGTCGTGCCTTGGTCAATGCTGCCTCGACGGATTCACCAGTAGATAAAACGACTCCCAGGCGGCGGCGTGGCGTTGCGTTAGGTTTGCCGAAAAGTCTCAGCTCCGTATCGGGAACGGAATAGAGTTCTTTGAGTCCTCTAAAATAAGGCGATTTCATAGACCCTGGCGCGCGAAGGGCTAAACTTGCACCAGGCGATGGACGAGCAATCGAAGTGAATGGCAGTTTAAGAATGGCCCTAGCGTGGAGGCTAAACTGGCTCCAGCGTTGGGTTGCCATGGTGACCATGCCAGTGTCGTGAGGGCGTGGACTGACCTCACTAAAGACGACAGCACCATCTTTTAAAAGAAAGAGTTCGACTCCAAATAATCCTAAACCGCCTAAATTGTCTGTTACTACTTTGGCAATGCCTTGAGCAAGGTCGAGCTGTTCCTGAGTCATGGGGTGTGGCTGCCAGCTTTCAACATAATCTCCACCTTCTTGCTTATGGCCAATAGGGTCGCAGAAAAATGTACCGCTCACGGTTCTTATGGTGAGGAGGGTAATCTCGCTCTCAAAAGGAACAAATTCCTCTATGATCACTTTACCTTTTCCTGATCTTCCGCTCTCTTGTGATGTCTTCCAGGCAGCTTCGAGATCTGCTTTAGATTTTATCGTACTTTGTCCCTTACCGCTCGAACTCATGATCGGTTTGACTAAGCATGGAAGGCCGATTTTTTCGACGCCAGAGACAAATTCTTCAAAGGACTCTGCGAATCTGTATTTTGCCGTAGGCACCATTAATTTTTCGGCGGCTAGTCGGCGAATCCCCTCGCGGTCCATGGTTAGTTGAACTGCCCTTGCAGTTGGTACTACAAAAATCCCTTGATCTTCAAATTGAGGTAGGATGTCTGTGGCTATTGCCTCTACTTCAGGAATGATCAAGTGCGGATTCACACTTGCTACAGCCTGCATAAGAAGAATGGGATTTAACATATCGAATACTAAGCTGTGTTGGGCCACTTGCATAGCAGGAGCGTGTTCATAGCGATCACATGCCCAAACTTCGACTCCTAGTCTTTGAAGCTCCATGGTGAGCTCCTTTCCAAGTTCGCCGCTTCCCAGTAGAAGTACTCTGGTTGCTTCTGAAGTGTAAGGTGTGCCGATCATTTAAAACCTCCCCATTGCTATCTCTAAGCGTTAATGGCCATTTTCTGCAACAAGCAAAAAATGGCCAGATGACTTCTATCAGAGCACAAGTATCTTATAATTGAGGTACCTGCGGACTCAAAAGAAACTATAAATCTCTATAATTGAGTTGACCTAAATAATCACCTTTGCCGATTTCTAAGCCATTATGTCTAAGAATGGCATACGCAGTTGTAATATGAAAGTAGAAATTAGGAATGGAATACTGCCAGAAATATTCGTTACCTGGTAGGAATTTACCTTTGATCCAAGGACTGGTAGTTCTGATGTCATCAATGCCCTTAAAGTCATCTTCTTTAAAGCCTGAAATATAGTTCCGGGTCTTTTCAATGCGCGCCTTAAGCTCAGGAATGGTCTGTTCTGTATCTTCAAAAACAGGCGGAGTCTGGCCTGATAATTTAGCGGCCGTGAATTTGCAGGTGTCGGTGGCTATTTGGACCTGTTTAATGAAATGGAATTGGTCCGGAGCTAGTCTCGAATTGAGAAGCACTGCCGGCTCAATTTTCTTCTGCTCGGCAAACAATTGCGCTTTGTCTAAGATGGCTGACAAATTGCCCAGAACTTTAGCATACTGTACTAGTGTTTCTTTAACCATTTGTAAATTCCCTTGAAAAAGTTAGACTCAATGGGATCGAGCATAGACGTGTTTGTCTTGAATAGCAAATGTTAGATCTGGCGAAAATTGTGGGATTTTTTGCCGAGAGCGTCCATGGGCTCTCATTCCCTAAAAATCTGGTTTATGATTGCCAGGGAATTTCTATGGCCTGTATATAGGAGGGGGTGGGTATGGATGATGCTTTCATCAAAGAAAGAAAAATTCGGGAAAAAGAGTTAAGACGAAAAATGTATCTTTCTGGAAAAGAGCGGCTTAAAAACGACCCCGTCCATCAAGCTAGGCTCCTCGAACAAAAGTTGCGCATGAAAGCTTATCGAGCTGCGCAAACCCAGAAGACTAAAGATAAGATTAAGAAAAAAAACCGTTCAGAAGCCGTTGATGACTCAGGGCTTAACGGTGGTGAAGAGCTGCCTTTAGTGCGCTCATCCCATAATCCTCTCGATCTTCTCATCCAAACGGCATCTGATTCCACACTTAGGCCGCTAGGAGAGATTATTTCTGTAGATTTTCGCAACAAGATAAGGCGGGAAATGGAAGGATAGTATGCCTTGGCCTTCCAAGGCCTGAGAGCTCGAATGGAGTCAACCCATTCCTTTAATGGAAAAACAATTCTTTAGTACCTTCAGGCCAAGGGCCAGGCTTTTTTGTTTCTTTCAGAATACAAGTGAAAGTGAATTCACATTTAGAGAACAACTTTCCATCTTCACTTGTCATTTTGCAAACAACCCTACATTCTTTCTCATGCCAGCCGGAAACATAGGATTCAATATGAAATACGCCATCTCCTTGAACTGACCTTAAAAAGTCGATCTTCAAATCTCTTGTCACAAAAACTAACGGCAGTTGTTCTATAGCTTTTAAATCCAAGCCACTTTCTTCTCGCATGCCCGTAAATCGATGCTCAATATAATGGGCAAGATAATATACAGTATTCATATGACCAAAGGGATCAAGCTCGATAAATGAACAGCGGTGGGTGGTCTTAAATATTTTGGGTGATGGGTTCGTGTGAGGCATGTCTTCCTTCCTTTACGATACTTGCGTGAGTAGCTGGTCATATCCTAGGCAGATGAGGTGATCTTAATGCCAACTTCTAAGTCATTTCTGGATTATGGCATATTTCATTGAAAAAACTATGAATAAGTCCCAAAGGCAATCATCTATAAATATTTTTTATCGATTTGTTTATTTTTTGGCGCTATAGAACATAAGGCGAACGATTTTTTTTTGGAGTCCCTCTAATGCCGTTTCTAATTTGGGCATTTCTGCTGGTTTTAAATTCCTGTACTTTAGGGTCCTCTGACGACGATTCTCATGTTGTCTCTGGGGTCCGTCTATTAAGTGAGTCCCAAATGAATGAAATGGGGGAGCAATCTTACTTAAGTATTAAAAGCAAAACAAAAATTTCCAGTGATCTGGTCATGAAAGAAAAGATTTTGCGCATTGGGAGGCGAATTGCAAAAGCCAGTGGCAAGAACTACAATTGGGAGTTTGAGCTATTTGATGAGCCAAAAACCGTAAATGCTTTTTGTCTTCCTGGTGGAAAGATAGGCGTTTATACGGGAATTATTCCTATAGCAAAGAATGAAGCTGGCCTTGCTGCCGCTTTAGGCCATGAGGTAGCTCATGCACCTTTGAGTCATGGTAATGAGCGCGTGAGCCAAGGTCTCATTGCTTCTATAGGATTTGCTGCTATCGAGGCAGTTTTAGGAGATTCGCGCAATCGCGACGTGATTTTAGGGGGGCTTGGGATAGGAGCCCAATTTGGCATTCTCCTGCCTTTTTCAAGGAGTCATGAAAGCGCAGCGGATCAAGTTGGCACTCAATATATGGCCAAAGCCGGCTATGATCCAAGGGAGGCGAAAGAGCTATGGATACGCATGGCCGGAACAGGCGGCAAGGTACCTGAGTTTATGTCGACTCATCCAGACCCATTAAGGCGAGCTAAAGTCCTAGAGCAAAATCTGTCGGAATTTCTTCCCATGTATCAAGTATCTGAAAAACAGCCGTCTAGACCCCTCTGATCTACATTAAGAGGAGGATTGTTCGTTTTGCCTGGCTTAGGTCGGATCCGCTAGAACGGCCGTGATCTTTGGGGAAAGCTTGCCCGTGGTGTCTCAACTAGCTCTACAATACCTCGACAAAATAAGGCGAGGAGCCAAAAAATTCCGGAGTAAATATCTTTAAGGCGCATAGGGCCATTCAGTCCCGAGAGGCGTTTTACCAATGGAACTCTCCAATGGAAATCTGCAATGGAAATCTGAAATGAAAAGTATCCAACTACTGAAACAAACCTATTCCAATAATCACGTTTATTCGTCTAAACAGAGATAGGTGGTGAGAGAGTCATAAAGTCTTTTTTACGAAGACTCAAAGACTCGACTATTAGAAGGATGTTTGAAAAAAGTGCGATAACTTTCTTATCGCACTGTAATCATTTCTGTAAACGTTTTTGCAGTTCGCCGCTTGCGACTTCCTCTCGGAGATCGGCAAGTCCGCCAATCAACGTAGAGTTAACGAAAATCTGGGGGTATGTTGGCCATCCTGACCATAATTTTATGGCTAGTCTTTCTTTCCACATGGAAAAATAGCTACCATACTCTAGATAGGTATACCTAATATTCTGCTGATCTAAAAGCTGTCTGGCTTGCTTTACTACTGGGTTCTGTTTCATTCCGACAACCACGACGCGGTCTTGCGCTACTGTTTCCATTACCACCCGGACGATGTCCGGATGAAAATTTGAGATAGCTTTTAATGCTTGCGAGGAGATCTTATCCTTGCTTAAAACGGTTCTTTCGCTCATAAATTTTATCCTTAAAAATAAACTATTTGGTTACAGATTACCCAATTTGGATTCAAAAACTTAACTTCAAAGGCGGTGAGAGCATCTAATGTCCCGAATTTATATATCAATAAATAGGCATAAGGAACAGTGATATATCGTTCCTAAGTCAGAGCGAGTATTCTTGCAGACTCATGTGAAAAAGTTTGGGATGAGCAGAGCGCTATATAGGACGCGTCTCCCGTGAGTAAGTGCGCCGCCTTCATTTCTATGCTGGGCGCCAAACTGGGAATTAAAGACTATTTGCAAAATCCTAAAAAGTATCACTAAAAATACGTGCAGCTTTTGATTCCGGTTAATAAAGGTACGGTCCCCGATCAGGCAACGGTTTTGGGACATTTGTAGATCACGAAAAAGGGGTGGGACGTTGTGCGATGCCAGAATATCGCATTCCAGAATGTAAAGGAACAGTCCCCCTAAACCTATCTGAGAGAACGCCTTGCCCCCCAAAAACGAGAGCCCCAAAAGGCTGGCATCTATGGTGGGTCCCTAGCGGTTCATGGTAGCATTCTTCGGGGATAGAGCATTTGCCTGGTGGTCTCTGAATTCGCTTTTTTGAGATAACGCTCAGTCCCCATCCACGATAATTAGCTGAATGTAAGGTAATTGCACTTTTTCCTAAAATCCTCTCCCTAATAGAAAGAACTTATGGGGAGAAATCTAACAAAAGTGGGTCACTTAAGCGTAAGTCTCGAATTTTGTCCGATAATAGCATGCCAGGTGGCGCTTTCTGGCGAGCCATGGTAGTAGGATTCTTGCTCATTCCTATCAGGATTGAGGAAGCGAGATTTTTCTTAATAGAGTGTAGATAGTATGATGATGGGAAGGGGGGGGGCGAATGAACAGTCTTGAGGAATCTTTAGCAAGGCAAAAGAACTATTTTGCGAGTGGAGCGACTAAGCCAATTGAGTTTCGTATCAAACAGCTTAAAACTCTGTTGCTTACGATGAAAAATATGGAAGCGGAGATTCTAGCTGCGCTTAAGTTAGACCTTGGAAGATCAGAATTGGAGAGTTTTGCTGCGGAAGTAGGTTTTGTCTATCGCGAAATAGAACACACAATAAAAATGCTTCCCAAGTGGAGCAAGATGGAAAGGGTCGGTACCCCGCTCCTACTTGCGCCCGGTCGTAGTTATAAAATTAAAGAGCCCAAGGGTGTCGTGCTCCTCATTGG
>JBAXBA010000082.1:0-16132 GCA_037142195.1 Pseudomonadota bacterium
GCAATTACTGGTGGTAACATACCGTTTGCTCAAGTTTGCATAAGTTTTAGGTAAATAGCTTTAGCCCTTTTCCCTCGGCTAGAGCGGATGAATTTCAATTTTGTTGATGATAAATTTATGAATTTGTTATTAGTTTCAGCTGGTTGAGCGGTGGGTTTAAAGGTTGAATGGCCAGAGGCTTGAAAAAAAAATTAGATCGATTTTTAAAAGACTCGGCCCATTCCTTGCTCTCCCTCGATCTTTCCTCATTTCCTAGGGCTTCATTTTTGGGTAAGAATATTGCCGAGTGGAAAATTCCTTACTTTTAAGAAAGGCCTTATGGGCAGGGCAGACGCTCTGTAGCTAGGGAAGTTCTTTTTGAAACCAACTGACGATGGTCGGACAAACTTGTCCGTTAGAGGCACAGACGTTGCCACCAGAGTGACTCCCGCCACTTGCTTTGCGGTATAGAAGATTGTTTGTGGCAGTTCCTCCGCCGTCCGGCGCCGGATTTAAAAGATTCAGATACATTTCCTCGTACGCTCTAGGTCCATGGCATCCTGAGCGTTCACATGAGGAGGTAAAAATAGGCTTAGCCGTGCTATCAAAATAGGCTCTTCCATCAGGATTCTTTTTATAGACAGTAAATGTTTTAGGGCTATCGCCAAGGGATTTGCGGGAGCCGCCGATTACGGCATAGATATAAATGGTAACTTTGCCGGATGCAGGGAGACTCGAAGCGATATTTAAAGCAAATCTATGATCACCAGCGACACCTCCCGCTGATCCTGTGGAGTTAGCTGTAGAACTCAACAAGGGTAGTGAGCCTGTCGCATAGGGCGCCGTATAGACTTCTATAGGTACCTGCAAGGCTGGATTCGACTTGTTATAAGCAAAACCGTCAAGTTGCCCCGTTAAATCTGTGCTTCGAATATATCCATATTCTGAGGAACTGGGAGGAGATCCAGGGTTGATCATGTCTTTAGGCAGGACACCAGATGGGCTTGAAGGTATCGAGCTCGCATAGAAAGTATTGGACCAGCTAACAAACGCACTGCAAGGCAATTCCGCAGATCCTTTGGGGCAGACGTTTCCACCCCCATGAGAGATTTGGTTTCGAAGTTTTTTAATGAGATCGCTTTCGCTGCTTGAGGTGCCTTTCTTCGCCAAGGCCTCGAGTGTGGTCGCCTTATATATGGAAGCTGGCCCACTGCCAGAACCGTCAGTCTTATGGCAGGAAGAACAATTACTATTTATAACGGGCAGTAAATTCGCCTCAAAATCTGCACTTGTCTTATTAGAATTAAGGTCCGGTCGGTTTTGATCTAGAGTAGAGGTGCCCGAGATTTTGCTGTTCTTGGCTATTTTGGTATCCTCACTCGAACAGGCAAGATAGACGATAGAAAACAGAAAAGGGAAGATTTTCATAGGACCTCCTACACCTCTCAATTCGGCTTTATTTCCAGAAACTTGAGACAAAGTCAAAAACGGCGAGATTTCTATTTAGTTTCATGGGTTTATTTGATAGATTTAGCGTCTATTTGCGAGTCGTTTATCCCATATTTATCTTCTTGTCGGGCTCGAACTTTGAGCTCTTTGAGCAGGAACCACAAGCTAGGTCGCAGGAGCGCTTCTTAATTTTACATTCATAAGGTTAAAGCATGTCTAGAGACTCAAAGTCAGAACCCAAGAAACCTAGAGGTGAGGGGAAGCTTTTAAATGAAAGAACCCAGGTCGTACATAATGAAAAACTGGCACTAGCGAAAGAAAATCATGCGTTAGTAAGTCCGACCTATACTTCCGTGAAATATTATTTTGAAAAGATGGAACAGGCTGAGAAGTTAGTGAAGGGAGAGCGAACGGGATTTCTTTATGGGAGAATTTTAAATCCTAGTGTGAGAGAGCTCGAATTGAATTTAGCACGACTGCAAGGTACTGAAGATGGGTATTGCACGAGCTCAGGACTTGCTGCCATTAGCAATACTCTATGGGGCCTCCTTAGGTCAGGGGATCATCTTATTTATATGTGGCAAAGCTACAAGCCTACCCGAGGGCTTATTCACACTTTGGAAAATCGTTTTGGCATAGAGTCTACAAGAGTCTCTGTGCTTGATCATGAGAGTATCGAAAAAGCCATAGTGCCAGGAAAAACAAAGTTGATGATTTGGGAGTCGCCCACTAATCCCCAGCTAGAGATTGCGGATATGGAGTTTTTGACGAATCTTTGCAAGAAATACTCGATCATTTCTGTTCTCGACAACACGTTTTCAGGCCTACATAATCATCGCCAATACGATGTAGACGTCTACATCCATAGCCTCACGAAATTTGCTTCCGGCCATTCTGACGCGATGGGTGGTGCCGTTTTGGGAAGTACAGGTATGATCAATCGCATCCGCTGGGGGGCTTTTGAATTAGGCGATAATTTTTCCCCAAGGGAAGCAGTAGCGATTTCAAAAGGTCTCAAAACCTACTTTCTCAGGTATGCAAAGTGTGCTGAAAATGCTCTTGAAATTGCCAAGTTTTTGAAAACTCTGCCAAAGGTAAAAAATGTACGTTATCCAGGTTTAGAAGACCACCCGAGACATGAATTGGCCAAAAAACAATTGAAAGAGTTTGGTGCGGTCATCATGTTTGATATCGAAGGGAATAAAAAGGACACTTATAGAGTCATTGACTCCCTGCAGCTTTTTAAAGCAGCTCCTAGTTTAGGGAGTGTGGAGAGCTTAGTGTTACCGGTAGATTTGTTTTTTTCAGGGTATCTCGATGAAGCCCAGACGAAGGCCTCAGGTTTAGGGGAATCAGGAATCAGGCTTTCGGTTGGCATTGAAGATGTGGAAGACCTAAAGAATGACCTTCGCCAGGCGATTGCTGGCGGCTAGCGGCAGGTTTAGTTTAAAACTTCTGCACTATGGAAAACTTCGGCACGAAAAGACAGGTCTGTGGTTGGAAGGTTAGAGGAATCAACGTCTAAAAATTGAACATTTCCTGTAAAAGTATCGTAATATGCTGAGCATAATAGAGTTTTACCGGTGAGTTCTCGCGACCTCAAGAATTCAGAATTCTGGCGAATATATTCTTTCCAATATTCAATATTGGCTTTTTCAGCTTTTGCTAAATCTAAGGGGTCCCCAGCTTTGCGTCTATATTTTGAAGCCATGCGAAGGCGACTAAAAAGAAGATCCATATGGGGGGAGTGTGACTTGGCGCTGGAATCGTGAGCAGCCGTAACAGCACCACAATTTTTATGCCCAATCAAAAGCACTAGGCCGATATCAAAGGAGTCTACGGCGAACTCAACACTTCCCAGTGAGCCGCCGTCCATACAATTTCCAGCGAGTCTAATGACAAATAAGTCACCAAGGCCAGCATCAAATACCTTTTCAATAGGAACACGGGAATCACTGCAGCCGATCATCACAGCCCAGGGTTTCTGTCCGTCTTTTGCGAGAAGCTTTCTCGTATATTCTAGCTCAAGGGTTCGGTCGATTGTGGTGGCGTCGACAAAGCGCCGATTTCCAGCCTCTAGGCGCTTTAAAAGTTCATGGTGCGTAGCTCGGTAGTCTCTTGTCAAGGCTCTCAACCTCCCATCATGGCGCAGTACCCGTTTATCTGGTTACGGCAGGGGGACTTTTTCCCTAAGTCCCATCATAAAAGCAAGGTTTTTCTGCGAACAGTCTATAAACCAGTCGGTTGGGTCTAAAAATGAGACTGCAGAGTGCCGCAATCGGCCTGTTTGCTTAAGGGGGGCGGCTCGAACTGCACAATAATTATCAAGGATCGATGGATTTTAAATTGCTAACATCTGGGGAGAATCCTTTCTTGTGTAAAAATTCAGGTAAATGTATGGTCTCAGTCTAAACTAAGTGTTCATGAAGGGGGGAAACATGACACGAGGACTTGCGACTGCAATTGATTTACTGAGTCCACATCAGCGTCGGCGGCCAATGGGCATACACGACGAAATTCCATTTGGGCGGATTCCGACAAATCATATGTTTATATGCGACTATCTAAAATCCTATGGTGGTTGGCAAAGACCGCAAATTGTAGCGGTGCATAAATTTGAAATGGCTCCTTCGAGTATTGTCTTTCATTATGGACAAGAGATTTTTGAAGGATTGAAGGCCTACTTTAACCCGGAGACTCCAGACAAGTTTCACCTCTTTAGGCATGACCGAAATGCAGCTAGAATGTTTCATTCCGCTCGACGTCTTGGGATGGTTGAGGTGCCACACAGTCTCTTTATGACAGCAGTAGAAGAGCTTGTCCAAGTGGAATCGGAGTGGCTTCTTCCCGAACCTGGATCTTTGTATATCAGGCCAGCTCTCATTCCTCTTGATGAAGGAGTTTCCTATAGAGCCGGAGAAAACTATCGTTTTTTTGTAATATTGTCGCCAGCTAAAAACTATTATGGAAAAGAAGACTGTATCGCTATAAACATTGAGCGCGAATTCGTGAGGGCAGCACCTGGTGGCAGCGGTGAAGCTAAGTGTGGGGGCAACTATGCTTCTGCACTTCCAGGGTTGAGGAAAGCTCGAGCTAAAGGCGCGGATCAATGCTTATGGCTCGACGCTATTCATAGGACCTATGTTGAAGAAGTCGGAACTATGAATATAATGTTTAGCTATGGAGCTAAAATCTTGACTCCCGAGCTCAATGGTTCGATTTTGCCCGGAGTAACGCGAGAAAGCCTTATAGAGCTTGCCCGCCATCTCGGTTATCAAGTTGAAGAAACAAAAATAGATATCCATGAGATTATAAACGATGCCAAATCCAAAAAATTGGATGAAGTCTTTGGTTGTGGAACTGCTGCTGTTGTAACTCCGGTTGGAGAGCTCATCGATGGTGATGAGCGCATCACAATTGGTAATGGAACGCCTGGTCCCATCGCTGCGAGGCTTAAGAATGAATTGGTCGGCATTCAAAATGGTAAATTAAAGGATATCTTTGGCTGGAGAAAAACTTTTGATATCAATCCCGCAATCCAAGCGATTTCAAAGTTTAGCTCCCCAGTCGAATATGACTTTTGGTAGTAGATAAATAGAATCTATAAGACACTCAAGCAACTGCATTCTAAGACTTTACGTGGAGTCTTAGAATGCAGATTTTTCGTTGAGCCTTAGAATCTCCGTGTTTTAACAGCGTGTCTTATGAAGCAAGTAATTCGTTGAAGAAATCCAGATGTTGTTTAACTCTAACAGTTAATAAAGACTAAAAAGCTGTGGCTTTACAGGTGCCACGGATCGAATTGACTCCTTTGGGGAGGCCAATATTGCTTTTAGAAAATTCAAAATTGAGATGGTCGACTTCGCAAAGCGCAAAGGTACTTTCTTGATACAGGGCTACTTTTCCCTCGGGATTGAAAGCAGCAGAGAATTCAGCTCGTTCCCAAGTGTCCGTCTTTTTGTCTTTCAGATAATCCATATTGATAGTGCCACCGGAGAGCGGCTCAAAATTGTCGGATTGAAGCTTAACTAAGTCGCCGCCAATGCTTAAAATCACAATTCCTTTTTTTAAGTCACTCGTATTAAACGTCTTGTTATAGGCTTTTCCTTTTATGTGAATCTGGTCGATGCTTTTGTTGTTTAAAAGGACTGACAAGTTGATTTCCATATTAATATTAGTGTAGGCAATGGTTACCAGTTGCTCCACGGAGGCGGTTGTGAAACTCTCCTGAGAGGAATTCAAAGACTCATCAGCGAAAGAAACTGTTCCACTAAAAAGAGCCAGAAAAAGTAAGGTAGACTTCATGGGATTCTCCTGTTGAAAGTGCTGTGATTTACTCCATTTGATTTTAGCTTAGCGGAAGATTAATGTAAAATTAACTTTTTTAGATTTTGAAGTTTGTCTTTACATAGGACTAAGGACGGGCGCTTAAATCTCATAGAGTTAAAGTGTCGCGGAGCCCTCATGAATTGCTAGAAATGGGAAATCTCAAGTGGAATTAGCGTCAAAGGGAACAGACGACCAGTGTCAGGTTGTCTTGTCTTCGATTGAATTTTCCTTTAGTTTTTCCAGTCAAAATAGAAGATATCACTGGGATGTGAAGTAGAACCACACATGGAATCCATCAGAATGTAAGAAAGTGTTTTTGAAAATTCAAAGCGAGACTCAGACGATGTCAAAAAAGTCTTACGGAAACCTTATGGTATGGCTAGCCAAGAGGACTTCCTTGGGGAAGTTCCACATTTTTGTCAAGACGGAGACACTGTGATTAGGGCTTCTTGTTTTTAACCACAGGATACTTTTGTGAGGCTTCAATTTCAGATTTCGCCCAATGCCAAAAAGCATTCTGAGCTTGTTCCTTGGCCAATTTCCAGAAGGGGAGATCGCCATAGACCATTTGGGCGTCTATTTGAGTGGTGCCGATTTCTGGCCAAATGGGGTGTGAAAATTTCTCATTGTCGTTTTCCGTCGCTATGACCCCCACGCCTTCTACGGGGGTTGTTGTTTTAGCGATAAAGACATCGAACGTACCAAAGTCTAACGTGCCGTTGTGATTTTCATCATGAAATATTGTGATATAGCTGGGATAGGATAGGTCTTTTAAAGTAATCGTCGTTGAGGATGATCCTAGGGCGGCATCGACGCATACCAGGCGTTCATCTGCAATTTCTTTGGTGATGGCTTCCATTCCATTGAGGCCAATCGCACAAATAGTGTGGGCGCCTTCTTTGGTTTCGGAACGGTCGATCCCCGAAATGTTTAATGTGACATTTCTGCCGGTCTTTCCAGTCAGGCCGAGGGGGTCGTCTTTTACTTGGGAATTTGTGCTTCGGCAGGAAACTAAAAAAACGCAGAAGAATAGAATTTTCATCGTGGACTCCTAGGGGATTTGAAAGGTTAATTGTGAAGTATTATGGGCCATGTCTTGTGCTGTAACGGTCCAAGTACCAGGAGTAAATTCCTCTTTGGGGCATCCACTAGACTGGGTCGTTTCATTGCGGCAAGTTATAGAATCGGGATCTAGATTTAAATCGGAGACGGACAGCTTGCCGTCTTCAAATGTGATTTCAGGATAGACGGTATCTTTATAAATGGTCGCTTGGGTGGATTCTATGGGTTCATTCTGAGAATTTAGGAATCCGCTGATTAAAATAGTGACCTCCCCATCAAAAAATGAAGATCTGATGTCGCATTGGCCGTCTTCACCTAGCCCGACCGTAGAGCCATCATTTATCTCCATAAGGCCGCAGGTAAATGGCGATTGTCCGTTGACCAGGACATCCACAATAAAATAGTCGCCCTTTAGATTCCAACTATAGGATGCAGTGCGTGCATCCTTGGCTCCAATCCAGGTCTCTCCCTGCCCGAAGCAAAATCCAGAAGTTAATAACCAAAATAGAATTGATATTGTCGCCAATTTCGTTTTCATATTCTTCTTACTCCCACAGAATGTGCAGGGGTTTCGGCGGGGAAAGAAAAATCCTTATAGAAATCTACATAAATAATTTATTTTGTCGTGATATTAGGTAGTTGCGGTCGCATTTAAATGACTTAAGGGGACCCGAAATAGGGTTTACTTACTCGTTTTAAAGCTTGGGTTCTAAGGATTACCTAGGGGCTACGGTTCTATTTAGCAGTGGTTTCAGCTCTATAGGGGGGACCATGGGGCTGGGTAGGATTTAATAATCTCTCTAAATAGATCCTAGCTAAAATAGGCCGCTTTTGATGAATGATCTCTAAAATGGGCCTCTAAAAATGCAAAGCTTGGTTTCGGAGCAGGCCTTGAAATTTAAGGCAATTGCTAGGTTAAGCGCCTACGAGAGCGTGGTGAGCGTGATACATAACAGATGACTATGAAAGGTTTTTTGAGTATGATTTGCCCTTATTTATTAATTCAGGATGGGGAGCGAAAGTGAAATTTTTTATCGATACGGCTGATATAGGCGAAATTAAGGAAGCTCAGTCATTTGGGATTCTTGACGGGGTTACTACCAATCCCAGTTTGGTGGCTAAAACTGGTCGAAACTATAAGACCGTCATCGAAGAAATTTGTGAGATTTGTCGTGGACCCATTTCTGCAGAAGTTCTTTCCGTGGACTATGACGGGATGATGAAGGAGGCCAGAGAGTGGCAAAAAGTGGGACAAAATATTGTTGTGAAAATTCCTCTTACGGAAGATGGGATTAAGGCTGTGGTGGCTTGCACCGCTGAAGGAATCAAAACCAATGTGACCCTTTGCTTCAGTGCCAATCAGGCTCTATTAGTGGCAAAAGCAGGCGCAACTTATGTCTCTCCATTTGTGGGACGACTTGATGATATAGGCCAAAATGGACTCGACGTGATTCGCGATATTCGGCAAATCTACTCTAATTATAATTTTAGAACAGAAATTCTTGTGGCCTCGGTTAGAAATCCCATTCATCTCTTGGATGCGGCTAAAGTGGGAGCCGATGTGTCTACTATTCCCCTATCCGTATTGAAGCAACTAGTAAAACATCCTCTCACGGATATCGGCTTAGCTAAGTTTGTCGAGGATTCCAAAAAGATTCCTAAATCTTAATGGGTTTTTCAAATCATGCTTTGTTTGTATTCCTAGGATCCCCGTTTCGAACCTGGTTTTTAGATTTATAGGTCAGACTCTATCGGAGAAAAAATGTCTAAGTATAAGATTCATAGCCATTCCAACTATACAAAATTTGCCGAAGAGATATTGGCGGAATGGGACTCAAAAAATATTTTTTCTAGAAGCATTTCTGAGAGAGCTGGTTCGAACAAAGGGAACTATGTTTTTTATGAAGGCCCACCCAGTGCCAATGGGCGACCAGGTATCCATCATGTGATGGGAAGAACGATCAAGGATGTATTTTGTCGTTATAAGTCCATGCTTGGCTATGCCGTTCCTCGAACTGCAGGTTGGGATACCCATGGGCTGCCTATTGAACTGGGTGTTGAAAAAGAGCTGGGGATTCGTCGGGACGACATCGGCCATAAGATCTCTGTGTCGGATTATAACGAAAAATGCAAAGCCAATGTGATGCAGTATACCCATGTTTGGGAAGACCTTACCAGACGGATGGGATACTGGGTTGATATGAAGCATCCTTATGTAACCTATGAGTCTAAATATATGGAGACTGTATGGTGGCTTTTGGGGAGACTCTTTAACAAGGGGCTACTCTATAAAGGTCATACCATACAGCCCTATTCTCCAGCTGCCGGCACCGGTTTGTCCTCCCATGAGCTCAATCAGCCCGGCTGCTATAAAATGGTGAAAGACACTTCTGTCATTGCTCAATTTAAAGTTCTGGATGCTGATAGATCAAAAATTCTGAGCGACTGTAAAGAACCGATATTTATCCTAGCATGGACGACCACACCCTGGACTTTGCCAGCTAACACAGCGCTGTGTGTAGGTCCCAAAATTGATTATGTACTTGCGAGGTCCTTTAATCGATACACACAAAAGCCCATGACATTTGTCATGGCTAAAGATCGCTTGAGTGCTTATTTTAAAACTCAAGTTTCTGAGACTGAATTGCTGGCTTTAGATGAAAAAACTCGTGCCTCTAGCTATTCCCTCCTAAAAGAATTTAAGGGATCGAGCTTAGCTGGGATCAGGTATGAGCAGCTTTTTGATTTTGTAAAGCCCGAGGGAAAAGCCTTTGAAGTTTTGACCGATGGTTTTGTGACCACCTCTGACGGTACCGGCATTGTTCATATTGCTCCCTGTTATGGTGCAGATGACTACAGAGTCGCAAAGCAAGCAGGCATGTCTTTTTTGGATATTGTGGATGGCCGCGGGATGTATAAGCCCCATGTTTTACGCTTTGGCGGCGAGTCCGTTAAAGAGGAGTATCTAGACGATGTCGTAAGACAAAAAGAAGGCTTTAAGTCGACAGACGTTAAACTTGTCATTGAACTTAAAGAAAGAGGGCAAGCGTTCCTTTCTGAGAAATACGAACACAGTTATCCCCATTGTTGGAGAACAGATAAGCCCATTCTTTATTTTCCGTTAGAGTCTTGGTTTATTAAGACAACTGCATGCAAAGAAAGATTGATTGCTTTAAATCAAACCATTCGTTGGCAACCCGCAGCAACAGGTACGGGACGTTTTGGTAATTGGCTAGAAAATCTTGTGGATTGGAATTTGAGCCGCTCTAGGTTTTGGGGGATTCCTCTTCCGATTTGGACCTCTGAGGCAGGTGAGATTAAAATCATTGATTCGATTGAAACCCTTAAAAAAGAGATCGATTTAGCTGTCAAAGATGGATTTATGAAATCCAATTTTTTAGAGGCTTTTGAACCCGGTAATATGTCTTCTGAAAACTATTTGAAAGCAGATATCCACAGAACCACCGTCGATCTCGTAACGCTGGTCTCTGCAACGGGTAGGCCTATGAAGCGTGAAGATGACATTATCGATGTATGGTTTGACTCGGGAGCCATGCCCTTTGCGCAACTTCATTATCCTTTTGAAAATGCTGATCTGATTGATAGCCGTAAAAATTTTCCAGCAGACTTTATTGCAGAAGGCGTAGATCAGACCCGAGGCTGGTTCTTTACCCTTCATGCTATCGCTGTTCTTTGTTTTGATTCAGTCGCTTTTAAGAACGTCCTGTCTAACGGGTTGGTCCTTGACAAAAATGGTCAGAAGATGTCCAAACGTCTCGGCAACACTGTCGAGCCATTTGAAGCCATAGAGACCTACGGTGTAGACCCTGTGCGCTGGTATATGATGGCCAACGCACAACCTTGGGATAATCTTAAGTTTGATAGCGAAGGGATTTTGGAGGTGACTCGAAAGTTCTTTGGCACCATCCACAACACTTATGCATTTTTTGTACTCTATGCCAATATTGATCAGTTTTCGGCTCGTCAGGCGGTTGTGCCCCTAGCAAAAAGATCGCGATTAGATCGCTGGATTCTATCTGAACTTGAGTCTCTAAAAAAAGAAGTGACCACACAGTTTGATGATTTTAATCCGACAAAAGCTGCGCGCGCCATCCAGGAGTTTACTGCCGATAAGCTTTCGAATTGGTATGTACGCCTCAACCGAAAACGTTTTTGGAAGGGCGAGTTAACTGACGATAAATTAGCTGCGTTTCAAACCCTTTATGAATGCCTCTTAACGGTGGTAAAGTTATCGGCGCCCATTGCCCCGATGTATATGGACCGCATCTATCTTGATTTGACGTCTGGCCATCAAGGGGAGGCTTTAGATTCCGTGCATTTGGCCGACTTTCCGGTGTTTGATAGCAAGAGACTCGACCTTAATTTAGAAGCCGAAATGAAAATGGCGCGAGACTTGACCAGTTTGGTTCTTTCTCTCAGAGAAAAAGCCAATATTCGGGTGAGGCAGCCACTACAGAAAATTCTGGTTCCCATTTTAAATGACCAGCAAAAGACTTTAGTAGAATCTGTAAAAGAGTTTGTTCTTTCAGAGACGAATATCAAAGGTATTGAATATTTAGCCGCAGATAGCCAACTTCTCGTGAAAAAAATAAAAGCGAATTTCAAGACTTTAGGCAAAAAGCTTGGAAAATCCATGAAACAAGCAGCGGAAGCCATTCCTAACTTAAAGTCTTCAGAAATCAGACAACTGGAACTTCAAAATTCTATCGAAATCATGCTCGGCGATATACTGGTTATTATTGAACCTGAGGACGTCGAGATCAGTTTTGCGGAAGTAGAAGGACTTTTGATTGGCACAGACTTAGGGATCACAGTGGCTATGGATACTTCCATTTCTGAGGCCCTGCGCTTGGAAGGTGTAGCTAGAGAGCTGGTAAACCGGATTCAAAATTTAAGAAAAGAAAAGAATCTTGAAGTTACAGATCGTATTCGGCTTAAGTTATTAGCGGATCCCATGATGGAACGTATGTTTGCTTCCTTTAAAGGGCATATCGCCATGGAAACTCTAGCAGAACACTGCGAGTTGGCGGCTTCCTTGCCTGAAGGGTTCGTAGAAGTAACATTCGACGACGTGAAGACGGCCCTATGGATCGATAAAGTCTAGGGATTGCGATTTCTTGCTTCGAATGTTTTTCCAGCAAGCACTCAGATCTCGTATAAATGAACCTTTCTTTCGCCAGAATTCTGGCGATAGGATGTAACCAGAAGTTGCCATTCTGTCGGAAGGCTTAGCATGAGCGGTGGAATCATTTTTTGGGTCGGCATTTGCTTAAATTAGCTACAGTTTTGCGACTTTAGCTTTGATTTTCTAGCTTTTTGACTTGCAACTTTAGCCTCTAGACTTTAAGTTACTTCCCGTGGCGCTGTGGCGGAATGGCTACGCAAACGATTGCAAATCGTTACCATACCGGTTCGAATCCGGTCGGCGCCTCCATAACATATTGAAATAATTGACTTTTAATGACATAGCCTAAGTCTATGGTTTGATTGCTATCCAAATTTGTTTATCGCCCCCATCATGCATCTGACTCGATGCGATTATTCGTTATATTTCATAATTATTGGAAAACACCAGTTTCAAAAGTGCAGCTCTAATGGTCTCTTGAATCTAGTTCGCACTTGGAGAAGCAGATTCGATCATGTAGATTTATTTTGAACTAATGACTTTTTTGAACTTTTTTGGACCTAAGCAACAAATTGGCTCCTAATTTCGCATATAGACCAAGGAGGAATCATGTCAGAGATTTCGCCATTTATGAAAATTGCCGTGGCATTGTTCTTTGCGTCATTTCCATTTTTGTCCATTCCCGCTAATGCATCGCAGGACTGCCCAGAAAAATTGGCAAGGGCGATCTGCATTGTTAATTCTCCAGTCAAGGAGCCAGATCGCTATAAGCCAAACAGGCCATGCATTGAAGGAGACACAAAGAGGTACAGCGCTCAGGTATTGGAAGCTTATGGATCATTTCCTGCACCTGTTAAAAAAATACTTTGTTCAGTTCAAACTATCTATATTGAGAAGGATTTTTTTGGCACTGCTTGGTCTGCGGCGGTGGATGAGAGCGACCCGCAAGAAATGTTACTTGGATTGAATATACGCGAATTGGATGCTCAGTTAAGACTTGAATCGTTTTTGTCTTGGTTTGAACAACTTTCATTTGGGGGAGCTAAAGATTTTACGATTTCTCCTCTATTGCCAATGATTAGTATTGATCCTCCTCGGTGGAAGTCTGCGACGTTTTTAACTGACACCCTTCTTCATGAGTCTGGGCATCTATTAGACTATAAATATGGATTCAATAAATTTGTTTGTTCGGATCCTAACAAATGTAAACCTTTGCCCGGCAGTTGGGGTGAAATTGCATGGCTCAGTAATTCAACTCCTAGGCCAGATAATGATTTTGATCAAAGACCTCTGATTTGTATAAATCGCTGTCAAGCAGTCCATCTAGACCCTAAAAAATCGACAGAATTTTACAGGGATCTTTTTCAAAGTGGTTTTGTGAGCCAATTGTCGGCTATTAGCCCCATGGAGGATTTTGCTGAAACATTTTCATTATATGAAAGAATCAATGCTATGGATCAACAAATTAACTTGAAAGACACAAACGGGAATTTGTACGATGTGAAGCTAGTTTTAAAATCGGACCCGCTTAAACAAAAGGTGAAATTTATCGAAAATATTTTAAAGGAGCTAAAATAATTTCTTTATGTCATTAGCAGACTAAACATTTGCTGGCTTCCTCCAAGTAGGTCAAGAGCTCAGATCGACACAATTTTTCAATTTGGAGAGGTCAATGTTTATTAGGAATGGATAAGTTGTTTGTTTTTTTACCTATTTCTTAGCCGTAAGATTTAGTGCGTAGGCTTCTCTTTTATTTTCAGCAGCCCTTGGCTGTTTTTTTTACGTCCAAAATCTAGTGCTATATTCCAGTAGAAGCTATTCAGCTATCGACCTCAAAAGTTTTTCCAAAATTCAGTTCTACTAGGACTTTTCACTTTACGCGGCTTTTTTAAAGGGCTATATTCTGCCGGTTCGAATCCGGTCGGCGCCTCCACTATTTATCAGCAAAAAATCTGGGGTTTATATGAAGCACTTGGATAAATTTTTGGCCATTGGTTTTCTTTTTATTTCTTACCCCTCAAAATTATTTGCAGCAAGGCCATCGATAATTCAATCAGACGATAGCTTTACGAATGTTTACAAGTTTAATGAAAGCTGCGTTAATTTGTCCGGTGTTTGGGAGGGATTGTGTTCCCATTTAGAGCCAAATGAACCCAAAACGCCTCATGCGGCGGCTATTGAACAAACAGGGTGCAGTGAGTTCATCATAGATTCTGTAGGCTTTAAGCTTGGTGTGCCAGTTAAAACTGGCTCTCGAGTTGATGCTAATGGATACAAGGTTGAAACCCATAGTCGGGTAGAATGGTCGGCTGACAATCAAAATTTGTACCAGACTATTTCTACAACTTGGACTTCTCCTCCAGAAAGCGGTGATACTCGCCCGATAAAACTTGATACCTATGAAAATAGATATAGTTTAGATGGCGAAAGACTTTTTGTAGTGCGAACGCCTCTCGATTGGCCGTTATCATAGTCTATATTGCAATTATGATAGGAAATAGAGAGTTTTTCTAAACTTCTCTTAATCCTCAATTGGAATGATTCGCGCGTTTAGATTTTTGGTTGGGAGTTTTCTTCTCTGCAAGAATTTGCAACTGAAGACAGTCTTTCAAGCTGGTTTCTTCTTGGACCGCTCAATTCTTTGTTCTTTGAGTTTCTTTTCATACTCCTTGAAGTCGTTGAAAATCGCATCTAAATCGTAGTTAAATTTTTTGGCATGGGCTTTACGGACAGCGTGAATCTCGGCTACTATGGGATCTTTCCATGTCTTAGTAAGTGTCTTGTTTTTACAGCCTTTGTCATTTTATACCTCACTTGGTACCCGTCAGCTCCTGAGGGGTACAAATAATTGGACAGTTTGCGTTAAATATGCGGGCAACGACCTCAATAGCTTTCCGAATTTCTGCATTAGCTATATGTGTGCAGTTCCAGGTTACCAGAAAATCATGGCGTGCATAACTAGCAATAGCTTTTGTGTTAGTGGCTCCTATAGTCGGCGCTGCATTTATTGCAGTTACAAATGTGGGAGGCGAGCATGCTGCTGCAGCATGCGGCAAAACAATAGCCGCGGCTATTCAAGAGACCTTCCCAGCCTTGCCCAATTCCACTCCCTAGACGCCATCCCTCAAAGTTACAATCTAGATTTTTTCCAAAAGTGTCCGTTCTTCATTGTTGCTCAATATAGGCGGCCATCAACCATGTCATGCCCTATGTACCCAAAAACCGTTTGCCATTGCACAGGGAGATTGCACAAGGTATTATAATCGAGGGAAATTCAATAACTTGAGGCATCCATGATTAATCCGATTCAAGATTCCTTGGTTAATTTGCAAAAAGCCAATCAGTCTCTTCGAAATGCTATAAGTACATTGCCTAGAAACGCAGTCATTGTAAGTGCAATAGTTAAAAACTTTGAATTTAATTTTGAGCTTGCCTGGAAAGCGATGAAGCGACTTCTTTCCCATCATGGGCTGCCAACCTCTACACCTAGGCAAGCCATTGCTGAAACGTTTCGTAAAGGATTTATTGATTCTGAAGACGTATGGCTTGCCATGATTGAAGATCGAAATCTTACAGTACATACTTACGACGAGGCGTTTGCGATTGAAATGGCCACTAGGATAGAGAATCAGTACCTTCCCTTGTTTGACTCGTTTTTGGCATGTTTTGCAAAGGAAGTTGCTAAAATATGAAGTGCGGTTCGGAAGAAGAACGGATTGTCTTAAGCTGGTTTGCTTCTCAAGCTTCAAAGGTAACTTGTGCTTCCAAGATTTTGCTTTTTGGCTCGAGGGCTCGGGGCGATGCTGGAGATCGATCTGATTTTGATTTTGCTATTGATACGCCATTCCCTCAAAAAATCGCGGAATTGCGAGCTATTTTAGAGGATAATCCTTACACACTATTGTCTTTTGATGTTGTGGATTTAAACTCTGTCAGCCCAGAGTTTCGAAAGCGGATTATTTCTGAGTCCAAACCTATCGTTTAGTCGACTTTAAACATGAATTACCATTTTGTATTCGCTGTTAAATTTCTTATTCATCTTGATAGCCTAATTCTTGTTCAGCCTAGCACTGAGGGCTAATTCAAGTTCGGGTCTTCCGCAGAATTAGTGAGTGCTTTTAGGTAAAATGTCTGCGAGTTCCCCGAAAGCCATTGTTCACCATAGAG
>JBAXBA010000083.1:0-16089 GCA_037142195.1 Pseudomonadota bacterium
TTTTCCCTCGACCGCGGCTATTTTAGTCGAACGAATTTGCTTGAAATGCTTGAAAACAAAATCGGTTTCACCATTGGCGTGCCTACAACGCAGACTCAAGCAACGAACTTGATCCTCGCCCACAAAGCTCTATTAGAATCCACAGAAAGTTCCTTTCTATGTAACGGCAAGCGAATGCGGCACACTACCTGTGAATATCAAATCACAAATCAAGACAAGAGTCTGACGAAACTATCTGGTCACCTTTTTTTAGATCTTGAACGAAGAGAAAGTATAACGGGAAGAATGGAAACTACGATTCTAGAATTGGACAAACTAGGAAGAAATCAAGAGTTCAAAACCAGACTAGAAGCCGAGGCATGGATTACAGAAAAAGCAGCAAAGTTAGCCCATTATTTTAAAATTATGGGAAATGAAAATAAGTGGAGAATCTCAAGAGATACGGAGGCCATCACACAAGCCATTTCAACTGCCGGAGTTGCATTGATTCTTAGCAGCAAGAACTCACTAAAGGCCGAGGAAGTACTTGATGACTACCGCTGTAGAGATATAGCCGAGAAGGTTTTTGACACTGTAAAAAATGGAATTGGCCTACATAGGCTAAGAACATCAAGCTCAAATCAAGCTAACGGTAGACTATTTTTGGCCTTCATTGCAGTTATCCTAAGAGCACTCATTGAATCTAAACTTAAAAAAAGCAACCTACTATCAAAATACTCCGTAGATGAATCACTCGCGATCCTCAAGAAAATCAAACAGATAAAGCTCTTAGATGGAACCGTGGTGAATCTAGAAATCCCAAAAAAAGCACGCATAATTCAAGAGGCCATAGAATCCAAAGCGCCTAAAGTTGAAGCTCCCAAATAGGCCCCTTATGGTTATGCCATTTTTTATGAAGATTTTAGGTAAGAACCCGAAAAACATCAAATGAAGTTGCTTTTTAATAGTCATGTTTGTTGACCTCCATCCAATTAATTACCCCGTAGCTTGGCTCCTTAATTTCGCCGTGGAAGACTCTTTATGATTTTGAAGCCCTAGTCAAACCGCATGAACATCTAGCATTCAAAAGTCTAATTAAAAGCCCTAGTTCATTTAAGATTTTTTTGCGATTCAATCATAAGTATGATTCCTGCGAAGGTTAATTTTCTTGCCGGACTCCACAAGACCCCTATTTTTTGTACTTCTACCATTCCGAGGGGATACGCCACTCATTCCTCAAACACAAAGGGGTTCAGGAATTGACGTTTCCAAAGAAGGTTTCTATCAACTGTACTCAACTTGGCTTCATCACATATGTTGGTCCAATTGGTCTCAATTACTTCACGTTGTCTGTTAAAAATTTCTTTAGCTTTGCTTTCCGAGAGCAAGAACTGAGAACAAGCTTTTAAACAGGAGTGAAGCTTACTCTGCCTGTTATCACCAGAAATAAGCATAGCCTGCGTGGCTTCATTAACTGCACGATTTTGTGGACAAAGATCGTACGCTGGCGTTAGACAAAGCGTTTTACCATTCCAAAATGCCGCATGATTGCGCGCGTGATCATCAGTGTTGCCGCACAAAATATTAAAGACAAGCCGAGAAAATAATTCTTTTAAAGTTTCTTTCGGATCGTCAAAGCGGTGACGAATAATTTCTGCGAGCGTTTCATAGCTGGCATAACGTGCCATCATTTCATCAAGGCCAAACAGAGTGAGCGCCGAAACCATGGCTTTCCGTTCCCAGCCACCAACAGTTCGTACGCGATCAAATCGTTCAATAAGCAGGATGTCCTTTTTTTTGACCTGTATTAGCTCTACCGGAGCAACATTTATTCCGGCTTTGGCGGCCAAGCGCATGGCAATAAATTCTGCCTTTACTACGTTATAGAGGTCAGAACTCAACGGAAACTTCGCGACATATTTCCTTTCTTGATTTTCAATCAGTGCTTTTGGCCTTGCGCCACCAATGGAACTACCATGGAACAGTGCCTGATCTAGCTCTGGTTTTAGTGGCACACCTTGTTCCACCCGGGACGCAGATTCAAGAAGTTCATCTAACTGGACATACGTCGAAGAACGGGAAGTGTACTCGCTGGATGACCTCTGGAAATCTAGGGCACCTATACGATCGGAGCCAGACTCTAGCAAATACGTTATTTCATTTAATTGTGAAGTATCCTCATCTTTTCCTTTGCGTCCAAGTATTTTGTTGATGATCACCCGTCGACCCCAAGCGTCCGGCGCAGAATCGCGAATGCAGCCTGGTATATTTAGACCCTCAAACAATGGCAAAATTCCTTGTTTGAGTGGCAATTCTGGCTCGTAAATAGGGATGGCAGAAGGATTCTCACCTATGCGATTCAGGTAACTCTTACCGTAATTGAAATGAATACTACCACGATCGTCAACTTCAAGTTTTCCGGCAACTACAGGGCTAATTTCTTTAGGGAGCCATATCCAAACATAGGCTTCTCTATCCATTTTCTTAGAAGTCCTCATCGATAGCCTTAGCCTTCTTCCGCACCGACTTCGGGAGTAGTGTAAGCTTTTCCTCGGCCTGTCGAATATTTTTACTGAGTGAAGTCGATTCGACGTCAAAAAGTTTGACGCCTACAATACTGGCTACTTCAATGGTGGCCCCCAATTCGCATCTCGGGTCACCTTTTTCCATTCGCTGTAAAAGACCACGCGAAATTCCAGCACGATCGGCAACTTCTTGAGAAGTCATTTCAAGCTCTTTTCTGCCTGTGCGAATGAGGAGAGCAAGAAGACGAATCGCTTCTTTACTATGGCGCGAATAGGTGCGAGCCGAAACTTTAGACATCGTTTAAACCCTTGTTACACAAAAAGACCATATGGCGATCTTATGATCTATATATAACTCAAAGACGATAAGCTTACAAGTCCCAAGCATATGGATTGAGCTATATATAGATCATTACGCAAGCTCATGGTCTATAAATGCACCACGAGATTCGGGATAGAGATGCCCCACCATGGCTCGCCTTTTCATTGACTTGGAAAGGCTTGGGCACGTGGTCTCGAAAGAGACTGTAACATCCTGATGTGGAAGATTGAGTTGGCCGCTCCCTCCTCCACTTAACCAAATGGCATTTGGGAGGCGCCCTCAGATTCCGACTCCATTTCTGCAGCAGAGGGCGCGATCAGGCATTCATTTTTCAATAGAACTAGATTCGCTAGGACAGGCCTTTCTAACCACGGAGTAATAGCCAAGAGTTGCTGCGCCCTATTCAAACAAGCCAATGCCTGAAGATTTGGAAGCTCTTTCAATCCCTCCCTTAAAGTCTTTGCTTGCTCCTTTGCTGCAGGAGTCGACAGAACCTGGCTCGTAGCATCAGAAACGTAGGAAATAGCAGACAACGCTCCCCACAAAGCCAAGCCGCTGACCGTTAGAAAAGTGAATGCCCCCAGCGAAACAAATAGAATCGCTCGCTTCCTAAAATTCTGATTGGACTTAGACTTCTTCAATAGTTTTAGATAGTAGTATAAGGGCTTCATGCGCGTTTTCCTATAAAGTTGTCATTATAAAACCTCCCTTTTGTCGCCTCGCGATCGTGGTCAACGATGGCAAGAATAGGCCTACCATTTGGGATTTCCATTTGCGGAACGACAATCACGTCACCGCCTTGCAGGAGAACCATTTGTGCGAGGTCGTCCAAAATATCGTCATCTTCATGATCAAGATCAAAAGGATGTAGGTCAATTTTTCCAGTTTTTCTATCTATTTTCCCAAAGATACTTACTTCTTCAGCTATGGCAAGTTTGCTCACTCTGCAATGGGCAACTGCTTTTGCTATTTGAAAGATATTGGTTCGAGTTCTATATCGATCCTCAGCCGCTCTGAATTCTTCTAAAGACCGCTCAATGGAAGCAAATGACTCGGTCCGCTGAATTTCTCGAATACTGGCGCAAATAGAGTCTATTTGGCTTAGTGAGAAAGTCTCAGATATAGGTTCTTTTATAACTCTTTCGTAGAAAAGGATTCCCATCAATCTTTCCAAAGAAGAGGGATCGCCTGCCAAATATAGATTGGGCCTCGAACTACTAGTTATCTGAAATATACAATTTCTCAGCCAGCTAACCGTTGCCCATTCTGCTACCTTAGTAAAGTCTAGCTCGCTCTGAGGCGTTTTTATTCTCCCGAAATTCTCTTTGCAACTGGGCTTTTGCAGACTTACGGAATCGACTATTATAAAGGAAGATTGACTACCTACAGCGAGGTAGACGGTATCTTTATCGACACCTAAAAGAAGAAACTCTTCATCGGTTTGAAGCCATAGGAGAAGTGGTTTTATATGAAAGCTAGTAGCAACCTGGCAGGCATGATCCACCCTTATCGGAATACTAAAAGAGCGGAAGAAGTCTTTTTTAAGGAATACGCAAATACTTCCCTCTATATTACTTAGGTCGATAGTGTTTCTGTAAAGAAGTTCCAAAGGTTCAAGAAAAGCGATTTGCTCCTCAATATTCATGACAACGGTGAGATATTCATGCGCCCTATCAATGCAATCGCGAATTTGTGCTTTAAAGCTTCTGATATCCCCGCGATTTCCAAAATAGGCCGTTAAATGAACTCCTCCAGAGGACTCAATTAGAGGCTTTAAGTTGGATACTTTTGAAACTAGCATCACGTCTCCCAAGTTTTAATAGCCTGCTCTTTACACTCACAGTTGTATTTTACGGAAAACTTGCAGAAATACTTAATTGATAAAGAAGTTGATATCTATCGCAAAAACCAATAAATCCAAGAAAGTAAGTTTAAAAATGCTGAAAAACCTCATTTGAAACAAGGCATCTTCCCAGAATTGATAGCTAAATTCACTCATTTTGACATACCAAATCTATTGGCTATTGAGCCTAGATCCTTGCCACATAGGACAGTTGAAGTTCTCAGAAATTCCATGTAGAGCGCCGAGTTCTGCCTCGATCGGCAAGTGCTAAACTAATGTTGATAGAGTGAAAATTTCAGTTATTTTGTAGTAGGCGTAAATCACTTTGATGATGATTTTGAAACCTATAGAGATTAGTTCTTTATTCGAATAGGGCCAGTAGTAGCGCATGGGAATGGGAACGTCACTACAAATTGGAGATGGCGGGGCACGGGGAGTCGCTCTGATCTACAAGTTGGGTGCAGCCTCCACTTGCCATTTGGTAAAGCAGAGAGGGCTGAAACCTATTTTTTCACTGGAAAAGGCAAGTAAATTCTCCTTTTAGAGACTTCTGTAAGCTAGCCCTAGCCGCTATCCCACAATCTTAAAGAATCTCAAACTCTTTCATCACATAGTTTGGTAAAGTTGCTATGTTAAGGATGAAGAACTTGCTCCAGCTAAGTTAGCCGGACCCCAAAGATTAGGCACCTGCTGTCATCTAGAAGTCTAGGCCTATGGGCGCCCTATAAGATCGCACCACTCTCGACCTAGGCCAAGTCTGCCAGCATCCCATGTGATTCTATGTAGTAGGCACTTTGGGTCTCACTGAGAAAAAAAAACTAAAACCCTCAATCAACCTGATCTAGACCGACTTACCTCGCCTTGTTGAGCATCCTTATCGACCATGGAAAGACGGCTTACCTTGAATGCAGCTAGAGCTTGACTTATAGAATCTACCAACTAAACTCTTCCCATATTTTCAAAGATTCGTAAATGGCTCCGTTCACCTCAATAGGCGATTTTACTTATTAGGCCACCAAATCCTGAAAAGGCGTAAGATCTCTATTTGTGGAAAAGAAAGGTTCAATGCTCTACTCAAGTCTTAGAATTCAAAAGTTTCTGTTTATAGTGTCTCTATGTGTATTTTTCAGATCAAATTTGGCATCTGCTGAATTTTCCTCCACTTCGAGACCTTCTCATTTTTTAAATTCTCAGACCATCGGCGATGGAATGGAAGTTTCCTACTTGGGGAATTTGGTAGTTGCACTCGATAGCAATACAGACATTGGGACTCAAGGACTTTTTTTATTATCGGGTCTTCCTAACCTATATCTCAAACATCGCATGTTTGATTTCGAGAATGGATCCACTACCTTTAATACCTATCTTGTTCCATATAGGAAAGGAAACACATGGGGAGGTGGCTTGGGTTTTTACTATTCTGTCACTACCGGCCTTGAAATCAATCCTTCTTCAACAATCAATATAGGTGTCGGATCCGCCGGGTATTTGGACAAGTCTCTCGTACTTTCAGGCGAAGGTACCGCTTTAAATCTTTATCATATAGATTTTTCCTACGACCTTATGATTTCAAATACACTTTCATTTAATTTTGGTACTTTGATTTTTCCATATATCGATGTCAATTTGGAATCCGACCTAATAGATGCCAAAATTTCAGGTTTTAATCCGGCACTATCGGAGATCATTCCTTTTTTTGCAACCTTGACTTTTAGCCCGACGGATTCGTCTTTCCATTTAGAAGGTGGTGTTTGGGGAATTTCTCCTGGCAAGCAATCAGGGCTTAGCCCCTATTTAAGTCTTTATTGGAGATTAAAATGAAATTTTTTTGGATTGCTATCGCTTTGTGCGCCGCATGTTCTCGCCCCGAAGACAAGCCAGGCCTTGTCAAAGCTAGACTCTTCACATCCACTCCTTCAGGCTACAAGCTGGAAACGGTATCCTTTAAAACTTTAGAGTCTGCAGACAAACTTTCAAGTCCCCTTCTAGAGGTCAGGGGAAAAGCTGTACTATCCGTTAGCGAAGATATTGAAGAAAAAGTATCAAGTAGCAATCCGGATAAGTTTTATGCCAGCCGAGGTGGGATCGTTCGAACGGACTATATGATAAAAGATGGGATCGTCTATCCTAAGACCTATTCAGATATGGCGAATCTTGCCATATTTTACAATTTTGAACTGACATACACCTTTTGGACCGAGAAGCTGGGATTAACTGCCGCAGACTTTGGACGCACGACCATCTACAACAATCCCACTATAAAGTTTACCTCAGATAAAATCACCGGCTCCGTAGAGCCTAAATTTAACGCTTCCTTCGTTCAGGGCGTCAGAGATTTCTGGTTTTTCAAGGAATCTTCAAAAGCTGATATACCGATAAAAATGAATTTAGCAGTCCTTGCCCACGAGTTCACTCACAGTATTTTTGATATCTATTTTGCGGAAAAAAACTCCGACTTCTACGCAATTAAAGATAAAGATCAGGACGATGCAAACAGCCAGGCTACCTATGGGACTCCTTATGATAATGAGTTTTTACTTTCAGCGCTTAATGAGGGCCTAGCTGATTTCTTTTCCTGGCTTGTAACGGGAAGACCCTCAGAGCTGGGGGCTTCCATAGCCTCGATGGCAGAAACTCGTGTTCCACCAGTTAACTTTAGACTTTCCTCCTATCAAACTCTATGCGGAGATAGTTTCTATTGTCTAGGGTCCCTCTTAAACTCTGCGCTATATCAAATTGCCATTTCCCCAGATGGGGTCGAAAAAATACAACTCGGAAAATATGTGCTTTCGGCACTAAAAACTTTCCGCTTGGATTGGGCTGCGGAAAAAGCTGATATTTCTAATTCCTTCAACATGGATATGGATAAATTTCTAGAAAGAATAGTGGCCGAAGAGACAAATTCAGATAAGAAAGTAAAAATGTGTTCCGTCTTTAAATCATGGTTTGATTCTATAAAGGATAAAATATGCGATTAGTCCTACTTTTCTTTATTATTTTAGAAAGTAAGTTTGCCTTTGGAATACCTATGGATACCGAACCGTTGGTGAGGGCAAGATTTGGCTGGGAACTTGAGAGCAGAGAACAGTCAGATGGCGATAGCAAAGGATTTATTAATTGGTCGGCATCGGGAGAGTATCCTATTCTGGATTTACTATCTGGTGTCGCCTCCCTTCAATATTCCCCTGATGCCCATAAAGATACAAATGAGTTTTCCATTTACCAAAACCACCTCAAGTTAGGTGTTGGACTGCAAGCTCATTATAGCTTCTGGCTTCGCTGGTTCTTTGAAAATCAACTGGTTTTGATTGAGGAGCAAGTGAAATACCAATCCCGTTTTAGCAGTGAATCTGTGCGCTCAGAGCTTATAGGACTTCAATCCCGAATGGGATTTGACTATCTTCTGGCTCGCCATATGGAAATTCGATTTTCTTACGGCCTTCAAAGTCGCATCGCAGATCAAAGGCTTGACAGTCTTAAAGGGCTGTTTCTAACTTATAGATTTTAGTGACCAGGAGCATAGGTGTCACAATTGCTAAGTTAATTATTTTGAATCAATCGTTCAATACGATGATTTAAATAGGAGTAAGCTAAGGTTAAGTCTTTAAATACGGACTCATCTCCACCTCTGTCTGGGTGGTATTTTTTAGCTAACTCAATATAGCGAGACCGCAGGGAATGGGAATCTGGGATGTCGCTGAATCCCATGCATTTTAAAGAGTCGAGATCTTTACGCGTAAGTCCTTCAAAAACAAAGTTGGATTTTGCTTCCTGTCGGCGGCGCTTGAAGCCATCCCGCATCTGTTTTACGTCGTCATTTGAGTAGTCTTGGGTTGAAGAATCTTGACTTGTTGCACGGGCTTTAGCTTCGTTCAGTTCGTTTTCTTGATAAGCCCAAAGCTTTTCTGTAATGCCGTACAGCAAAATATAGATTTGATCTAATCGACCAATGAGGAGCTTTGCTTCATGAGCAACATTTCGAAGAAAGGCGGCGAGAGATTCGCTGGCCAATTCTCTAGGAAGCGTCTCAGCAAACTTAAAGAAGTCTCCGTTTTCAAAGGGCTGGGGTAGTTCGAGAATGTGTTTTAAACTAGAATTTATAGTAAGGAGTTCTCCCCAAAGATTTTTAGGAGTTATGGAAAAAGGCAAATTTTCGGTATTTCTATTGCGCCAACTCTCCTGAACTGCCCCCTTGACTTCTAAAACCAAATCACTCGCATAATAGCCAATTACTGCCATGGGCTCTATCTTAGAGGAAAACGGTCCCACCTCTTGGGATAACGGAGCCCGAAACCAAGTTTGATATCTCTCAGGAGCCAAGGTTCTCGGCAGAGACCGCACAGACTGTTCTAAAGTTTTAAGACGTGAACCTAACGAAGTTAGAGCATCTGAATTGCGCTGTTCGGGATCAACCAAACGTTCCCTTAGGAGCTTGATAAAGCGAGCACGATGTTGTTGAAGTTCCTCGACTTCCAAAAGACAACTTTCCACAGAGCCTGCTGAAAGGATCGCCGGCGCAAACCAGTCCCCCCTTAAAAACGTGTCGGCATCCCGTGGCGGCCTAGTCATCCCTTGTTTTCCTAAAAATTATACAACTATGTCAACTATTTCAACTATAGCACTATATTGACTTTTCTAGAAAGACTGGCTGGTCTAAATTTTTTCTATACCTAAGACCAGCCATGTTTCACGTGATACCAGCTTCCCTAACCTACCATAACTTAAAGCAATTGATCTTTTTTTAACCTTTCAGTTTGTGGGATTTCGCAAAATTGGCAAGGAGCTCAAGGTGGCAAGCTGCCTTATTGCCTTTATTATTGGGTGCGCTATATTGCTTGACCGACCAACAATTCCCTCAAAGGGGTTCTTTATGACGAACGGCATTTTCCAAGTTCCCACTCCCAGAAACGAGCCAGTACGGCCCTATTCCGCAAAATCTCCCGAAAAGCTGCAAATCAAGCGGGAGCTCAGCCGTCTTCAAGAAACTATTTTGGAAATACCTTTAATGATCGGCGCTCAAAAGATTTTCGAGCGCCCCTTAGATAAGATTATTTGTCCGCACAACAAAACAAAAGTTCTGGCTCACTCCCGTCAAGCATCTAAAGAAGATGTCGCCAATGCCATCAAGGAATCATTGGCTGCCGGGAAAATTTGGAGTGAAGTACCTTGGCACGAAAGAGCTGCGGTATTTCTAAAAGCGGCAGACTTGCTTGCTCACAAGTATCGTCCCACTATGAACGCACTCACCATGTTGGCCCAGTCCAAAACCGTTCATCAGGCTGAAATCGATGCTACCTGCGAGCTCGTCGATTTCCTAAGATTTAATGTTTCTTATTTGAAATCTATTTACTCTGAGCAACCTCCTGAGCACTCCCCAGGAATCTGGAACCGGTCTGAAGCAAGAGCCCTTGAGGGCTTTGTCTTTGCGATAGGGCCTTTCAACTTTTCTTCGATTTCGGCAAACCTTGCCTTTGCTCCGGCACTTATGGGTTGTTCTGTTGTCTGGAAACCTGCTCCTGCTGCACTGCCAGCTTCCTTTCTCGCCCTTGAAATGCTTCATGAAGCCGGATTGCCAAAAGGTGTTATCAATATGATTTCAGGCGATGCCTCTTTGATTGGTGACGTTTGTCTCCATCATCGCGATTTGTCAGGAATTCATTTTACAGGTTCCACTCAAACCTTTAACTATTTATGGTCAGCCGTCGGCAAGAATATAGATTCTTATCGCTCTTATCCGCGCCTTGTGGGTGAAACTGGTGGTAAAGATTTTGTCTTTGCCCACCCAGACTGTGACCATGAAAGCCTCGTTCATCATCTTGTTCGAGGTGCATTTGAGTACCAAGGTCAGAAATGCTCTGCCGCTTCGAGGGCCTATATTCCTAAAAGTTTATGGAAGACTGTTAAACCAGCTTTGGTGAGCCTTACCGACTCTCTTAAAATGGGCGATCCCTTTGACTTTACCAATTTTGTATCAGCAGTGATCGATCAAAGATCTTTTGACAAAATCAAGTCCTATATCGAACATGCAAAAGACTCCAAGGATGCTGAGATTATTGCGGGCGGCACCTACGATGACTCCCTCGGATTTTTTATTCGTCCAACCATCATTGAAGCGAAAAAAAGCGACTATAGAACCATGGTTGAAGAAATTTTTGGACCCGTCTTAACCATATTTGTATATAACGATGAAGACCTCGATAAAACCCTTGCCATTTGTGACTCCTCGACCAAATACAGCTTAACAGGTGCCATTTTTGCTCGAGATAGAAACGACATCTTGAAGATGTCTCTGGCCTTAAAAAATGCTGCGGGTAATTTTTACATTAATGACAAACCCACTGGTGCCGTCGTGGGACAACAACCCTTTGGAGGCAGCCGTGCGTCAGGCACAAATGACAAAGCAGGATCCATGTTCAATCTCCTTCGCTGGGTCAATCACCGAACTGTCAAAGAGAACTTTTTGCCTCTAAGTAACTATAAATATGACTTTTTGGAAGAAAGCTAAGACTTAGCCCCACGACCGTGACTTGAAGAATTTCTTAGACAGATTGATTTCCATGCGCATACTAGAAACTGACAAGTCTCTTAGTATGCGTTTTTGATTTTGACTAAAAGCAATGTCTCTTTCTTTGACCCTGTCTGACCTAATTTATGACTTTTGTTGAAAAATAAAACCCATCTCGTTGATCGCGTTTAGCACATACACCGGCGCTTTCTGAGTTTAGCCTCCTTTGAGCTTTCTGCCGAAAAGTAAAGAAATGAGCAAACTCCGCTATAATCATAGATAACACAATGGGGTCGTCGTCATGAAACTTATGGATCAAATCAAATATACTCTGTTTATACGGACATGGGGATTTCTAAAAGTACCGATGATTGCGTGGCTAAGACCCACTGTTGTGGAATTTTCCAATGACCTCATCGCCATTGATATTCCGCTTTCCAGACGCTCAAAAAACCACTTGAACTCTATGTACTTTGGCGCCATGTGTGTCGGGGCTGATGTCGCTGGCGGAATCCTGGCCATGCACTTTATCGAAAAAGACAAACTCCCCATCAATCTTGTTTTTGCAGATCTAAAGGTCGATTTTCTTAAAAAGGCTATGGGACGAACTCGGTTTACTTGTGCTGATGGGGCAAAGATTAAAGACCTCATCAGCGAAGCCATGTCTTCAGGGGAAAGGGTCTCCGGCAAAGTTACAGTAACGGCTACCTGCCCCGAACTCTCTGAAAGTGAGCCCGTAGCCATCTTTGAACTCACAATAAGCTTAAGAAAAAGAAAGCCGAAGAGCGCTTCTTGATGTCTTTATTTCCATGAGGAATGTGCGGCTCTGGCCGCAAAAAAGCGTCTACGTCTAGAAAACGCTCAGCGATGAGCTTTCCCGCGGCGATCGACCCCGTAACCAAAAGCCGCCTGGCCGAGAAACGTGCCCTTATCTGGTAATTTTGTTGACACAGTGACGTAAAATTGATTCCATGCTCTTTGATTTTGCCGTTAACCCGCAGGATTTTACTGCATATTTATATTTGGAGGCTATTATGGCTGTTTTAGTTGGTAAACAAGCACCGGACTTTTTAGCAGATGCTGTCGTTAATGGTGAATTCAAGCAACTTCGTCTTTCCGACTTCCGTGGAAAATATGTAGTACTTTTCTTCTATCCTCTTGATTTTACATTCGTATGCCCCACAGAACTTCATGCGTTTCAGGCCAAAGTAGCTGACTTCAAAAAGCACAACACAGAAGTGATCGGTGTTTCCATCGACTCTAAATTTTCGCATTTTGCTTGGCTCAATACACCTAAAAATGAAGGTGGAATCGAGGGTGTAAAATATCCACTCGTTTCTGACATCACAAAATCTATCGCTCGAGACTATGATGTCTTAATACCTGATGCTGGTGTTGCTTTGAGAGGCACTTTTTTGATCGACAGAAGCGGTATTGTTCAGAGTCAAATGATCAATAACTTACCACTTGGCCGCAATATCGAAGAGGCTTATCGTCTGGTAACGGCTTTACAATTCAGTGAAGAACACGGCGATGTATGTCCAGCGGGCTGGGAAGAAGGCAAGAAGTCCATGACTCCTGACCAAGCAGGTTTAAAAGCATTTTTCGCTAAGTAAGGTTTCTTTTTTAGTCCGAGAACCATAAACTCACAAGAGCGGCCCTTAAAAGTCGCTCTTTTTTTGGAATCACTGATGAACTCCCTCACTGCCAGAGACGTAATTGATAACTTTGACTTAATCCTATTAGATGCATTTGGTGTTTTAGTAGATGATGCGGGCGCCATCCCTGGAGCAGCAGCCTTTATCGACCAGCTCATCGAAAGGAAAAAAGACTTTTTTATTCTCACGAACGGATCCAAATTCACTCCTGAGGTGAGTGCTGAGGGATATCGAAAAAAAGGCCTAAAAATAGAAGATCATCAGGTGCTTTCATCTGGAAGTCTATTGAAAGACTGGGCTGCTGCAAAGGGGCATCAAGGAAAGAACGCCTGGGTGTTGGGACCTGAGTCCTCATTGCAAGTTGTGAAGGACGCGGGGCTGAAGCCTGTCAACTTTCAATTAGATGCAGATTGCCTGGTCCTTACCAATCAGGATGGCTTTAACTTTCCTGGAGACCTTGACGCCCTCATCTCTAGGATATTTGACCTTCATCGACGCGGCAAAAACGTGAAATTGGTATGCCCTAATCCTGACGTGGTATACCCCCTAAAATCAGGACACTTTGGCATTACAACCGGAGCTTTAGCCGTCCTCGTAGAAACGTCTTTAAACGCTCTCATGGGAGCTGGGAGTCCCAAATTTTCCTATTTGGGAAAGCCTTTCCCTCCCCTATTTGATAAAGCAACCGCCCACTTTAAAGGGAAAAGAATTTGCCTTATTGGCGATCAGCTCACCACAGATATCAAAGGGGCTAATGACTTTGGAATCACTTCCATTCTAGTAACCACGGGGATCACTAAAGAAGTAGCAAATCATTCCGAGATAAAACCTCATTTTATTCTTAATAATTTGAGCCTTTAGACGCCGCCTTTTAATGCACTTTAATCTTTCCATTATTGAGTTGACCACTATTGCCCGACACCTGGTCCGAACCTATATGCGACCCTTGATTTCAAAGACCTGGAGTTCGCTGGAAAATCATAAACTGTGGGAATTGTGTATTCGATTTGACTGCGGTATGATGAAGATACCAACTTAAGGAAATTCTATGCGCTCTTTACCCCTTTTTTTTGCTTTGATTTCTTGCGTTTGCTCATGCAAAACACAAACAGGAATGGACTCTTCTAAAACTCTAGATGCTGGCCAACGATTAGATGTCTCCTTGTCAAATGACCAAAAGACGATCACAGTGAATGATGGTCTGCGAGACTCGGCTTTAAAAATAGAAGCAAACTCCTTATCAGCGCTTGTAAATTTCGTGCCTGATGACAAGGGTCAAAGCCTTAGAACAGCTCGCTTAACAGGTGAGCTCATTACAGCTTTTGGAGTAAACCAGTACCAGAAGCAAATTGCCTTAGGCGTTCGAGGCATGACCTACAACGAACATGTGTGGTCTATGCTTTTCCTCGTTGATCTAAATATGCCTAACCAGCCAAAGCTTCTTAAGCTCTACAGAGCCGGCTCTAAAAAACCTAGCGATGAAGCGACAAATCCTTTTGCCAGGATCACAAAAATTGATTTTACGTCTTCAAACGACTTGTTCGTTACCCATAAAAGCAGTTTTGGCAGTGGAGACTCGCCGTTCTATGAAAAAGTTCGATTTGATGCGAAAGGAAACGTCGTCGAATGCATCAAACTACCAGAAGGCACTTCCAACGGATCTTGTTTTGATGAGCCCAAGTTAGCTGACTTTCCACATTAATCTCCTTAAAAGAACTAGGCCTAGCAGGCCCTCTCAGGCATAAGGCGAAAAATTCATCCCTTGCCTTATCCTTAAGCTGATGGGAGCTGATCATGTATAGGCCTAGTTTCCGATTAATTAAAAAGTTACTGTTGTTTCTATTTGTAAGTTCCTATGTGTCCTATGGATGCGCAAACGATTCACAAAGGATTCGCTCGCGCCCTCCGCAAGAAATCCTCCAAACTCCCCCTCTCATTCCACCCCACGTGCAGACAGACCCCTATAAGTTTAGGCTTTCTGCTTGGTTTTCAAATCCTGAAAAATATTCGACGAGTTCGATACAAGTCGCCGATTTAATCCGGAAAGCAGAGCTACTCGGAGTAGAAAAAATTTATGTCTCCACTTGGCGAAAAGGTTGTACCGCGTATCCTTCCAACGTTATGGCAAAATGGGGTGAGGCAAAAGTGTGTCCAGGTTTCGACTGGCTGACTCCCATGTTGGCCGCGGCAAAAAAGTCTAACATCACTCTGGTTCCTTGGCTGGAATGGGGACTTCACATTCCTAGTACCAGCAAACTCAGAACGATTGGCAAACTGCCCATCGTAGAAGACGAAGTCTGGTGGGACCAAAAAGCTCCGAGACTAGATCCTTTTTCCCCAGAAGTAGTTTCGTTTTATTCCGATTTCATTCTGGAAGCTTCGACTTTTTACGGAGTTAAAGAAGTCCATTTATGTGACAACCATGCCCTTAAAAATTCGCAGCTTACTTTAAAGAAAAAGACGGCTGAGAATTTTACTCAGACTTTAACTGACACTACGGCCCGGGCGAGAAATTTAGGGGTCTCCATTTCATTTTCCGCTTTAGACAACATTGCTGCCAAACGGGACTATGGCTCTGACTGGTCCGAGTGGCGAAAATCTGGACTTGTTTCAAATGTTACTTCAGAGCTGTATCCTTTAAGATTTAATCCCTCGGCATTTCCAGCAAAAGCCGCAGAGGAAGTCAAGGCCGGGGCAGATCAATTGGGGATCTATGTAGGTGCTGCCGGAAACTGGACTGAGGAACAAATGCTGGGATATATGCAAGAAGCCAAAAAACTTAAGGTTGGAATTACCCTCTTTGAAATCGGTAATTTTGTTAAAGATAAGTCCGATGAAAGTATAAGGCTATTACATGACAAAATTGGACTCTAGGTTTTAGCTTAAAAACAAAGAGTTAAAGAGCTCTTACTAAAAAAGCTCGCTCCCTTTATTTTGGAATTTATGCCTGACATCAACTACAGACAACAGCCTATAGTTCTATGAAGGCACTTCTTATAAAAAAGCTTGTTTCTGCTGTTTCTTTTAATAAGAAACCTTTTCAAATAGAATCTCATGAGCGGCCTACATGCAATTTGGGGCATTCAGCTCAACTACAAAGAGGCATGCTGGCTGCTTTAGATCGAAGGAAATCCCTAGAGATCAAAACCAAGAAATTGTGTTTCAAGGAGGTTCAAATTTGCCCCCATCTGAGGTCGAACTGCTGAGGTCGAACTGCTGAGGTCGAACTGCTGAGGTCGAACTGCTGAGGTCGAACT
>JBAXBA010000084.1:0-15307 GCA_037142195.1 Pseudomonadota bacterium
TCTGAGAACATATCCGAGTTCGCAGGGGCGGGACACAATCTTTTACACACTACCCCGCCCCTAGCCCGTTCGACTACTTTTTAGCTTCGTCCGCTCTTTGCGCCGCCTACTTCGTTAAGGTTTACTGTGTGGCACGTAAAATCCCCACCGAAGATATTCGCATTTCTCAGAACAACATTATTGACCCTGAAAACAGGTACAACCAGACCTTTCAAATTCGTGTAGAGCTCCCCGAAAGCATCCAAGAACGCGACCGTGAAGGTATCCTGCGTGCCATTGATCGTTGCACCGTAAAGAAAGTCATCCAACAATCGCCTGAATTCATTATCGAAGCAGTGACTTCTCTGGCAAAAGATTCTGGCCTTATCGCCTTAGACAGACCCAAAGATGGCCATAAGACCATGATTCCAGGCAAAGATCTGTCCCTCGAAGAAACGATCCAGAACATGACTGCAACTCTCTCTAACCTAGGCATCAAGATCGAGATCGCCTCTTGGCGCAACATTGTCCCCAACGTTTGGTCGGTCCATATTCGCGATGCAGCTAGTCCTATGTGCTTCACCAACGGCAAAGGCTCCAGCAAAGAAAGTGCTCTTTGCTCGGCCCTTGGAGAATATATGGAAAGGATCAGCTGCAATTATTTCTACAATGACCAGTATCTGGGTCCAGAAATGAGCGAACGGTCTTTTGTGCACTATCCGACAGAAAAGTGGTTCTTGCCCGAGAAAAAAGACGGCCTCCCCAAAGGAATTCTCGATGAGACGACTCTAACAATCTACAACCCTGACGGGCAACTTAAAGCCTCCCATCTTTTTGACACTAATTCAGGACTTACCAACCGAGGGGTTTGTGCGCTACCTTTTGTCCGCAGCTCTGACAAAGAGGTCGTCTACTTTCCGGTCAATCTAATCGGCAATCTCTTTGTCAGCAATGGCATGAGTGCGGGTAACACCCTGGCAGAAGCACACGTTCAATGTCTGTCTGAAATTTTTGAACGAGCAGTAAAGAAAGAGATTATTCAACGTGAATTAGCGTTGCCGAATGTGCCGAGTGAGATTCTTGAGAAATATCCCAAAATCATGGCCGGCATCAATGAGCTAGAGGCCAAAGGCTTTCCCATCCTAGTGAAAGATGCGTCCCTGGGTGGCAAATTCCCTGTGATGTGCGTAACCCTGATGAACCCCCATACGGGAGGCGTCTTCGCCTCTTTTGGTGCCCATCCTAAATTCGAAATAGCCCTAGAGCGAAGCCTCACAGAACTCTTGCAAGGCCGAAGTTTTGAGGGGCTAAACGACGTGCTAGCCCCGACTTTTAATAGCCTCGCTGTGAAAGAGCCCAATAATTTCGTCGAGCACTTCATCGATTCCAATGGGGTTATTTCGTGGAAATTTTTCAGTAACAAGTCTGACCACGCTTTTGTTGAGTGGAATTTTGACGGTTCTACAGAGCAGGAACGCGACTATCTCATGGGTATTTTACGAGACATGGGTAAAGAGGTTTACGTTGCAAACTACGAATATTTTGGCACCAAAGCCTGCCGCATTCTCGTGCCTAATTACTCAGAAATATATCCCTTAGAAGACCTCATTTGGGATAATACTAATAAGTCCATCGCTTACCGCGAAAAGATTCTCAACCTCCATTCCCTGGACGACGCTGCACTTGAGGATCTCGTCCAAAATCTAGAAGATAGCGATCAAGACAACTACACAAGAATCTCTGACCTAATCGGCATTGAGTTTGATGAGAACACTGTCTGGGGTCAACTTGACATTGGTGAACTCAAGATCCTAATCTATTTGGCCCTGCAGGATTTTGAGCAAGCCAAGCCTCTTGTGGGCGCTTTTCTTACATTTAATGACAACTCCCGACAACGAAAACTCTTCTACCAAGCTATAGATGCTGTGCTCGACATTGCCCTCAGTGACGATCTTGAAATTGAAGACTTCCTTGGCAACATGGAAAAAATGTTTGGCGTAGATACCATGAAGAACGTGGTTGGATCACTTACTGGCGATGTTAGATTTTTTGGACTGAGCAAAACCAGTTTGAAGTTAGAAGGCTTGGATAAGCACTTAAGCCTGATCCAAAGCTATGACAAGCTCCATAAAGGCCGCAGCCCTATATAGAAAGCTCACAAATTTATTCCCTTGGTCATGATTTGCTACTGCCCTTAACGGGCACGCAGCACCAAATCAGAACCATTCCATTTTTTTAGCTGAATATTCGACCGATCTCTTTGATATCTCCTAAAATGACGCCAGGTGCTCACCAAATAATGCCAAAAAGAAGCTCGCTTTCGCTTAACAACTATAGCTTCGACTGAAAGCTACACCCTCTACTTCCAAACACTAATGGACTGCGCGACTTCTTTATCCCGGAATTTCCATTGATACTTGTGGAAAGATATAAGCCCCCGGTAAAGGTCCGAGCCCTGGAATAAGCCATTGACCTTTTCCCAAAGGGCAGCATGATTGATTGTTTCCTTTAGGTCCCAACCCAAGGTACCAAAATAGGCTTTAAGATCCGCGAGTGCCAAAGAATCTCGATCTGAACTTTGCCAGATATTCCAAATAGCCTCATGGATCGCAAATTTTCCTAGTGACGGTCGATTCCGGAGGAGACTTTGAAAGCTTGGAGAATTTCTTAGCTGCAAGTAAATTGCATGATCTTCTGCGAACCCATTGGCAGCCATCCGGACGGCAGCCCAGGAGGCAAAATGGGCGCCACCAAGTAATTCTTCAGGAGATGCGGCGGCGTCGTAGTGGGCAAATAGTTCCTGATTCATCTCCTTAAAAAAGTCCCCTAAAGAAACATCCTGGCCCACCTCCCTGATCTCAGCTACGTCTGGCTGCGTCGCTGGAACGATGAGAACCGCTATTTTTTGAGTTTCGTCGATGATCCGAATAGAGGTTAACGCGAGCGCTCGAAATGGATCATAAAGACTGGTGTAGCTATATACGATTTCTCGGCAATTATAAGTGTTGTAAACATCGCTTAAAGAAAAATTCCGATCAGATCCGCCCTCTTCCGTCCAATTAGCAACCTTTAGATGCGGTTTGATTGGCACAGTGAGGAGGATATTTCCAAACACCCGTGTTGAGAAAGGATCGCTAGCCAAATAAAATCCATTTCCGGCAAAACCAGTCCCAAAACCTTGCCGATTAGCAGCCACCGAGGCCTCGACTGTGCTTTTGATATAATCCATGGGGTTCTTGGCGGCGAGCGGATTATTTGTCCAATGGTACATGAGCGTTGTGCCATTCCCCGTGTCAAACTGCGGCACATGCGCCGAACACTCTGTACTTCCCTCAACTCGGCTCATTGCCACGGCAGCATCGCGCTGGGCGCGAGGAGATTGACAAGAAAGTATCCCTGATAAAAGTGGACCGACTAATATGAAAACGCTTCTTGAAATGAAGTCCATAAGACACTCCTTTAGTTGGCAGGCCTTTCAGACCTCTATTGTAAATACTACATTCTTGTCCGCACTATGTATAGATTGCATCTTCCTTGCTTAAATGTAGCCGTCTCGCAAGCCTTTGAATCCGTAGGAAGTAGGTAGCGAAATCAACGCCATTTTTGAAATATCCCACCTCACTCGGGCCCAGATTCCATTTGAAGCATATGGCTTTATTTATATGCAGCGTTTTCCTGAGTTTTTGAGACAGACGAATGCTGGAGTTGCTTGTCCTTCAGACTTAGTAGGAAGCTTTTCTTCATTTAGGCGAGCATATTTCGGATGTTTAGCAAAGCGGCAAACTAACAACAGGAGATTTAAACCAAATTCTTTCTACAAAGATAAGTCTATTCATCGCCCTTGGATTTAGGACAAAAAAAGACTAGATCCTTTAAAAAAGGACCTAATCGCAGTTAATCTTTATGGTAAATTTCGTTGCAGACTCAACTAAAATTAGCAAGCTTCATCGTATACACAGCGCTTACACTGAGAATCATCATTTGTACCAGGAATGTGACAATCTGCATCTTCACAGCGACCATTGAAAGAACCACCATGATGGCCTGGATACTGCATGTGACAGGAAGTATTGCACTGCCCTAAAGATGAGCCGGTAGCCAGTCCAGATGCGTTTTTCGAATTCACTATCATACCCATGCCATCTAAGGATACCTTCTTACCACCAACACAAATAGTGGGGCTACCGTTAGCTCCGCTTCCAGGAGCAGAAGCTGTGCCACTTCCCGGTGTAGCGCTATTGCCATTGGCGGGGTCATTGCCTCCCGTTGATCCGCCTTTATTATCTCCAGAACCATCAGCAGTATCCGAGCTTCCTGGAGCACCCGTAGCGTTGTCGCTGGCGTTGCTGCCGCCAGTGCCTGAACCATCGGCTCCGCCATTAGCGAGACCATTCTTAGAAGGAGTCGCTTTTTTAGCCGCACCGCTCATTTTTCCATCTTCACACGCTGAAAATGAGAACACGCTTAGAATAAGAACTATACCGAACTGCAAATGAATCTTCTTCATCATATCCTCCTTCAAGTTACCGACCATGATTCCTATCGGGTGACTTTGCCTAAAATAGAGATATTTCTAATTAACCCAATCATTAATATAACTTACATGTAACAATTTCCATTTTCTACCAAAGGCAATTAGAAAAAAAAAGGGATCTTTAACAATTTAGCTTAGAGCCTCACTTTGAAGCTTCAGGTCAACTTTAAATAGGAAGATGCCTATCTAATGATTGCATTAGGACGCTCTGTTTCAACCATAAAGATATAAGAAATGATCTCAAACATCTAATCTGCAACTTAATCGCTTTAAGAAAGTTAATGGCCAGATATCTATGACGTTCCATGTTGAATCAGAAACCATGCTAAAGTGAAACACCGAAAATATGATTGTCAATCCAATACAAGTATTTCTTGAACTGGGGCCCAGGCAATGTTCCTGCAAAAACAATAAAAATGGGCTCTGCTTTAGAATTCCAGAGGAACCGAAATTAGCCTGATATCGATGAAAATACTGCGTGCGTATCTGTTCTTCAAGTACACCATGGTTAGCAAAAACTCCAGAGGAACAGAATCCTTCTAAATCAGGAAAATACTTCCTTGAACGGAAGCCTTGAACTTAGTGAGGATACCCGATAACAAGCTCAGGCGATCATTCTAATAGGAAGTTTTGAATTAAAAAAATCAACCTTGAACCTAAACATCATCATGATCGGCTGACAGAATCAGAGACAAAATTTGTAGAAACTAAAAAGCTAAAACCCATGTGCCAATCCCTATTAAGGCTCCGCCAAATGCGACTCTCCAGGTAAGCGGTTCACCTAAGAACATAGCAGAAAATACAATTACAAAAAGGAGACTGAGCTTGTCAATGGGAGCGACACGAGAGGCCGGACCCATTTGAAGCGCTCGAAAATAACAAAGCCAAGACAAACCTGTTGCGCATCCAGACAAAACAAGAAATAGCAAGCTTCTTCTCGTTAACGCCTCAGTCGCCACCCACTCTTTTCGAGCCGAAACGATCATTAAAATCACAAAAAATATCACCACAGTTCTTATTAATGTAGCAAGATTGGAGTTAACACCGCTCACACCAATCTTTGCTAGAATCGCTGTCAAACCAGCAAAAAAAGCAGACCCTAAGGCGAACATCTGCCACTCGTATAGTTTCCAATTCAATTTTACCCTCTACATGAAACGACTTAAGAACCCTATGACTTGACAAATCAAAAGAAACAACCAATAAAATAAGCCATCCCCTAAGTAAATTAGGGTCAGTCTAACTTCTCAATTCACCTGGTTATATTATAATGGTAATTGAAAGAATTACTATGGAAGAATGAAACTAGAAGTCGCAAAAAACGGATAAAAGAAAACACCCGGCACAATAAGATCACTATTCGAAACCCAAAATGATCCTAATGAATCGAGTGCTAATCCACAGTAATTCCTTCATTCATTCCTTAGAAAGAGCCGCGACTCTCTTTCCTTTTCAAAAAAACATAAACACTGAAATTTGGACGACACCAAAAATAAATCTCGAAATTTTAAGAAGATAAGAAGAGTAGAACACAAGGCGAGCGTGTTAACCTCACCTTGTCGCAATAGAACACAAAACAAATAGAATCAATATGGATCATAAAATATGAGACCGAAAAGACTATTTTTTAGAATGCCCAAAGACGGCTACAATAGCTGCACCTAGCAACAATCCTGTTCCTGCCGCTGCCAGAGTGTACAAAAGCGGGTGCCTAACGACTTCATCCCTAGTCCTCTCGACTAATTTTTCGCCAGCTTTAGAAATCTCATCAACTTCAGACTTAATTGCCTTAGTCGTCGAGTCAATTGCGGATTCAACGCTACTCAACACCTCCTTAGCAGCATTTACTGCACCGGAGACTGAGCTAGATGAGTGACTTCCCAAATATCTATCCACATTTTTGACACTTTGATTTGCCATAATTCTTTCCTTTTCACATTGGACACCTGGATGCTAACCCATTTAGACATCTCAAATAGAAGCACTGCAACACATGTGCCAATCAAAATCCCAAAAACAGAGAATATCTTTTTTTGCTACAACGTCTGCCAGTAGAAACACTATGACCTGTGAAGGAAAACCCGCACACTTCGTCCTATCCTTATATCTATCGCGACCATCGTAATACTTTTATCTATGATTTCGGCGTCTAGAGTCATTGGTCGCAGACTTGTCCTAACAATGTTCGTTGACCCAGAATTGCAAACTAAGCACTATAAACACTGCTTACGAAAAAAAAATCACGGCAAGCTACCTTTAAGACGCAGCCCACTCAAAACTGACCCGCCATTTTTAGGTTTCTGACGACATCTTAAGCACACCGAACGTGTGAGAATTCGCTATCTGACAAATAGGGTGTGGAATCACACAGATCAAGAGTATCAGACCGATGCACTAGGACTTCTATCATAGCTTCTAGGCTTAGGCATTCCCCTGCGGCATACCATGCGATATTCGATGCCTTGCGCGGCTAAGGCACGGGTTATGCATAGTCGAGGATGTTCGTGTGAATTAACTATTAAAGGGAGCATTTTCATGATTAACAGCAATCAAATCAAACAAAACTTCATGGTAGTAGGGGCTATGAATGAGCCATTTGGCGCAGTAGACCAAATGGAAGGGATGGAAACCATAAAACTTAAAAAAGACGAAAAGGGCGAAATACACTTTATTCCTCTCAGCTGGGTGGCGAAGGTTGACGACAAAGTACACCTCAATCGCTCTGCCGAAGCTGCCAAAAAGGAATGGCTAACGACACCTAAGGCTGATGCTAGAAATCAGGAGTACAATTCCCCCTACAAGGAAACTGTGCCCCTATTAACTGATCACGCAACGTATATGGATTCCAAGAGCTCTAAAGATAGTCAAAGCAACTACAAAGCCGACCAGAGCGATAGTTTGCCAAAACTGCAAGAAAAAAATCCACATGAGAAACAATCTAAAAATGCTGAGGCGACCAAAAAGAAGGTTAAAGCTTCAAGCAACGCTTCCAAGAAGAAAGATAGCCCTAAATCACATGATAGCCATTCAGGTACCTCAAAAAGCGAAAAGAAGATCCATAAAATTTAGAAGTCATTTGCTTGCAGCACGTGAAGTCACATGTGACACTATATTTATCGCAATAGGCCGGCCACATTTCCAAAAGAGAGCCGTGAAGGTTTGATTTCAATTTTTTGATGATTCAAATTAGCAAATGTTTGATAATGAGCTTAGACTATAGTCTAATTTTGAGTTATCTAGTTCTCGGTACTTAGCCTGGATCTATCCAAGTCTATTTTGATTTGGCGACTCATAGATGCTAAGTACCTTCCTTCTTTTAAAAAAAACTTAGGCTTAGGAACAAACAACTTGACATAGCTGGACCATTCCACAATTTAAAGACGAATGATAATTATTTGCCTTAGCAAAAAATAGACTCGGCTGTTTTATAGCATACCATTTTTCTACCCCATATAAATTAAAGCAGAATCCTTTAGATGGTTTCCCCAAGGGTTGGAACTAGATACATAAACGTTTAAGATCAAATATAAGGTTCGAGTGTTTTGCGTAGACCTCAAAATGGAGGGAAGGAATATGCTGACTGCCTTAAGCAGTCGTTGTTTGCGGCAACTTACAATTATACGTCAAAAAAACCCAAACACAACAATCAAATTTTAATAACGCTTCCCATATAGGACAACTTCAGACTACTTGTAAGCTCAAATTCAAAATTATCTGGCACCTCACCCGACTTAATATCGCGCCATGAAATATGGGAGAATTTCGGCTTTATTCCTGTAAGCTCATCTTCCTTAAATCCAGCAGAGCGGCAGAAGCCTATGAGTTCAGATGGTTTGATAAAAAGTCGCAAAATATGCATATTCTTGGGAGTGTTTTTCACAAACCACTCTACAAACTTTATAATAACAAGGTAGGCCAAAAAGTTTCGATTGAAAGTGTGAAAAATAAAGACTCCACCTGGTTTAAGAACTCGCGAAAATTCTCTGATAATACTTGATGGATCCTCAACATGCTCCAAAAAGTCCATGGCGGTCACGACATCAAAAGTTTGATCCGCAAATGGCAGAGAATAAGCATCTGCTTGCAGATAGTTTACCGATTTGGTGGAATCAAATCGTCGAGCAACCGATAGACTGTCGTCTGACATATCAATGCCAGTTACTTGAAAACCTTCAGAAGCAAGCGGATTGGCAAGAAAGCCAGCTCCACAACCGACATCAAGAATTGCAGTTTTAGCTGGGGAAAAATCTAGACTCTTGAGCTTACTAAGGACCCAAGGTAATTTCACTCTAGTTTCCGCTCTTAGAAGAGCAATGGGATCATCTTTAGCAGTATACCAACGATCACCGTAGAGATTATAAAACTCATTGTTGACGACGCTCACGGTTGCTCCAATATATAATTTGATAGACCATAAAACTCAGAATCAAATACGGCTGAAATTTCACTATTTCTACATTTGTTCCTTCCATCCATAATAATCCTGCAGACAAAAAACAGATGGGGTGGACGACAAAAAGTACAGAATGCAACCAATTCTCTGCGGCCGAACAAACATCCTTATGTACAAATTCGTCCTTTGTTATAACAAGACAAGATAAGACACATAATGCGATATAGATACGCAAATTATTTGATGTCGGGCCTGACACCGAAATAAAGAAATAGCTTGCAAAGACAGTTAAGGAATCTAGGGGATGGCCTACTATCTCCCACAATGGGAGACCGCGCTTTCTATGGAAATAGAACTCATCCCATAGCATAGCCAAGCCCTGCACCAAAAATGGAGCATAATAGATAGCCATCTAAGAGATCTCAAAAACTGATCCAAAAACCGTAAGGCCTGGACCAAATGCAAGACTAATGACAATTGATCCGACTGGGTAGTTGTTTCTTAGTATCAAATCCCAAACATGAGGAAGAGTTGCCGATGACATGTTACCTCGTTCAAAAAGTATTTTTTGACATTCCCTAACTTGGTTGTCATAAAAACCTAATGACTCTTTAACAGTCTCAATAATTTTAGGGCCTCCGGGATGAATGGCAAAGATGGCACTTTTGGTAGCCTCGGGCCCATAACCAGCTTTATTTAATAGACACGAAATAAAGTCTTCTAAATGTGCTTTAATTTTTGTTGGCACTTCTCGGGACAAATTCATCTGCATGCCATGGGAACCCGAAATCCAAGACATATCCATGGCTGAATCAGGAATCAATCTTTCCAAGACTGCCACAATCTTGAGATTGCCGCCCGTCTCAGCCTGCTGATTTGACACGGTATATTTGGCATGACCGTCAGCAAATAGCGTTTGAACGACTATCTGCTCAGGACTGTGATTTAGTACATTCATATGCAACCCGCACATTTCATTATGAACTATATCCACTTGCTTGGAATCTGGCGAACTAAGCACTAAGGCATGCGCCAACCGAATAGCTGGTAGCGAAGCATAGCAGCCCATATGATAAGCATGGGTAATTTCAGTATCGCCCTCCCATGCTGGATGGGATACAGCAAGTTGCGCAGCGCTAGGCGAAACATATCCTGTACACGTCACGTGAATGAGATGCTGAGGTCTCGCCTCAGATTCGTTAAAATTATAGATATTTTTGAAAACTTCAAATGATCTTTCGGAAAAAAATTTCGCCCTCGCCTTGATGTCCATACCATTTGGCGTATCTTCGGTAATACTATAAATCCGTGCCCTATCTCCAAACCCTTCCTGAATATCATCACACTCGAAAAATCTCTGTGAGATCAAGGAATCCTTAACGCCATAGCGCTGAAAAAAACGCTCTATGGAAACGGAATCATCATCTTTCGAAGAAACCAAAGCCTGCGCTTTCCTATGAACATCAGATAGCCACAGCAAGAGGTCTTTTTGTGGGTAGCAGTTCTTGGGTTCTACGGTTCTAAATCTATTAATAAATGCGGATTCCATAGGTCTCCCTAAAACTGGAACCTACCGCAATATAGATAAATTAGCAATGCATGATAGTGCAGATCTAGGCACGTTTGCGCTGGGGAATTCCACTACGAACCAGAACACCCTAAGGGACTATATAAAAACTATATAAAGACTAAATAAAGATCTAACAGATGCAATGAGATTCGGCTGGTTGATTTCTATAGAAGGGACAGCACCTAGAATCGGATAAGTTGATTCTGTATGACTATGAATTTCCTTTTTTGGCGGCAAGATAGCTACCGATGAATTCTCTAATATATTCCATTTCAAAAGGCTTTTTTAATATTTTGACAAAAGGATATTTGGACTCTAGATTCAAATCACCAGAAGCACAAGCGACAGGAATCCCGGCAGGAAGTCTTGCAGCAAGCCTTTCGCCGGTGGTCTCTGGCATTCTAAAGTCGACAATCACAAGGTCCGGCATAACCTCATGTATATGCTTAATTGCTTGCTCAGAATCAGTAAAGGATTCAATTAAGATATCCTTTTCCCCAAACATATCCACGACGAGTTCACAAATATCTGGCTCATCGTCGACGAAAACTACTCTAATCCCCATTAGCTGGCCCTCGAATAAATTGGAATTACAACTTCAAAGCAGGTACACGGATGATTCGCTAATAGCTCAATGGTGGCGTTATGATCTGCTAGAATTCCTTTAACGATCGACAGACCAAGCCCAGTTCCTTTACCTACAGGTTTCGTGGTGAAAAATGGCTGAAATATCTTAGCTGCAACCGCCTCTGGAATTCCTTGCCCAGAATCCTGCACCTGAACGATAATTTGCGAACCATTGCTCGTCACTATGACCTTTACCCAACGCTTTTCTAAACCACGAGTTGCGTCAATGGCATTCGAAATGAGATTTACAAAAACTTGCTCCATCTCTCCTTCATCACAATAGACGTCCGCTGTCAAATCACATATCAAACTGACCGAAGTAGATTCCAACCTAGCCTTTGACTCTGTTAATATAACGCACTCTCTTAGAATACCAGGGAGGTCGAAAACATTTTTTTCTGTCGTATCGGAACTTCTCGAAAAATTCTTTAAACCCTTAACTATCCTTGCTATTCTAGCTGCAGAATCATCTATAACTTTGAGCTTGGACCTTAGTTTTTCCGGATCAGAAATAAATTTTTCAATAATGCTTATATTACCAGTTATTATGGTTAATGGGTTATTAATTTCATGCGCGATACCAGCTGACATTTCACCTAGAGAAGCTAGTTTAGCATTGCGAACACTCTTTAGTCTCTCTAGATCCAGAATTTCGCGAGTCTGAGTTAATACTTTTTCTGCCTCTACTAATGCTGTAACATTTTCAACTACAGAGTAGAACCTACCCTCACTCTTGTCTGCTGCCGGTACGAATTTAGAAACCACAACACCATTCACAATTTCGCCTGAATTATGCTGAAAACGCAGAGAGCACCTTCTCATACTGAGGTCTGACTTCACTTGGCTAAAGAATTCACGAGCGGAAGATCTATCCTCTTCAACGACGAAATCTAACAGCGAAGCGAAGCTCAAGTCTCTCTTGTTTGTTCCAAGCAAGTTCAGCATACCTGGGTTGACGGAAATGAGCCTCAGTTCAGTATTAATTTCAAGTATGCCAATGGGGGCATTCTCATGGACCGTCTGCAGAGCTAGCTGGCTTTCTTGAGCCTGCTTGAGGGCCTGTTCAATTCCAATCTTTAGGGAAATATTCTCAATTTCCACCTTCTTTTCAGAGGTTATATCGAAATGTATTGCCAAATAGCTTTCGACTACACGATCTTTGTTGTAGATGGGTGCAACAACTGTTCTTAGCCAAACCACGCTGTTTGCCTTTACGGGAAAGCTTAAGTCAGATGACCATACTTTTTGGCCTCGCATATGCTCCCAAAAGGATTTGTATGCCTGTTCACCATGGATATCCATTCGAACCAATTCCATGGACTCACCCTGAATATCGTATGGAGACAGCCCAAGTAGCTCGGTAAAGTTGTCCTTACAAGAGATAACTCTGCCTTTTAAATCTAAAGACACAACAAATGCTGACTCCTCTAGCGCCAATACCAACTGTCGAAATCCATACTCCAACTTCCGAGATTCGGTCACATCCCTCCCTATGCCGAAAACCTGATCATTTCTTTTGTCCTTTTTCAATAGCCACGAAACCTCCCTCCAATCCCCCTCCGATGTAGAGACCCGATTGGAAAACTCAACTGCAGCAGTGCCTTCATCAAGCTTCTTGAGTTCTTTTCTAGTTTGGGTATATTCAATGGGATGCACAAATTTGAGAAACTCTGAACCGATAATTTCATCTTCTTTAAATTTTAGAACCTTCGCAAAGCTGGGATTGATAGAACTGAATTCCAAATTGGAATTTCCAACAAATATCATATCTGGGGAAACAGAGAAATGACGATTAAGAAGTTCTTTTGCTTCAATTAAGTCCGTTACGTCCGTAAATGTAACGATTACATTTAGATTCTGAGGCACTCCTTCCAGAGGAGCGGCTGCACATTTTTGGCCTACAAAAGGCGTAGCTGTAATTTGAATCCAGCGCACTTTCTTTGCGTACGCTTTGACTCCCATCAAAACATTCGCCACCTGCATGCCAGTCTTCAGGGCTACAACTGCCGGATGGCGTTCACCAGGGAAATCGGAGCCATCTTCAGAGATTGCCCCCCACTGAGGATCCATGGAAGTCTTTCCCAGAAGTTGATCTTCACTCAAATCCAAAATTCGCAGCGCCGAATTATTGAATCTTACAATTCTCCCACTAGCTTCGTGCACTACAAGTCCATCATTCATATTTTCCATAACAACGCGGTAGGAGTCGTCATGAAAAATAGATTCGGTGTCTTCACACAAGAGATAAAATCCTACAAGCCTATCATCTAGGGAATAATCGGGCACTGAAGTTAGCGTAAAGCTTAATTTTTCACCATTTAGGGACTTGCTTGGAAGACTCAGCACTTGTTTTTTTCCATTCGCTGCTGATTGCAAGAAGTCTTTGAGACCTGAGCTTTCGCCGCATTCATAGAACTCCTGCAAAGTGCAATTTGAACTAAGATGCAAGTGATTCGAAAGGGATAGAAATGGTTTTTTTTTTACTAGAGTATTTTTTTCAAGGTCGACGTAGCATGCGACCAAGTTGTAGCCAGATTTTTCTAGATGAGACTTGGCGACGTCATGAAGTATATATTGGCTCGTCTTTTCTGTCTGGTCTGGAACAGTCATAGACGTCTTAAGACTTAACAGTTCATTTCGAACTTCTTCCCATTTGCTTCTATCAACGGCGGTAGCAACATCTGAATGTGGATTCAGCTCATTTCCATCTCTTAATGTATCTATTTTAGTTAGGATAGTGTCGATACGATCCTGATACTTTTTGGAAATTGCCGCCACCTTACGTCTCCCTTGTCACATCAAATCAAGTCTTCCATTAAATCTAAGGCACTCATGAAAAATTGTCATACAACAAACCCTGTTAGGATGGCATCGGCAGCTCTCATTGATAACTTTATGTTTCGCTCACTCGCGGTAGATATAAGCCCATGAACCGACCGCGGTATAAACAAAGTTTTATCAAACCACCAAAAAACGGCACTCAGATTTAAGAATTTTGGAGCAGCTACGATGGGATCGTGAAGACGAGCGCCCTACCCTAGCTTGTGCTTAGAGAGGGCCTTAAAGTCCCGATTGGAATTGCTTAGGGAAAGCTCTTTTGCGCTTGGAGAAACATGGACTGAAAAATTGCGGCTGCCTCTTCTTTACGATTTATTAACACCCAAACACGAGAAGAACGCTATAGTCTAAAAAGTAGTTTTATCAACTTCAAGGTCCCACCGTGAGGAACATAGCGCAGGGCAATATCAAAAGAGAAATAGGACTTCAAAATGGACTTTTCATGGGAAAAGATCTCCAAACTTCTCTTTCCATGATAGGACCCAAAGCCACTTTCTCCGACTCCACCGAAAGGCAAATGGGAGTTGACGAGATGAATAAGCGTGCTGTTAATGCACCCGCCTCCAAAAGAAAGTCTCTCTATGATTTGGCTATAGAAGGCCTTGTCTTTAGAAAACATATAGCACGATAAGGGATGAGGATTTCTTTCAATAATTTTCAGCAGGTCATCAATGGTATTGTAGGAAATCATAGGAAGCAGTGGGCCAAAAATTTCATCAGTCATCAATTTTGAATGGAGAGGAACATCTTTTAAGATTGTTGGAGCAATGTAGCGAGAACTCTTATTGTATTTGCCCCCTGAAAAAACAGTCCCGTCTGAAATAAGCGCTACAATTCTCTCAAAGTGAACTTCATTGATGATGCGCCCATAATTTTCACATTTTTCTGGATTGTCACCAAAAAAGATTTTCATCCACTTTTTGAGTTCCTCTAAAAATGCATCGTGAATACTCTCATGTACTAATACATAATCTGGTGCAACACAAGTCTGACCTGCATTGAAGAATTTTCCGTGCACTATCCGCTTAGCAGCGATAGACAAATTGGTATTTTTGTCAACTATAGCCGGCGACTTGCCACCTAATTCCAAGGTTAAAGGAACCAAATTTCGAGCGGCATTCTCCATTACTATTTTGCCAACTTTAGTGCTGCCAGTGAAAAAAATATGCGCAAAGGGCATTCTAGTGAGCTGATTTGCAATTTCGGGTCCCCCACATTGAACTTGACAGAAGTCCGGCACAAAGGCCTTGGCAATGAGCTTAATTATTACTGCTTCCGATGATTTTGCCAACTCTGAGGGCTTTACAACGATGCAGTTTCCAGCTGCTATAGCCCCTACTAACGGAGCCAAAACCAGCTGAAATGG
>JBAXBA010000085.1:0-15219 GCA_037142195.1 Pseudomonadota bacterium
TATCGAAAATTAACATATTCGATAATAAGTGGTATCCTCTATTTCTGGGCAAGAAAGGCACTAAATGGACATAGAGCAATCACCAAGCGGTCGGATTATAAAGGCATCTACGGGTTACAAAGCCTTTATTCCATTCGCACTACCACCGAAATTCGAGTGGGATCAAGGGCTTGTTAATAGCCTGTCTCGTGCCGATTTCTTACTAGGAAAATTGGCCCGTGAAGGAAGTAGATTACCAAATCCGCACCTTCTCATACGTCCATTCATAACCAGAGAAGCTGTTTTGTCGAGCAGGATAGAAGGTACCCAAGCCACTTTAGGGGAAATTTTAGCTGCAGATAACGGCGTGACCGTCAAACAAAATCCTGATGATTTGCAGGAAGTTCAAAATTACATCAAAGCACTAGATTATGGCATCAATAGATTAAACGAATTGCCCTTATCGTTGCGGCTTATCAAAGAAATTCATGGAACTCTGATGCAGGGCGTCAGGGGGTCTCATGCGACACCTGGTGAATTTAGACGTACTCAAAATTGGATAGGGGCACCTGGGTGTACCTTGAATACTGCCAAGTTTGTGCCAGCCCCGCCGGACCTTTTGATGGAAAGCTTGGGCGAGTTAGAGAGTTTTTTGCATAACAGGCAGTGGCCGCCTCTTATTCATATTGCTCTGTGTCATTATCAATTTGAAGCTATCCATCCGTTTTTAGATGGTAACGGACGTGTAGGACGACTCCTTATAACCTTGTTACTTATCGAACAAAAAATGCTTCCTTCACCTTTGCTATATCTATCCGCATTCTTTGAGGCAACTCGCGATGAATATTACAAACAACTTTACAATGTGAGCCGAGATGGCGCGTGGCGTGATTGGCTCGTCTATTTTCTTAATGGAGTTGCCGTTCAATCTGAAGACGTTTTGTCCCGGGCGGAGCGTATCAATGATTTATTACAGACCTGGAAATTAATGGTGGCAAGTAATGCCTCATCAGTTCCAGTAGATATTGTAGATCGGCTTGCCGTGAATCCATTTGTAACGATAAATAAAATAGCTGGAGATTTAGGAATTTCTTATAGCACAGCACAAAGAGGCATCCAAAAACTTGAAGCAGCTAAAATTATTGAAAAAAATTCTGATCATAAACGCGATAAAGTTTATTGCGCCAACGCAATACTCAACATTTTAGAAGAACCTACAAGGATTAACACTGAAAGTGATAGATGATATGGGAGCCATGTCCATGGTTAGTCACGCTGCCTTTATGGATCATGGAGCTCAGTCCATTTAAATACATATATACGTCAAGCTACTGGGCCTTTGTTAATGGCGTCTCAATTTATGGATCGAAGTTCAGTTTCATTTCTCATCCGCGTAAATGGAGATTGCGTCGGCAGCTTAAAAAAGCAGTGGACTTCTCGTAAGGCGAATGGGAATCAAGGCACTTCAAAGGAGCTGAATTAGCTTTTCAAGCTTGGCATTAGGAGTGACACAAATTCAGGCCAAATTCTTTTGGTTCCAAGTCTGAAAATTCCATTTCTGATCAGGGTGCCTGTCCCATGAACTATCAAAGCGATGATTAGATCCCTCCCATCAAGAGGTAGTTACTAATTTAAAAAGAGCCTCTATTCTTTAGGCGACTCTACGTTTTTTTTTATAACGTACTTCTTCCATATCTTTTTGAAATGAGTTGGGAGATTCCGGAAGGACAATCTCCTTTCCTAGCATGGATCTTAAAGAACCAGGGCGAATCAGTTCCAAGGAAAGGCGCTCCATGAGAAGAGCCGATGAGGCTCCTTCGGCTTTTCGAACGCCTTTCACGTAATTGGCAATAGTTCCTTTGGATAGGCCTCCGAGAAGCGCGCCAGTTTCTTCGTAAGTAAGGCCCAGAAAGTCGATGATTTTTTTGATCTGTAAAGAGCTCAATGTCTCTTCGCCCATCGTAACAGCCTTATAGTGAACTCTGACAAATTCTTCAGTCGAAAGTCGACTGATGCGCGTGATTTCAGAACCGTCCAGTCCCCAGTCAAGGTCTTCGTTCCAGCCAGATTCTTCAAATCGGCGTACTGATTTTTCATCTAAAAGATGAACCCAGGCGTCACAAACAATAGGCTGAAGCCCATCTTTATCTGGAAAGTCTTTCACAAAAACTTTTTTCATGTCAAATCCTCCGAAATGCGCTTATCACAAGGACCTTTCAAGAGGCATCTTCATCAAGGCATAGTACTAGGTGACATTCTCTTTTTTCGCTGTCATTAACTCGAAAGAGAAAGGACCCATACTGTGCCGTCGGTGCCTCATGATTTTCATGAAGCTGTCCAGCTCCTGTCATCACCAGCGTGAGCAATTCTTCTCTGGTGAAGTGGCGCTCGGGATGGTCCTTATAAGCATGTCGCCTAACGATCACAGACTCAGGCTTCTTTCGTATAGTTACAAACAACTCACGCGCAGAAATTAAGGTCAGTCTGCCGTCTGATCTGTATTTAAGGTCCAGATCCACACACTCTCCCATCTTGCATTGTATAACGGTAGTTTTCAATGAAAACTTTAGTTCCCTTTTGAATTGTTGTCCTGGAATGCCTGGGCAGGGCGATAGAGCGGCTTATCTTCTCAGATTATCCCAATAATAACAGCATGGTATCTTGTTGGGGGGTTGATGTCTTATAGGTTTCGTGTCCTCAGCCCAAGTCAAATGCCTACGAGATGGCGCTGTCGATGGTTTCAAAAACCTAAAAAGCCTCAATTTGAAGAGGTTGGTTTTTGGTGCGCCTTTGCTCCTTGTGCCGCTCCCTGTGCCGGTCCCTGTGCCGACTCTTTCCCAGGCTATTTTTTCGCTCTTCGTTTAGCATTTACGTATAAGGGAAACGGATAACGCCACTTCCAAGGGCTTGAATACAATTTTTCTGACCACTTAAGAACAGGTCTGGAATTCACCAGAGAAGAGTGATCCCATTTTTTATAGAAGTATTCTACTTCTGAAATAGGAAATACGGCTTTTTTAGTGCTGGATTCTTCGTGGATAAGAATGAGATCGGGAAGGACTACGATGACTTTTCCGGCATTTCTGAGTGTTAAACAAAGATCAATATCTTGGCCTAAAGTGGGAAGCCTTTCATCGAATTTTCCAGATGCTTCAAATGCTTCGACGCTTATAAAAAAAGAAGCACCCGTAACCGCTGGAACCGATCTTGGAGAGTTGAGCCAGGAGCTGTCATGGGGGAGAACATCATTTTTAAAGGGGTGAGAGGCGATGATTTTTACGAAAGGCTCTGCATAGAGATGCTGAATCTTTTGATTGGGATAGAGAAGTGTATTGCCGACGGCTCCGCAGTTTGGAAGAGTGGAAGCAGAAAATAGCTTTTCTAGCGCATCGGGATCTATAACCATGACATCATTATTTAAAAACCAAAGATGAGTCAGCGGGGTCCCATGGCTCTTTTCAAGCTCTTTGGTAGCAAAATGAACCGCATCATTATTTATTCTAGAATAATTAAAAGGGTAATCAAGGCTGCATTTCAGGAGGGGCATGGGAAACTGAGAGGTCATCATTTTAGCAATACCGTGCAGAGTCTCTTTTTGAGAGGAGCCATTGTCGGCCAAGATGAGAGTGGCTTTGAGGTGGGGTGGCAGTTTGAGACTCTTGAGGTAAGAGAGACACCTTTCCGTCATGACAAAGTTATCTCTGTAGGGAACTACAATTCCTACATGAAACGATTCCTGCCCAAGGGAAATTTCACTTAAAGAGCCGCCTCTTTCTATCGGTGGACAAAGAGTTTCTAGTCCCTCAAGGGTCACCTTTTTAGAAAGGAAGCGCAGTCCTACTTCCGTAAGCTTCAAAGTAACTTTAATCAAATAGTAAATGAGTGTAGTCAAGAGAGGGAATCACCTTCACAGCTGAATGCCTGCTTTATAATCTCAGACAAATTTGAGGATTTACGTTTACCGACTTGACGAGGATGCCATTTAAACCCGGCACAGGACAAGCTCACAAATAAATAGTCCCCTAACAAGTCTAGGGCAGTTTGTCTACTTGATGGGCACCACCTCGGGCCCAGGAATCAAAGAGTCCTAAATCTGAAAAATTATCTGGCCATAGGCCTAGGAGGAAATCGCTAAGAAAGGCTTTATGGAAGCTCCTTATGGATAAATGGCCTTAGGTAATCCGATCAGCAGCGTGGAAACGGTAATCCTCAAACTTATATGCCCTGTGGCTCCAGATTTCATTGGAATTAGGGGATAATTCCCTTAGAATATGGACAAAATAGTTTTGTGACTATAAATCAGGCTGTGGCCTGTAGATTTATAGTTTTAGCAAGAGAGGGAGTTTTCCTTGTCAAATAACCATTCCAGTTCCCATAAAGATGTTTCGGGCAATTCCTCTGTAAGCAAAGTGCATGTCGTGATTTTATGCGGCGGCTCAGGAACAAGACTTTGGCCCTTATCTCAAGAAGATCGTCCCAAACAGTTTTTAGCGCTTGGGGGTTCTGATCAGACTTTGATTCAAAAAGCGGTAAAGAGACTGGAAAATGTTGCCCCTACGCAAAACAGATGGCTTGTTTTGGGGCCTAAGCATGAAAAAATAGCCAGAGAGCAAGTGGGAGATCGGGTGGGCCATTTTTTAATTGAGCCAGAAGCCAGAAATACAGCCCCCGCTGTGCTTTTAGCGGCATTTGCGATTCAAAAAAAGGATCCCGATGCCGTGATGGTGGTCGTTCATTCCGATCATTTGATTGAAACCGAGGAGCAGTTTGAACACACCCTCCAAACAGCCATCGATGTGGCGCGCCATCAGATGAAATTTGTGGTTCTAGGCATAAGACCCACCTTTCCCTCAACAGGATTTGGCTACATTGAGTTGGGTTCTAAGTTAGACCGTCCCCACGATCCAGGCGGTTTATCCGTTTTCGATGTGCTTAGCTTCCATGAAAAGCCAGATTACGATACCGCGAAGTCGTTTTTACAGAAGCGAAATTACATGTGGAATGCGGGCATGTTTATTTGGTCGGTTAAGAACTTTCTTGACGAGGCCAACCGAGTTTTGCCAGAAATTACCACTAAAATGGCGGATGCCAAGTTTACTTTAGAAAAATATAAAGAGTTGCCTAAAGTTTCTATCGATGTGGGTTTTATGGAAAGGGCGAATCGTATTGCCTGTGTTCCTGCGGAATTCTCGTGGCAGGATATCGGCACTTGGGGATCTGTGAGAGATGCCTTTATACGAGATCCGGCTGGAAACGTAGCTTCAGGCGATGTTTTTTTATTAGATACCAGCAATTCCGTCATTCACAGCGAAGGGCCTACGATAGCGGCCCTAGGTTGCAATAATCTTGTCATAGTAGCGACTAAAGATTCCGTTTTAGTGATGCCGGAAAGTAAAGGTCAAGACGTCAAGCATGTTGCGGATTGGCTCGCCAAACGAGGGAACAAGCCAACCTAGATTCCAGGTGTCTCAAAAATTTGCTAGAAAAAATGAAGTAGAAGATGTCAATTCCATTAGAGAAGGATCCCAGATGAAACTTTTAGTTACCGGCGGGGCAGGATTTATCGGTTCAGCTGTTGTGAGAAAAGCGGTGGCGGAGAGGCGCTATTCGGTAGTGAATATCGATAAGTTGACCTATGCCGGAAGTCTTGAAAATCTAAGATCCATCGAGAAAGATCCCCACTATAAGTTTATTCAAGGGGATATCTGTGATCTTGAGCTGATGAAGAGAATCTTCATGGAAGAAAAGCCCGATGCTATTTTGCATTTGGCGGCAGAAAGCCATGTGGACCGATCTATCGATGGACCTCGTGTGTTTTTAGAAACCAATGTTATGGGAACCTATTCTCTATTGGAGGCTGCTCGAAGTTACTGGAGTGGTCTTGGAGAAAAAGAGAAGGCTAGATTTAAATTTCAGCACATTTCTACAGACGAAGTTTTTGGCGAGCTCGGTCCTACTGGATTTTTTAGTGAAAAGACGCCCTATGCTCCTAACTCCCCCTATTCCAGTTCTAAGGCTTCTAGCGACCATCTCGTGAGGGCTTGGCGGGAAACCTATGGCCTTCCCACGCTAACCACCAACTGCTCGAACAACTATGGACCCTATCATTTTCCAGAAAAACTCGTTCCCTTGATGATACTCAATGCCCTAGAAGGAAAGCCTCTTCCGGTCTATGGCAAAGGAGATCAGATTCGCGATTGGCTTTATGTGGAAGATCATGCAGAAGCCCTCCTTACGGTTTTAGAAAAAGGAGGTATCGGTGAGACTTACTGCATCGGAGGCCACAATGAAAAGACCAATCTCAGTGTGGTCCATACCATCTGTCATCTTCTAGATGAACTTAGGCCCAAAACGGGCGGCAGCAGTTACGCCACACAAATCCAGTTTGTTGCGGACAGGCCAGGGCATGATCACAGGTATGCCATTGACGCCTCAAAAATAGAAAAAGAATTAGGTTGGAAACCGAAAGAAACGTTTGAGTCTGGTATCAAAAAGACGGTCCTTTGGTATTTAGAAAATCAGATCTGGTGTGAAAAAATCAGAGCCTCTAAATATAAAGGCGAGCGTTTAGGACTTAAAAACTAAGGTGATATTCCTCCGTGCGGTATTTAAACTCCCCTTTTAAGAGGTAAACCATGACATCAGGGCGCAAAGGAATTATTTTAGCGGGAGGTAGCGGGACCAGGCTTCATCCCTTAACCTTAGTGGCTTCTAAGCAAATGCTTCCCGTTTACGACAAACCGATGATTTATTATCCCCTCTCCACTCTCATGCTTTCTGGAATTAGGGAGGTGTTGATTATTTCCACCCCCCATGATCTTCCCAAGTTTAAGGCGCTTCTCGGAACAGGTAAGAAGTGGGGAATGGAGTTTCAATACGTCGAACAGCCCAGTCCTGATGGACTTGCTCAGGCCTTTATTTTAGGGGCTGATTTTATTGGCAAGGGACCAAGCTGCCTGGTTCTAGGCGACAATATCTTCTATGGCTCAGGCCTTGGAAGACACCTAAAAGAGACCAGCGCCTCGTCGCAAGGTGCGACCGTATTTGGCTACTATGTCAATGATCCGGAGCGCTATGGCGTTGCGGAATTTGGACCAAACGGCCAAGTCAAGTCCCTAGAAGAAAAACCCAAAAGCCCCAAATCTAATTATGCCGTGACCGGCCTTTACTTTTACGACAACGATGTGATTCAAATCGCTAAAGACTTAAAGCCTTCCCCAAGAGGTGAGCTTGAGATTACCGATGTGAATATCGAGTATCTGAAACGAGGAAAGCTGGACATGAAAGTTCTAGGCCGAGGAACCGCTTGGCTCGACACCGGAACTCATCAGTCTCTTCTTGAGGCAAGTAACTTTGTGGAGGCGGTAGAGTCTAGACAAGGGCTTAAGATTGCCTGTCCAGAAGAAATTGCTTGGCGCATGGGATATATTTCCAGCAGTGAGTTAGAGTCTTTGGCTCAGCCTTTGGCGAAGTCGACTTATGGTAAGTATTTACTCGACACCCTGAAACGTGAAGCCAGCGGAATCTAGAGGAATCTAGAGGAATCTAAAGCACTGCCGCGAGGCCGTCCTATACTTTTGATGACAAGGATAAGAAATGAATATCATCACAACAGAAATTGAAGGTGTTTTAATTATAGAACCCAAGGTTTTTGGGGATCACCGTGGATTTTTCTTTGAGTCCTACTCGAAAACCCGATATCAGCAGGCCGGGCTTCAAGAAGAATTTGTGCAGGACAATGTTTCCTTCTCCAAAAAAGGGATTTTACGAGGACTTCATGTGCAAAAGGGGCCGTCAGCCCAAGGTAAGCTGGTTCAGGTGCTTCTTGGAGAGGTCTATGATGTGGCTGTTGACATCAGGCCGGGCTCGAAAACCTTTGGCAAATGGGTGGGGATTTATCTCAGCGCCGAAAACAAAAAGCAGTTTTGGATCCCTCCTGGTCTAGCCCATGGATTTTTAGTGACCAGCGACGAGGCGCTTTTTTCTTACAAATGCACGAAGTATTACGATCCTAGCCAAGAATCGACTTTAGCTTATGACGATCCTAGTTTAAAGATTCCTTGGCCTCTTCAGGATGTGAAGCTTTCTGATAAAGATAAGCTCGGCAAGTCACTCCATGATTTTGCTCACGGTTAACCTTCATCCCTTAGAATCGTTACGGTAAAGGTTATCCATGATCATCGTCAGTTCTCTTCTAGGTCTCCTGGCAGCAGTCTGCCTTGTCATGCTGCTGATCACATCGACCCCTAAGTTCTTTTTTCAAAAATCAGTCCTCTCTTGGTTTCTGTTTCTTTTAAGTCTCTCAAGCCTCGCCGTCTTTCATAGGGCTTTTATCTATGGGACCCTAGGGGTGATGGTGCTTTCTCTGATCACCCAAGGGATCACTTATCGCCGCGCCCTAAGGACTCACCCAGGCCTCCCTAGAGATAGGCAGGATCACGACCTCTTCGGTGTGCTTCGTATTCTTCCAGGAGACAAACTTGGCGAGAAGAGAGATGCGAGCTTAGGTAGAAAAGCTACCCTCGCCTCTCTTTTTTTGCTTTTCGTAACTTCTGCCGTAGCGTCCCTCCCTAAGCGACGCTACGATCAATGGAACTATCATCTTTCGTTGCCGAAGTGGATCATGGATTTAGGGGGCCTTCCTAAAGACATCTTTAATGACCACCTGTACTTCACCGGCTCCTATGAATACTTTTCAGGTATTTTTAGAGTGTTTGGCTCCGAGGATCTTTGGGTCCAAAGTGCCACGTCGGCCATGACGTGTCTGACCGTCGCGAGTCTATGTGCCTTAACCCTCACTTACTTTTTAGGATCTAGGTACAAACTAGAAACCTCTCGGGATCGTGGATTACTTTTTTTAGGATTTTTTCTTCTCGCTGCGTTTTCTCCCTGGGATAGGGAGTGTCTTTACTCCGCAAAACCAGACTATTTGTTAATTCCCCTGACCCTTGGGGTTGTGGCTTTAGTATCCCGACTCATGGGATCTTCTGAAGAAAACCCGCCAGTTGAAAGACGGGAAGGTCCCCATGGAGATTCGGTACTGTCTTTTAGCTTAGGAATTCTTCTCTCTGGCGGCATCGCCGTTAAGATCACTTGGATTCACCTTTCCATGGCCGTAGTTCTAGGGAGCTTATTTTATGGAGCACTCGCAAGGCCTAAGCATCGTTTTGTGTGGCGTCAGCTGATCCTAGGTCTTGGTGTAGGAGCTGTTTTTGCCCTTCCTATCCTTCTCAAAAATTACATTTACTTTGGTGATCCCTTGTATCCGGCCAAGACTCCTGGTTTTGTAAGTTTTTTTAGAACCGAGTACGTGAATGCCTACTGGATGAGAAACAGCTCTCCCCCAAGAAGTCTAAGTGATCTCACCCAGTTCTTTGTAAGTCTGCCTCTTACATTTCTCTCAAATTATGGTTATTTGCTATTAGCTCTAGTCTTCTCTTCCACAAATTCCCTAAAAAGCATTAAAAATTCCATAAAAGGAAGTTTAGATCAGGGATTTTTTAAAGCACTCAAAGCCATTCGCTTTTTAAGTCGCCCTTCCCTCTCGATCCTTTTATTCTATATTCTTCTTTGGCCCCTTTTACATAGACTCGACATTTTTCCACGTTTTATAATTCCTATTGTCGGCATCTTGATATGGGAAATCGCGTTCTTTAATGTTTCTTTGAAAAAACTCTACTTAGCGGTAGGGGTGTTGGTTTGTGTTCAAGGCGATCCCAATATCATGCTGCGTCTTCTATTTCAGGGGAAGGCAAGTCCTTCAGAGTTTTACTCCAAGACCTCAGAAGGAGAGGTTTTTCAGGTGGTGAAAGACTTAAATAGAGAGCTTCATTCCCCAGGGAAAGATGCCCCTTCCCCTGAAGGTGAGGTTTCTCCTCAGATGACAAGAAGCGACATTTTAATCAACTCCACCGTTTCCTATTTCTTCTTTGATCACATGTGGGATGTCTGTTCCTATTCCACTAGAGCTCAACTAGAAAAAAAGGGCATCTTTTGGACGAGTGAGCAAGCGGCCGCACCTTACACCGACGAGATGATTTCCAGCATGATTTCAGCTCTTCATATCAAATATTATGCCCATTTAAAAAACGATTACTGTAAAAAGCCTGAAGTGTTAGAGTATATGAGAAAACATGCCACCCTGGTAGGGCCTGAAGGGAATCTGTTTAAGATCCGCGATGCCTTATAGAACTGGACCAGTGAGTGAGTCTAAAATTCCCTATTTTTTTTGTTTTTTTGTCCGCGAGAGTAGTTGCCAGATCTTCTTGCGAAGTAGGCCTCGGACGTTTGGTCTAGGATCGTAAGACCTAACACTACAATCGAGGATTCGCCAGATTTTGCCGATTCCCTCACATCAAGCCATTCGCAGCTTGAATCAGCTCCCTATAAGTCACAGGAACTTTGGAAACCGTTCGATCAATGGCTCCTTCAAATACCGAGTTATCAAACTCACCGTCCGAGCAAAGCAGGACGACCTTATCGGGACGATGTTTTTTTACAAGCCTGCCGACGTCTAACCCGCTCGCTCTGCTATTGTCGAAATAGAAGTCAGTTATGACAAAAGCCATTTTGTCAAGAAACTGCGGCTCTTTACTAAGTTTGGCAGCAAGCTCTTCAGGGCTACTAAGCAAATGGACAATGGAATCAGGTTTCAAGACACTTTCCCAAGCCTCTTGGAAGAAGCTATTGTCGTCTATGAACAGTACTTCTGGCTTCACATCGTCTGTCGCTCGCGGCCGTAATCCTGCTTGAAGCGTCAATCGAAGCAATTGACCTCGTGCCATTGGTTTCGGTAAAAATGCGTCTGCACCGCTCACGATTGCCGTCTTATGGTCCGCCGAAACAATCCGATTCGAATGCACACAAATCATTGCTGGCACTTGAAATTCATGGCGCAGCCTATGTACAAGATCGAATCCATTTAGCGAATTGCCACCCATATCTACGTCCGTGATAATGAGATCAAAGACAACCTTACTTAAGAGATCCAACGCAGCATTGCTGCTATCTGCCTGATACACGGTCATGGCCGCAACTAGCTCAGGAGTCCTGCTCAATGCAGCGCTGAGGGCACTACGATAGATTTCTTCGTCATCGACGATCATGATGTTTAACGGTCTTCCCAGCCTTGAACTAGCGCCGGCAATTTCGTCCTCCAGCGTCAACTCCCCCTGGTCAACACTCGTTAAGCTCGATGCCTCCTGCTTCTCATTCAAGGCCAAGAACCCATGGGAAATCTCTCGACTGTCTGTTGGAAGCTGGAACTTTGTATCTTTAAGTTTACCAACCGCTATCGGCAGCGTGAAGAAAAACTCAACTTTGCCATTTGGAAACTCTGTTGACCGTAAAGACTCACACCAGATCTTCCCACCATGCGCTTTCACAACTTTTTCAGCGATGGCCAACCCAAGTCCGGTGCCACCTTGTTTGCCGCTAGTAAAGAATGCTTGGAATAATTCTGGGATGTTCTCCTCGGAAATCAGCGAGCCTTCGTTACCAAGGCAGAACTCTATAAAACCGTCGACCTCTCTAGACTTAAACCAGACATTGCCTTTGTAGTTCATCGCCTGCAAGGCATTGCCAAAGATATTTGAGAAGACTCTCCCAACTTTCTGCATGTGAACGTTCACCATATGGCGATGACGCAAATCATAAATGATTTTAACGTCGGACTTGGGGTAAACCCTAAACACCTCGCCGAGTGTCGCCTCAATCAAAGATTCCGGATTTACGGGCTCCTTGATAAGCTGACTCGATGTTGACCCAATTTCCATCACATCGGCAATCATGCCGTCCACGCTTCTAGTTGCTCGATCGATTTCTGGAATCAAAATGGCAAGTACATTTTTCACCTTGGCTGGATCTTGAGCGCTCCCAAGCATCCCTAATCCCATCTTAAGGATCGAAAACGGCTTTCTCACATCGTGCGCCAACATCTGCGTTGTCGCAGCAACCGCCTTATAGACACTTGCTTGTGCAATTTCTCTAGATTGTTCGCCAATCAGCTCGCTCTGGTTCTTAATGTTGGTGCGTAGCTCCCACTGAAGTTCTATGTTCCTCTTCCTAATTCGCGACATGATCACGTAAATCAGAGCTGAGAAGAGATAAAACGACACATAATTGGTGACTGCCGGCGCTAAGTTGCTATCCGGATGAGGGCTGTGCCGTGAAATTTCCCAGAAGTAGTAAGCCGACGACAGCGCTGAAAAACCAAAAAATGTCTGTCTGGAAATCGGAATCAAGGCAATTCCCAGAAAAAATTGGTAGATACCAAATACGTAGTCGCTCTTGAAGTTTCCTGTGGACAACGAAAAAAGTGAACAAAACCATATAATGTAGGCGCCAGATACCCAGAGGGCAAACTCTGGGAGCACCCTTTTTAAAGGTGGCCACCATCTCGGTAAAAAGCAGCCTAAGCATGCCACAGGAAGATACCCTAATCGGATGAGCACCCATGGTAACTGAAAACCAACCCGAGCAATGTCCTTGAAGATGCAGATTACGATTACGGAACCAGCAAGCCATACGAGAAAAGGCACCACCGCTGCCTCATACTCTGCTCTTCGTGCGTCATTGGCAAACTGGGTTATCTCATTTTGCATTGACGCGTTTTTCGAGTTCGCAGATCTGTTCATGGATAATCTCTCCTGTATCAAGATATGGAAAATGCCCATCGTATGCATATAGGCGCTTCACTTGGCGGAATATTTTCTCTAGCTCGTCTATCGAACTCTTGGGAATATATGGATCGCCTCTCCCCTCAAGAATCAGCGCCGAAACTGGTAGATTCAGCTTGCGGACTTGATTGCCTTTAAGCTTTTCGAGGAGACTAACCGCAATAATCTGCCGGTACATTTTCCTGATGAGCGGAAAAAACGTTAAAATCTCTGGATCGACATCTATGCCAGTCGCCGCAAGCTCCTTTACGATACTTGCTGTTGTCTTGACCTGAAACCAAATGGGATGACGAGCTTCAAACACATCAAATCCAGTAAATGCTCCATTAAACATGGTTAGAAAACCGGGAACCGCTTCCTTCCTCTTATTTATGGAAAGCAAAGCTAAGATTGTCGTTGTCACGCCAATATCATGGCAAATGATATGGTCGAAATTTCCAGCCGAAATAACCTGATCAACAACCTTTGCGAGTTTCCGAAGGTCGTGGCTTTTTGCGATTTTAAATACCTGTGCAAGCGTCAATATCTGATCATTGCTATCCGGGAATAACTTTCGCCACGCTACTTCGCCACATGGAAAGCCAGTTACAATCAGTCGTTTCATGTTCACCCCCAGTTTTTAAGCAACTTCCTTGCTAATTCTTCGCTCGCAGCATTACAAAACGCCGTTACATCTATGCCCATGCTCCCGAATGAATGGAAATTTGCACCACTCTTGCGTGCTTCAAACATATTACGGGCGTACAAAATCATCGATTCGGCAAACGGCGCATATCGGGCATTCCATGTCTTCTCGCCAACCAGCTTCGATCGTTCATCTACCAGTGAACCAATGTACGCAATGTGACGCCCCTCATCGCTAATTATGTTGGCAATAAACTGCCCTGCTATCGGGTCTTCACTGAGTTTTTGATGCAGCGCCTTATAGCAATACATCCCAAATACCTCTGCAATCTGAGTACAGATCAACCATTGGAGTAAATCATCCGCTCGCTGCGTCCTTCCGTAGAAAACAAGAACATCCTTACTGCGTAACAGGGTTTCCTGTCTGCCTCGGTACGAAGGATACAAATGATCCAGTAGTGCAGAAAACCCTTCCGTATGCTTGCTTTCATCCGCAAGATGCACCGTAAGCCAGGTTTTCGTCGAAATATCTTCCGACTCAGCGATCCGTTGTCCAAATCCGGCAAACGCGGTTGCTTCGCCAAATGCCAGTGAGGCAAGGACCGGCGCCCACTCTAGTCGTGACTTTTCGTCACCCACCCCAGATATCGAGTCGCCAGAAAACACATCCGAGACACGCCAAGGCGAGAGCACTGCAGAGTCGAATACGCGCTGCTGTGCTGTCGATCGGTTGTTATCGAATGCAAATCTCATGGGCTTTCGGTTCCGAACAAAGCAACCCTAATACCTGGCGGTATATTAGTAGGACGACCACTGGCATCGACAAAGACCATCTTGGTTTCAGCTTTTAGGTAAGGTTTGCCATCCGCGCTCTGTGCCACGTATTCCAGAGTTCCCGATGAGTCGGAGGGCTCTTTAGCGGACACTACAATAGTAAAAGTGTCATCGAGCCTCGCTGGGCGGATGTATTTAACCTTTAAATCAGCGACTACCCCACCAATCTTCTCATCCATTAGGCGCTTCATTGGGTAGTCGATAGATGCCAATAAGTCGGCTCTTGCCCTCTCTAGGAATATCAGCCAATCGGCGTTACCAACAATCCCCATGTAATCAAGATCGTCGAGCCGAACCCGATAAGTAAATTGAAATGTGTTGTTCATAGGCAAAGCTCCTTACATAACTTCTGGTATAGGGATAGGCCCCGATGTTAATCATATTTTATAAACTTAATAAAATATTATAGGTTATATGCAATACTATGCATAGACCTTAAAAAGACAATATATTGTATAATAGAAGATTGCAAATTTTTTAAGCAGTTCCTGGCTTTTTTTCCATCTCCACTTTAAGTACCTAAAAATACTTAGATAAGTACAGTATGCAGTAATAGTCGCCTATCTTAAGGTCCAATAAAGAGAGATAGAAACATTCGGCTTTCTAAATCTTATAGGTGGAGAAAACCTCCGCAATGTAGCTCAGACCCCTGCCATGGGCCCATCGGCTCGCGCAAAAAACTTTGAAGACCTTCTCAAGTTTGAGGGGTGGCAACTTACCCACCGCTTTAACTCACCAGATCCTAACGAGGAAAAGACACAAATTTCCTTTAACAATTCCACCTTTATTCAACTCATGCCCAATACGTATGTAGCTTCAGTCGCTTGCTGCGAATACTCTTCGACTGGAGTTCCATCTGGAGATCTCTTTATCAATTGCGAGAACAATTGCCAGGACACGATACTGTCACGAGGTTTGAGCCGCATTGCCGCATTTCGGGCTCGCCAGCCCCCTCACCAAGCGTTCAAGCCAACGAATGAAATCATTGATGATGAATGGCGGACGCAAAATCGCAAGCGGAATAAGTTGCGTCGGAAACAATTTAGATCTTGAAGTTACCTGATTTAACGGACACGACTCAGAGTTATAATTGAAACAATCAATT
>JBAXBA010000086.1:0-14899 GCA_037142195.1 Pseudomonadota bacterium
TTCTCAACTGGCGGTTTTTATCTATGCTAAAATTTTAGTAGCAGATCGACAGTATAAAAAGGCTCTGGTAGAGACCACCAAAGGGTTAGAACTAGATGACAACAATCCGGAATTCCTGGGCCTTCACGGCTATTGTCTTGAGGCAAACAACCAAACTTCAAAAGCTATATCAACTTTTGAAGAAATGTTCCGTCAAGCAAGGCCGGATTCTGATGTGGCCAGAAAGCTAATGAATCTATATAGGGAAACTGACGGACTTCAAAGAGCCAATAGCCTTTTTGACAAACTATCGGCGACTAGTAAAGAGCCAGTGCATTCCATCGAGATTCAAAGAGCTTACATTAAAGCAGAACTCGGAAAGCAAGACGAGGCGATTTTGGTGCTTCAGAATGCCAAGAAACATTTTCCAGAAAGTGATTTGATTCATTTACTTCTTGGTCTTAATTACTATTTCATTGGTAAAAAAGGTTTAGCCCTTGAGTCCTATCATCAAATACGGATCTCATCAAAATACTATTTGATGTCCATTGAATTGCAGATTGATGGCCTTGTAGAAGAAGGTGCGTTTCAAGAGATTATTAAATTGGTAGAAAGCCTTGATAAATCAGTAATTCCGACCTCCCGCATAAGTGCGGCCTATGCCTCAGCGTTTTCTCAGCTTGGTGATTCAGAGAGGTCTGTTGAAATTCTAGATGCTGCAGCTAAGATAGATCCTGAAAATCCGCAACTTTACTTTCTAAAGGCAGTTTATTTAGAGAAATTAGGTGAAGTAGGTGACTGCGTTGATGCTTTGAGAGAAGTGTTAAAGCTAGACGCAAATCATCATTCCGCTCTAAATTTTCTGGCCTTTCTGTTTGCTGATCGAGACGAAAATTTGGCGGAGGCTGAGTCTTTGATAACAAAGGCACTGACTTTGAAGCCTGATGACCCATTTTATCTGGATACTCTTGGGTGGGTTTATTTTAGATTAGGGAAATTTGAGGAAGCAGAAAAGATTTTGGCTCCTTTGATGGCGAAAGATTTGAGAGAAGCAGTCATTGCCGAGCACCTAGCAGAAGTGAAATGGAAAATGGGCAAAAAGGCGGAAGCGTTAGAGATCTATGAAGCCGTGCAGCCCCATTTGAAAAATGATAAAGATGGTGAGCGGATCAAAAAGCGATATCTTGATTTAATCCGCGAGTCTAAGAAATGACCCGACTTCGATGGTTACAGTCAATTTTTTTAATCGGTGGGTTGTCGGGCTGCGTCACGATGCCTAGCTTGCCTCCTCAAGAACGCGATTTGATTCTAAATAGATTTTCGTCTGACTGTCGAAGCTTAGAAGGAAGTCATGTTGTCAGTTTTTCGCAAGGCGCTAAGTTTATTTCATTAGATCTTGACTGGATCTCAAAGTCAGATGGTAGCTTCGTTGGAAATGTAATTGATCCTTTAGGACGCACAGTCGCAGAATGGACGATGAGCGGAGCTCAATTTTCATTTTCGACGAAAATTCCATCTCCGCTATCCATGCTTGGGGTAGATAGTAGCGGCTATTTGACTTTTGATCATCAAAGCTCCCTTATCAAGACTGGGGAGTTAGGCTGCTTACTTAAAGGGCTTGTGCCTTCAAGTTGGCTATTCTCGCCCAGGGGGAGTTCTTCAAGCTGGGAATCAAGTTATCGAGATAGCGAAAGAAAGATAGTTGTTAAAAATGAATCAAAAGATGTTTGCGGGTCGGTAAGCCCTAGCGGTATAATAGCATGGTTTGTAAAATCAATTCACTTTTGCACTCATTCTACTAGGGGACAGGTTTCATGGGGAGACCAATTTCGGCTCGAATGGAGATCTCTTGATGAGCCAGGTTCTTGATTTTTTGAAATCGGAAGGAATATTGTCAGAGGTCTCTCTCGGTATTCTTTTAAATTATATGCAAAGGTATCAGAAGGACCCGTTTTTAGCTTTGCTTGACTGTCATGTTCTTGAGGAAGGGCTGTTAGCTGATCTCATTTCCAAAAAAATGGCAATTGACCGGATTTATAGCTTGGTGGATTACCGCATTGATATGCAAGCTTTGATGAAAATCCCTTGGGATCAGGCAGTGACCCACAACTGTGTGGCTATAAGTTTTGCCTCAAGCAAGGGAGCCCTTGAAGTTGTTTTTTCAGATCCATCTAATAAAAGTACAGTAGAGCACATTCAGTCTTTGTTTGAATTCCAAGTTATCCCTGTAGTTGCCGAGGCCGGTGCAATCCGATCCGTAATTTCGAAATATTATCCAATAGAAGTTCAATTGGGCTTTTCTTAGTTAGGAAAACATATTTCATGGATAGAAATCTCAAAGTTGCACTAACTGGTGGAGGCACAGCTGGGCATGTGATGCCTCATTTGGCTCTCCTTCCTAGAATGAGGGAGCTTAATTGGGACATTACCTATATAGGCTCGAGTGGCATTGAAAAAGGACTAATCTTAAGTGCCGGTGTGCCATTTGTTTGCATTCGCTCCGGCAAACTTAGGCGTTATTTTTCATTAAAGAATTTTTTTGATCTATTTAATGTTTTTTGGGGTTTTCTTCAGGCACTTGCCGCCTTAGTTAAAAACAGACCTCATGTTGTCTTTAGCAAGGGTGGTTATGTTACGGTGCCGGTGGTTCTTGCTGCGTGGATACTTAGAATTCCCGTAGTTGCACATGAGTCCGATTATACGCCAGGTCTTGCTACTAAGATTGCTGCTCGGTTCGCTAAGCGAGTACTTTTGACGTTTTCTGAAACTTCTAAATATCTTGCAGGTTATCGAACCGATTGGGTGGGGACACCTATTCGGGGGGAATTAGCCCAAGGCAGCGCGGAAAAAGGATGGGCTCTATGTGGCTTTTCTCAAAATGACCCGCGGCCCGTAATTTTGATTATGGGCGGGAGTCAAGGAGCTCAAAAGCTAAATCAGCTAGTTGGCAATTGCTATTCCATACTAATTAAAAATTTTCGAATAGTTCACCTAACTGGAAAAGGCAAAAATAATTTAGACTTGGTTTCTAACGAACATTACAAGTCCTTTGAATTTCTCTCCACCGAGCTTTCAGACATATATGCAATCTCCAATTTCGTTATTGCGCGAGCTGGTGCTAATTCGATTTTTGAATTTCTTTTTTTGAAGAAGCCGATGCTGCTCGTGCCTCTTGAAGAGGGCAGCAGGGGCGATCAGGTATTTAATGCAAATAGCTTTGCGGAAAAAGGCTGGGCGATGGTTTTACGAGAGAAAGAGCTGAATCAAACTGAATTTTTAGAGTCTCTCTCTCGTCTACGTGAAACCTCAGCCCAGATGGTCCAGGCTCAAGAAAATACAGCCCCAGATATGCGGCTAGAGAGAATTGTTGAAATTTTGTCAGAATCTGCCATAGGCTAGTTAAATTTCAAATGACATTTGCGTGAGAACAGCTGATTTTCCAGTACTAGAAATTGTTTTGGTAAGGCTGATCTTGCTAGGAAATGCCAACTGGAAAGTGGCGCCATAGGTGCGGTACAGCAGGTAAGAATTTTCGGCGCTATTTTCCAGAGGGTCCAAGTTCTGCAAGTGATTGCTGCTGAATTCCTGGCTGGCTGTAACTGATATGGGGCCTATTCCATAGCTTACAATAAGTTCGCCAGTCTTGGAGTCGACCGTGTATGCAGACCCAAAATAGCTTTTTGAATATTTGAGGCGGATCGCTGCGCTGGGAAGCATGGGCTGCTGATATACGGAGTACTGTCCCCAGCCACCTACTTGATGGGCCAAGATCGCCTCATTGGATGAAAAATGGAAGCCTACAGTAAAGGGCCAGTAGATGCCTTTAACAACACCAACATGTACCCACTTACCTTCAGAGTTCTGATAAGTGGGCTGCATGATGCCTAGATGGATTCCCAGGCCAGATGGGTTGGCGGCCCAAGCTCCTTCTGCTACTGGAATTCTGCCTTCTTCATTAAGATTTGAGTCCGATAGACTTTGCGCATAAGCTAAGGGAGTGATTGCAACTAAAGTAAGTATTATGATAGGACCTAGGTTCATTTGCTGCTCCAGAGGCTTTTTTTGGACATAATTCTTCTAGATCATTATGACAGCTTCAGTGCCAACATCCAAGATTGGCTAGAAAAAGTCGGATTTAACGTAGACGTTTTTGCCTACGACAATCCGATCATAAAAACAATTCCTTTGGATAGACCTGTCGTCATTGGTCCAGGCCCTAAATCTCCCAACGATGCAGTTCCATCCATAGAGTTCTGTTTAAGGGCTAGGGAAAAAGTTTCCCTACTCGGGATCTGCCTAGGGCATCAAATCCTATCCCATATAGCCGGTCTTTCCATCGCTAAATGTAGCAATCCTCATCATGGCTCAACACGAACGATTACTCCTAACCCAAATAGCATATTGCTAAATGGAATTAAGCGAGAGTTTAAAGCCGCAACTTATAATTCCTTGCAAGCGGTAGGATCCTTGCCTCCTAACTGGATGGTAAGTGCAGTCAATGAATTTGGAGAAATTGAGGGCATAGAGTCACAGGTGCAAAATGGCATATTCGGTTTGCAGTTTCATCCCGAGTCTTTTTTATCAGAATTTGGTCATGAAATAGGCCTTAATTGGTTGCGATTCTTAAAGTCGCGTGAAGGGCGTTAATTGCCAAGTGTTGATAGGCCTCAATTCCAATATTGTATCAACTCTTTGAGGCGCATTGAGAATGTTTAAGATACTAATTTGAAAAAATGCTTGGGATTTTTTTCACAGTGAATGTCAATAAGTCTCCCAGGAGAATTTGGAATAATCCATTCATTTGCCTGTGCTAAGTAAGTTTTCATGATTTTATGGGTTAGTTTATTTCGGACTCTAGCATTTTTGCAGTTGAAGACGACCCGCTTCGTCTTATGGCAATTCCACCCTTGTTAATGCCTTCGAAGCATCTGACTAAAATTTCAGGCTCTTGTTTTGAGTTTGATATAAATTCCGCAATATTTTGTGCTAAAGACTCGATGCTTGTGGAGTCGTTCATGAGCAAAGCTTTGTGAGCTGGAATTTCTGCCTGGAAATGCCCTTCCTTCGACATATAAGACAACTTTAACGTGGCGCCCTGTGAGCCCTTTTCAAAAACCTGTGGGCAAGGACCAGCTACTTGCTCTTTTGATACGAGATGAATTGCGTTTGAAAAAAGATCTTCGGCTATTATTTTTTCAAGATCGTATGCTCTCACATTACCTCTAAAAATTTCAATTCTGGATCTGTGCCCATGAAATAGCCGCTGACAGCCACCGTCATGTTGGACGAGTCCATGGGTATATTGGAAAACCCCTTCGGCTGCAGAAACAGACTCTTCCCGGAGAGTTACACTTAATTCTGTTACATTGGGTGGAAGATAGGCAGCCATTTCCATTTCTAGAGCTTTCGCTAACTCTTCAGGTCGTGTGGAGCGGGCAGACAGAAAGTAGACCGCTGCCTTGGGGCACGTATAACCCCAGCTTTCGTGGCGAGTGGTTATCATCTTTAATTCGAGGCGCTCGCCGCGTTCGAGTATGGAAATTCCCTCATATTTTTGCGGCACCACTAAAGCATGATCCAAAGTTTCTTTTAAAACCTGCTTAAATTTGCGTTTTATTTTTCCGAAATCAAAGACAAAACCATTGCTATCAAGTTCCCCTGCAAGTTCGACGTCAACGTGCCAGGTAGCACCCAGTATGCCCAACTCGGGATCAAAAATGGCACAATCTAGGTGATCAATATCACGCACAAACATGCGGCCAGTTTTATAGTTTTTGATATTGTCCATAGGGCCGATCGATTCACCTTCAGAAATTGTCAAACATCTGGTAATTGAGACCCTTATATCTAGAGTCTATATTGGTAGCTCTCTATACCTGGGTAGCTGCACAGAGTCAATGACCAGCCGTTTTAATGGTGTAACCTGCTTAAATCATGGGGTAAATTATGAAAAAAGAGAGAGAAGTCCGCGTTCGCATAGCTCCGTCTCCCACGGGAGATCCCCACGTCGGAACAGCCTATATAACTTTGTTTAACTATGTTTTTGCAAAAAAGATGGGCGGGACCTTTATTTTGCGCTTGGAAGATACGGACCAGGCAAGAGCAAAACCCGCCAGTGATAAGATGATAATGGAGAGCCTCAAATGGCTAGGATTAGAATGGGATGAAGGCCCAGACAGGGGAGGTCCCTATGCCCCCTATCGCCAAAGTGAGCGGATTGACCTGCATCAAAAACATGCCAAGATGCTTGTTGCGTCTGGGAAGGCTTACTACTGTTTTTGCTCGACAGAGCGCCTCGAAGAAGTGCGCGCTAAGCAATCTGGTCAATTTACTGGTTATGACCGACACTGTCGGGAGCTAAAATCTGAAGAGGTGTCTAAGCGACTTTCCAGCGGAGAAGGGGCTGTCATTAGGCTTAAGATGCCTATTGAAGGTGTTGTGGGATTTGATGACCTTCTGAGAGGTAGGATTGAAATCCCAGCTGAAAGGCTAGATGATACAGTGCTACTAAAGCGTGATGGATTTCCTACTTACCATTTAGCGAATGTCGTGGATGATTATTTGATGAAGATAAGCCATGTGATTAGAGCCGAGGAATGGATTTCATCAGCTCCCAAGCATGTCACACTCTATGATGCATTTGGTTGGGAGAAACCTGTTTTTTGCCATATGCCGCTCTTAAGAAACCCTGACGCTAATAAAACCAAAATTTCAAAAAGAAAGAGCCCTGTTTCCCTAAACTATTTTAGAAGAAAGGGCATCTTGCCCCAAGCTCTAGTTAATTTTTTAGGGCTTATGGGTTGGTCTTTTGGAGGCGATCAGGATATTTTTAGTGTGGAGCAGATGATCGAAAAGTTTGATCTAACTCAAATTCATCTTGGTGGACCGGTTTTTGATGTTGGAAAGCTAACATGGCTCAATCACCAGTATCTTCAGAAGTTAACCAAGACAGAGTACATAGCACATTTGCGAAATGAAGTTTTTTCAGAAGAAGCACTAGGGGCCATTTTTCCTCTTCTTAGAGAAAGAGTGGAATGTTTTGAGCAATTTGTAGATAAGTCAAATTTCTTTTTCAGCGGGTCTTTAGACTATACAAACCTTGAATTGATCCCGAAAGGTAGAACTGCTGACGACATAAAAATGATGCTGAGTGGCTTACTAGAAAAATTAGATGAATTGTACACCTGGACTTCAAAAGATATTCATGAAGTCATGGACAAACACATGGGCGAAATAGGTTTCAAAGCAAAGGACTATTTTATGCCTGTGAGATTAGCTGTTTCTGGAAGAAAGGACTCGCCGCCACTTGCCGAGTCTATGGAGGTTGTTGGAAGAGAAATCGTTAGACATCGCCTTCGGGAAGTATTGAAACATAAGTCTCTAAACACCGCTGTTTAGTAAGGTTTTTAAAGCTATCAAAAGAATTTCGGTTGCATGAAATTCTTTAAAGTTAAAGCTATTTGTTCAGGTTTGTTGTGTAGTCTTAGCTGGAAAAGAAATGCCCATTTTACGGGGCCAGTTGGGTTGTTAAGTCAGCTAAATTGGTCCCTTTTTGATTTTAAGAAAGGACTTTCTGGCCGGAACTCCATCAGACCACTACAAATTGACGCATTTAAAATCTAAATTATTCTTTCCAAGGACTGGATTTATTTGGGCAAATAGCCAACTCGAAATCTCACCGCATTTCTAGTTGCGTAACGTATTTCAACTCTGATACTTCCAATCTGGATATTGCGCTTAAAATCGAGGTGAATGAGGAAAATTGAAATGAATGCAGCCTACCGACGAGGAGTTCTTTTTTTAGCACTTAGTTCAGCTCTATTTAATCTCGCGGGATGCGGAAAAGCAAAGTATGTTCCAGTTGTAAAGCCAGTTCCAATTAGAATGGAAGACGGATCAAAAGGTGCTACCCCCTCTAGCCAGGAAGAAGCCTCGAAGTATTTTAAAGAAACATTGACTCCAGAAATGAATTTAAATTGTTCAGGTTGCCATAGGGTTGGTGGAATTGCGCCAACGTCTATCTTTAATTTTCAAGATGCATCCGAATTGGCTCTAGCAGGAACCTTGCTAAGTAAGCCCAATGGGGAGTCTCATGGAGGCGGGAAAATTTGTAAGGGTGGATCACCATGTGCTGAAATCGAGTCCTTCTTGAAGCTAATCCATTCATCTACTACACCGACGCCAACACCGACGCCAACACCGACGCCAACACCGACGCCAATACCAACAGTGGATCTAGCAAAAATCTTTAATGAAGTCGTGTTGCCAGAACTTAGGGACAAAAAAAGTTGTTCAGGATGTCATGGGGTTTTTGCGCCAGAAACTATTTTTGATCTTGATAAGGCTCTTAGCTGGATCAAATCAGGCAACTCCGAATCTGACAATACATTTATTAATAAGCCTTTAGGCAATTCTCATGGTGGGGGCGTAGTCTGTGAGTCTAGGTTGGCTACCCCGTGCCTTCAAATTGAAAATTGGGGTGCAGAGGTGAGAAAGCAAATTATTCCATCTGGCCGTGAAGAAAGATAGCATCCACTTTTATTTATGACTAAAATGTTCTTAGATTGGACTGCTAAACTATTTATAAATAGACTGTTTATGGTGGTTTACAGAGTAAGATGTAAACCTAATATCCGGATTGTTTTAAAAAATTATGAAAACTAGTTTAGATGCGGCGCGTCTATTTGAATAACCGAGTAGCTATTGTAGAATTCCTCATCGGCATTGAGTCAGAATACAACAGCTATTTGGGTTCGATTTCTGCTAATCTACCCGCTTAATGGCAGCTCCGAGCTCTAAGAGTTTCTTTTCAACATTAAAGTAGCCTCTCTCGACTTGATAAATGTTGTCAATTTTTGAAGTGCCCTTTGCAATACAGGCAGCCATAATCATCGCCATTCCCGCGCGCACATCAGGGGAACTCATCTGAGAGGAATAAAGTTGAGAAGAGCCTGTAACGACGATACGATGGGGATCACACAAAACGATATTTGCGCCCATATTGATCAGTTTGTCGGTGAAAAACATTCTTCCTTCAAACATTTTTTCAAAAAAAATCATGGTACCGCTGGCTTGAGTTGCCGCTGTTATGGTGACACTCATTAAGTCGGTCGGAAACGCTGGCCAAGGGCCTGAATAAATGGTGCCTATTCGCCCGGAAATATCATTTGCTATTTTGAGAGGCGAACTTCCATCGATTTCCAGCCAATTTTCACCAACTACCGGCTTTATACCAATTCGTTCCCAAGTTTTTAATGCGAATCTTAAGTCGGAAACTTTGACATCTTTAATTCTTACACGACCGCCGCCAATTGCCCCTAGGCATAGGTAACTTCCCACCTCCATGAAGTCGGGCCCAATCTGATGGGTCGTGCCATGAAGACTGGTTACGCCTTCAATGTCGATTCGATTGCTTCCTACCCCTTGGATTTTAGCTCCCATGCTAATGAGCATCTCGCAAAGTCCCACTACATGCGGTTCACTCGCAGCATTATGGATGACCGTCGTTCCTTCGCATAAGACAGACATCATAAGGATGTTTTCAGTAGCTGTCACTGAAGGTTCATCTAAAACAATCTCAGCTCCCCTAGCTTTGGTGACCTTTCCCTCAATGATATGGTGCCACTCAAGACTCGCTCCGAGTGCCGTAAGGCCTTCGAAGTGAGTATCGATACGCCTTGCTCCAATAACATCCCCTCCAGGTGGTGCTAGTTTTACTCGACCAAAGCGCCCTAAAAGAGGACCCATCAATAATATGGCGGCCCTAATCTTAGTGCATAGGTCTTCTCGCGGACTAGTGTGCTTTATATTTTTCGCTTCTATGCTTAGGCAGTCATCAGAGGTCCATTCCACGTTTCCGCCCATGTCCTTGATGATCTCACATAAGGTTAAAACATCTTGAATTTTTGGAACCCGCTTTAAATGAACAACTTCTGAGGTCAATAGGCATGCGGCTAATACGGGCAAAGCTTCATTCTTATTTCCAGCTGGAGTGACTTCCCCAGACAATCTTCTTGAACCCTCAATAATATAACTAGACAAAAAAACCTCCTAAAAATCTAGCTTAATAAATCAATGATATCTTTACGAGACATAGTTTTGAAGAGTTCTTCATCTCTTTCTAGGAAGTTTTTAAACAGAGCTTGCTTAGACGCAATCAAACGATCTATTTTTTCTTCCAATGTGCCTCGTGTGACTAATTTCATCACCTGGACAAACTTTTTCTGTCCAATTCGATGAACCCTATCAGTAGCTTGGTTTTCTTTTGAAGCATTCCACCATCGGTCATAGTGAATTACAACTGAGGCAGCGGTTAGATCAATTCCTATTCCGCCAGCTAAAAGACTTCCTACAAAAATTTTCTTATCGGGATCTGTTTGGAATCGTGCAATTACTTGGCCTCTGTTCTTAGTTTGACCAGTCAAACTTTCATATCCAATCTTTTGTTGGGATAGCCATTTAGTGATGATATTAATCATACCTACATACTGCGAGAAAATTACAATTTTGTTATTTGATTCTAGGGACTCTGAAATCAATTCTTTAAGCAGTTCAAATTTCCCGCTGTCCATGGAAAGCGGGTCCTGTCCTGGCTTTACTAACCCGGGGTGGTCGCAGATTTGTTTTAAAAGCTGTAGTGTGCTAAAAACATGCAAATAGGGAACTGGAGCAGAATCATTTGAAAGTTGATCAATTAATGGTTTTGCTCTTAAAGCAATAATCTCCTGGTAGAGTTCGCTTTGGATCTTTGAAAGTGAGCAATGACGGATGTCTTCTACTTTGGAAGGCAAATCGGTTAGAACCTGATCCTTAGTTCTTCTCATCTTAAATGGGTGAATGAGGCGCTGCAGCCGCTCAATATTATCTGGTATTGATGGTTCCGTCATATAGTGTTTTCGATAAAAGTCATCTGATCCAAGATATGCAGGAAGTATAAAGTCAAATATTGCCTTAAGCTCACCCAGGTGATTTTCCATTGGGGTACCCGTTAAACAAAGCCTCATCTTTGCTTTGATTTGGCAAACAGCTTTGTAGGTTTCCGTGCTGTTATTCTTTACCAAATGTGCTTCATCTAAAATGACTAAATCCCAATTGATTTGTGAAATGTGTTTTAAGTCTCGAAGTAGGACACCATAGCTAGTGAGTACCACTTTGCCGCTGGTGAATTGACTGCTCATTTGCGCTATTCTTTTCGAACCATGTTGCTTAATAGAATGCAAATTTGGGCAGAATTCATCTAGTTTATCTTGCCAGTGATCAAGAACGGTAGTTGGACAAATGACTAAAAATCTTGGTTTGCCATCGTTAGATTTCGACTGAATTGCTGTCATTAGAGCCATAGCTTGATGGGTTTTTCCTAGACCCATATCGTCGGCTAAAAGGCCATGTAAGCCGTTTGTATATAGCCACCACATCCATTGCAAGGCATCGGTTTGATAGGGACGAAGTGCTAATTTAGATTCTGAGATTGAAGGAAATTCGTCTGATTCAACATAGTTAGAACGTTTTGAAATATGGTCAAGAACTTTTTTTGATCCTGCAATTTGATCAAAATGTCCGACACTCGCCTGTAGTCTAAGAAGCGCCAAACTGTCGAGTTTAAGGTGTGTTTTATCCGAATCCAATTGCCAATTAAACTCTTTCAAAAAGTCGGGAATCTTTATCCAAACTTTATCTTTTCTAATATAACTACCTTTCTTCTTTTGAATGGCTATCAACAACTCGGAGAGCGAAACCGTTGATTTGCCAACGGAGTACTCAGGCGACAAGTAAAACCAACCATCTGAAGAATCTCTGGCTGAAATCGAATTTATTTCTGGGCGTTCGACAACCATGTCTGGTGTGACTTTGAAGTCAAACCAGACCTTTCCAATGCCTTTAAAAATCCGAGCCTTAGACGAAAGAAAGAGTGGAACCTCATCTCCCGCAATTACCCTGCTAGGGTCGGTCGCTTTCCAAGGCCCCTCCGCAGCGAGCGGTGCATAGCCGACCTTTGGGATATAAACAACTTTATGGCCAGAAGCGATATCGGTTCTATCAAGACACAGAAAAGTTTTCAGCTCCTCGTCACCTTCGAGCGTAAAGAAAGTCCCCGAAGCAAAATGGGGATCACTTGGGTTTACGAGTTTTGCTAATTCGTCGGGAAGAGCTATGGCTTTTACTACGTGAAGTTCATCAAAACCCGTATCTTTTACAATAAAACAAGTTTCATTTAAGGTCTCAAAAATTTTTAACTTTGATTTTGCTAATACATCTTTTCTTCTTAGTAAAAGCGCGAAGGCTTCTTCAGGATTTAGTTCAATTTGGTCAAATTGCTTTGCCTTTACCTCAAACTCCACTTTTAGATTGGGTCCGCGTCCTGAAATAGCCGCCTTTGTAACAGCTGACTTCTCGATTAAGGTCAAAATAGCTAAATTATTTCCAATCGGCTCTTTGGATTCCAAAGTGTTGCTGTCAGGGCCTTTGGGTCTTTTTGTGGGAGGGGGGGGCTTCAGCGCCATTTTCTGGTCGAGAGAGAGTAAAAAGTCTCTTTTCTCACGATCTAAATGCACTAATAGCGCGACAATATGCTCACAATATTGACCATAAGTCCTGTTTTTTTTGCACGAACACTCAACCCACTGTATTACTGTTCCAGAGGGGTGTTTTTTTAGTCTAACTTCCAGTTTTTTATCGCCTATTCCGACAACGTCAGCTGAGACCATGGGGTCAATGAGCCGAACATTCTTTACCCTTCCTTCTTGGTAAAGCTCCATGCCCTCATCCCAGTCAGTAGGGTCAATTAGGTTTATAAAGGATTCCAGGCGTGATCGGGAGATTTGAGATTTTTCCACATCTGGTCCAAATAGAATGTTTTAAAAGAGATATTGTACGAAAAATTTCCTCAAAAAGCCAATAGTATTAGGGGTTCTTGTTCATTGGCCTCAAGAATCTAAGCCTAGTCTCCGATTGTCCTTTAGATTTTAACCTTTATCTTACGTCTAAAAAAGATGCGATGGAGAAAGCGAATGGTTCCCAGGGATTTATCTAGTCACCAAATTAAGCAAGAATTCGTGGATTTTCTCACAAGTTACACCGATATGTTGACGGATCATCTTAAGGACCTTCAGCGAGAGATGGAGGTTGCGGTCGTAGATGTAATGAAACAAGTATCGCTAATAAGTGATACAAGCAGTGAGGAAGCTGGCAACGCAGTCAAAATACTTTCCGGTGAGAACGGAGAGTTTAAGGAAGTCGACGCTAAAGAGAAAATTCAAAAGGAGCTCGCGCGGGTAGATGGAAAAAGGCTTCAAGAACAGATGGGACAATCCATGCTTAAAGCGGGAAATAAATTGAAGGCAGACATGGCGCTTTTGAGTGAAGTCGATGACAAAATAAAGACTTCGGTTTTTAATATCATCGGACTTGTTTCAAACGATGATGTGGTTCGTCAAAGGCTTGAACATGTTGGCGCAGCCAGCGTCGCTTTGCAGGTTGTAATAAAGGAGATATATACAAAACATGAAAATATTAGCGTTGAATTGATTGAAAAAGAAATCAAGGAACTAAACGAAAAAGTCCTTAAGAGTTTCACAATGGAAGTTGAGCGCGTCGAATTTAGAAAAATATTTTCTTAGAGGGTAAAATGAATAAGAAAATTTTGGTAGTCGACGACTCTAAAACGATAAGGCAGCAGGTCTCCTTCGCCCTTTCGAAAGGCGGATACCAAATAGTTGAAGCAAGTGACGGACGAAATGGGATCTCTGTTCTAAAAGAAAATTTGGACGTGGTTGCGATTATTTGCGATGTAAATATGCCACTTATGAACGGGTTAGAAATGGTAAGCGCGATCTCAAAGGATCCTAGCCTCCCAAAGTATCCCATTATCATGCTAACGACCGAGGGCGGACAAGATTCAATTCAAAAAGCAAAAGAAGCGGGCGCTAGAGGTTGGTTAGTTAAGCCATTTAACCCTGATCATCTGCTTTCGATCATAACAAAATTAGCAGTTTGAAAAATGAAGAGAGGATAGAGTATGACCCAGCATGAATATCTAAAAGCAAGTAGTGTCCTCATTAACTATATCAATAAATTCTGTTCCATGCTTGAAGTTCAGCTAGAAGGGATTAAGAGTACTCTTCAAGAGACTGTTACAGGTGTTATGTCTGAAATCGAAACGATCAATGCGCTATCAGCTGAAAGCAAATCAGAGGCTGAGAAGTCTCTTGAGGAGTCATATTTTAACCCAAATAACGAAACTAAAGAGCTCTTCTCTGAAATTCAAAGTATTGCTGATAGGATTTTAGAAGGCCAACCTGAAGATGCAGGCGCCGAAGCCGACATTTATAATCGAAATATTTTAAGATTTGGCGGGCGCTACGCAAAGCATATGGAAGCCCTAAGCCGAATTGATACATCCCTTCAAGGTCCCCTTTCTGCAATGATGGGTGCTTTGTCGGTTGATGACAGAGCTATGCAACGAATTGAACATCTCCTCTTATCTTTGAGGGCCTTTAGAATTTCATTGGAGTACATCCTAGTGGATGCCTCGCGAAGACTTTCTTCAACGCATACAAACGCTTTGGCGGCAGATTTATTAAGTTATTCTTGGCAACTCTATTCCATGAGCGAGGAACGGAATGTCTTTCTAAAGCACTTTGAAGTCCCACAAGAAAATAGCGATTCGAAGAGTACAGACACCTAAGTAAAATCAGCTAGTTATGTTTTTTAAATAAAAGTGCATTTTTTCTCTTGACCAAATCACCTCAAACCCCTATAAATCGCGCTCGTTATTTTTAGCTCAGCAAAATCAGGATCCCTAAAAAAGATCAATAATTTGGTTGACTAAGCTGAAACGAGGATGTATAAAGCGTCCACCCTAACCGGGAAGCTCTTTGAAAACTGAATAGCAAACAAGTCATTTAAATATGACGATCGTTGT
>JBAXBA010000087.1:0-14143 GCA_037142195.1 Pseudomonadota bacterium
CTGAGAACATATCCGAGTTCGCAGGGGCGGGACACAATCTTTTACACACTACCGGCGTTGGCGAATCATGAAAACATATGAAACCACTACGATGCAAGCGAACTCGTTTGGAATAACCCAAGCCGTAAGTGCACTAAAAGAGGGTTACCCAGTTGCTTTGCCGACAGAGACGGTTTACGGATTAGGTGCAGACGCTTTTAATCTTGACGCCATTCAGGCGGTTTTCGCAGCCAAACAAAGACCGCAAAGCGACCCCCTGATCGTCCACGTTTCTTCATCTTCTGCAACGCTAGATAGCTTAGCCTCGCAAGAAATCATCGATAGGGAGTCGATAACCGCAGTCATGGCTGAGGTATATGAAGATTTGATGCAAAAGTTCTGGCCAGGGCCATTGACTTTGCTTTTTCCCAGGGGGAGAAAAATAGACGCCTCTGTGACATCAGGTCAGCCCTATGTCGCTGTGCGACAGCCGGATCATCCTGTTTTTCTTGAAATACTGGAAAGATTGCAACGGCCTATTGTTGCACCTAGCGCGAATCTTTTTGGGCGCATCAGCCCAACAACTGCAGCTCATGTTTATAATCAACTCGAGGGTCGCATCCGTTTTATTGTCGATGGGGGCACTTGCTGCGTGGGTGTCGAATCCACAATTATCCGGGTAGAAGAGGATGGCAGCTTGACTTTGCTTAGGCCCGGTGGGGTTTCCGTCGAGCGCATCTTTAGTTCCACAGGGTTGCCGGTCAAAAGCTTAGAGACGACGACCCAGGAAGAAGCCGCACCGCTGGCACCAGGGAGACTTTCGAAACATTACGCTCCCAGCAAGCGGACGCTGATGGTAACAAGTGTCAAAGATTTGATGGACATTGATTTCCTCCTACAAGTGAGAGCAGGGATCTTGTCGACGCGCCCTGGGAGCTCTCTCGCTTCCGATCTTATTGCCGCTTTTCCCGAAACAGCCTGGACTATTGAAAGTCTTCCACATGATAGGGAGGGGCAAGCAGCTGCTGCTAATATCTTTTCCGCATTGCATCGTCTCGACGCTCTGTCACTCGACCTCATATTGGTTGAGGCACCAGACCAATGTGATCATCTGTGGCGCGCCACCGTGGACCGATTGACACGCGCCGCATCTGACTGAGTCCGCCCCTTTTCCATGTCAGGTAGGCACGCAGTGCCATCAATCCTCATTCGATAATAGCAATTGCGAGGAGTTCCTGACGCCTTTTCATCTTTGGTCTCTATTTAGGAAATATTCCAGAGTGATATGTGATGCTTACTCAATAGGGCAAGACCGACATTTGCACTTCCAAGACGATTGCAGGGATTGGGGCTTTATTCCCGCCGCTTTTCTTACTGTAATTTGGATTACTTTTAGCCATGAACTTAAAAAAGAACACACGTTTTTTGCTGGAGCTAAGTTTCCTGAGTGTAAAGATTTGAAAGAGACTCTTTTGTCGAGATGCAGACTTGCTTGGCTTGATTTGGCATTTGCGGAGGTTTCGAAGAACAATCTTTCAAGAGACTTATTCATGGTGATCTCGTTTCTACAGGATCTGACTATTTCCTTGACTGCATTTTCCATGCAGTTCATGATTTCTGAGATTCTTAATTCTTTACTTCCTTCTCGAAAGGAAAGATCGTAAATCCCGGTTTATTTTCCATAAACAAAATTAGACGCCCTGCGTCCTCATCGAAAACTAGGTAATTCCTAAAATCCTTCTCCTTTTCTGCTATAAACATGACTCGCTTAGGTGTCATCGAGTCAGGCCCTACGATTGGCTTAGAAGAGTGTAGCAAACGTCGCGCGGATTTTAGCCCCGTGGAATGTTTTTCGAGCGAAATGACACGGGCCGGATGATTCGCGGCTATTAGGGATTTATCCCAGAGAAATCTGTATGTTTCGCCCCATCTTTAGGCTACCAAAATCTTCAATCAACTTCTTTTGGCAATAGTGAATCATGTTTCTTGCTACTACACTTAGGGAGTCGACAAATGGGAATCGCCATCAAAGTTGTTCAAGGTGGAAAGAAGCTTCTGGAAAATAGGCAAATAGTCTTTTTGAATGGTTCCCGAAAGTCTGTTGACAAATCCGGCGTCATACCGATGAGTGGTTTGGTTTCTATCCTCAAGCATTTCTAGCCAGAGTGCTTGGTTCTCAATGAGACGCAAGCTGTAAGCTGCTTTTAGTGAGTCACGAGGTCCTGCGCAATCAACGCCTTTTAGCAAAGATGCCACGTTGAGTACTTTCCAAGCGGCCTCGAATGTGAATTCAAAACCCTGAATGAGGCCAGCAATTTCAATAGGCCGTTTAGGCTTTTCAAGTGCATAGGCTACCAACTGCGTAAGAGCTTCGTTAAAGGTGTTTCTTTTGTTTTTGTATTTTTCAAGTAAGATATTTCTAGCATTTGACATATATAAACCGCCCATTTTTATAAATAGAAGCTACAAAACGAGATTTGAGCTTGTGAGAAAGCGGGACGACCTGAATTTCACAAAGTGATGGAGCCTCATTACGCAAGCAGTCTGCCAGTGCCAGCCAATCTCGTTTTTGCCCGACAGCATCGAAGCCGAAGTCGAAATCCGCCTCCTGGCGGTGGCTTCTTTGCCCTCTGGAACCAAACAAAATAATCGATCGAACATCAAGAAACGTCAGAGCATTTTCCTGCACAAATTTGACTATCAAAGTTTCTTCATGAGACAGATCACTAAGATCAGAAACCTTTGGAGACAATGTTTCGACATACGTTTTTTCAGAGTTGAAAATGAAATTGCGTATAAGAGAAAAGTCGACATGGCTTGAGACCGAAAAATGCACTCCATCATTTGACATTGTTCCAACGCACTCATTTAGACTTACATAAGTCAAAGAAATTCCCTTTGCAGGATATTCAGCGTGTCTTCCTTGCAAATCAAACTCAAATTCACTTTGAATAACACTTCCATTGGAAAAGCGTTTTTCCTCTGAAAATCGGATGCGATTATCAACTACGTCAGCAACTCTTGCGCTCACATCATATTCATCGAGAGGAAGGGGATTTCCGTCGCGGTCGAACACGAAGGCCTTTCCTTCATACTGCAACATCTAATAGGTCCTTCTTGTGTGGCTTCAAACAATTGATATCCTTGATTCTAGCCTACGGGGCTGCACTGCGGCAAGCCTGGATCGGTTTGGAAATAAACCAAAATGTATGCTCACCTTAAGTAATTGATATCATTGCGTTGTAAGCTATGGCACCAAAATTTGCCCAAGTTCGATCCAAAATAGCAGATTTCTTTTAATTCCACAACTCGCGGTGCAACATAGACGCCCGAAGAGCATCGCAAACGCCACTATTCGTCACCGACTTATTGGTGTCGGTAAAACGTGATCAGTGGAAAAGCGTGTTGCAAATTGTTAAGAACAAGCTACTGCGGCATTCTTCAGCCTCAAAACGCAAAGATATGCTTCAATTAAAGCACGTTGCTTCAAATTCAAACAGAGTCGTGTTCAAGTGGAATATGTCAAAAAAAACAGTGATTTTGCTGTTATGTGAAAAGGTAAGAAGAAAATAAACTCCTATCTATGTCTCAAACCAGAGACGGAAACATATCAAATTTTAGATAACTTGTGCTAATGGTTTCGGGATGTCACTGATCTACTTCTGTTGGACACCCTGTTATTCGGGGTCGTAGGCGCAACTGCGTTTCAAGTTGCTTATTCGTGCTCTGAGAAGGCGCTCCCGCCTCACACTACCAATCGCGCAGCTACTCAAGGTGGAGTTACAAGGAAAAAAAGGGGTCGGGAGCAAAACATAGAGGTCCAAACATTTTTGAAGTGAACTGGAATGATTCGAATTCAAAACTCTTTTTTATGCGTAGGTTCCTACAGCATATTCTCTCCCAGTTCTAAAGCATGCGCGGATTCTCCCAATTTGTTTTCTTGCTATGAGAACGATCGCCCGTATTTTACCGCGAGATTTCGCTATCCAACTGGGGCAAACAGGCACACTTTTTGGCCCAACTTTTCTCGTATTGTTCTAAGCATCGGTATGACCTAGTGCTGTAATCGTTAAATCGAAGCTATTATAAATACTTGGTTATAGATAGGTAAACGCTAACGAAGGCGAAGGAGTGTGACGCCCTGATTGACGACGAAACCAATCATCTGATTCTGCCTTGTTTGAGATTGGTCTACTTATGCGAAGAGTTTTTTGTGAGCCTTTTTAGGTGCGTGGAAAAATAAGATTGTAAAGGACCAGACTGACCGAGCGAAAAAACTTGGAGTATTGTCTTTGAATCGCCAGCATAGGCTGCGCCCAAGCCCCCGTAGGCTGAACTTTCATCGGGAGAAGACAAGTTCTCATTTTTATCATCTGATGGTTTTCCAATTGGCACTGCAGTTCCCATCAAATCATCCCAAATGCTGAATACTCCGACTGAGAAATTGTAGCGACTACCCCCAATGCTGTCGTCGTGATGTTTCCCATGGAAAGACCCAACCGCAATTCTGAGCTTTTTGCTAAAAAGTGAATGGAACTGTGCATGTTGAAATGGAGTCAAGACTGCATTCAGTGATAATTGGGCAAGAAATCCCATTAAGATGGCGCATGCGAGCGAATTATTCCATTTTTCAAGGAAAGCAAGAAAGACTGTTGTCGGAGCAAGCGCTAAAAATACAGCAACCCCATTGTGCCGCACTGCTGAGAATTGCATTCTATCCATGCTGTGATGTGTCATGTGGCAAAAAAACGATAAATCGCCAACAATCCCCCGCACTTTGTGAAACATAAAATGTAGGAGCCAAGAAAGATAATCAGCAAACAAAAAAGAGGAGATCGCGATAGAAAGCCAAAGACTTGATTGCCCTGCTAACTGCTCTCTGAAAATCGCAGATCTTTGGTCAATTACCAGATCATTGAGGACAAAGCGCATAGTAAAAAAACCAACCAAAGCGTAAGTCCCATAATGCAGGATAAAAAGGTAAATATCTCTCCAAAGAACATTACGGAGTAAGATGATCTCAGTCACGAGAATGAGCATAGAAATCAGCCCTGGCAGAAGGCCGAGGTGAGAGAACTTAACGGAATGGCCGCCCTGAAAGTAGGCAAATGTTAGAAGGATCTGACAAACAAAAGAGATGCCAAAGGCCTTATTATAAACGAATGAAAGCTTTTTTTCAGGAGTGGGAAGAGATGGCATGTCTTTTTATCTTTCCATTCTAGTGTATAGACATCCTACCATGCCTTGCTTGCATCGAATATAGATACCAGAAAATTTCAGATCATGCTGAGTTGTTTTTGCCCAAGCTGCATTTCGTTACAGGGGGCTCAGCTTTAGAAAGAGAGCTCATTAGAATACAAAATGGTGATTTTCACTAAAGTACGGAAAAACTTTCTTCCAGTAATTTTGTTAATTCCCGTGTTGTCTTTTGATTTACTGATTCTTCAGAAATTTCTGGAAAGATACTTATTCTAACAGTTCCAGAATGGGGGAGCCATTTGCCTTTTGGCCAGAGCCCAGACCCTCCTTCAGAAGTAATAGGCACTATCGGTAAGCGGCTAGATTTCGCTAAAACCGCTAACCCTGATTTTAAGGTACCAATAGTGCCATCAGGCCTTCTAGTTCCTTGGGGATGTATAAAAAAAATGTCTGTTGACTTTGATCTCATACCAACATTTTCCATAAGCTTTAGAGAACTAATGGCAGAATCTCTCTCCACAAACAAATAGCCCAGACGTGCTAACAAAAAACCAAAAATCGGAGTGTGACGCAATTCTTTTTTGGCAAAATATAGCGTTCTAGGCGGTAAAATACTCGGATAAATAAAGGTGTCTAGCAACGATGTGTGTTGAGCAGCTACTATATATCCGCTCAGATTCTTAGGTAAGGATCCTTCTAGTTTCAGTGTGCACCCAAGGGTTTTAAGCAAAAAACGCGACCAAGTTCTTAAAAAAACATGAGCAGTATTTATTGAAAATGTTGCTGCGAGCAAAATAGACATACAAGCTGCCAGCAGTAAGATACCAAAACTGAGACCCTTCATAGACTTAATCAAGGACATCTTAGCAAAATTTTTAAGCTTTAAAGCCTGATCTCCTATACATTGCCCCATAAACTTAAAATGGAAAGGAAATACCAAAACTAATTCTGATCCTTGCGGAACAAGCTTGTTCCACGATCTATAAAATTGTGAATGGGTCTGGTTGAGTGATATCTGTGGTTTTATGCCATGCTCGTGGGCTGAATTCAAACAAAGTCCTGTCTTAGGATCTAAGCCATTTATCTCAGAATAGTTGATCAAATCTAAATAAACGTTTTTTGCCCATTCAGATAGCGGTTTCTCCGAAAGAAAGTTAGGCTCAAATTGCTTGCTGCGAGTAAAGGCTTTGGCCGCAATAGGGTTGCATATCCGGGCATAGCAAACGATTTCTTTTTTCGGTCGTTTTGACAATCGAAATAGGTGACTCACAAAATCAGGTAAGACGAATTTCATGATCGCTTTCCATCCCATGCGAAGCAAAATTCTGTTGCAGCGATATTCCTCCAGGACTCCGTTCATTCGTAAGCCCCAGAGAACTCGAAAAGGCGTTTCATGGCGAGACAAAAACATAAAACCAATCGTTTTATCTAAATCAAATGCTACGATGATATTGTGGTAGTTCCTAAACCTAAGATGTATTTCGGAGCTTGGCATTCCCGGATAGCAGAATGCGCAAATATCGACTATTTTTTTCTCCAGATCTAGGGGGAAAGGCTTGCTATAAATTCTTAGGTCTATGGTCATAGATTGGGCATACCGGAAAGATATTTAAGGCCCTTATATACGGCTGTGTTTCTTGCCTGATCCAAGACGGCAATTCTCAAGTATCGATCGCAATCCTCATTTTTTAAACCTTGTTCGCTAATGTTTCTGATAAATATAGATAGCTCTCCGAGGGCAATTCTTATTTTCTCGGCACTGTGCTGCTCCTTTACTTTTATCAACACCGAATTTATTGTAGAAGGAAGAACTCGCTCTAAAAAATGGATTTCCAGCAGCATTTTGCTTAATTCTTGTCGTAATTTATGGGTCTCGTCTACTTTTTCAAAGTAGTAAGGAACTTGCTTTAGGGACTTTGAAAGCGCGCCAATGGCAAAATTACTCAATTGATAGGTTGGAAAAGTCTCCTCTAATCTGCTTGCCAAATCTGAGTGAGAAATCGCGCAGCCAACTCTAACGCCGCTTAAAGCAAAAAACTTGGAAAAGGATTCTATAACGATAAGATTCTTTCTTGAAAGCGCCATCTTAGCTACGGAGTGCTTCCTCCCTACAAATTGAATATAAGTCTCGTCAACGAGCAACGGACATGACTCTGGCAATTCCATGACAAGAGCCGTCATTTCATCAATGGGGAGGTACTGCCCAGTGGGATTGCAGGGATTGACCAGACATAGGGCTTTTAAGGATTTACAGCGAACCTCGTCTAAAATTTCCCTGGCGCTAAATGCAAGCTGATCGGAGTCGGAATAGATCCGTGATATCTCTAACCCACAAAGTTTGGAAGCTACATGGGCATATTCACCGTAGCAAGGCGAAACGATGCCTATTTTCCTATTCTCTCTGCTTTCAGAAGTTTGGAGATGTGTAGAACTATTGGCCCCTGGAAACAGGGAGGTCATGATTCTAAAAATGAGGTCTGAGGATCCTGAACCTAAGAGAAGATTTGAGGAGGGTATATCTAGGTAATTTGCAACTTCTGCACGTAGGGCATCCATGCGGCACGGTGGGGAAGTGCCCACAAGCCAATTCATGTTTTCAATCAGAAACTGACTAACTGAAGAATGGGGGGGGTACCAGGCGTCTAAAACATCTGCTGGAACACAATCGTTCCTCTTCTCAGGAAAATCAAATGTGTCGCCAATAGCCTCATGCATGCGGCCGCCATGCTTGCAATATATTTCATCTTTCAACGCTCGAACCTCATGCAATAGTAGATAGAAAAAAGCCTGGTCTGGAAATCAATTTTGGCTCGTTATCTGATTGGCTAATTTAACTTGATAGGTTGAAGGCTGCAACTCATAAAGTTGGATAGTTTCTTGGACGGAACGGTCTAAAAACCCATCCGCTCACGCGCCTCTGGTGGTTTGATGTGTTTTCAAGCTAGATCCGGCATGATGGGGCAGGTTGAGGGCAAATTTTGGGGTGCACGTGAAATTCTTTTCTTCTAATGAATTTCACTTCAGACCACCTAAAAATTGTGATTCATGTAGAACACTCGTCTTATGGGAAAGAGCGGACTAAGCTCACAAGAATGCCGTCTATCGATAGCCATCTTTGACGGGCGATTAGCAAAATAGACTACTAGAATTTACAGAATCCCAAGAAAGAATGAATGGAAAACATAAAATCATTGGAGTCACAATCAATCTCATCTTCATAGGCAATAAGCATGGATTGATTTGCATCACTAATAGAACCGTCACAAGCCAATAGGTTAGGATTTATGAGATGGCATTCCTACTGCAAGAAATGACAAGAATCTTAAATGCTTTGACCAACTTTCCATCAGATCCTACTTCCTATTGTCTGAATTAGGCTGCTAAGCGATCCTTTTTTACAATTGGCAATCGCACTACGAACTCTGTATGGCTAGCTTCCCTGTTTAAGACTAATTCACCTTGGTGATCAGCTGCAATTTTACGGCAAATCGATAGCCCAAGGCCAGTTCCCTTGCCAGCTCCTTTGGTTGTGTAGAAGGGGACAAATAGCTTATCTGCTACTTGATTTGGGATTTTGGGGCCACCATTTGACACTCGGAAAAGCATATTCTCATCTTGATTTTCAATGACAAGGTGCACCCAGCTTGCTTTGCGTGCAGTTTCTTCTTCTTTTCCAACCTTGAATTCTTGAATAGCGTCCACAGCATTACTTATGAGATTTACCAAAACTTGTCCTATTTCTGTGGCTCTACCCTTGATTCCAAGACCTTCTAGGATATTTACTTTAGCTTCAAATGTAACATTAGAATCAATGAATTTTGTATGCAGAAGCATCTCGATATCTTCTAAAATGATATTGATATCGATAGCTTCCATAGGGTCTTTTGACGCGTTTCGACCGAGTGTTTTGATGCCGCGAACGATTTTTGAAATTCTAATGGCAGCTTTCTCAATGCGTAATCCTATTTTATGAACTTCTTCACTTGCGATTGGGTTTTTCTCTGAAAGGGCTAGGAGTTGCTCCGCGTAGGAGCGCACTATAGAAGTGGGATTGTTGATTTCATGGGCTATGGATGAAGTCATTTCTCCCAAAGAGGAAAGGCGGGCTGCCATGACAAGCTCTTCTTGCTTTTGTGTGATTTCCTTAGTCATCCTTACCGCGATGAGTTGGGCGCGATTCTGGACGAGCCACATACCTACGACGAGACCAGAGACAAGTAGCGTCAAGGCAGCAATTAGAATTGTAATTAATAATGACTCAAAGTTTGCTTTTTGGGCTATTTCAGATGATTCAAATTCACTTTTTGTTACTGCACTTCTAACAACCCACTTATTGTTACCGCCTAAATCAAAGGTCTCAGAATCGCTATATATGATTTCGCCTGAGTCATTGGGACAAACGGCAAGGCCACAAACAATTCCTTGATTCCAATTTAGGCTTACACTTTGAAAGCCTAGAGATCTTTCGAATACACGTTTACGAATCACGGCACTAATCATGCCAATGGGTGCGCCTTTGCGGTCGAGGACGGGATGAGAATAAATCATTCCTAGTCTTGCATTGTGATCTTTTTTAGCTACATCAGAAGACGTCAATTCTGAGTTATCGCAAGTTATGAGAAAGGGAGACATAGAAGGCACCATCATGGAAATTTTAGCATTTATAGATGCTTTTTCTCTAATTTCACTCAATTGTCTCTTCATGAAATCATATTCAAAAGACTCTTCTTCCGCGAAATCCTTTGATAAGTCAGATTTTTTTGCGTTTTCAGAACCTATTTGGTTTACTTTCCCATCATCCCACTTATTGGAAATAAAAGTGTCCCAGGTCGCAATGGGTTCCTTGGGGTGCAATTTGGGGTTCAGGGAATGGGGGTCCATATCGATAGGAACTAGATAGAGTTCACTAACTTGTACATGGTTAAATAGGATATTATAGAACTCCTGGACAGTCCCCCGAGTTTCAGGCGTTACATTCTTGGTGCGAAGATCGCGAATGGAAGGTAAGACTGATATGGCTTTTAGGGTGTCATGGGTGATTTCAATTATTTTGCGTGCATTTTGTCTCGCCGAATTAAACTCAGACTTCCGCTCAAGCGTATATTCCACTTCAGCTTTTTTAAAGATCAAATGCCTGGCTTGAAAGCACAAAATAATGGATAACATGGAAATTGCGATGCAAAAGCCGAATACAAATCGCGGAGACTTAATATGCAACGAGAATTTCTTAAGTAGTAAACCGATCATGTAAATATCCCCGAATTCACGTCCATCTAACCCTTCAGAAATAATCGGAAAAACGAATTCAAACTTTAAAAATCAGCCTTTTTGAGTTTGTAATGCTCTGTATTTGTTAATAGATAGTGAAATGTTACAATTCTTTGGGGCAAACAATTCTCGCGCAGTCCTAGCTGGCTTTCATGAGATAAGGTCCTTCTGCTTGGGAGGACTATAGAACCGCAGTATCGCCTTGGATTGTTAGATCAACCTGAGGGCTGTGCTTTACGGATCGAGAGTTACTTCCATTTTTTCAGCGTCGATGTAGAAAATATTGCTTCTTATACTTCGTGGGCATTGCCATTCATCTAGTAGAGTGTCGGTGTGAATTCTCACTTGCTCGTTATCGGCTTTAAAAGCCATTCCATAGTTGATCTTCATGCCTGCTTTGACTTTACAGGTCATCATGCCTTCTTGTAGGTCCTGATCTTTTATGGAAAAGCTTTTCAGTCGACCATCGGCGACTACCTTTGCGGTTTTTGTTAGTACAGGATTTGCTTGGGAAGGAAATCCGGAACCAAAGCCTCGAAACCATTTCTCATCACAGAAGGGAGTGCCACTTCTTAATGCTGCATCGGCCTCCGTCTTTACAGCGTTGTCCAAATTAGGGTTGCTGTATTTAATCTTTTCAATGCACAGCAACTTGGCACGTTGATTCTGAATAAAGAGTTCCACACTTTGGTTTGTATGGAGAAAGGCAATTTCAGGGTACTCGTATTCGAATCCTACGTATACCGTAGGTTGAGTTCCTTTCACTGCCTTTAAAAGTGCATCGCGCGGAATCGCGGATTGGTGAACTGAGGGCTGGGACCATACTAAGGCCGTGTTTATAGATGTGGAGGAAAATATATATAAACTATCAGCTTCCGACTTCCCGGAATCATATGGATTGCGGTCTGCAGCGGGGAGGGCTAGGTTTGGATGATTCCCCCCTCTATAAAGCGTAAAGGTCGGGGAGTCGCCACGCATGCGATAGAATGTTTGAAGAATTTTTTCCGAGGCACCGCCTTTGCGCGGAATATAGGCACCGTTATTCGGATCCCATTCCAGCCACGGCGCATTTACCATCAGATCCTTTAACAAGATGGAATTGGATTTTGCGCGATAATAACCTTCGGGAAAAATATCTTTTGCGAGCAAAACCATTCCGCCATTGGGTATCGCCCCATTACCGTGGGAGTAAACCCAGGTCGGCGAAACCTCAGACCTTTTCCAGGCCCAGTCAAAGGGAACGCGAGTGCGGATGCTGTTTGCAAAAGCAATGGGGTCATTCTGCGTCAGAGCTTCCATGGCGTAAGGCCCAAACAAAGCGTCAAGATCTACTGGTGTAAATAGTTCCTTGCTTTTTTGCGCTGCGTTATAAAGGGCAGTAACAAATTTTGCATCGTCCATGTTATTAATAGCATTGATTTCGCTTCGTGCAGGTTCGCCGGTCTGCAAAAGGGGTGCTAGTGCTTTGCATGAGATCTGCATTAAACTCGAGCAAGCTAAAAGAAATCCCACCCCTAATCGAGATTTGTAGGTTCCGTCCTTTATATGCATAGCTTTTACTCCCCACGATATCGCAACAGGTTAGTTTGTGCTTTTGTCGATTCAACTTAATTACCGGGATTCTGACTGTAAATAATACTATGAAGAAATCATCAGGTCAAACGAGCTATCCAAAGATAGACTTCTACCTAGCAAAAAATCTGTCATATGGCCCAAGACAAGGAATATCATTTAGTTCATCATACGTCTGGGCTGTTTACAAAGCGCCCTTAATTCGATAGGCTTAACTTTCCGATGTTCGGCCAAGTTCCCATTGTGCTTGAATAGATACGTATTAAGGGGTCCCAGTAGGGTTTTTATCGCTTGTCCTGTAAATAGGGGTCCGCTTTTTCATGGAATCTTCATTTGCCAAACCTATTAAAAACAGACTCATCTTTTTTCTTTTACTGCTTTTTACAGCGGTTGTTTTGACGTTTTCTGACGATATAGCTATCAATGGAATGAACCTTGGAGAGAAATTTCCTCGACCGCTTATGCAGCATTTTTTGTCTAGTCTTTGTCTTTCATCGCTAATTTTTATTGCGTACCCCATGCGGGTCTTTTTTGTTTTTCTATATTTTTTTTTAACTTTTTCTTTTTTCCAATGGCTCACTATGGCCTATTATGGGACTTTTCTCTCCCCCATGATGATTTACCTTTTTTTCAGAGAGCTAGGGGAGGTCACAGAAACTTTTTTTGGAGTTTGGCCCATTCTGTTTAAGCCTGCTTTGGTGTTTCTGGTTTCAATGGCCCTGCTTTTTTATGCTAATAGGGTTATCATAAGGAAGAGTATCGGAGAAAGCTTGGGCTTAGAGTTGTTTCCTAAAAGTAGGAGACTTTTAAGAATCATTATTTTTTTGCTGCTGGCTTTTCCTGCAGTAAGAACCTACGTTACTCATAATACTTACGGCAAACAAGCCCGCGTTCAAGATCTTTCTTTTGTGAATTTTCACGCCACATTGAGTTATTTCTTGGGTCGCGTTTTACCTGCTAAAATGACTGCTCAAGCTCAAGCTTCAGACCATTATTCCTTTGAACTGCCTAAAATTACAGAACATCAACCGCAAAGACAGGTTGTTTTGATAATTGGTGAATCCCTTTCCATGTCTCGTATGGGGCTTTATAATTCTACAAAGCAGACGACTCCTCAATTAAATTCCTTGCGCGATTCGGGCCAAGTTATAACTCGGATGGGTGTTTCCGGTGGCGTATCAACCGACGTAAGTGTGCCCATGTTGATCCATTCTACCTTTGGCTTAGATGCTTCAAAGATCATCTCAGCGCAAAAAAGTTGTCTTTTCCGGCTGGCTCGCCAAAATGGATTTATCACTGATTTTGTAAGTATTCAGACACCGGAAAATCTTCAACATATCACTAATTTTCTCTGCCCTTCCTATATTGAGCACTTTAAAACAGGAGAACCCCCTTCCCGAGAGGGAGGGGAGTCTGTCGAATTAGATGAAAAATTGCTTACATCCCTTCAAGAAATGGATTGGAAGAAGCCTCACTTTATTGTGCTTCAGCAGCGCGGATCGCACTCACCCTATGAAAATAGGTATCCCAGTGAGGGGGCTCAATTCCCGATCACTAATGAAGATCCTAATGAGGTAAAACAATCTAAGCATTATGAAAATAGTGTCTACTATACAGATCAGGTGATCTCAAAAGCCGTAGCTCTCATTGAAAAAAGTTCACCCCTTCCAGCAGAAATTATATTCACCTCTGACCATGGAGAAGCCTTAGGGGAAAACGGCCAGTGGGGTCACGGCCTATTGGACCCTTATGTAGCTGAAGTCCCTATTCTCTACTTTTCAAGAAATTTGGCCTTAAGAAAACAATTTGATCAGGCCCCCAAGTGGATAGATCATTATTATGTTACAAATTTTGTTCGACTTCTATTGGGATACCAATCTGAATTGCCGTCTACGAATGCTTCATCCTCCCCATCAAGCCGCCCCTCTTTTACGGTGCTCGGCCTCGATCTTGATGGCTTAGACGGCTACATGCAGGTAGTTCCAAGTGGTGACAAACTCTTGAGAGTAAAGAATTCACCATAAACACCTGATTTTTAATCCCTGTACGTGAGTGCTAGTTCAAAGAAATTTTGCCTCGTCAGCAGAATTTGTGGGTCCATTCAGGAGTTGGTAGTTTTCCAAGC
>JBAXBA010000088.1:0-14057 GCA_037142195.1 Pseudomonadota bacterium
ACCATTTTCAAAGAATTGGGGGTCGCTGTTACGTAGAATTCTTAGGAAGTTAGGGATCAAGGTAACTGCTCAATACTACTTCAGAAAAAAGGAACTCTGCGCCTGCGTCGTGTCAGGGAAATTTCTCAATTTCCCGCTAAATATCTGTCCTGTGCCTTTTCATAAGGTCTATACAAATTGCATGCAAACTTTCGCTTCGGGCAGAGTTGCCCTTGCCAAAGCAGTAGAACTGGGAGCCGAATAGTCTGTACTCTCGTATGAATATGCTGAACCATGGATTCAGCAAAAAAAACTCATATCAATTTGCCCAAAGAAGCATTTTGATTCCTCCTTGGCATTAGCTTGGTACCCAAGAAAGTTCATTGCGGACTACCTACGCGCCGTCATATCATCCTTAAAATAAGACATTCCTTGCTATCGCTAAACAAAAGACAGAAATTCATTTCGATTGCAATCTTTTGGTCCCAAATTCTTATTCTTCATCCATTCGAAGCCGTGAAAACGTATAGAATTTAAACTGAGGCGAATCCGCATACAGCCACTTGGAATCATAAAGTCCTGTGTAATATTATATATCCTGGCAAAATATGAAGCTTCAGATAGACGGAAAAAAAAATTGCACTTTATACTGCGAATAAGACTTTAGCCCCCCGGGACAACTTGAACTTTGTTTAAAAAATGTGCTTGGCAATGCTGAAGTTTAGACCCAGACAGAGAAAATTCACTCATCTTTAGGTCCATAAAATAACCCTGAAGACAGCGAAAAATTCGCCTATCGCAGGCAAGAGCTATTGCAAGTTTTCTTTGGAGATTTTAATTCTCCTGCTCCAACTCGCGATCGGCCCAATTTCTATCCTGCTTCTGCTTGATATTCTCTTCTAAAAGTTTATCGCAGGTGGAAAAAATATCCAAAGCAAGCAAATAGTCTATGTCACTACTCGCACACTTTTTCTTTGGCTTAATGTCGATCTTTATTTTTCTATTTTGCGTCCTAAATTGAGTGCTAGGCATCAAGTATTGTAGATAAAGCATCTTCCCTCCTTCATGATTAACAAAATGATTGTCTCCACTTCAAATTTCTCAAACATAATTCGTGATTTGTATTCTTAAGAAATAGACAAACATCCCGCCTCAAGCCATCTCGGCTAAGTTCTCCTAAGGAAACAAAAGGGAATGATATTTCTAAAGCGACTCATAGGCGCTGATATCCTAGCAACCTAAAACTTTCTTGCGATTTTATGCGTTTCGTCACCTTAGAATAGCCTTCGTCTTGTCTCTGAACTCTCTTTAATCGATAGCAAATCATAGTCACCTCCTCCTTTGTGAGAAAATGTCGTTTTAGATTTGCACGAAGCATGCCAAATATTTCAATTAAGAAAAAAATAGATCGCTATTTCATCGGCTTGATGAAAAGCAGATGCCAGTAGCAATGCCTTTCTCTGAAGATTTGCATCTTTATTACCTTAAGGCTGGCACATTCTTGGAAAATTTTAGCAAAACCAAAAAAAAATAACTAACTTACACTTTGAGAACACAGAGAGATCATATCTCATCTGCTGAGTATCCAGTACAACGCAGGAAAACGAACGCTTCCACGATCGGATTTGACAATCTACACACAAATTTGTTGGGCTTTACCAACAATCATTTGCAGCAAATGCTACAGACAAAACGCAATTCATCTATCAATCCACTGAAATATGCAGCTGATATCATTGCGTTAAGCCAAGTGGCGTGATTCAGTTAGAAAACACACTACTCGGCACTCTATGCTTTTTTGTCGGGCCCAAACAACGTCACATGACATGTCTTTCTTCTTCCTTCACTTTGACGCCCCTTAGTCCTTAACTTAGGATAGAAAAATTTCTGTGTTGCCACAAATAACACTATTAGCTTGTAGAGCCGCAAAACGCAGAGATCTATGTATTTACTCGAGTTTGATTTTTTACATCAATTCGTGTGAGGTAAATCTTTCTAATCAACTGGCACCATGTTATGGTCCCGCTGCCACGGTAGGTTCCTTCGCAATAAATACTAGCCTCACTACCCTTTAAATTCAGAGGTTCCTTCTTGATTCGAAACTTTCTAAACCGAGTAAAATTAAAGAATGTCGCAATGGATTTTGATGATTTTTCTGAAGACTTGCCCCTTTCTTCGGAACTATTTAATCTGGAGCAATTAAAGAGACATTCAAAATCCCTAGCAACGCGTCATGAATTAGTTTCCGGACCTGGAGACGATCAGCTTATTGCTCGCTTGGGTGAAAATGAATATGTTTTAGCCAAAGCCTATGAAAGCCTTTGTTCTGCTGTACATGACAAACAGACGATTTCGCCTGCAGGAGAATGGTTGCTCGACAACTTTCATCTTATTGAGGAGCAAATTCGTACCGCTAGACGCCACCTTCCTCGTCATTACTGCCGTATGTTGCCGCACTTAGCTGGTCAGAACGGGCAAACAGGCATCCCTCGTGTCTATGATATCGCATTAGAAATCATCAAACATGTCGATGGGCGTGTTGACAACGAAAATATGAAGTTATTTGTAGATTCGTATCAAGAGCAATCACCACTTAAACTGGGCGAATTGTGGGCAATACCCATTATGCTGCGATTGGCTTTAATTGAAAATCTACGAAGGGTCGCAGTTAGAGTAGTTTCTGCTCTTAGAGACAGACAACAAGCCAAAGTATGGTCTCAACTTTTGGTGAAAGCCTCAGATCAAGACCCCAAAAGTTTGATTTTGGTCGTAGCGAATTTGGCGCGTTCCAACCCTCACCTTTCCAATGCATTTGTTGCTGAATTTGTTCGCGGTCTGCACGGACACTCCCGGACTTTAGACATTCCACTTACGTGGCTTACTTTTCAATTAGAGGGCTCGGGGCGAACCATAGCGCAAACCATCCAACTGGAGAGCCATCAACAAGCAACGAATCAAGTATCCGTAAGCGCCAGCATAGGGAGCTTGAGGCACCTAGATTCAACTAATTGGCAAAACTTTGTCGAATCTGCCAGTGCCGTAGAATCAGTGTTACGAATGGATCCCGCAAAAGTCTATGCCTCAATGGCTTTTTCCTCTCGTGACCAATACCGCCATAGCGTCGAAAGACTTTCGAAAAAATATAAAATGCAGGAATGGGATGTTGCCCAAAAAGCGGTATCCCTCAGCGAAAATTACAACGCCCGATCAAGTAGTGAAAAGAAGCGCCATCATATTGGCTACTTTTTAATTGGTTCAGGACTTCCCGATCTGGAGGCCGCCCTTAAGGGCAAAAAGAGCTCGCTTAGAGTCAGAATGGAAGTCCCTTTTTTAATATTTATTTCTAGCATATTTAGCATAACAGCAGTCATAGTGAGCCTAACACTCTATTACACTATCGGGCTAGACGTTGCGTGGGAAATCTTGCTTCCCATCTTGGTTTTGATTTTTATTGTAGGCAGCCAAATAGGAGTCAAAGTTACGAATGGGTTAGTTACGACTCTTCGGTCACCCAAACGCTTGCCAAGGATGGACTACAGTAAGGGAATCCCGCAGGAGTTTAAAACTTTAGTCGCAGTTCCTAGCATGCTCATCACCCTTAAGAATATTGAAGCCTTGATATCATCACTAGAAGTAAGATATTTAGCTAATCGAGATGCCAACCTCTACTTCTGTCTACTAACTGACTTTATCGATGCTTCAAGTCCCAGCATGGGGGGAGATTTTGAACTTCTGCAGTCCGCAAAAAATGGCATTTACTCCCTTAACGACAAATATCGACGTTCGTCTGGCCGCAATGAAGATATTTTTTACTTGTTTCATCGTCCACGAGTCTGGAATTCTAAAGAAAAACTATGGATGGGCTATGAGCGCAAACGTGGAAAATTGGAAGCTTTAAACTCTGCTTTAAGGGGGTTTCCTAACTTCCATAACTCTAGCGAGCCGTTATTTTGCTCTATAGTTGGTGACATCAGATATCTACAGGCAATAAAATACGTCATCACACTTGATTCTGATACTCAACTACCTAGTGGAACTGCCCACACTCTCATCGGGATAATGTCCCATCCTCTTAATGCTGCTGTTCTATCGCATTCCAAAGATCGTGTGATGGAGGGATATGGCATATTGCAACCTCGAGTAGCAGTCTGTCTACCAGGTGCTTACAGATCGTGGTTTGTCCGCCTCTATGGCGGAGACGCCGGGACAGATCCGTACACGCGAGCAGTTTCTGATGTCTACCAAGATCTCTTTGAAGAAGGTTCGTTCATCGGAAAAGGCATCTATGACGTTGACGTGTTTCGTGCCGTTCTGGAGCGCAAGCTACCTGAAAATTTGATATTAAGTCATGATTTATTGGAAGGTGCGTATTGCCGCTGCGGCTTGGTCAGCGATGTCATCTTGTATGAGGAACATCCTAGTCATTTTGGCGAGGATGTGAAGCGCCGTCGCAGATGGATTAGAGGAGATTGGCAAATTGCATTTTGGCTTCTCCCTTGGGTTCCAGGCTTTGACGGAAAATGGCGCAAAAATTCCCTTTCAGCACTTTCTAGGTGGAAAATTTTTGACAACCTAAGGCGTAGCCTGGTTCCTGTTGCCACACTGATCTTGCTAGTAAGCGGATGGTATCTATGGCCTGGGCAAGGCTATGTTACACGCATAGCAATTGCGGCAATACTACTTCCCAGTGCGTTGATTCTAGTCAAGTCCATTTTTAATAAACACTCGGAAATTTCCTATAGTCGACATTTTCAACTTAATCTCACTCGATCTATCCAGAAACTGACTACATCTCTGTTAGGATTGACTTTTTTGCCCTTCGATCTCGTGACCAATACTCAGGCGATTGGACGATTTTTCGTAAGAAAATTTGTGACCCATACACGCTTGCTGGAATGGCAATCTTCCAGTGATCCCAGACATCAAGAAAATTCCGATATTATACATTTCTTTAAGTTTATGGGGAGCGCGCCTTCGATTGCCATTTTGGTAGGAGCTGTGCTATCTCAGAAAGAAGGAGCTATTGCTTCGGCTCTTCCTTTTCTCCTGATTTGGTTTCTATCGCCAATAATAGCATTTATACTTAGCCGGATACATCAACAAGTTGATTCTAGCTTGAAATCTGATCAGCTTCAGTATCTTCATCAAATGGCAAGGAAGAACTGGCGCTTCTTTGAGACCTTTGTGGGACCGGAGGACCATTGGCTGCCTCCTGACAACTTCCAAGAGCTGCCCAATCCTGTTCTAGCCCATAGAACCTCTCCCACTAATATAGGCCTTAGCCTCTTAGCAAATCTAGCCGCCTACGACTTTTCCTATATTTCTGTAACTATGCTTTTAGAGAGAACCTCTCATACCTTTCAAACATTACATAAGCTGGAACGATTTAGAGGACATTTTTACAATTGGTATGACACAAGAAGTCTGGCCCCCTTGCCGCCCTTCTATGTCTCTACTGTCGACAGTGGCAATTTTATAGGCCTTATACTTACTTTACGACCAGGCTTGATGGCACTACCCAAGGACATGATCGTACTACCGCGTTTGCTTCTAAGTCTTGGTGACGCTTTTGAGTGTTTTTTGAAAAGTTTCTTTCCTATGGGAGTTTTTCACAGCAAAGTCGCTTCGATTAAAAATCTTCTTTTAAATAGGGATCCAAGTTCTTTAAAGACAATTCAAGACATAGCGAAGTCTTTGCGGGTTTCCATCGCCGAGATGAAAATGGTTCGTTTCGATATACCTGAAGGCAGGAAAGAGGAATTCGATCTAAGTATAAAAGAAATAGAAGACCAGATAACCAACTGCCTACTTTTACCTTTGTCGACTTTTACCCCTTGGTGTCATTTGCCTAACCCACCCATCAGTTTGCCCGCAGGATTGCTGGCTAAACTTGATCAGATCCCAACACTAGAGAGTGTAGAAACTTTGGTTACGTCTATGCTTTCCCTGGTTGACGGAATCGATACGGTTGAAATGGGCAGAGAAGAGATGGTCTGGTTGATACTACTAAAGTCTGAACTGCGAAATGGCATGACAAGAGCCAGAACTGCCCTTTCTTTGGTGGAAAAACTATGTAGGGAGATAGACTATCTGGCGTGTGTCGAGTATGACTTTCTTTATGACAAATCGCGAAACCTTCTCGCCATTGGCTATAATGTTACTGAGCGAAGGCGAGATGACGGTTTCTATGATCTTCTAGCCTCAGAAGCAAGACTTTGTAGTTTTGTAGGCATAGCACAAGGACTTTTGCCTCAAGAACACTGGTTTGCACTCGGAAGATCTCTTACAGAATGGAAAAACATTCCTACCCTCCTCTCCTGGAGCGGGTCGATGTTTGAATATCTTATGCCCCTCGTGGTAATGCCAACCTTCTCCCACACTATTCTAGATCAGACCTTTCATTCCGTTGTAGGTCGACAAATGGAATACGGCTCACAAAGGCGGGTTCCGTGGGGAATCTCAGAATCAGGGTACAACGCGACCGATATACATCTTAATTATCAGTATAAAGCTTTTGGCGTTCCCGGACTGGGGCTGAAACGAGGCTTAGCCGAGGACTTAGTGATTGCGCCCTATGCGAGCATGATGGCCTTAATGGTCAACCCTACTGCCGCATGTATCAATTTACAGCGAATGACAGATCTAGGATATGAGGGCAAGTATGGTTTCTATGAGGCTGTAGACTTTACGACATCACGTAGTTCCTCTAAAAAAGGCGTCATCTTGAATTCCTTTATGGCCCACCATCAAGGAATGGGATTTCTCGCCTTGGCGTACGTTCTTTTAGACCGAAAAATGCAAAGTCGATTCCAATCCGTCCCTGAGTTTCAAGCTGTGGAGCTCCTTTTGCATGAGAGAGTGCCTGAGGCTTCCGTTGTTTTTCCACATGCCCCCGAGGCATCCTTAGTCACTCGCTGGCGCGAGGATCACAAAACAGAATTGAGAGTAATTCCCTCTCCAAACACACCAAAACCAGAGATTCATTTACTTTCAAACGGTCGCTATACCGTTATGCTCACCAATTCTGGCGGTGGCTTCAGCCGCTGGAAGAACCTAGCTATTACAAGATGGAGGGAGGACCCCACTAGCGACCATTGGGGGACCTTCTGCTATATTCGAGATCTCGAAAATGAGGAAGTTTGGTCGGCTTCCTATCATCCGATAGCTAAATCATCCGATCAATATGAAGCGATTTTTCCACAAGCGAAAGCGGAGTTTCGTCGGTCTGATGAAGAGCTGGAAATGCACACAGAAATCACTGTTTCTCCCGAGGATGACATTGAGCTCCGCCGTTTTAGTATTACCAATAGGGCATCCCGTAGGCGCGTGGTCGAGCTCACGAGCTATGCTGAAATTGTCCTAGGACCTGCTGCAGCAGATGATGCTCACCCTGCATTTAGCAACTTGTTTGTTCAAACTGAAATTTTAGCGAGTAAAAAGGCGATTCTTTGTAAAAGAAGACCGCGTTCGTCTGAAGACACTACTCCTGTAGTGTTTCATCTCATGTGCGCACATGGCGCTGTAGTCGGAGATTTCTCGTTTGAAACAGATCGCTCCAAATTTATTGGACGAGGTCGTAGTACGCGGAATCCGTTAGCCATGGAGCCTGGTCCTTGGAATGATGATACGCTTTCAGCCTCACAAATGCTTTCTGGTAGCGATGGATCAGTTCTTGATCCCATAGTAGCGATAAGAAGTCAGTTTGTGATCGAGGCTGAACAAACCTTTAGAGTACATTGCGTCACGGGAGTTGGAGAAAGCAGAGAAAATGTTTTGCATCTTATCGAAAAATATCATGACCGCCATGTAGCGGATCGAGTTTTTGAGCTTGCATGGACTCATACTCAAGTCACATGCAGGCAAGCGGCTTTAACCGAAACAAACTCTCAATTGTATGAAAGACTAGCTGGTATTATTCTCTATTCCTGGGGCGCTGTACGAGCAGACTCTAGTACTTTGCTACGAAATAAATTAGTACAGTCTGGGCTGTGGGGTTACGGAATTTCAGGTAACCTTCCTATTCTATTACTCAAAATCACATCCCAAGAAAACATGGAAATTGCTCGCCAGCTAATCCAGGCTCATAGCTACTGGAGGACGATGAGGTTGGAGGTGGAATTCGTTATATGGCTAGAAGATCTCTCCTCCTATCGGCAGGTCCTTTATGATTCCCTTATGAATTTGATTACTTCGGGGGGCTCTAGTCAGCTCATCGATGTTCCAGGCGGGATCTTTATTCTTCGGGCTGAACAAATGTCCGGAGAAGATCGAGTGTTGATACAGACTGTAGCTCGAGCTGTGATTTTAGGAAACGGTGGCTCGCTCCAAGACCAAATTGAGAGGCGCATGCGCAGCCCGTTGCAAGTTTCTTACCTAGCAACGACAAGAGCTAAGTCTAGTGAACGAAACAAGGTGGACCCAGATTTGGATCTCATCCAGAAAGGAATGCTCTATCCTAACGCATTCGGTGGTTTTGCCTCAGATGGCCGAAGTTATCAAATCAGAACCCGTTCTAACCATGTTACCCCTGCTCCATGGGCAAATGTGTTGGCCAACCCCTATTTTGGATCCGTGGTTTCCGAAAGCGGTTCCTCCTATACTTGGTGTGAAAACGCACATGAGTTTCGACTTACCCCATGGAGCAACGATGCTTTAAGCGATAGTTCTGGCGAAGCCTTTTACTTGAGAGACGAAGACTCAGGGGAGTTTTGGTCACCAACCCCTTTGCCTGCTAGAACAGGGGCGCCCTACACCACTCACCATGGCTTCGGCTATTCTAAATTTCTTCATGAGAGCGCTCAAATTTCCTCAGAACTTGTCGTTTTCGTGGCGATAGATGCTCCCGTTAAAATGACCGTCATCAAGTTGAAAAACAACTCCACAAGATCTAGAAGCATTTCCATTACGGGATACTGTGAGTGGGTCTTGGGGGAATCACGTCCTAAATCTCTCATGCATGTTTCAACTGAGTTGGATCCGGAAACAGATGCGATTTTTGCAAGGAATCCCTATCATCCAGAATTTGGAGCGCGCATCGCTTTCTTTGCCTCCAGTGAAAAGGTAAAAACAGTAACTGGAGATCGAACGGAATTTCTAGGACGAAATGGCCATCTCGGAACTCCTGATGCTATGTATCGAACCAGTTTGTCTGGGCGCCTAGGTCCTGCCCTAGATCCTTGCGCCGCGCTACATTCGGTAATTAAATTGGAAGCTGGTAGCGAACTAACAGTGTCTTTTCTCCTTGGTGTAGGACGGGACGAAAGGGACGCAAAGACCCTCATCAAGCGCTTTGGCTCGACCAGTTCTGCCAGGCTTGCCCTAGAAGAAGTCGAAGATTTTTGGCGGCAAACACTGAGTGCCGTTCAAATTAAGACACCAGACCCGGCGGTAGATGTCTTGGCTAATGGGTGGCTCGTGTATCAGACTCTCGCTTGCAGAATTTGGGCTCGAAGTGGAAGCTATCAGTCCGGAGGTGCCTTCGGATTTCGAGATCAGTTGCAAGACGCCATGGCGCTGCTGCATACCGCACCTAATCTCTTGCGCAGGCATTTATTGAAATGCGCATCTCGACAATTTCGCGAAGGGGATGTCCAGCATTGGTGGCACCCTCCCTCAGGGAGAGGCGTAAGGACTCGCATTTCTGACGACTACTTATGGTTACCTTTAGCCACTAGCAGATATGTATTAGGTATAGGTGATACCGGTGTTCTTGACGTTCGTATCGAATTCCTCGAGGGTCGAGAGGTGAAGCCTGATGAGGAAGCCTATATGGACCTTCCGAGCAGCACCGAGGAAACGGCCACGCTTTACGATCACTGCGTGCGCGCCATTCGTCATGGACTTACTTTGGGTGAGAACGGCCTTCCTTTAATGGGATATGGAGATTGGAACGATGGCATGAATCTGGTTGGCAAGGACGGCAAAGGAGAGAGTGTATGGCTTGCATTCTTTCTATTCGATGTCCTATCGGAGTTCTCAAAGGTAGCAGAACTGCACGGTGATATGGACTTTGCAGGCACTTGCAGAGAACATGCAAACAAACTTTCCAAAAATATCGATCGAAACGCTTGGGACGGAAAGTGGTATCGCCGCGCCTATTTTGACAATGGCCAGCCCTTGGGCTCAGCTACCAATGCGGAGTGTCAAATAGATTCTCTTCCCCAGAGTTGGTCCGTTCTTTCTAAAGCTTCGAGCAGAGAGCGTTCTGAAGTAGCCATGGCATCTGTCAGTGAAAGACTCGTCGACCGAAAAGGTGGAATCATCAAGCTCTTTGATCCGCCCTTTGACACATCAGAACTGGAGCCAGGATATATAAAAGGATACGTACCTGGAGTCCGTGAAAATGGAGGTCAGTACACTCATGCAGCCATTTGGTCGGCAATGGCCTTTGCTGCCTTGGGGAAAAACCAACAGGCCTGGGAACTCCTTCACATGATCAATCCGGTAAATCATGCCCTAACTGAATCAGACTTGGAAATCTACAAAGTAGAACCTTACGTGATGGCTGCAGATGTTTATGCCGTAGAACCCCACGTCGGCAGAGGGGGGTGGACATGGTACACAGGCTCTGCAGGGTGGATGTATAGACTTATTCTCGAGTCGCTTCTGGGCATCACACTAAAAGTAGATAGACTCTTCTTTCAACCTTGTGTTCCAGATGACTGGAATAGCTATCAAGTAAAGTACCGCTATCGAAGCTCTTATTACCACATTGAATTTAGACGAAATAAGGCCCCTGAAAGCAAAGGCCTCATTATCGCTGATCAAGTTCCCCAAAAAGACACTAGCCTTTTGTTAGTCGATGACAGCCTGGAGCACCATATTGAAGTTCTCTTTTGAAACTAGGAAAACGCAATGCTTTGACAACCAAATATCTCATTAATAGACCATGTGATGCGCTAATTTATGGTGTTATTTTATGTTCCTAATGTGCAATCCAATGGCGGTTAGAAATTAACTAGGATCGGATCAGGGCTTTGCTGCTATGAGGAAATTCCATTGGCCAAAGTCATTGGAGTTTTTGCATTAATTGCAATTCTTGTCAATTCAACTCCTTGACCCACAATATACTGAATAATTTGGGGAATCCCGAAGATTTACTTAGCTTGCTCTGCCCGCTAGGAAGTAGCGCAGCATTGCTGACAAGCTCAATTACCAAAAGGATGCACCAACTCATTGTTATGCAAATTAGAACTACTCTTGACTATATATCCCAGCTTTTAAGCGTGCTGACAATCTTTTCAAAACTTAAGTCAAATTGCGGTGCATCTTTAGTTGTAGATACTGCTGTTGCCCAGCCTCGCTTCAAGAGACTAGTTTCTGTTAATGCTAGAATCCTCCATATGGCCGCAGGAAGTGGGTCCCCTCGGAAAGTAAATGTGGCATTCATCGCTTCGCGCAAATGGGTCGGATTTGCTTGAGGTAAAAATAGTTGGACATCGTATACATCCTTGGCTCGCGAATTCCTATCTCCAAGTTTTACCATCGCGTGCAGTTTCTCAGCCAAAATCGTCTCTACGGGATAGACCTGCCAAGTCAGACTACCTTCTCCTATTGTACAATTTGTAGAAATCAGTCGTGCCGCAGGCGTTACCGGGTCGCCTATTCCTAAATCGATATGAATCCTCTGAGCTTTAGATATTTTTGCTGGTGGTTCACCTAATCCGGCGCGAAAGGAAAGCCCGATACCCCCATAAACTCCCTGAGTTTTGAGATCATCCATTCCTTCATACTGGAACCAAGCCCCATCTCCCGAATCAAATTCCATGGCGTTCCTAATGCGGCTGACCGCTTCCTTAGGGTCCATTCGTCGGAGGACCGCATCCAGGTCAGTAGTGTAACGAGGAGAATTGTAAACTCGAACCCCAACATATCCTCCTTTAAAAATGAGGTTTTCTTGAAGAGTGGCGTCAGCTAGTAACCTTACAGTTGTCCTCTCGAGCAGAAATATAGTGAGCATTTGCTGTAGCGTAGATCCACGCTGCATCGCAATCCTGTTGAGTTTCAACTGGACGGACTGTATCTGTGCTTTTGAAATCTTAGGGCTCATTTTGTTGTAATTGCCTCCCAGTTTTTGACCATGACCTGCCAAAGGCCCATTAGCTTAGCTGTTTCTTGTAGCCTTCTTTCGCTAGTTTTTCCTTCCTTAAGGGCTGTTCTCGCAGCAGTTAAAGCTGTTTGGTAGCCCATTTTGGTAGAATATCGAAAGGCTTCAATGATAGCTCGTTCGATGGAAACCATGCGGTAGAATCCATGATCATCGACTCCAATCTTTGGATCATGCTTGGTATGAATGACGCGATACTTTGGAAACTTGCTCTGATTTTTGTGTGGTACCATGACCCACGTCTGTTGAGGAACCTGCGGAATTAACACATACTCAAATAATGCAGTTAGGCCACCAATCACAGAGTCTGCGCCAAGTCTTGTGCAGGCGACACAAAAATCAAGAGTACTGGGATCAATTACAGCATCCCGGTGGTGATAAAGACCATGTTCTATGCGAATTATTACGCCTTTCATCGCCAGCCTTGAAACCGTAGGCTGAGAAATTCCTAACTTAACTGCGTCGGCAGTTCTAAAAAGACCTACGCCTTGCAGAACGTCTTCTGGTGACCTTTTTTCGATGGGTTTTGGTCTTTTTTGAATCACATATACCCCCGCTAGAATGAATTGAGCCCACTCAAAATAGAATACAGCTTTTTCATTCATAAAAAATGAATGAAATTTACTTAAATTTTATTAAATAAAGCTATTTCATTCAATATAAGATTTGTCGAAACGGGCCGCACCTGCATTTCTACCGTGAATACGTATACTTAGGCGCAAATCCAATTAAGGGGGCATCACAATATCCATACGCCAACAACCGGAGCTCACTCCGTGTTACCGCAACATTTAAAATCACTTAAACACTTTGGAGCACCAGATTGAAGTTCTCTATTGAGATTTGCAGAGTGAAAATTGTTGCTACGTTTAATGTCTCTTTCTTGTCTTCCACTACTTAGACCTGGAACGATTATGGTGTAAAAAAACTCTTTTCTGGTCACGATCTAGGAATAGTTTGAAAAAGATATCGTCTATTCTTAGCCTCTAGTGAGTTGGAATGATGATGCTGAGTTATTTTAGGATATTCGCGGTCAACGTTAACTACAACATTTCCCTCAAATTCTAAGAATTGATATTGTGATGTTTGTGCCTTAAGTAAACCTACCAAGGGCCCCCCACATCTATCTCCCAAAGGTATATTCTCATGAAATTGACCACACTGTTTTTTTGATTTTACTTGGATTTCACTCACCCGTTCGCGCAAAACCAAAAAAGGACCTAGACTTCTGCCTAGACAACAAAGAGCGTCTTGAAGCGAGGTCCAAAGAGATTGCGGCCTTCGCTAAAGCAGATCAGGACGCCAGAGTCAATTGGGACCGAAAAACCCAAAAAGAAATGGCGAAGGTTGTAAGACAGGACACGATTCGGAGGCGACGAGTAGGGGATATCTTTGGTGAAGGATGCTTTCAAACGGCAAAAGACTTTGCAGCAGCTGCCATCGTTTTTCAACATGGAGTCGTTTCAGAACATTTCTTTCAAACTTTTATTTGGTCTCAGCGAGCCGTCGAGTTATGAGACTCGAGCCAGAAGAGATTAATGGCACTAGGCCTCGACAGATTCCTTGTAAATACCGGCCATAAACAGCTCTTTGCGAGTCAAGCTGTGAAGCCAGATTTCAAGCCTGAAACTTGCTGGTGCCTGCAACCCGTAGAAGAATCCTTTCCGGATGAGAGGCGCAAAGAAATTAGCGGCAGATCACGGGATGATGCCTACGATTGGCTCAAAGAATTAAATGCTGGGAATTCCTTCCCAATTCAAGAATGCAAAACTGAGCTCAAACCGTCTCCCCAAGGCACAGTGCCAGGCTTTTGGTAAAGTATTCTGTTAGACTCACGAATGGTGCATTTTGTTTCCGAGCGCCTTCCATCAAAATCTTTAGGCTTTCAGGTGCAATCAAAAGGCTTAGAATGGATTTAAAGTACTAAAAGTACTAAAAGTACTAAAAGTACTAAAAGTACTAAAAGTACTAA
>JBAXBA010000089.1:0-14050 GCA_037142195.1 Pseudomonadota bacterium
AAATGAATACCTAATGAAAGTATTGAGGGGAGGGAATTAAGATGATTTTACCCTGGTCCCCCTTGGATGATGGCTTTAATATCCTTGATAGTTGCTCTAAAATAGCTTGTGTCAAAATATCAGATTTTTTTGAGGAAAGAAATCCATGGCAAACCGAGTTTCAACTCTTAAATGGATCTGGCAAATGAGTGGCAGTGTCACAATCTTGTTTGCGAGTCTCTCGTGCAAGTTTATAGAGAATTCGAGCAATCCACCAGAATCTCACCTTGCAAGCCAACAGAATGCAATTGGTATCGCTGTTTCCGTAGATATGGGTCCCGGTAAGACCGCTGTAATGGCTTACCAATATTTAGATCAAACGATTCCTAAAGTTTTAGGAGAGGACTGGCAAGTCGACCCCTTTGGAAGCTTCCGCAGGGGCTTTCTTGTTTCTAAGAGGGGGGCTTCCCAAAGCCAGCTTGAAGAAGCTCTTTTAAAAATTCGTCAGGGGATAATCCCAGAAAATCTTAAAGCTTCTGAACTTGCCTACCATCAACAACTTGCTAGCTTTGACACCTTTTCAAGCACAACCGACGAATTTCCTGAGTATGCAGGCCTAAGTACCAAAGATCCCGAGTGGCATCTTATCTTTATGGACGTCTTTAAGGCATGGGACAAATTGAAGTCTGAAAAAGGAAAGCTTCCAGGTGAGGGCGTGTTGATTGGTCAAATTGATACAGGACTTTTGCCTCATCCAGAAATTCAAGTAGATGGAAACTTCATTCGCCAAATACTTTGGGACAGCTCCAAGAACTTCGTAGAAAAAAACGTTTCCCATGCCGTTGATGCTTATGTCACAGAAGGTGATAAGCCGGTCCCGTCCCATGGCACCGCCACAGCAAGTGTCATCATAAGCCCAAGGGGCCAGCAACTCATCGGTGAAGACGCTCAAGCATATGTCACCGGAATTGCTCCAGGAGCCAAACTTCTGCCCATGAGAGCTACTACGAGTGCCGTATTAATGGGAGTGGGTCAGCTTTTGGACGTTGCAAATGCCGTAGGTGAAGTGAGAAGACAAGGAGCCAAAGTCATATCTTTAAGTTTGGCAGGACGTCCGGACCCTTTTCTCTGGGCTGCGATCCGAAACGCAGTCGCCGATGGAATCATTGTTGTAGCCGCTGGTGGCGCTAACTCTAAAATACAACCCTGGCCCGGCCAGTTTTCAGAAACCATTCTTGCCACAGCAGGAACGATTCAATGCACACCTTGGGAAGACGCTACGTTCAGCCCTTCCGTAGATATCACGGTCCCAGGAGTCGATGTTTGGCATGCGACAACCTACAAGCGGAGAAATGGCGAAATGCTTTGGGCCTCACGCCGTGGCATAGGAACTTCTTTTTCAGCGCCACTCCTTGCAGGAGCGGCTGCGATTTGGATTTCTTATCACGGGTGGGATAACCTAGCGAATCGCTATGGAAAAGAGAATATATACAAAGTCTTTCGCAAAGTCCTAGAATCACCGGAAGGGCATCGCACATGTAAGGCTCTTGATCCTAAGAAACACGGCGTAGGCTATCTCAATGTGATGAACTTGTTAACCGCCCCCTTGCCAAGGAAACTTTAAAAATACGGAATATGCTAAGGAATTCCTGAGGCCGTGTCATCCTTCCAAATGCAATGAGAAGGAATTCTCTAAATAATTCGTTGGATCTAATAGGAATTCGAAACAACCGGCCTGGATTTGATGCACCTACCCTTGGTAAGTGTTGAGGCTCCAAGGCAAACGGCCATCTTTTTGCGGGCTTCACTAAGTGTTCTAAGATCAGAACATAGCACGCCAAACTACCTGCTAATATGTAGATCGCCTTTGTGCTTGTCGAAACATTTTACAATTTGGCCGACTTCAAGCCACCTTAATGGGACAAAAGGTCTTTAACCGCCAAAACTGGTTGACCCCAAGTAAAGCAGCGTGTAATCCCCATGAGTGACGCCAGGATCTATGTATTCCCTTTACAGCCTGAGCACACCAAAAGGAGTGTACGATGATCTACTCAAAGAACATGCTATTAGGTTTCCTGACAATTGCATTGGCAAATGCCTCTTGCACTAGAAAGTCTGACGAAAAAAAGACGCCCATTTTGAATCCTACCGTTCGTCTTAACAACGAAGATGGCCAGCGCAAGGCACAAGAAGCTCAAACCTTAAATGAACTTGCTCAGCTTCAACAAAAACAACAGAAAGAAATTGATGATCTTAGATCTCAGATTGAAGAACTCAATTCTCGAATCTCCTTGGAAAAGGATGCTGAAAAAATCTCAAAACTTGAGGCGCAAATTGCTGATCTTGGCGCGCAAATAAGAGCGCTGAGCGCTCAACACGCCGAAGAGATCAAAGCCCTAGAAGCGAAGTTAAAGTCCCTTAGAAGTTCCATTGAAAATTTGGAAACTAAGATTCTTGATAAAATCTCTTCCGGCAGCTTAGCCCAGACTAACTTAGCTAACATTCAAGGTGCTGTTGGTGATCACACAAGCATTTACTCATTAAAAGGATCCTATAATACCTTAGTAATTCCCGTAGAATTTGCTGCGGAGCCACAATTTGACGGCAAGTTTAAAGACCCTTCACGATTTACCTCAGGGCTCGCTCAAGAAGAAATTTTTGGGAATGGCCCCAACTCCTTACACTCCTACTACCTTCAGGCATCAGGTGGACTTTTAAACGTTTCAGGACAAGTCACCGAGCCCGTCACAGTAGAACAGCCGCTATCATTTTATGGTAAAGCCGTTGTAGGGAAGAATGATATCAATGCCGAAGCCTTAGTGGTTGATGCTCTAAAGAAGGTTCAGCAGAAAGTCGGCGCTAACTCCTCATATTGGAAGCCTTTTGATCGTTGGGATTTAAACGACAGCGACAAAGACGGCATCTATTCTGAGCCAGATGGTTTTATAGACGCCGTTGTATTGATCTATGCAGGAAAACCTCAAAATGTCTGTCAAAGAATCTTTGATCCCAATGGCAAAAAGCCCGGCTCGGATGATGTTTCTAAAGACGACCCAAGGCGCGAACAAGCTATTGAATGTTTCAACCGCATATGGCCTCACCGCAGCAGTATCTTCTTAGCTAAGGACAACCCTGATTTTCCTAAATCTGGCCCTATATTAGAAGGGGAACAAAGAAGCGTTCTGGGCTATAAAATAAACGATCAACTGTCCGCATTTGACTACAATATGCAGTCCGAGTTTTCTGACATTTCCACTTTTGTTCATGAATTTGGCCACTCACTTACTCTTCCCGATGTCTATGCACTCGAAGGAGAAAATAATGTCGGCTATTGGGATATTATGGCACAGAACAGCCGAAACTTTGGCCAAGAAATGTCATCCTTTCACAAAATGGCTCTTGGCTGGCTGTCTCCAAAAATCGTACTTGAGGGTGAAAGCACATCGGCATATTTAGGTAGCTCTGCCTTTGTATCACCTAAAAAGCGAGAATCCTATTCGTCCTTCACAGGCCCAGAGTTTTTTAGTCAAATCGTTAGAGGTTTTGAAAACAAGTTCAACATTTTATCCTTGGTTCCTGAGACCCTAGAGCCGGTTTACAGTGCACTTATGGTAAAAATGAAGCCCACTATGACTAAAGCCAAAGAAATTGATTTTCCGAGTTCATCTGGAACGAAAGCAGCCTATTCAGGACGGTTTGACAATGGGCAAAAATCATTAAAGTTTAGTATCGAAGTTCCACAGGATGGAAGCGCAACACTTTCTTTTGACACGATTTACTATATCGAAACAGAAACGAATTTTACATCCTCTGAAGCAGAGATTAAAATTGTAACGGACTATGATATCGGCCGTGTTAAAATTAATGGCGCCATTAGAGAAGAATTCCGACTTCTTTCTGGAGATGAAAACTATGACTCATTGGTGGAGAAGAACCCATCTTGCGAGTCAGACCGTGTTTTAGAACTTAGAACCAAGGCCAATAGCGGCACCATTTCAAAAGACGAAAAACAAGAATTCTCTACTAAGTTAAACGCCTGCCGAGTTCCCGTTTGGTTAAATAAGACTTATGATTTGTCTGCACTTCGAGGCAAAAAGGCCCAAATCGAAATTAGCTATGCAACGGACTCCGGATACAATGAATTCGGCATATTCGTAGATAACATTAAGCTTGGCGATAAAACTCTCTTTGATTTTGAGGACGATTTTATACCAGGGGCAGAATGGACAGCTTCCGTAGATGGTCAAAGAGACATACAAAGTCGGCAATTTTATATGCTTGAATACCGCGACCCTTCAGAGACCTTCGCAAATTCAGGATCATATAACAATGATTTGAATATCCAAGGCTCTCAGGGCATGGGAATGTTCCTAGGTGCAGAGGCCGGTCCTCGTGCAAGAGATCGCTTTAGAGTGGTCACACTCGACCATCAGCCTGGTGTTCTCGGCTGGTACTTTGATTCTACCTATGACCGAAGAAGCAATACTCCTGAAGTAGAATCTCAAATAGGACATGGCTACTACTTGCCAATTAATAATGAATTGCGCGAAGTTGTTATTCCAGGTCCTTTTGCTCAAGATTCTTTTAAGGATGCAGACGGCTTCTACGATACGAGCAAAGAATCCTATAAAGCTTTATCTTCCGCGCAGAACCGGGATTTCAAATGCTTTGGGTATCCTGAATTTGCGAAGTATGTCGATGGAAAATCTCCAGACTGCAAGTCATTCGATGATGTGGACGGTTTGAAAGATTTGACATTTAATGGACTCAAATTACGCTTTAGACGAGATAGCGCGAATTCCTACCTACCATCAGAGCAAAGAAAACATTTTGTAATTAGCTCCCCTGGTGCCATGATAGAAGGCGGCACAGCTACTCGCTCAGCCATTCAAACCTTTCGACATTCAGCCATGGGCAGTTTTTCACCCTTAAAAGTTTGGAAAGCAAACTCGGGCGGAGAACTGATATTGGACAATGAGCTCACAGCTTCGACTCAAAGCATTTCACCCATGGAAAACTTTGAAGATAAATTCAGTACTAATGATTCCCCGCATTTGAAAGACAAGCGTTTCCAAGCAAATCGAGCCACAGTAAATCTGAGAGGATTTAACTTTAAAGTAGTCTCTCCCGATTCCGGTGTTTTAAATCAGTACAATTCTTTAGATAGCGATGAAAATTCCAATACTCACAGAAAGCCACGTGCCAAAGTCTTGATTCACTGGACACCTGTGGAATAGCAAAAATTCCTAAATTTTAGATTTTTAGGTAGCGACAATAGAAACTCATGCACGAAAATCCTTTCCATCGAACTTTCAAACAAGAATGAAGATGGCAAAGGATTTTCGTGCTATTTGAACTGATTCTTAAAGGTTTTTTCTAGTATCCCCACGGCGCAGCAGTTCTGTCCGTTTGCTTACCTCTTTTTGGAACATGCGTCTATAGTGGCTTGAAGTTACCCGCCCCAAAGCTAACACAGGAAACTTTCCATTTGATGAGTTTGCTCAGCAGAGATGCAGCTCTATTTTTTGACTCTCACTCAACTGAACTATGAGATTGATTACGAATTATCTTTGGCTTTCCATGCAAGGCTAAAGGCCCATAGTGTAATTCACTACCCATCCGCTGGTTCGCGTTGTGGTTTTTAGGGCGCGATCACCCATTTGGGTTATAGTGAGATTCACTTGATAGCCAACCCCCATCCCACCTAAAAGGCGTTGGAATCCTACAAACCAATTTGCAGAAAGGCTGTCTGCAGGGAGTCCTTTTTCTTTGGGGTCATAAAGGCCTTCTTCAGGCAAGCGCAGTCCAGTAAGTTCTAATTCGCCCGATTTTGAGAGAATATACTTAGCAGAGGCAGTTATAGAAAATTTCCAAAAGGGATTTGAGGCCAGCTCGGCTTTTGCGTAGTTCACTGATTGAGTAAGTGCTGAAGTACCTGATTTTTCCACTTCCCTAGATGTCGAAAAGCCCGGCCCAAGATCAAAAGAAGACTTGAGTGTACTTGAAGCTATTTTTCCGTGAAGCCAGTGGTCATACTCAACCAATCGAGGGTCGTTAAATGAGTTCAACCAAACGCGATCCATAGAAAGTGTATAGTGGCCACTTAGCCATGAAAGAACCAGCACTCCAATGTCGTTTTCTACGCCAAAACTCTGATTGTTATTCACTTGCCATAGTTGGGAACCATAGTCTATTTGTCCCCGTTTCAATCCTAGTCTTAATTTTAGCGCCTTATAGTATCCCGTAAAGTAGACGGCACCATAAGATCTTTGATAGCTCGTCGCATCAAGATCCATTTTGCCGCCTTCATTTGCCGAAGATGAGCTTACATTCTTCACCCCTCCCCAAACCTTGCCGCCTAAAATATCCACAGTCAGACCTGGATTTGTGGCCTGGATCGGGATTCCCACTAAAGCCGCCCCCAAACCTCCCTCATAAATCGCTGAGGATACGCTTCCACCAGGAATGGATTTTTTTTCCGCTGCGTATCCCACAATGGGGCTGATAAAGTAATCAAATGACTGTACAGGCCAATCAGGGAAGAGTTTTATTTCCAATGGAGGCAGTTCGATTTTCTTGAGGATATCTTTTTTTAGCTTAGCTCCCACTTTCTTCCGAGAATCCTTGCTTCCTAATTCCTCCGCTGGAATGCTTTCGTCTTTCAAGGTTTCTTCATCGGGGGTGCCCTCCTTAGCTGCCGCATAGAGTGGTTGGACCGTCTGCTCGCTTGAGTATGCTTTCTCCGAAAGAAGGGCTGCTTCTATAGCGGGCCCAACAAAGAGTGCATACATAATTGACATCGATAATCTTGATCTGCATTTCATGGGAACTCCTCGAAAGATTTAACTCTATCATGCTAAAAGATTCGATTCCGAATTGCAAATTTTCCATAAGTCATTGGGATTTGAAGCACCGCTCTAAGCGGTGGGATTTAGTGGGTAGTTCAATATTGACGGCAGATTGGCTCTTAAAGATAAATTATTTTGCTCTAATGACTGCAAATGAGCCCTTCTGATGCGATCATTTCCTTTTTATTTCCAAAAGGCCTTGCCCCCATAGGAAAGCTAGGAGTTCCTTAAAATCTCTGGAACAGCAGCCCATCTAATAGGCGCAAGCTTTATTCGTGAAGTCCTATCAGCGAACCTGATTTAACTTAAAATAAGAAATAGCATTGACCTGTTGGTATCTGTATTTTAAATCTCATCCTGTGATGTCCAAGGATTCATAGTGTTTCGAAAAAGAATGGCTTAGGGCTTGTCCAAAATAATATTTTCTCCAGGGAGAGCACAAGCTGCGAGATCTCCCTTAATTTTAACGCGATGCTGTTCCATCACAGCGAGTCCCAATCCCACATAACTTGGGATGCGAACATTAAACTTTCGCGTGTCGAATTTCAAGTGGCAACCTAAACATGATTCAGGCACTATTCGAATGGAGCTGTTACCATTCGCAATAGGGAATTCTGAAAACTCAATGCGGTGTCCTTTGGAATCGAAGACACCAAATGTCGTAATACCAGTGGGACCTTGAATGACAACTTCAGTTTCTCTAACTACACAATTTTCGCCTAAAGTCTCTGCAACAGAAACAGACGGCGCACTCTGCCGATAGATCCGCCTAGGACCCTGCTTGGCCATGCTATAAGGATGAAGATCGCCACTCCACTTACTGTAATCGCCGTATTGAGACTTAAAATCAGCAAGATCTTTAGGAAAAGAAGTAGCAGGATAGTTGCACTGAGAAAGCCAGACACGGGCGCCAGCATGTTTAAAAACAGCGGAATTAGAATCAGCTTCCTTCATTAATGACGAAAAGTCTATTTTGCTAGCTTCTTTTGCATCTCTATAGGAAGGTGGTAGCACCTCGTCTGAAAAGAGAAGCATCGGAGCCAAGAAAGCTTCACAGCATTGTTTCTGGGAGGCTCCGGTATCTGATGCGCAGCGAGCTATGCGTTTCGCAAATAGGAATGACTTTTCAGGAAAGGCCCCCTCTAACAAAGACTCAGGGAATAGGTCTTTGACCTTTTTACTTGCCTCGCTTTTTTCCACATCGCTCAGAGTAAGTTTATAAGTCTCGCTGATCTCTTCTGGCGAAATAGTAGAGGCACTCATTAGGTTTTTTAGAGCCTCTCCCAATTCGCCTTCAGACTTAGCGTCAAAAAGTGATTGTGAGCTTGTGGCTAGGCCTATGGCATAACGAGAATAGGCGAACGCATTGCTGATATCTCTTGGAAAGGTGGAAGGATTCAGTGGATCGGTACTAGGCAAATCCACATGCACTCGAGGATCTACAGGGTAAACCTTTGAAGGTCCCGGAAGGCTCACGCCTTCTTTGGAACTGTGATGTTGACTTTTAAGCTCACAACCACCGAGAGAAATGAAGCAAAAGACCGTATTTGCAAGCTGACTAGCCCTCATGGCAAGCCATTAAAAGTGTCTTTATCAAACTGACTTTGGGGCCCAATAATGCCCACTTTCATATCTTTGAGATAAAGTTTGGCAAGGCGCATGATGTCTTTACTTTTGACAGTGTCAAGAATTTTAGGAAAATCGTAGGCAGGATTGGTAGAGTTGAAATAGTAAAACGAGTTGCTTAGAGCGGCTGCGACAGAACTATGAGTCTCCCCACGAGAAAAGAAGGCCGTAGCAAATCCTTTTTTGTATTCGTCTATTTGCAATTGAGGGATCGCTTGAGTCTGAATCTTTTTAATAATCGCTAAAATTACCGGAACCACTTCCCTAGGTTTTGGGGTAGAGACCACCAAAGCACCATGGCCAATAGAAATTTGGCTCGTAAGGGCGTGGGCGGCATAAGAAAGACCTCGTTTCGTTCTAATTTCCGTGTGCATTTCTTCTGCGAGGATGTCAAAAAGAAGTTTCGCGGCTACCGCGTCTTTATCGATAGCGTTTGGCGTAGGAAACTTAATGCGCATATAGGAAGTGGGAATGTCTCTATTTTCATAGGCAAGCTTTCCCAACTCTTGGTTGGCGGGATAGCCGACGGCAGCTCGGGTGTATCCTGGGCTCGCAGGAATAGTGCCGAATTGAGCCTCTAAGTCTTTTAATATCTTTTTAGAGTCCAAATGAGAGACCACCACAAGAGTGATCCGGCCTGCATCTAAAAGTTCTTTATGTGCTTTGGAAAGCTCTAGGGGACCGATAGCTGGAATTTCCTTAATTTGGTCAGACACAGGATTGGTATAGGGATGAGAAGATTCATAGTAAACACGATTCGCAATCTCATTTACATAGTCCTCTGGATCAGATTGCAATTTCTTAGCTTGAGCAATACTTCGGTCGGCAATGAGTTTAATATCGGTTGGATCTAATAGGGGTTCGCGCACGATGGATCCCAAAACGGAGAGGGTATTATCCCAATACATATCTACAGTTTCCATAGCGCATGAAGATACATCGATATTACTGACACAACCAATATCTAATGCGTATTTTTCCTGAATCCGGTTCATTTCTTCCTTGGAAATGGATTTTGTTGCCCGGCTCATCACCGGAAGAAGAAGCTCAGGAATAGATTTTTTTCCAGGCTTGGCGTCTTTAAGCCCATAATCAAATTGAACGCTAATGAGCGCAATTTTTGAAGATGGTTCATTTCTGATGATCACAGGGATTCCGTTAGACAAATACTGAACACTCGTGGCTTCTTTTTGCCTTAAGATAGTTTCCTCAGAAACTAAAGGCGCTGCGTTTGATATTGCGGAGTAAAGAATAAAAGGCGCTAAAATATATTTCATGATCACTCCCTGTATGCTTTTAGCATTTTGTCTGCGAGCTCTGCCCCAGTGTCTTTTATTCCGAGTTTGGCCGCTTCTGCCTGATTGACTAGCCCGGTGGTTAAATGAGGTTTATTCAGCAACCATTTTTCAACGTAGTCTTTAATGTCCTTAAAAGACAACTTTTTTAGCTCGTCATTGTAAGAGTCATAGTAAGCAAAATTCGGCACAGCCCACCAGAAGGCCAGTTCCTTTATGTAAGCACTTGGAGTTGCTGTTTCCTTGATGCGACTGATTTCAATTCCTGTTCTAACATCTTCAAATTGTTCTTTTGTAAAATAGGACTCGTTTGTCCATTTAGGAATTTCTGCAAGCAGCTGATCCTTGACCTTCAACATATTCTGGGGAGACGTCTCAGCACTGAGGTAAATCTCTCCTGCTTTTGCTTGGGTATGATAGGAACACTGGGCCCCGAAAGTGAGTCCGGATTCTACAAAGGTTTTGTAAAACTGATTTTGTCTATGGCTTAACAAACCGCTCAAAAAGTCAGCAGCGTAGGTGTCCTTAGGATTTTCTCGTACCAAAGGACCTGAAAAAGAGTGAGTAATCGTCGCATTTTCAAATGACTTATGGGTGGAAATGATCTCTCTTGACTCTGTCATGGGTGCAAAGCTTGGCCTTACTGGGGCCTTCCAGTCTTTAGGATTTTTCCAAGTTCCAAAATAGGTTTTGGCTAAGGCAAGAACCTTTTCTGTTTTAAAATCACCGGAGATCATTAAGGCGCCATTGGCGGGTACGAATACTTCATTTTTTATAGTTTCTAACTGCTTAACAGTAGCCGATAATATGATCTTCTTAGTGCCTAAGGGATCGCGCAAATAGGCAAGATCACCATAGCGCATCAATCGCCTCAGGGTGTGTGATTCAAATCCTGGGTCAGAAGCGTTTCTTTCATATTCGTTGAGCACAACCACTCGTTCTTTCTCTAACTCTTTTTTATCTAGCTTTGCCGTGCGTATGGCATCAGCCATAAACTGCATCCCTTCTTCAAGATGCACCGAAGGAAGGGTAAAGTAGTACCTGACCATTTCCGATGAAGTATCTCCGTTGTAGGAAATGCCCAGTTGCCTCACACGTCGCACAAAGTCTTCCTGCTTAGGAAGTCTCACATTTCCTTTAAAGAACATGTGTTCCCACAAGTGCGTCAAGCCATTGGTTTCCGGGGTTTCCGACATGGCTCCAGCTTTAAAGACAAGTACAAATGTAACTAAAGGAACCTTACTGGAAGCATAGGTAACAATTTCAAGCCCATTTTCAAGACGGCTGAGTCGATAATCTTTGGCTTCGACCGAACTAGGCTGGCCATTTTTTGGAGTACCAGAAGCTGATGGGGAGTGATCGTCCGCCCATACCGTGGAACTCGATGCTAAAAGAAAGGTCGATAAAGCAGAATATAAATAGGTACGAAGACAGTGCGGGTTTCCAAAATGTAATTTCATACTTCATCCTTCCTAGTGAAACGCTAGATCATGGCGTCAGCAACGATTTCAGCAATATCTTTAATTTGTACTTTATCTTGGGCACCGTTAGTTTTAACACCATCACTCATCATGGTTTTGCAAAAGGGGCATGCCGTTGCAATTGTAGTGGCACCCGTTGCCACTGCTTCGGTAGCTCGGTTTACGTTGATTCGTTCACCAATGTGCTCTTCCATCCACATTCTGCCTCCGCCCGCACCACAACAGAATCCATTTTCTTTGGTTCGCGGCATTTCCTTAAGCGGGCTTTTTAATACACTTTCAAGGGCAACCCTTGGCTCATTATAGATTTTATTGTGACGCCCCAAATAACAGGAATCATGGAAAGTGGTATTTTTAGCTGCTTCCGGCACATCACCGGTCTTAACCTTGCCAGACTCAACTAAGTCAGCAATAAGCTCAGAATGGTGAATCACTTCAGCATTAAATCCAAAATCAGGATATTCATTTTTAATAGTGTTAAAGCAGTGGGGACAGCCGGTTACAATTTTTTTAACGTTGTAGCGTTTCATGGTGTCTATGTTTTCAGATATTTGCATGTTGGCTAAATACTCATTGCCCACTCGCCTCGCGGTATCGCCATTGCACTTTTCTTCACGGCCAAGGATGGAAAACGTAGTGCCCGATTTATTTAGAATCTTTGCGATAGACTGGGTAGTCTTCTTGTAATTTTCATCAAATGAACCTGCGCATCCTACCCAAAATAAATAATCTACATCACTTTTTTCAGCCATGGTAGTAACTCCAAGACCTTTAGCCCAGTCCGCGCGATTTTCATTAGAAATTCCCCATGGGTTGGAATAGGTTTCTAAGTTTTGGAGCGTTAGCTGCAATTCGGGAGCGATTTCACCTTCGGTCATCGTCATATATCGCCTCATATCGACAATGGCGGGAATATGTTCAATATGTAAAGGACATGCTTCCATGCAGGCACCACATGTCGTGCAAGACCAAAGCTCGTCACGACTTACCACCCCAGAGATCAAAGCTCTTTTTTGAGCGGGGTCTTTAAGATGAATAGCCTCTTGCATGGCATCTTTTAAATGATGGATCATGAGTCTAGGATCTAGGGGTTTCCCAGTTGCATTAGCAGGGCAGACATCTGTGCAGCGACCACACTCCACGCAAGTCATGCCATCAAGGAGCTGCTTCCAGGTAAATTGTTCCACTGCGCCTACACCAAAGGACTCGGCATCTTCTTTAATTTCAAAAGGCCTAAGTCGCCCGCTTCCCCGGTGGGATTTGAAGAGCATATTTGGCCAAACCCAAATCAAGTGCTGATGTTTTGAGAATGGAAGAAAGGTAACAAAGCCAAATAAGGCGCTAATATGAACAAACCAAAAACTATTCTTGGCCAATTGCCATCCCTCGGAAGACTCGATGCCGAAGAGCTGGCCAAAAATAGCAGCCATCGTGGAGGAGATTTGTAGTGCTGCTGCAGGAAGTTGATGTTCACCCTCTAGGAAAGTCTTGGAGCCCATCAGTAAGAGTTCCGTCACCATTAGGATCAATATGAGTCCCAACACGATAAATGCATCTTTTTTAGAAGCTTTAGCCAGTGATTTTAATCTCGCTGGCGGGAAAAAAAGTCTGCGGCTTATGGCAAAAGTAACCGCACACATGACCGCAAAATTGGCGAGATCTTGAGACACTAAAAAAGCATTGAGAAGAAGCCCTTCACCAAATAGATTCTTAAACTCTAAGCTTGGTAGAACTCCGGACAACAAGGTTTCCATGGTCCCAAGGCCAACGGTTACAAATCCCCAAAAAATGATAAAGTGCATAATGCCAGGTACGATGTCCTTAAACATCCGCCTTTGTAATAGGCCACCTGTAAGCATAAAACCGATGCGCGATAGAAAGTTATCAGATCTAACCTCTTCCTGTCCTTTGCCGATGGTGTGAAGTGCTGACCAAGTGACATTTAAGTTGTAGGCAAAGTAGCCAAATACGGAAACAGTGGCGATCAAAAACATAACATTTGCTATTCCCATGGAATGGCTCCAAGTAAGTCAAGGTTTAACATCTTCTGATCATAAACTAAATTGGCTAGGGAGTCGATATTCAGAGGAAATTAAGAGAAAATTAAGAGCTCATCATTTGGTGATGTGATGTTTTTTTTGAAACTTAAGACAGCTTAGTCTAGCGGTAAAGGCATTCCAAATAGCTCAATATTTAAGCTGCTCTCTCTTTTTATGAAGTCTTTCACTACGACGAGCGGTGATCAACATCATGCTCGTCTCATATTGGATTCTCTTGGTCAAACTTTGATGGAGCAAGTCCGAATATTCTTTAACAGAATCCATGTAGGCCTGATCCAGTAAGGCTTGTCTCGTGGACCGAGTTCGCGACTGATTTGAGGCATATCTTTTCTCAATGCCGACTAATTTTATATCCCAAAGTTCCTTGACGCGCTTTACCACCTGGCGAACGGTGCTGGCTTCCTGTCCCAACTGGACGACTAGCGCTTTCAGTCTTTCATCACTCAGAGAGCGCCAATATTGAAATGACTCGAGGGGTGCTTGGTTCACTTTTGGCTCTCCTCTCTGACTTAGAATGAGTTCATTTCAGGCTTTTGGGTGGTCCATGAAATCTAGAGTTGGCCCCCGAAACCTCTGAGCCACAACGCGCAGCCTTAGAATTAATAATATCGCACAACAAGCAACCCCACAAGCAAGACCACCCCACACCCCGAGAGTTCCTACCTTAAAATAGAACCCAAGAAGCCATTCGAGGGGGATCGCCACCCCCAATGGCATCTTTATAAAGTAAAACTCATAATTTAATTTCTCGGCTGAAATAT
>JBAXBA010000090.1:0-13650 GCA_037142195.1 Pseudomonadota bacterium
TTATCAGTGCTTGAGGTAGCTCCATTCGTGATCGTGGTCTGATTGGAATCTTCCCAGTAAGCTCCAATAACTGCCGTATCTCCTGAAAGAGCGACTGATACGCCAAACTGGTCAGATGCATTGCTATTTGAGGCTTTAAGATAAGCTTCCTGGGCCCATCCAACACTAGATACAGTAAAAACAAAGGTATCACTAGCAGTCAAGACACTATCGCTAACAGTAAGTGTAATCGTTGAACTGCCAGTTTGACTTAGAGCTGGTGACAGACTTATAAGGCAAGTTGGTGTTGTGCCAGATAGTGTTACGTTTGCTGAAGGTATCAACGCCGTATTTGACGAGCTTGCTGTGATATCTGTGCATGTGAGTGTAGAATCTATGTCTGCAATATTGACGGCTACGTTACTAAGTACGGTGTCTATACTGGTGTTTTGATTTGCAACATCTGTAATCGTCGGCGCATCGTTTACAGCATTCACCGTCAGTACAAAGGTGTCTAGAACTGTGAGAGATCCGTCTGTTACGGTTAATGTCACTGTAGATGTGCCATTTTGATTGGCTGCTGGGTTCACACTTACAGTACAGCTTGGAGCTGTACCTGCGATGGTGATGTTCGCATTAGGCAGGACTGTCGTGTTACTTGAAGCCGCAGAAAGAGACGTGGCACAAACCAGCGAAGTATCAATATCTGAAATCGTCACCGCGACACCGCTTAAAGCGGTATCTTCGTTGGTCGATTGATTGGTAACATCGGAAATGACTGGAGCGTCATTGACTGCAGTTGCCGTAAAGGCAAATACACGGGATGCTGTCAAAACACCATCACTCACAGTAAAGGTGATGTTCGCCGTTCCGCTTGCATTAGAAACAGGGCTTATAGTTCCTGTGCAGTTAGGCCATGTTCCACTCCATGACACAGCTCCCGATGTGGCCACCACCGATGTTGTATCAGAGCTATAAAGTAAATTGGCGGCCGTACAAGTAAGAGCTCCATCCACATCGCCTGCCGTAAAGGCTACAGCTAAAGCATTATCTTCGCTTGTAATCTGAGGAGAACTAATGGGAGCCATGCTTGGAGCATCGTTAACGGCATTTACCGTTAGTACATAAGTGTCTAGAGCAGTAAGCGAGCCGTCTGTGACGGTTAACGTCACAGTAGCTGTGCCGTTTTGATTGGAAGCTGGGTTCATGCTTACGGTGCAGCTTGGAGCTGTTCCTGCGATAGTGATGTTGGCGTTTGGAAGTACCGCCGTGTTACTTGAAGCCGCAGAAAGAGACGTGGCACAAACCAGCGAAGTATCAATATCCGAAATCGTCACCGCAACGCCATTTAAAGCGGTGTCTTCGTTGGTCGATTGATTAAGTACATCCGAAATAGTCGGAGCATCGTTAACGGCATTCACCGTCAGTACAAATGTGTCTAGAGCTGAGAGAGATCCGTCCGTGACAGTTAACGTCACAGTAGCTGTGCCATTTTGATTGGCTGCTGGGTTCATGCTTACGGTGCAGTTTGGAGCTGTACCTGCGATGGTGATGTTGGCATTAGGAAGTACCGTCGTGTTGCTGGAAGCCGCAGAAAGAGACGTGGCACAAACCAGCGAAGTATCAATATCTGAAATCGTCACCGCGACACCGTTTAAAGCGGTATCTTCGTTGGTCGATTGATTGGTGACATTGGAGATAAGTGGAGCATCATTGACTGCGTTCACCGTGAAGGCAAACACACGTGATGCTGTCAAAACACCATCACTCACAGTAAAGGTGATGTTCGCCGTTCCGTTTGCATTTGAAACAGGAGCTATAGCACCTGTGCAGTTAGGCCATGTTCCACTCCATGACACAGCTCCTGTTGGGGCAACGATGGATGGTGAGTCGGAAGTATACTGTAAATTTGCTTCTGAACAAATGAGTGCTCCATCCACATCACCTGCAGTAAAAGATACTGCTAAAGCAATATCTTCACTTGTAATTTGCGGGGAGGTAATGGCTGCTACTGTCGGAGCATCGTTAACCGGTTCACTCGTGAGTGTAATAGACTTAACCATGACGGAGGTCGCCTCATCATGGGCGGTGATTTCAATTTGGGTGGAGCCATTCGCATTTACCTCGGGCGAAATAATGGCAGTACAGTTAGGCCAAACTCCTCCCCAATTTACGGCATTTTCGGCAGCAACTAACTGGAGATTGGACGAGGTATAAGACAGAAAGGCAGAGCTGCAAGATGCTGAGCGAGACGATAGCCCTGAAATAGCAACTGGAACTTCTAAAGAAGAGTCTTCATAAAAGCTCAATGCAATAGATTCACCTGCGCTTGGATTCGTTTCGGATTGAGTTTGAGGTGAGTCTGGCTTTGAAGGATCCGACTTGTTTCCTAAAGTTTCAATTAAAGGTTTCTTTTTTAGCCTTTTTGTCATCTTACCTTTTTGCTGGCAACCTAGAATGAAGCCTAGTAAAGACAATATAGCCAAGAAGCTGTTCAGTTTTGGTTTCAAACAAACTCCTTTCGACTGTTCATTCTTACCGTAGCCATTGCCCTGAATGGATTGCTTTAGATATGAGTTCGGCCCAGCTCACGGAAAAGATGAGGACTTTCGAAAATTTCCTCTAAACTATTGTAATTATTGTTGTGTGTTCGGGTAGTTGCATGCCTATCCGAGTCGGCGGAATAGTCGGTGGTGGAATAGTCGGTGGACTTTGAAAAAGCCTTCGCAGCGCTTGAAAAATCGATCTCCCTACCCATTGAAAATGAGCGTGACCTCGCTGGCATTATCAAAGGCTTTGAGATTGTATAGGAATTATCTTGGACCGTTCTAAAAGAAGTTCTTCGTGAGTCTGGCCTCGAAGTATCGGGCCCACGAGACGTGATTAAAGCAGCTTGGCAAAATGGAATTTTAGAATCAGACAGCGAAACCATCTGGTTGGATATGATTAAAGATCGCAATCTAACCGTTCACACCTATGATGAAAACTTTGCTAGAATGATGGTCCAAAGGATCACCGAGCAGTACACAATTGCATTTCAATCCTTATCCTTATTTTTAGCTGGGCTTCCTACGGAGTGACTCCATCAATCTTTCTGGTATTTGTGCGCTTGATATAGAAGGGGTCCCTGACAAAGACTAGATAGATCCTATCAAGCAGCTAAGGTAGAAAAGCCCTACTCCCAGAGAGCGTAAATCCTCACTGGGGGAAGAGTCTTAGGCTACAGTTAGCAGTATATAAAGCTGAAGCATATCTGGTGGCAGCATAAGTAGAGGCAAATAGCATCCGAATTGCGGCGATTTTTCTTAGGCGATACCTTCCCCAACTAAAGTGAATACTATTTTTTATGCGCCTTTAAATTCTTTCGTCTAAAACACTTTTAAGTCCCTCGTCCCATGGCAAGAGTTTAACTCCATCCAGGAGTCGACTGACCTTGTCTTGAGACCACACTTGAAACTTAGCGTCAGGAAAGTCTTTTCGGATGGTTTTCAGGTTTTTAATGTGGCTTTCAGATGTCTGTTGAGAGGATTTAATTTCGACAAATAGTAGCGGCTCGCCAGGTTTTTCGATCACAATATCGACTTCGATGTCGTTTTCATCTTTGTAGTAAGAGATTTTTGTTTCTGGCTGCAAGTATTTCAAAGCATGAATAACCTGTATCATGACGAACTGCTCGAAAGTCTCTCCGTAAAGGGAAGTCCCTGGCACCAAAGTCGTGGATAGTATGCGGGCCGCAGCCCGTGAGACTCCGGTATCGAAGAAATAAAACTTTGGTGATTTTATCAGTTTCTTTCGAAACGAAAATGAAAATGGCATGACAATATGGCCAAGCAACGTGTCTTCCAAAATGGAGTAATAGGACGCTATTGTTTTGGGATCGACGCCAATGCCTCTAGCGATGTTTGAGTGATTTATAATTTTCCCATTATACTGAGCTGCAACCTCTAAAAAACGCCTAAACGGGTCCAGGTTTCGAACAATTTGCTCGCGCTGGATTTCCTCACTTAAATAAGTTCTGACGTAACTTGCAAGGTAGTCCTGTTTCTCTTCGAGGTCTGTTGTCGAAAATATAAAAGGCAAGGTTCCCCAAGTCATGGCTTGATCTAAGTGAAAGGCATCTTGCAATTCTGAAATTAAAAGTGGAAAAAGCTCGCGAACAAATGCCCGTCCTGCTAGCAAATTCGCGCCGTCACGTTTTAGCTTTCGACCGCTGGATCCTGTTAGAATAAATCGCCAGGGGCGCTTTTCGTTTTCGAGAATGTAATGAACTACATCTAGAAGCTTAGGCACCTTTTGAATCTCATCAAGGACAATTGTGCTGATGTTGCTAGGCAACGCTTCTATCTCACTCATTAAAGACTCAGGATCCCGAGCTAACCGCTCTTCCACCGAAGGAAGAAGTAAATCCAGCCGATAGGTGAATTCCTCAGAAAAAAGGGCCTTTAATAACGTGCTTTTCCCGGTCCCTCGTGCTCCGAAAAGGAAAAAGCTCTTTAATTTAGGAAGCTTAACGAACCTATCAAACAAAGACAACACTCCTGATAAAATCACTTTATTAGGAATATACTCCTAAATTTGAGACTTGTACAGCAGGCTCTTCCTCCTCGAAAAATTTCAATTTTAGAGGGAGCTCTGCCTTATCTCAAAAGGGCCCACGAAAAGACGACGGTTGGACGCCAAAGTAGAGTGTAAACACGAGGGCAAGGATTAAAACTAGGAAGGCTCCTAGGTAAGGATTTTGATCGTTTAAATCCACTCCTGAGTCCTCTTTCATGTACATGTAAACCATAGGTCTCAAATAGTAATAGAGAGAAACCATACTTGACATCACGGCTACTGCAACTAACGAACCGCCACCTGCTTTTGCAACCCCCATGAAGAGTTGAAACTTACCGATGAAACCGGCTGTTAGGGGAATGCCTGCTAAGGAGAGAAGAAAAACACTTACCGCAAAAGCAATCCAAGGTTTTCTGGTGTGAAGTCCTGACAAATCAGAAAGACGGATCGCTTCCCCATCTCCTCGTGAAAGAAGAGTCAATGAGGCAAAAATGCCAAGATTGGCAATGAGATAATAGACCAAATAAGTGGTCATGCTTCCAAAGACCGCCTGGGATTTGCTGGCACCAAAGACCACAAAGGTCATCAAAATGTAGCCCGTGTGGGCAATGGTGGAATAAGCAAATAGCCTCTTAAGCTCCGTTTGCATGAGGCCGACCAAACTTCCCAAAACCATAGAAAGGGCTGCCACGACCCAAAGGAATTTATAGAAGATACTCCCTTCAGACATCAAACTAGGAACTTGAAATAAGTCACTCGCCACTCTTAAAAACAAGCCAAACGCAGCTACTTTAACGGCAGTGATCATATAACCAGTAACCGGAGAGGAAGCTCCCCCGTAGACATCAGGAACCCATACCTGAAAGGGCACCGCTCCTAGTTTAAAGAGAAGTCCGGCTCCCAGCATCGCCATACCAACTTTACTCATCAGAGGCAAGCCGGTCACCCATGAAAGCTCAAGAGCAGACTTCATAGCGGAAGTGCTTAAACTTCCGGTGGCTCCATAAAGTAAAGAAACTCCATAGAGAAAAACGGCTGAGGCGATGCCTCCCATAATAAAATACTTGAGACTTGCTTCAGAAGACGAAGCGTTATGGCGGCGAAGGCCGATAAGTACATAAGTCCCCAGGGACAAAAGCTCTATGGCGATAAAAGCGGCCACAAGCTCGGTAGTGGAGACAAGCAATATCCCTCCCATAGCTGAAAGAGTCATGAGGGAATAGAATTCAGGAAGAATGTGATGTTTCTCCCCGTAACCTATGTTCATAAGACCTGCACCCAGGGTTCCTAATAAGATAAGTACGGCAAAGAAACGGGACATATGATCGGAAATAAATACACCGTTTAAAAGTGTAACGTTTTGGTCCAAAGGTCCCACAAATAGGAAAACTAGTGCAGTTAGAAGTCCGCCTACAAAAAGAACCTGACTGACAAGATAGGCGCCTTTTCTCGCAAATGCCGCAGCGAGCATACACCCTACAGCCGTTCCCAAAAGAATCAACATCGGAACGAGCGACCAAAGTTCAGAGAACGTCAGGAGCGACAAAGGAAATGTTTTCACCAAACTCATTACGGCTCCTTCACAAATTGAACATCAGAAGAGGATTTAATGCGAGCTATAAAAGACTGGGGGTAAAGCCCCACCTGAAACACAAACCAACAGACAAGGGTCAAGGCCAGAAGGTCACTTGCTCCGATGTCTTTGGTTTCACCGCGAAAGCTCGGCTTTCCGAACATCGTTTTTTGATAAAATGACAGCATATAGATCGCGCCAAAGACCATTCCCGTTGTAGCCAGGCCTCCAAGAAGCATATGGCTTTTAAAGGCGCCTGCAAGAATCAAAAACTCACCTACAAAACCGTTGGTACCTGGTAAACCTATGGAACCCAGCATGATCACCATAAAGAAAATGGCAAGAATCGGAGTTTTCTTAGCAAAGCCCCCAAAATCCACAATCGTTCCCTCTGGGCGACGGGCATCTAAATACCCTGCCACAAGAAACAGTCCTGCAATCAAAATGCCGTGGTTAAACATTTGCAGCACAGCGCCCGAAGTCGCTTCCTCGCCCCCAGAAAAAATACCCAGCAAGATATAACTGACATGGGAAAGAGACGACCAACTGATAAGTTCTTTAACGGATTTAGAACCCAGAGCCTGAAAAGCCCCAAACAAAATCCCTACACTCGACACCAACATAAATAAAACATGGGAATATTGGAAAGCGTCCGGAAACATACCCATGAAACGAATGAGGCCATAAGTTCCCATTTTGCCCAAAACAGCCGCTATAAAGACCGTCGCCGCTGCGGGCGCCTCTTGATAGGTTTTTAAAAGCCAACCATGAAATGGAATCAGAGGCGATTTCACTAGGAAAGCAAGCATAAAGGCCAAAAAGACAAGCCCTTGCTCGGACCCTACTGCAGCCATGAGAGACGAGTTTGCAAATGCTAACTTAACATGAGCTACATCTGCAAAGGAGGCGCTCAGAAAGCCAAACTGTCTGCCGTGCTCGCCAATCAACCAAGCAAAGGCAAACAGCATAAAGAGAGACCCTAATGCCGTATAGATAAAAAATCTTACCGCAGCTCGAATGCGGTCCTTGCCTCCAAACATACCAATTAAAAAATAACTGGGGATGAGGACAAATTCCCAGAACATAAAAAAGATCAAAAGATCGGCTGCAGCAAAGGCACCAAGGGCCCCTGTTTGAAGAAGCAAGAGAAGACCTACAAAGATCTTTTCTTTTGCTTCTGGCATGCAGGTAAACGATCGCGCACCGAGAAAAATCAAGAGGGTGACGACAGAGACCAAAAGCCCCATCACGATGCTGATGCCATCAAATCCAAGATGAAATCTTGATCCCACCTCGGAAAACCATGGTTGATCCACCCCGAGCTGAAGCCCCTTCAACTCAGGATCAAACATCACCCACGCTTTACACATTAAGGCAAACGTAACCAAGGAAAAGGCTAGCCCCAAATTCCAAGCATGTTTTGCCCAAGCTCTTGGCAATAGAAAGATAAGAACACCAAAAAAGGCAGGAAGACAAACGATCCAACTCAATAAATTACACATAGGCTCACCATATAAAAAAGATCGCAATGAATAGAACGACAGCGCCCACAAGGATCACAATGGAACCTTGCATATCTCCCGTTTGAATGCTTCGAAGTTCAGAAGCTGTGCTCTGAGCCAAAAGCTTCAAACCCTCTGCCACACGTTGAACCACAAATTCAAAAAGTGCGCTTAAAGCCCCGCCTAATCTTAGAATAGGCCGCACGATTAAGGCTCCATAGAGCTCATCCACATAGAATTTCCCCTCTAGAAGCTTTTTGCCCATGGGAAAATCGCTCGACTTCGCAAAAAGAACGAGACCGATGGTAAGACCCAAAAGTGAGACTCCAGTCGCCACTAACGTAGCCCCTAACTCTCCTAAAAATCCGAACTCACCAATTTCCTTTGCTTGTAATAAAGGGCTTAGCCAATGTTCCAAATAAGCGGGAACATGAACTCCCAGAATCTCCCCGAGCCCCTCCGGAAAGCTGAAGAATCCTGCCACTGCCGAGAGAACCGCTAAGATCACGAGCGGAGTGGTCATAATGGCCTTCGACTCATGGGGAACGACAGAGGAGCGAAGGGTGCCAAAGAAAGTCATCTTCATAAGGCGAGTCGTATAAATGCCTGTAAGAAGGGCTCCGAACAAACCACCTAACCAGAGATAGGTAGCACCACCTGGAAGAGAATGGGCGGCAAACAAAATGGCGTCTTTAGAGAAAAAGCCAGAAAGTAGCGGAAGCCCCATGAGAGCCCCTGCTCCCACCATCATCGTAGCGTAGGTTTTAGGAAGTTTAAGCCTAAGGCCGCCCATCTTCCGCATATCCTGCTCGCCTTCCATCGCATGAATGACAGAGCCAGAACCTAAGAACAGTAGAGCTTTAAAGAAGGCATGGGTCATCAAGTGGAAGATCGCTGTTTTGTAGGCGCCCACACCAACGGCGATAAACATAAAACCCAGCTGAGATATCGTCGAATAGGCCAGAACCTTTTTAATATCATTTTGCTGAAGGGCAATGAAGCCACCTAGGAGAACGGTAATTCCCCCGACATTGGCAATCACAAACAAAATGTCAGGCGACAGAGAGAACATAAAGCCCATACGCACTATGAGATAGACTCCCGCTGTAACCATGGTGGCAGCATGTATCAAAGCGGAAACAGGAGTAGGGCCTGCCATGGCATCAGGAAGCCAAACAAACAAAGGAAACTGGGCTGACTTGCCCGTAGCTCCGAGGAATAAAAGAAGACAAGCAATCTGAAGCACCTGAGGGTTGGCAGCAGCCACAAGTCCTGCCATACCCGACAAGCTTAAAGTGCTGAAGTACCAAAGAAGAATAAAAAGCCCCATCACAAAGCACACATCACCGACGCGATTGACTATAAAGGCCTTTTGGGCAGCGGCGCAGTTAGCTTCCTGATCATACCAATAACCAATGAGCAGGAACGAGCAAAGCCCCACCCCTTCCCAACCAAAAAATAAAAATAAGAGATTGTCGGAGAGAACTAACATCAGCATGGAAAAACAAAATAAATTTAAATAGGCAAAAAAACGTCCCACACCTTCTTCATGCTCCATATACCCCATGGAGTAAACATGAATCAAACTGCCTACTCCTGATATAATCAACACCATGACGATGGAAAGGCGGTCCAGCACCAAATCAAGACTTACTTTAAAGACACCGACATTGAGCCATTCATAGGCCTTGGTAACGATCACTTCCCCTTGAATCAGATGTCCCAGAGCCACAAGGCCTAGAACAAATACGCCCCCGATGGATACACTGGCGGTTATCCCGGCTAAGGTTCTCGGGACTTTCTGAATCCCCCCCGCTGCCAAAGGATAAAGCACCGCATTCAGAAGAAATCCTATGAGGGGCAGAGCAAGCAGCCAAAGTGGCAAATAGCTAGTATGTTCCATGGACTACCCCTTCAGATTTTTGAAACGATCGGTACTGGCAGAACCGAAGTTTCTAAATACGTTAACTAAAATGGAAAGACCTACTGCCGACTCTGCCGCAGCAATAGTGATAATAAAGAAAAGCTGAAGTTGTCCATCGAGCTGCCCGAGCTCCCTTGAAAACGTAACAAAGGACAGATTCACTCCATTCAGCATCAGTTCGATACCCATGAGAAGTAAAATGGTATTTCGGCGATTCATCATCACAAAAAGTCCCATACAAAACAAAAATGCAGATAAGCCATGAAGAAATAACGGCGTACTCATGTTAATCCACCTTTCTCTTAGCTAGAGTTAAGGCGGCCATAATCGCCACTAAGATCAATAGGGAAACTACTTCAAATTGAAAAAAGTATTTGGAAAAAAGAAGCCCTGAAACCGCTTCAAGATTTCCCCCTAACTCTTTAATTCGCTCCAAAGTAAACTCACCCATGGAAGGCCTACCTTCAAAACTCTCAAAGTGCTTAAACCCTTGAAAAAGAGCGTAGAAAGCTCCCCCTGCTATCGCACCCGTGAGCCACGTCTTAGCATTTCGAAAATCCACTTCCGGTACAGACTCATTCATGTTCAAAAGCATGATGGAAAAGATAAACAGCACCATAATGGCACCGGCATAAACTAAAACTTGAAGCGCGGCCACAAAGTGGGCCCCAATAACCCCGTAAATAGCTCCGAGAGCCACCATAAGACCCACCAAAGAAAGGGCCGAAGTAATGGGGCTGCTGCTTATAGCCATAGACACTGCAAGGGACGCAACGATGACACCTAAAATTAAAATCAGAGGATCAACCACGATCTTTTACCTCCCGAACCAAAAACTTAAGATCATACTGCGCTTCCTCACGGGTCAAGGTCGCCATTTCATAGGACCTAGAAAGCTTAATGGCATCTTTAGGACAAGCCTCTTCACAAAAACCACAGAAACAGCAACGAAGTGCATCAATATCAAAACTAAGAGGCCTTTTTTCTTTTTTAACGCCGTATTCACTGGTCGCCGCATCTCTCTCTCCGGCAACAATCGTAATGCAATCAGCTGGGCATACAGTTTGGCAGAGGTAGCAAGCAGTACAGTTTTCTGTTTTTTTCGAATCTACAGAAATAAAGTGAGCTCCCCTAAAACGCTGAGAATACTCTCGCCTCTTTTCGGGATATTCGATGGTCACAATACCTTTACCAAAAAGCGACCGTAGCATTTGCTTCATGGTGACTACAAGGCCCTGAGCAAGGGCGACTAAATAAAAACGGTCTGATATTTTCTCATGGCGCGCCACGACAATCGTCATAATCAGCCCCCTATCAAATAAATGGCTATGGCGGTAAACACTAAATTAACGAGGCCTATAGGTAGAAGAATTCTCCAGCCCAAATTCATGAGCTGATCAAAGCGAAAACGCGGCACGGTCCACCGGACCCAGATATAGAAAAAGAGCATAAAGCCAAGCTTCATGAGAAAGCTACCCACTCCCATGAAAGTCTTTAAATTATGAAGCCCCAAAGCTTCTAAGTGGAAAACTTGAGAGAGGTAGACAGCGACCGTTTCCATCCCAGGAAGAAGTCCGTATCCGCCCAAAAATAAAGTTACAAAAAGAGCGGCCGCCATCGACATCGCAACGTATTCCGCAAAGAAAAACATCGCAAACTTAGTGGAGCCATATTCCACATGGTAGCCAGCAACTAACTCAGCATCCCCTTCGGGAAGGTCAAAAGGCATACGATTGGTTTCTGCAAAAATACCAATCAAAAAAATCATCGCTGCTAATGGATTTACAAAAAGTCCCCACCTTGGCAGAATTCCAAAAAGAGATTCCCCTTGCCAGGCAACCATTTGATTCATATCTACGGTACCGTAAATCAAAAACATCGCGATGAGTGCGAGGCCCATGGCAATTTCATAAGAAATCATTTGGCTAGCACCCCGCAGGGCACCCAGCACAGCATACTTATTGTTGGAGGCCCATCCCGCTAACATAATGGGATACACTTCCAGACCGGCAAAAGCTAAAGCAGCAAGAATTCCAATATTTAAATGGGACAATTGGAGGTTGGTTTCATACTCCCCAAACAGAACCGTACCCCCAAAAGGAATGGCGGCAAAGGCAGCAAGGGGTGCCACGGCAGCAATCATCGGTGCCAAATTGTAGTAGAATTTATTGGCTGTTCCTGGAACAAAGGGCTCTTTGGCAAAAAACTTAAGAACATCAGCCAGGGCTTGCAAAAGCCCCAGAGGTCCTACGCGATTGGGGCCCATTCGCCCTTGTATCATCGCAGAGCCACGTCGTTCCAGCCACACCATAATAGGCACAAGTCCTGGGCCGATGATTAAAATAAAAATGAGTTTCAAAAGGAGCGCGATAAAATCATAAGACTGCACATAGGCCCAAAGAGATGAAAGAGACCAAATAAAATCACTTGATTCCAAGATCAGCCTCCCTTCTCGTTACTACAAATAGACCTTCTAAAACGCGAGTCACCGAAGCCGAGCTGCCTTTCGCTTTTACAGCCGCCACAAACTTCTGAGTGTTCCCTGCTGAATTGATGTAGGTACCCGATTTTTCAACCGTGGCTAATCCCGGAAGCACACCATCAAATCGCTCCACTTCATCTTTAGAAAAGACCCCCCAACCATATTCTTTGGTGGCAAGCTTAGGAGGGATTCCAGCTCTACCGCCCCGGAAGTAAATCCCTAAATCATAGGCGAGAGATCCACTCGCCTCGCCGCTTCGAGATAGCGGGGTAAGCCCCAAGGATTCCGCACCTTTGGTATTAGATGTTTGATCCAAGCGGCGTAGAACGTCATCTAAAGCCTTATCATCTGCCGAGGTTTGAACGCCACTGGTGCCATTATAAAAGCGAACATCAAATACAGAATTTCTAACCAGACTTTTGAGAGTCATGATTTCCTTCATCTCTTCCAAAGTCGCATCGGTACCAATGACCAAGAGAATGCGAGCTGCGCGCTCGAGTTCTTTTACAAAACTAGGCACCAAGGTTTCCCAATTTGTAGCTATGAGATGATTGTTTACCTTTAAAAGTGGCTCTACGATGCGCTGGGGATTTTCATAGGTATGAAATGACACCCGGCCGGAATCGCAAATCCAGTGTCCATTCACCTCGTCATTGCGCCTAGCACGATAGCGATAAATAGTATCTTTTTCTTCATCCGCCCATACCGCACATCCCTTAGAACAGCCATCACATAAAGTGGGGCGTGGCTTTAAAAACCAAACCCTCTTTTGAAATCTAAAATCATTAAACGTGATCGCACCCACGGGGCAGATGTCGGCGATATTGCCTTGATACTCACTGACCACGCCAAGATCTTCCGCACTGACCAGCTCTTTTTTCCATCCGCGATTGAGCATCGTCAACTCGTGGGTTTTGGTGACGTCGTCAGTAAAGCGTACACAACGCTCACAGTGAATGCAGCGATTCATATTCAATGTCAATTTATCAGAAAGCTTCTTGGTCGTAGATTTTGTCCAGGTACGTTTTTGCTCGTGAAACTCTGAAGTTCGAGGGCCATATTCGTAGTTATAATTTTGAAGAGAGCACTCGCCCGCTTGGTCGCAAACGGGACAGTCCAGGGGGTGGTTGGCCAAAAGAAATTCCATCACCCCTTCTCGGCTCTTTTTCACTTTATTGCTCTGGGTATGAACGATCATCCCATCGGTACAAGGCGTAGAACAGGAGGTCATAAGCTTAGGAGCCTTTTCCACTTCAACGGTACACATACGACAGGTCCCGGCTACAGGAAGTCCTGGATGATAGCAAAACCTGGGAATAGTACCATCAAGGGCTGCCTTTTCTGCAGCCTTCATAATCGTGTCCCCTGGAAGAAAAGACACAACACGTCCGTCAATGGTGATTGTGGGTTGAGCTGGTGCTTCTGCCGTCATTACATCTCCTGCACGTTGAAAACGTCAAATAAGTGCGATTCACGAGAAGAAAATTCGCCGCTTGCGCCTTTTTCTCGGTCTAAAAAATAAGTAGGTCGATCCATTTCAAAACTCCTCAACAAAACTCTTGCAAATGCCGCACTCTTAAAACCTATTTCTCAAAACCTATTTCTCAAAACCTATTTCTCAAAACCTATTTCT
>JBAXBA010000091.1:0-13532 GCA_037142195.1 Pseudomonadota bacterium
CCGACGGGATTCTAACCCGTTGTCAAATGTGCACCTCGTGGCGCACCGAATATTCGCTCATATTACATGGGATTATTCAGGTTTTGCGCAGGGCTTCGATTCAACGATCATAATAAAGCGACGCGCAAATTCATCCTGAGTGGGCGAGCCCATGATTGTACTTTGATTTTTAAGTGTGTTCTCTAAGAAACCTAAAAACGGCTTAAATTCCGTCAAACGAAAGAACACTTAATTTCCATTTGCCTATCAAAAGCATCAAGAATATTAGCCTTGAAGCAAAGAATATGCCGGGAGCTGCTACACCCCTAGCCGGACTCAACCGTCCCTAGCTCTTTCTGTGTTATAATTACACATCTCCTCGCGATTCCTTTTCGGCAGGTGTAAGACCAAAAACTGCATCTCCGCTAGCTGCAAGCCTGAAACTTAGGGGTCTGTAGGTGTTATAGGAATGCTTAAGTGTCTTTAGAGTGGATGAGGACTTTGCTAAAGGCCTTCCAAGGATCTCAATCTTGCATTCGCCTTGGATATTTTTCTGCGAAAGGCTCTTCTTCACCGGAGGATTTCTATCTATAGAAATCGTCGATTTAGTAAAGTTCTTGACCAGCCGGCGGTTTTCCATAATTCTATTTAAAAACACTGAGGTGCCTAGTGAGTGAGCCAATTAAGGGTGCTGAGTCTGATAATTCCGGAGTCCATGAACAAGTTCTCGATGTTATGATCTCTGCTCTTAAGGAGCATGAGTCTTCTAAGCATCTCTCCGATGAAGTGCTTCGCGACATCTGTTTTGAAGCCGTAGCCGATGATCGAATCCATGACCTCACATGGCTTGAAGGCAAACTGAGCGAAGCGAATGCGGCTCATGCAAAAAATGTTGTGGCCAATAAAGAGACGGAATCCTGGAAGGAAGTACTCTCTAGAATTGAACCCGCTGAGCCTAAAGACGTGCAAAGCCCCGAGGAATTTAAGGATATACTTCGCCTCCATGAATCCTGGATGAATTCCGTTTTGGACCCCAAACGGGAAGTAGGAGCGGGACGGGCCAACTTGCGAGGGGCTAATCTCCAAGGGTTTGACATTCGCTACCAAAATTTAAGTTGCGCCGATTTACGGGATGCTAACTTGATGGGCGCCAATCTTGAAGGGGCTAATTTAGTTTCGGCTAAGCTTCAGGGAGCTAATCTTCAGGGTGCCATTTTAAAAAATGCTAAATTGCGTAGAGCTCAACTGGATGGCGCCGATCTCCGTGATGCGGAATATGAACTAGCAGACTGGAGAGGAGCCTCAGTAGCGGGAACTGTTTTAGAAGGCAAAGTGGATATTCAAGCTCCGAGGCTTTCCCGTTCCGACGCACCAGACAGCAAACCCAAACTTTAATTTATGTAACTGAGTTGTCTCAGTTAAAAACTATAGAGGGACTTCCTGCTTCAGCCCCACAAAGTCAGCGGGCTACTTGGGAGTTTCTATCTTGATATTTATGTTCGTCGTACCACTGTCTGGCACAATGCCGGCTGCAGATTTACACACGGGCATTTTCACAGAAATTCGAGGAGCGGCAATAAACCGCGAGACATCGCACGTAAGATCACCAAACTGGGTTTGGGCAATGATACGACCCGCGGAATCATACAACTTTGTTGCAATGTAATACGTTGCTCCGGCTTTCAAATCAGAAAAGGTCTTCTTTCCTGCTCTGCCGACTTTAAATGATTCGCCAAAATCCTCAAACGAATTCGGTTTAGAGCTAAATATTATGATTTCCACCGAAGCCACTGGCAGATCTTCGCCGCCTTCATATCCGTCAATAAACACATCAACAGGTTGACCCGTAAGTCTGGGCGCTCCCGTATCTATATCGATCGGTCTATCTGGACGAATATTTTTACGAGTGCAACCTAACAACTGGAACAAGGTAATACTGCATATCCCGACCGCACTAGTGGTTAAACGCATATCGAACTCCTACTACTTACATTCAAAAAAGCTAGGAGAAAGATAAATAGGCCCATTTTGAGCTTTACTTTTAGACTCAATGCTATTGCAGACTCGAATCATGTCGTTAAAATTTTCAATTTTTCCCATCGTATATAGGGCATTGGTGGTCGCCTGAGAAACCGTAAAGACTTTACCAGGCAATGCCGAACACCACTCAGCCGTAGAGGAAAAGAGAGCCGTTAAAGAAAACTTACACTCGCTTTCAAGAGTCTTGGTGCACTTGCAAGTGACCGTTTTTGTGGGAGTTCCTGTAGTAGCTGGTGGTTGCGGCTTAGCCGGAGTGGCGGGCGCTACAGGAATCTTTGACTGAGGAGTCTCGATGCTGACCGCTACGGAGGATACACCACCTACTAAGACCTTGGCCCCATCTCGACAGACCGGCACACCCACCTGATACTCGTCATTTTCAGCCTTAGCTATTTCATAATAGCCACAAGGAAAATCTGGCGACTTTGCTTTTAAGAGTTCCGTCTTGGCAAGTTCCACATTAGAGCTTGCATCCGAATAGACTTGCAAAGCAAAGACATAGCCTTCGCCTTTTTTAAGCTTTATTTTTGAGGCCAAACTGGCTTCACCGCCAGATTTTGAAATCCTCAAACTACAAAATCCTTCCACTCCCAAGGACAATATATCACCGGATGTTAGGCAGTCTCTTTTTTTAACATAGGTACGGCTGATCCCGGATTTAAAAATGAATAGTCTAGCGCTTTCGGCACGCTTACCTGAGAATTCAACTTTGTTGACCTCATCTATAGAAGGCAATACTATCGAGGACAATCCGCTGTTTGCGCCTTCTGGATCTTGAGAGGGCCTAAGACTAGGAAAACATGCGGTGATGCTCACCACGGTGCAGGCAAAACCAACAAGCAAATGTCTCATAAAAACCTCTCGTCTAAGTTTAATCAATTTGCAAACCATTTTAAGACTGCTGCTAATGACAATCGATTCATTATACAAATTTTTCTAAAGTTAGGAAACTAGGCGGGAAAATATCCATTTTTCGACGATAAAGGCACTCTTAGGTCAAGATGGCACTAGCATTGCCGGTTTCATGGCGCAATTATCGCCGTTTTTTTATGCTAAATCTCTCTCAAAAAGCTTTTCCTTCCTAATAGCTTTAAATCTCTGCTCGCCCTGAATTTTAGTGACGTGATAAAGGCCCACTCTCTCGTAGGTACTAGAGAATTAAAATCGTGGCGCAGGAATTTTTGGAGACCTAAGGAACCATTAGAGTGAAAAATAGACACCTTGGGCTACTTGAATTTAGTTTAATTTCAGCCGCCTAATTCGCCGACTAAATGCCCTTTAGCCGCCTTCTCATAACTTCCTTCTTGAGAAGGGTAAGCTCTCGACCCGCCTGACCAGCAATGGAAGTGTTCTCTTGGGCTCTGCGAAACAAATAAGGCAGAACTTCCTTTAGAGGCCCATAGGGCACGTATTTAGCAACATTATATCCACTTAGCGCCAGAACGTTGGAAATGTGATCGCTCATACCCAGAAGCTGCGCAAAAAAGAAGCGGGGGTCGTTTTTTTCAATATGATGGACTTCCATCAAATTGACCAATTTTAGACTTGAAAACTCATTATGGGTTCCGGCGCAAATGCTGAAAATATCGCGGTTCTCTACACAATACTCCAACGCCAAGTTATAGTCCCTATCGGTGGAAAACTGATCGGGATGAATGGGAGAAGGCTGGTGGAACCGCAAGGCCCTCGCTCTCTCTTTTTCCATATAGGCACCTCTTACAACTTTCACCCCTACTTTATAACCACCTTCCAAAGCTTTGTTATGAAGCCCTATCAGGTATTCCATTCTGTCGATACGGTACATCTGAAGTGTGGTGAAAATATAAGTTTCTTTTTGATTAAAACGTTTCATCATATCTTCGGCTATGCCATCAATCACATCTTGAATCCAAGATTCTTCGGCATCTATAAAAATCTTTACTTTTGACTGTGCGGCATGCTGGCACAATGCCTCAATGCGATTTTTTGCTTCTGAAAATTCCTGTGCTTCTTCATTTGAAATAACTTCGAGATTTTGGATTTTTTCAAGAAGTTGAGGCCTAGCTAACCCAGACACCTTAAATACAGCGAAAGGAACCGCTTTAGCTCCTTTTGCCTGATCAATGGAGGACTTTAGCTCTTTTAGAACCAAATCCAGTGATTTCTTGTCAGAGATACCTTCCACACTATAATCCAAAATGGCGCCAATTCCCCGCCTGGCTAAGGATACGACAGTCTTCTGAGCATCTTCGATGGACTCACCGCCACAAAAATGAGAAAAAAGTGTCATGCGTATCAATCCAAGTACGGGCAGCCGAAAAAAAAGCATCAGAGCTATGATTTTAGGGCCCACAACAGCGAGAAAACGCAGGGACATCAGTAAAAAAAGCAGATTAGCTCTTTTTAATGCATTATTATCTAAATGAGAAAAAGCAATCTCCGAGCTATCAAACCGCATTCCGTTTCTCCATGTCAGAAGGATGCCCAATATAGCGCAGATTGGGGTAGGCTCTCAATACCAAAGGCTTCTATTTTTATTTCCGACCAGAGGAGTCAAAGACTAGTCCCTAGGTTGCTAGGAGGGACACGAATCTTGGCCTAATGGAAAGCCTGCGCCCCTCTCAAAAACACCTAGACGGGGAATATCACTCGTGACTCTCTGTTTTAGATCTGACCACTCAGAGGCGGAAAATGAAACACTTCCCTTCGCAGAATAGCCATGCGCCGTAATTTCGCGATCGGCATTATAGACTCTATAGCAAGTGCCATGATGAACTTCGGAATAGTTCCCGATCGGCATCAAATCAACCTGGAACTCACCTTTGGGATCAACCCAGTTGTTAGTATAAATCTCCTGGCATCTCTCGCGGGAAAGATCAAACCCGCCAAAACGAGTGGTTTCAGGAAGCAAATTGAGATAAGCAGTTACCGCTGCAGCTCCCCCCACTTGGGTTCCCTGGAGAAGTTCCACGGAAAAATCATCAGCTTCTTGCTCGATGGTATATTGACCTAAACCAGTCTTATAGGCTCCCGCTAATATCTGACGAATCTCTTGGTCTACGGAAACATTTGCAGCTTCCCTATCTATTAACACTTTTTCCGTTAGACTTTTCGTTGAGCCTGCGCTGTGTCAGAACAATTTAGCAATTTACCTTCGAATATTGGCCCGAATTGCTTTGGAAAACCTGGAACGGACGCCGGATTGCAAATCCATACGCTTCCGACAAGTACCCTAGACCCCATTGCTGCTTAAATTGAAATTTAAGAAGGCACCGGTTAATGTTATTCCCCACTGGCCTTCCTTGCCTGCTTTGCAAGAAAGTGACGATCAACACCGTCCTTCAAAAATGTCTTCATGACTGCTTGTCTAGAGATATTTAAGAACGTCGCTATCGCATCGAGCTCGTGTAGAAACGATTCGGTAACATCAACATTCACCTTCAAGATATCCTCGCGTGAAGTCATCTTATGCACTTCTCTCGGAGGCATGCGCTTTGGTTTTGAAAAGTACATACTTGTATCTTTGCCTTTAATCGCCATAGCTTCCATTTCATCGATAGTCACAGTTGCTGTTTTGCTTTTACCTTTAGATACCTTTTTCATAGATCTTCACCTCATTTTTAGTCGCTTTCCAGAGAGTTACAAACCATTCATATTCACCGTGGTCGTCATACCGGACTTCGATTATCAACGCAATTAATACACCGCCCTTTGCAAATCCAATCGCTTTATATTGCTCTGGATTGTCATTCTTTGCTTGAATGACATACGGCCGTTTAAACATTTCAAGTGCATCGTTAAAGCCAATGCCGCGAGTTTGTTTCAGTAAATCATTCTTCGCAGAATTCCAACTAACCCTCATGATAGGGCCTCATACTGGCATTCCGCAAGAGTATAACAGTTATGACTTAATAATGAAAGCAAATCATTATTCGGCGACCGTGCCGTGCAGGAGTTCAAGATATCTTAAACTTTGGCCTATGAGTATTCATTCTCATTAAGCTAGAGCTGCACCGGAACAGCCCTTGGGGAGAGAGGGCTGTTTCTGACACTTCTTCCTCCTCATTCCTTATGATAATTCTTGAAACAATTTCTTTGGTCCAACGCTTGCTACTGCGGGACATGATCTAAAGGTCGCTCAATTGGTAATGGCTAAGCTCCCTTACCAGCTTATTAGAAATTCTGAATTTAAGGGACGACTTTATATTACTTTGGTTTCTTTACTGTAGTTACCCGATTTATATGAAACGATCATCAGCTATAATGGAAAAAATCAATTTTCTGGACGAATCATTTCAAAATCTATTTTAAAACAGAGACAACTAAAAGCCATCACCCCCCGATTTTAGGCTCAGGCCATTGAGCTAGCCAACCATAAGATAAAACAATGTCGCAGAGCGCAAAGGATCTAGGAATACCAGTAGGTACTTTGCACTCCTGAGTTAGGAGAAATGAAAATGGAGAATGATCGTTACCTGAAGAAACTGTCGCTGCTGCCAAATCGACAAAACATCCACTTCTTCTAGCTTAAAGGCCCGTAGCATTTCTCACCCGTAGCATTTCTCAATAGCTGCAGGAACAACTCTTGACCAGGAAGGGAGATCTGAGGTTTCTACTTTATTTCCGACCAGAGGAGTCAAAGACTAGTACCTAGGTTGCTCAAAGGGACACGAATCTTGGCCTAATGAAAAGCCAGCGCCCCTCTCAAAAACACCTAGACGGGGAATATCACTCGTGACTCTCTGTTTTAGATCTGACCACTCAGAGGCGGAAAATGAAACACTTCCCTTCGCAGAATAGCCATGCGCCGTAATTTCGCGATCGGCATTATAGACTCTATAGCAAGTGCCATGATGAACTTCGGAATAGTTCCCGATCGGCATCAAATCAACCTGGAACTCACCTTTGGGATCAACCCAGTTGTTAGTATAAATCTCCTGGCATCTCTCGCGGGAAAGATCAAACCCGCCAAAACGAGTGGTTTCAGGAAGCAAATTGAGATAAGCAGTTACCGCTGCAGCTCCCCCCACTTGGGTTCCCTGGAGAAGTTCCACGGAAAAATCATCAGCTTCTTGCTCGATGGTATATTGACCTAAACCAGTCTTATAGGCTCCCGCTAATATCTGACGAATCTCTTGGTCTACGGAAACATTTGCAGCTTCCATATCTACTAACACTTTTTCCGTAAGACTCTTCGATGCAAACTTTACATTCTTGGCTACAAAACCGATAGAAGCAACGCCTTTCAATAGAGATGGAATGGCAGTTTTTGATTCGGCTAATTCAGGAACTATTTTAAAAGGCATGAAACTGGGATTGGAATATGCTTTTTCAAGATCGATAGACACCTTGGAGGCGTCTACATCCCGCATGCAATCTCGCCCCAGCTGAACTACAACCTTGTAGTCTTCAACATCTTTCACACTAGAAAAAGGTAAAGACTTAAGTTTCGAAGCCTTCTCTACATTGGAATTATAAGAAGCTAATTCACGGCAAGCACTGGAATCAAGACCTTTTGATTGAGCCTGTAAAGCAATATCCCCTAATGCCAAGTAGTGAAAAGGAGAAACCTCATAACCCTCTCCCTTTGGAATCTTTGATGTCATTTGAAACAACTGACTGGCATTAAAAGCAATGTTACCCATTTTTTCTAGATTAGACTCTGCTTTCGGTTTTGAGGCAACATTTCCATTAGGATTGATTTTGTAATAGAAATCATACTGCCCCGGCAGAGCCAGCGAATGGGAGCGATAGTAATGGCCCAATTCGTGCGCCAAAACACCAACCATGGAGGATTCCTCTTTCATCATGTCTAATATAGGTGCCAGCACAACAAACCAGTTGGGAATCTCAAAAAGAACCAACTTGTTTGCACTCATGCTTGCTATAGGGCTCCCATTTTCTCGAATTCCTTTGCAGCCTGATCCAAACTCTATTTTAGAAGGGCTCAGAGTCACCCGACACCCAGGTGCACTCGCTTCATATTCCTTTATAATATCTGCCAAGTCCGAGAGATCGCCAGGAAGGCACCGGCTTAATAGACCACCCTCCCCTTCTGAAAGAGCAATAGGTGTCTCTTTTCCTTTGTTAAAAAGAATTGCTGATACGCTGCTACCGCCTCCTCCGACGGATGTCGCGATGTCGTAGCAAACGGGGGTTGAAGAAACGAATGCATTGGCTTCTTTTGAATTAAGTATGACAACATTTGGCTTTGGAATGTTCTTCATTCCTACTGGGTCTACAGATCTTAAATGGGCGTCAAATTTGTCAGTCCAAACTTGAAGTTTTTGTGTCATAGGATTTGTGCTGTCTAACGCACTTTGAGAATTCGTTTTAAGGACTATTGTGAGAAATTGCTCTTTGGAAAGCTCCACCCAATTCGATTTCAAAGCGCTTCTAACCGGCTTCCCACTGTCATGTTTTAGGGTACTCACAGAACCACTACAAGACGCAACCCAAACACCGATCATCCCAACTTGTAATTTTCTAAGCATACTTTCTGAGACCCCTTGTGCTTGATGCACATGACAGTAATAAATCAGCCGGGATCGAACTTTCAACTCCAAATTTCATATTAAATATAGAGCCGAAATCCCCATTTAAATCATTGCGATAGGACCTGCCGAGAGAAGGGTTTTTTATTCATACCAACTCCTCTCTTTAATTCCATCTTAAATAGGAATCCAGATAAATTCAGGAAAAGGTAAGCTTACAAAGGAAAAACTAACACTCATCTTTAGGATACGAGAAGATAGTCTTTATAATATCAGGGGATATTGGGCATCGATGCCTATTCCCATATATAGTGACCCAGAGAACAAACGGCATTAACTCTATTTTTCTGGGAGATCTTAAGAAGGGTATGGAATTGCTATAGACGGCAAATTAAGAAGCTTAAATGAAAAAAGTCCTAGAAGTACTTCTAGGACTCATTAAAAATCGACTTAATCAACTGCTAAAATGAGTACCCTAGAGTCAAGATAGGCTCGAATAAAGTCCCTTTAGAGTCTCTGGACAGATCCTCGACGAGCATTTTTTGGCGTTTGTTATCTACAGCTTCCCCTGTTGCGGAGGTTGAACTTACTTCATTTGTAGCTACTTTTAGCCCCATATCAACTAGTAAGGAAAAACCGTTTTCATAGATCCAGCTCCAGCCTACGGGAACTTTTACTTTTGTGGTCTTGCTGGAATATTCCAAATTGGTATCAGCCTCATTCAATGTGGTACCTTCATTATCCACTGCCAAACTGTACTGTGAAGTCGTGGACTTTAGCCCTAATCCAAAGAAGAACGCCGATGTGCTCCACGGATAATAGTGTACGAAAGTATCTATCCCTCTAGACTTGGTTTCGTTCGTTGTAAATTGATCAGATCCAAACTCCTTTGAATTTTCAGCGGAATGAAGAATCTTATCATTTTTTCTCCTATACGACTGAAAGACAGCACCCACGCCGACGTGGCCGTTGGGACGATAGATCGCTCCAGGTGCTGTAAATACCGTCGCAGTTACATTTCTGTTTTCCCGAACTTTCTGCGCATTAGAGGTCGCGCACGCCTGGGACATCATTACAAAGAGAACGAGTCCTAAACCTTTAATTTTTTTCATAGGGTCTCCTAAGAGTTACGATAATCGTAATTCAATCTAAGACCAGGTTGAGAGGGCAAAATATGCTCAGCGATGCCTGCCGCTAAGGACAGGTGGAGCCTGGGACGGATCATCAGGCCAGGGATGTTTAGGGTACCGACTTTTCATTTCTTTTTGTATATCCCGGTAGGAGCCCGTCCAAAATCGGACAATGTCAGCTGTGACCTGAAGCGGTTTGCCACCTGGCGATAACAGGTGAATCGTCAAAGGAATTTGAAACCGACTGAGGGTAAAGTTTTTCTTTGCAGAAAAAAACTCTTGTAGCTTAGCCTGTATCCAAGGATCTTTGTCTTCTTCATAATGAATCTCCACTTCCCGACCACTTGGAATTTTTATTTTAATGGGGAACTCTTTCAAATAGAAGTTCCACATCTCAAAGCCAAGGTGGGCGGTAAGCGCCGTTGTAATAGACCCCCGTCTCACTTCAGCTATGGTTTTAAATTCATCGGCAATGAACGAAATTACCAGATCTAAAAATTCTCCTTCTAATTTCGTAAAGTCATGCTTGAAACCACGACGATCGAGCAAGTCTATGACATGGTGATAAGTCTCAAGTGTCCGATAATCCTTAAAAATCCTCGGCCATCCAGCTCTGATTTCGGACTCTAAACCCTTAACAACCAGTGACTTTCTAACTCTTTTTTCCTCAAGAACAAGCGTGTCATAAAAAGTTCTTTCCACTTCATAAACAAGCCCATCACTTAATGAATTTTCCATAACCGTTTCCACTTTGACTCTTGGAAGCTTCATTAAAACGTTTTTTTCTACAGGGGCGGCGATGTTAATAAGGGTTTTTCGAGTTTGTCCCGTATTAATCTCTGTGGCGCCTAAAACGATTAAAAGCTCCCTAGGAGGGGCAAGCTGTTCCAGAGTGCCACTGCGTCCGAGGGAAAATGCGTATTCTGCGCGAAACTTTCCATTGGATAACTGTTCTGCACCTTTTGGGAGGATCTTTCCTAGCCTATCAGCAAAACCAGCTAGTATAATTTGAGTGGCAATCTGAGTATCAGGGACGGAATTTTCCGTATTGGATTCCCTATCCTGTCTCCCTTTGGGAGAGGCAAGGCTCCTGAAAAATCTTTCTATCCTCTCTGATTCGGGCCCCTGTTTCTTTCCTCGCATCCGATCCATGGTGTCCGAAACGATATCTGGGGTATCTGCCCCACCTTCAGAAAGCTGGGCACAAATCCAAGCTGCGAAGCTTCTGTACCCTAGGCGTTCGCCATGTATGAGAATCGCACTCAGTCTCGGATGCATGGGTTTCCTTGCCATCTGGGTTCCAAGACTGGAGACTCCCGTTTCATGGATAGCACCAAGACTTCTCAAGGTATTCACGGCTGACTTGACATGATCGAGTTCTGGCAGCTGAAACCATTCAAAATGATAGTGAACATCGCCTCCGTCTTGAATCGAAAGCAATTTAAGGCTGTACAATTCAAGAAGCGTTTGCGTCATATCAACACGACTAATTTCAGGGGCAGTAAAATCGTTTCGATAGTCGAATTCTCTTTGCGAATATAGGCGAACACAAACTCCAGCTTCGACCCTTCCAGCTCGCCCCATGCGCTGGACCGCCGAATCCTTGGCAATTTTCTTTTTCTCTACAATGGGAAGCCCGGACCACGGTGAGTACCTTCCACTGAGGTGCCATCCACTATCAAGGACCAAGGTAACGCCTGGAAGCGTAAGGGAAGTTTCTGCAACGTTAGTTGCTAAAATGATCTTAGGTTTAGTCCCACTGTATATTTTCGGAAGGCTCGTCCTGGCTAATTCAGAAGTCAGAGGCAAAACCTCAAACTGGCCCCATTCACTTTCAAGTCGAGATAAAGCACCTAAAATCTCTGACGTTGAGTAAAGAAAGACTAAAACATTTCCAGATTTGTAGTGGCTTTTAATAGCTCGGGAGATTTGTCTGTCTATGAATTCTGATGCCTGGGGTTCTTGATAGCGCGGCTCCACGCTATATACGCGTCCCTTAATATCGACAGTGGAAGCTTGGGGCATCCAATTCTTAAGCGCACCCAGATCGATAGTTGCAGACATGACGATCAGACGAAGATCTTTTCGAGTTGTCTCTTGCAATTTCCTAACGAGGGCAAGGGCTAAATCTGTATGAAGACTTCGTTCATGAAACTCATCAATAATTACAGCTTTGATCTCGGAAAGGGACTCATCTTCAACCAGAAGCCGTAGAAATAATCCTTCGGTAATAAAAAGAATTTTAGTGGCATTGGAAACTTGCGCCTCATAGCGCACCCTATACCCGACAGTCCTGCCCACCGCCTCGCCGATAGACTGAGCTACATGCTCTGCTGAAAGTCTTGCCGCAATTCGCCTGGGTTCAAGGACCACAATGGATCCACCCAAGGCTCCAAAAGCGAATAGAGGCACTCGAGTCGTTTTGCCGGAACCTGGTTCTGCTCTAATAATAAGCTGATTAGAACCAAGAATTTCCTCTTCAATTTGGACTTTTGCATCTTCAATGGGAAGTCTGATCATCACAAATCCATTTCTTTGTCAATTTGCAAGATTAGTCTAAAATAGAATTCAAATCTATGAGGTTTATCATTGCTTAAGAGACTCTCTAAAAACAATGCCGCGTTACTCATTCTATTGGCTCTGATTAGTTGGCTCGGTTACGACAGCTATAGGCAACAGTTCCTCGTTCCCAAAGGTTCCAAACTCCCCTTTACTAGATTTAGAAGTATCGATGGCATCACAAGTCAGCCCCTCCCCAAAGAGAAAGTATTTCAAATTTTATTTCTATTTTCACCCTCGAAAAAAGAAAGTCGATGGGCGGCTAAAAGTCTCAATATGGTTAAATCCATTCTTCCTGAGAATTTCAAAATATTTTCCATTGCCCAAAATTATAAGTCGACTGAAGAAGTTTTGGAATTTAAGCAGGCCGCCTTGGACGTGGAAGCTTTTTTTGGCTATCAAAAAGCTTTGGACGCTTATAAAGTAAAAGAATTGCCTATGTTCTATTTTGTAAACCCCCAAGGCACGATTACAGCATCCACGATAGGCTTTACGACGCCAATTGGAATTCTGATCAGGGCCTATTTTAGTTCCGAAGATAAAGAAGAAAATAAATGGTACCTTAAATTTTAAGGCGTTGATTCTTTCGCCTTGATGAAAGAGATCGATTTTGGGAATTCCAGAAAGGTCTCGCGCTTTTCACTTGCAGTAGGAAAGAAAGACTGGCTCTAGAAAGAAAAACCTCCTAAGGAAAACACGGTGTTGTTAGCGATTGATGCGAAGCTCGGCGGACTTCACTTCAGGATGGGAAGTAATCTTCAGCTGGACTACTCCTGCCTTCTTTGCGACTAAATTACCCTGTTCATCGATTTCTGCAAGATTGCTATCACTTACCTGTATCGGACCCAAATCGCCTGAAACTTGATATTTTAGCTTTTGTCCGACCTTAGCCACTGAAAAGCTCGGATATATAATTGGCATGGAGGAGACCACAGACTCTTCTGCATTCACAAGGCATTTGCAAAGTGTCTCGGCTGTGATCTGAAGTCCCGTTTGCTGTAATCGAGAGATCACTTCCGCTGGAGAAAGGGCCTCCCTAGAGAGAGTCAGTGCAGCTACCCCCGCGACTACTGCCGCTGAAAATGCTGTACCACTCACTCGCCCATAACCACCCTTGGGGAGGGTACTTAAGATATTGTCTCCTGGTGCCAATATGGAAACAGAATTTAGCCCAAAGTTGGCCCAGCTAGATTTCGCATTCAATTGGTTTGTGGAAGTGACTGAGACCACATTGGGAAGGCGAATGTTTGCGGGATAGATATCGACATTATCATTGGAACGTCCTTGATTGCCTGCTGGTGTGTTGAAGCAAAACTTCAACACCGATGACATGGCGCACAAAATTCCGCGT
>JBAXBA010000092.1:0-13380 GCA_037142195.1 Pseudomonadota bacterium
GGGGTCTCCCCGAAGAACATTGCCTTGAAAAATATGGCAATAATATTAGATATATGGCGGTCCCTAGTGGATTTGAACCACTGACCCTCCGCTTAGAAGGCGGATGCTCTATCCACTGAGCTAAGGAACCATAGAGTGGAAAGGTATGCAGATTTCTAGCGGTTCTGTCAATTACAATTTAAATTTTTGTACCTGCCGTTTTGCAAGGGGTCCCGTTGGGATCCTCTATTCTTCATCAAATTTGGCCACTTACGTCCGTGAGGGGTTTTGTCGAGTCTAACCCGCCTTGTCAATTTTTTGGATGTAGCTTAATAGCTTAGGATGTTTGCCGGCGAGCTTTTTAGCTGCATTTAGGCCACGGTTGTCCCCGATCTGTTTTAAACTGAATAGGATCGTTTCATGGATAAATGTCGGCTTGTCCCCAAGGAAGTTTCGCTTATCTTGAAACAACCGAACTAGCGTTTGAGCTGCTTTTGGGTTTTTTGATTCTGCATATTTAGCCCCAATGGTTTTGGCCAGCTCATTTCGGACCACTAAGGCATCATCTTTTTCGGCCTTACTCATCACTTCACTGCAATAAGGAGCTGGCTTAGCAGCAACGCATGTCTTAATCCAACCTAGACGCCAGGCCCAGTTCCAATTTTCAAAGGAATCGCCGACTTTCTTATGGTAGGTCCAAAGATTCATCCGCCAATCAACAGTCTGAGACATAAAATAGGCCCAATCTTCTTTGCTGGGCTCATCCTTAGGACGAAATTCGCCAGGTAGGCGAGTCGCCCCAAAGCTCAAGCCAGATACAAGAGCCAAAAGCCAAATGATACGCATAGAATCTCCGTTTTTAGCTATTGTCGCAGGGTTCTTCCTCCTTTGGCAAGAAAGAAACTCAACCGCGATCGATTCGACGGAACAGGTGCGGTGAAATCTTATCGTTATTTGTAAAGCATTGATTCTATGCTGGAATTAAAGTTTTCTTATGTTTTTTCCTAAAGATTATCTAACGGTGTCCGATAGGTTTGCGTGACTTGTGGAATTGCTAATTTTATTAGAAATAAGCAGTAATTAACATTGGTTGAGGCGGTGATGTATGTCTGACTTAGTTTGGTTTGTGTATCAGGGGGGAATGCAAACAGGGCCATTTACGGCCCAGTTGCTTAAAGACAAGCTTGATAAAAAAGAACTAGCTCTTGATTCTTTTCTGTTTAAGGCGGGTTGGAAAGATTGGCGCCAGCTGAGCGAATGCTTGGAGGACCTAGGCGCAAACATCGTTGTTCCACCGCCACCTGCCATTCCTGTTGCGGCCAGTAACAGACCACCGCGAGCAACCATTTCGGGTCAAATCATTGTTCATAATAATGGCCAGCTAGTGATTGGATCTGGCGTAAATATTTCTGCAAGTGGCATCTTTGTAGAAACTGAAGATCTCATTTTTAAGTTAGGTGAAAGCTTGAAGATCACTTGTCGCGTCAAAGGGTTTGCAAAATCTTTCAATGCTCAAGCCGAGGTGATTCGGTTTAGTAATGGTCCCCATGAGCCCAAAGGCTATGGCCTAAGATTTACAAAAATTGATGGTGCCATAAAGTCTCAAATTGAAAAAATGGTTGGACTCGGCGGTCATGAACCCTTAGCGCGCGGCGGATAAAAAGGAGTTTTCTATGTCACAAGGTGCGGTGAAATACTTAGGCTGGAAAGAAATCGTGAGTTTAGAAGAGGCTTGCCAATTGATTGACACAGGCATTCTACTTTCCTGGCGTGATATGCGTCATATTAAGAAAACCCTGTCGGCTTCAGATCAAATAGAAATTGTTCGACATGCTGCACTTCGTCTTTCGGAAAGATATCGAGATCGATTTGCTAGTGAATTACTTGTAGAAAGTCTTTTGGTCTTTATTGCTAATCAAGTCAATGAAGAAATGATTTCTGTTTTTGTTGATGAAGTGATGAATGATCCGGATCGTCTTGAAATGATACAGGGGTTCGCTACTTTAGCTTTGTCCCTCGAAATGACGGAAGAGCGTCGTAAGGATGACTGTTTCTCCATCTCTGTAGCTATAATATCCGAAATGGGTTTAAGGCTTCACGTGGGATTTAGGCAGGATCCCGAGGAGCTTAAAGGTGCAGAGGTTATTTTAGAAAGCATTTCCACAATGCTTTACTCGGTGTCCAATGCAAATTCTCCTAGAACCAGATTGCATTTGGTACACTATTTTGGAATTATGGCTGGTTTAGGGGAGCCTGTTGTCAAGTTGAATCGCGTCATGAATCGATTTGGCTACACGGTTTTAGATGCGCTTTTTGATCAATTGTTTGATAAGAAAACGGAGGCTATAGCCTTGCAGTTCGTGGTGGATAACGTTCCTTTTCTTCTACTTGCTGGAGATGAAGGTCAAAGTATTTTCGCTGAGATTCTCAAAAACTATCTTTACAAAGAGCCAGAGAGATTCTCGTTGTTTTTAGATGTGTTTTCTGAAGTTTTAGCGCGCCGCGAGCAAGTTCTAGTGGCTGATGGTGATGAGGTTAAGATTACCTGGCTGAAACATCTGGCTCAGTTATTTCAGTTGGCCAATGAAATTGATCATAATCTTTTAGCCAAAGAAATCATTTTAGCGATTTGTAAATTTGAAGATGTGCCGTTTGGTAGAGAGCTTTTAAGCCGCATTTCTAAATTCAACGGTGTTAGACCCTTATTTAAAGAAGTGGCCATTAAGCTACAGTCTTCTTCAAATAAAGAAATGCTTTTTGAGTCCTATGCCCAATTTAGATCAAGAAAGCGTGGTAGGCGACCGAGCTTCTCTAAAGCAGAAGCCATCAATACTTTGGGGCAAATCGTGTTTTTAGGAGATGCAGGACGCCTAAAGGCATCTTAAGGGAGCGAGCATTTTAAAGGACATCAACCTAGAGACAGTCGGTTTCTATTCAGGCGATGAGGGTCCATTGGTTGGTGTAATGGTGCTTTCAGGGACAACGGGGAATTCAATATTGGCTTTTGAACCTAATAAATCCTGAATATACCAGACGGAATCTTTTTTAATCAAACTTAAGGTGTGTTCGGTAGTCATGAGAGCGGCATTGCTTTCATTGATGTTTTGGGAACTATCGAATTGATTGAATTGCAACTGATAGGTTATTTCTGCTTCTCTCGGGGTGATGTCTTTTCTTTCGACAATTGTAAAGCGATGAAGTTTGTAAGACTTATCAATGAATACTTTTTGAAAGGTCTCATTTGGGGTGGCTTGAAGGACCTGTCTTAGATTTCCAAGCGTGTAAGATACCAAGTCATTAACTTGGGTGATTTTAGTCATATTTAGTGTGGTGTTTAAATAGCCTTCCACGACCTCTTCTGGGGTCATATCCTTTCTGGAAGTGCTGCACATTTTTGTGCAACCTAGGACTAAAAAACTTAGGACGATAAATGCGAGTCGATTCATCATTGTAAACCTTTCCAATTTGATCTTATTTTGAATTTTTAAGGTCTCGGTTCAGTTGCCATTTTGTGTTTCTAGGCAGTTTTACGTCTACGCCTTCAGGTGCTTTAGATCTCTCAACTTTATAACGAAAACCAACTGGGGAGTCGGGAGAGTCACCCGAAACCTCAGAAATGGGTAGTTCGGAATCTTCTAGATTCTTATCCAGGCTTGCCTGCTCGAGAGCGGGTTTCATTTTGGGAGGTTGCTTTTGTAGTATGGGAGGAGGGAGCTTCTCAGGGGGGGCGGTCTTAAAGGAGGAGGCCACTGAAAAATCTTTGAGTACAACCTCACCGACGACGTCATTTCCTTCGATCATTTCAAAACTTTTACTTTTCACGCGGTCATCTAAGGGCACATTCCATTCGAAGAGCTTGCCATCTACTATCAAACTTGTGGGATAAGCCCAGTTTGCATTCTTTAATTGAATGGCGACACCTTGCCTTAGCAAGTCTCGGTATCTAGAAAGATAGACATTGGCAGATTGGGCTCCCAAGATCACTTTTGTGTCGACGCCTCGATATTTAGCCACGTAAAGGCTCATAACCAAGTCACCATCCGTCAAGAGTTTCGTTCTTAGGTAGATGGTTTTTTGGGAGTTGCCAATGAACTCCTGGATGCGCGCCTTGGCAGCAGCATAGTTAGGAAACGTCTCTGCATGCGCCTTTAAAGAAAAGGCGAGCAGGACGATGAAGCAATTAAAGTTTTTTAATAATAAAGGCACCAAATCCGTCCATTCCATCTGGGTTGCCTGAATAAACTAAAAAAACATCATTTCTGGTGACGTATTTTTTATAATAATCCTGCAACCGTTCCATTGGGGATAGTACCTCGATTTTACCAGAAAAATTTGCGATTAGCCATTCTAGCTGAAGGGTGGTTTCTTCGGGCTCGAAGCTGCACACAGAGTATACAATTTCTCCCCCTGGTTTTAAGATATCAAGGGCGTGAAGTAAAAGCTTTCTTTGTCTTTCTGCCATGACGGGGATGATGTCTGGCGTCTTAAGCCACTTGCCTTCAGGGTGCCGCCTCAGAACTCCCAGGCCAGTGCATGGGGCATCCAGTAGAATGCGGTCGGGAGGGGTATCTGGTTTAAGGTCTAGAAAGTCAATCTCCTGCCATTGGATATCTTGAATACCTAAGCGGGAGGCATTTTCTTTTGCCTTTCGCATTTGGGAAGGATCTTTTTCTGTGGCCAGGAGGCGAATCTCGCCTCGTCCTAGCTCATACAAATGGGTGAGTTTTCCCCCCGGCCCAGCGCAAGCATCTACGACAAAGTCACCCGGCTTTGGTTGCAACAGGGGGGCGATCAGCTGGCTGCTTTCTCCCTGAATCGTATAAAAACCTTGGTCAAAAATGGATCCCGCTGAGGTGTCTGGAGCTTGTTCCAAATGTAACGCGGAACGCAGGGGGCGCCTGTCGCTTTTACAGCGCTCTAAGCGCAGGAGATCATTTTGGAAGTCTGAAATTTGCTCTAGTGGTGTCTTGAGACTATTTACACGCACGGTATATGGGGGAGGCTGATTGCACTGCTTAAGAAGAACTTCTAACTTGGCAAAGTTAATATGACTGAGCCAGCGATTTACGAGCCATGGGGGATGGGCAAACTGTAAAGAAAGATACTCAACCGGTGCCTTTTCCTTATCGGGCTTGGGAAAGTAGGCCGCTCTGCGGGCAATTTGCCTCAATATACCGTTGACGAAAGGCACGGCATTTTTTTGGCCGTTCTCCCGCACATATTCTACAGACTCATTTACAGCCGCTCGCTCGGGGACGCGGTCCAAATAGAAAATCTGGTACGTCCCGGCGACTAAGGCAATGCGAACTTCCTCAGAACATGTATCAAGTTTTCTAGAGGAAGTATTTTGTAGGATCCAATATATCTTTGACCACCAACGAAGACAACCATAAGTGATTTCTTTAGCAAAATTGCGATCGATGCGTTTGAGGTTTTCCCCATATTGAGCGTATTGGCTTTCGAGGACTTCATCGGGCATTTTCCCTTTGAACATCACATCTTTTAGGGCCTCAAAGGCAATTTTTCGAGCTATGGATACCTTTTGCATTGTGTATCCTTTAAAGATCTGGCGATAGTCTTAAGTCAGCACTGGGTTCAGGGCGTATCGTTACCTGTGGTAGCTCGGACTGTAATTTTTTAATCTCTCGTTTCAATTTTTGATTCGAAGCAAAAAGGGCAATTAAATTATAACCAAGTACTGAAATGCTGATGACGACTCCCGTTAACATCCCCAGTAAAAAAACATAGTAAACGGGCTTCACGAGTGGGTTTGCTAAGGGCCAGAAATCGATGGTCGTCTCTAGACGATTGCGAGTCACAAACCAAGTTGTGATTCCTATGACGGAGAGAAGGAGGATGAGTTTTAGAAATTTAAATACCTGTTTCAAATGTGACTCCCAAGTGGATAGCATCTATTATACCTTGGCCCGCCATTGGGCAACCCTATTTCAAGAAACTTTGACTAAAGTATCTATCACTTAGCCTGACTTTACCCAGTCAAAAATCGCAACCACATTCCGTCAGGTTTGAAAACGATACTCTTTTATGGAAAATCATCCAAGTACTTATGGCGGTTATCTTTAACAGAAACCTAAGAGATGTCGGCATTCATTTTCTTAGATTTCGATGGAAGTTGACAATCAAGAGCAGTTCTTTTAGTAGGAGTGGAGACCTTTTTCTGTCTGACCTAAGTTAATGATTTCAGACCATTATGGCGCTAGCTCCTTCGGATTATGGGGGGACTCACGGACACACTTGTCTTGATTTTATTAGCAATTTTTGATAAAAGAGGTTGCTCCAAATGAGTAAGCAGAATGTGGAATTTCTAGGCGCATACTTTTAAGCTGCTTATTTAGACGGCTCAAGGGGAGTAAATTTGTGAGAAGCGTTCGTGGCTTTGGAGAACTATTGTTGTGCGGATTGCTGATTATTGGTATCCCCAGCTACAAAAAATTCGGGATGTATCGCTATGCCTGAGATTTCTCGTTTCTTAGGAATTATTATTTTCATGAATTTCAATGAACACAATCCTCCCCACTTCCATGTGCGATATAATGAACATTTGGCATCAATGGAAATTAAATCCCTTGGAATTCTTGATGGTAAATTGCCAGCGAGAATTCACGGCCTAGTTGCAGAATGGGCTGAGTTACATCAGCAAGACCTATAGGAAAACTGGGAAAGTATGAGAAAAACTGGCGGTTATAAAAAGATCGAGCCATTGGTTTAATCTTTGGGAGTTATCATGTTATCAGTGACAGATGCAAAATACTTAAAGGACTTCGAGGTTGAAGTAACTTTCAGTGATGGCCGCATAGGGCGTGTCGATCTTAGCGAACTGGTTCATAAGGACTCTCGCTCTGTGTTTGCCCCGTTGAGAGACAAAGAATTTTTTAAAAATTTTACTGTAGACTATACCATCCATTGGGGTGAGGAGATCGACCTAGCTCCAGAGTTTTTGTACTTTAAAGCTTTTGAAAAGCTGGAAGAGCTTCACGATAGGTTTAAGAAGTGGGGCTATGTTGCTTAGGTCAACTAGCTAAAGATTCAATAGACTTGTTACAAATATTGTAATTGAGGCCGCCACCGGGAAGCAAATTATAACCTATTCACGAATAGATTGAGTTTGGTAATTAAAGTGGCATAAATTTCGAGAATCTGAAATCTCATCCTTTCAGGTTGGGAAAGGTCGCGGCACTAGGACTGCATTACAGGACATAAATCTCTAAATGGATCCAATCTTCGCACTCTAAAAAGTCAGCGCTGCTATTTTCTTGAAATGTTTAAAATAGCAGCGCTGTGAGATTTATGATGGGAACCCTGGGAGCTTATCTAGGGGTAGGATAGGGGTAAAGATTAGGACCTGGCGCAGTAGCGTCGCACCTTTCGTCCAAATGGGATTCCTCAAAACTTCGTTTACTGGCGAGTTGGGCTACTCCGAGCACCTTTGAAAAATCAGGTGCCATAAACTGTACTGTGTTAGTAAACGATTCCTCAACCAGATCGACTCTAGTGACTTCAGTGCCCTGAGCCTCATAGGGAACTTGTTCGCACTTGCCTTGTTTGGCTTGGGGATCATATGTACAGTGCTGAACATAAAAGATTCTGGTACAAGTCTCTCTTTTTCTATCTACGCCTTCTGTGACTTTGCGGATGGTTTTTCCTCTTTTAAAGCGCAGGGCTGCGGGCTGCTTGGTATATTTAAATTCGACATCGTACTGCCTTTCAGAAAGTAGTCTGTCAAAATCTCGGTATTTAACGCCCAAATGGGAAATAGCCGTTTGTCCCGAAGTAAGACGGTTATTAACAATGAGCCAACCATGTCCTTCGTTTGCGAAGCTAATGCCGTTGATCATGGTTCCAGAAAATGCCTCCGGGTCCAAATCGGTCGATGTATCGCCCAAGAAAGAGTCTGATGTGAGACCAAGAGCTTTCCCAAGGAGCTTGATATAGTCCGCAAATTCCGTGCAAATGGGGGTGGAAGAAACGACCTGCTTTTCCTCTACAGTTAGCTCTGTATTTCCGTCTGTATCTATTCTAGATACGAGCCGACTTAGGTCGATTTTCAAAGAAAGGCGAGCTATAAGTTCATCGAATGTCAATTCGTTTTCGGGGCGGCATAGTTTTTGGTTGCCTTTCATGCCAAGTTTTTTTCCTAAGGACAGCCAATCGTTTTCATAGATCGGTGTTGGTCTAGGTGTCAACTGACCTTCTCAAATTTTAATTTCAGATCCATTTTCCGCTTTTAAACTAAATACCTCAAAAGCTTTAAAACCGACAAACGTGGTTTCTGATGAGCCCGCCCAAGCGGAAGAACTCGCACCAAGACACAAAAACAAATGAGCTAAACGTTTCATGAATACCCTAGAGTTCAAATTGATTTGAGCGAACCGGATGTTCAATGCAAGAGAAATGCCAGATATAGATAGGCTCTATAAGACTAGAAGTTAGCCAAAATGACTTATATGAGCATAACAAATTTAGGCATTGGTACCATTGTGTTGACTTCTGGTTTAAAAATGAGAGCAATCCAAAACTTATTGCCTTGGGATGGGGTGTGAGCAAGCATCTGGCATTTCCTAGGAGTTCATCGTTCTAGAAAATAAGCAGACAGCAAAAGAGTCTTTGCATGCTGCACTAATTGGAATTGAGTTAAACTTCCCAGTCCTTGCAAATCTCCCTTGCAACGAATCCAGACAGTTTAAACTCCAACAAACGAATTTTCGGCTAAAATGAAAATATTGATATGATTTGGCGCCCTTTGACAGATCACAGCCCCCTTCCTGGGCATATAAAAAAGCCCCTACGCTGGAGTGCGTAAGGGCCTTCTAAATAACTCAAAAAATCTAGGTTCGGTCTTTTTCAGCGCGAGAGAAAGCTTCAGCTAACGCAGACGTTGGCTTTGCCTTATCAGCGTAGTCTTTTAGCGATTTCTCGTCGAGACCCTGATCAAGTGCCTTCTTCGATAGCGCGAACTTTCTTTCTTCAGTATCACAAAGAAGGATTAAAAACTGAACTGTGTCGCCTTCTTTGACAACGTCTGAAGGTTTTGCTGAACTATTTGTGGAGAGTTCAGAGGCTTGAATCATGCCTTCGATGCCTTCGGCTATTTTGATAAATGCACCTAGCTCGTTAACTTTTGTAACAACACCTTCAGCTTTTGTTCCTGGGCGCAATTTTTCAGCGGCAGCCATGAAGGGGTCATCGGTCAGTTGCTTGATTCCAAGTGAGAACTTCTCGCCTTCGATGTCGATGGCTAGAATTTTTGCTTCTACATCGTCACCTTTTTTGAATACGTCAGCTGGGTGCTTGATGCGATCTGTCCAGCTAATGTCAGAAATATGAATAAGGCCATCAATTCCTTCTTCTACGCCGATAAAGACGCCGAAGTCGGTGATGTTTCTGATTTTTCCTCTAATGACGTCACCCACATGGTATTTTTCAAGGATGATTTCCCAAGGGTTTGGTTCCATTTGCTTCATGCCTAGGCTGATGCGGCGTTGTTCTTGATCGATAGCAAGAACCACAACTTCTACTTCATCACCAATGGAAACCACTTTAGAAGGATGACGAACGCGCTTAGACCAGCTCATTTCGGAGATATGGATAAGGCCTTCGATGCCATCTTCTAATTCCACAAATGCACCGTAGTCAGTTAGGCTCACAATGGCGCCTTTAGTTTTAGAGCCAACTTCAAATTTTGCAGCAACGCGATTCCAAGGATCGTCAAGAAGTTGCTTGAAGCCAAGAGAAACGCGCTGTCTTCCTTCGTCAAAAGAAAGAACTTTAACGTCAATTTCTTGACCTACTTCAAACAATTGACTTGGATGCGTGATGCGTCCCCAAGACATATCAGTAATGTGAAGAAGACCGTCAATGCCGCCTAGGTCCACAAATGCGCCGTAGTCGGTAATGTTTTTAATAATACCTTTGAGTGCTGCGCCTTCTTGTAGGCTTTGGAGAGTTTCACCGCGAAGTTTTTCACGATCTTGCTCAAGAAGAACTCGGCGAGAAAGAACGATGTTGCCGCGTTTTTTGTTAAATTTAATGATTTTGAACGGGAATCTTTGTCCAATAAGTTTGTCTAGATTTCTGACTGGGCGAAGATCAACTTGTGAGCCTGGAAGGAATGCTTTTACGCCGATATCAACGGAAAGACCGCCTTTAACGCGTGACATGATAAGTCCATCAACGATTTCATTGTTTTCAAAGGCATCAGAAATTCGGTCCCAAGCGCGAAGAAGCTCAGCGCGCTCACGAGAAAGAACCATCTCACCATCATTATCTTCAAAGCAATCTAAGTAGACTTCTACTTCGTCGCCCACTTTGATTGTCACTTTGCCTTCTGGAGATCTAAATTCAGAAACGGGGATTTCACCGTCTACTTTGTGCCCAATATCAACCGCTACGGAATCATCAGAAATTCTAACAATTCGGCCTTTGACAATTTGACCTTCGCGAACACCGGTTTCGCCCGAAGTTTGTTCTAACAGCTTTTGAAAGTCGACCGACTTAGCAACGGTATCAAAACCCGTGTCTTCATCTTCCCAGCGGATATTGCCCATGCCAGTAATCGTCGATTCAGTAGAAAGGCTCATCTAGATCTCCATGCCCCAAAATAAAAAAGGTTTAAAATTCAGAGTTTTCTGCGTTTCCTAGGTTTGGGGCGACAAGGAATACGTAAAAGACCCTATAATGATTGGGCTTTGGAATATCATGGGATTATTTTTGAGGCAATATAAATCTCAAGTCTCTAGGCGGCAGGTTTTGCTGTGGGAGGCAATGGCCGACTTCTGAGATAATGAATGGGGCGGCAGTTTGGGGGGTATTTCCAATCGGCATGGGACATTAGAGGCGAACAGACAAGGGTAGGGGAGGTTTATGCTTGGGGTAAAATGGCTGGCAACTGCTGGCTTGGTTTTAAATTCTCTTCTCGGCGTGGCCCGAGGAGAGGAGTGTATTCCCTTTAATCCTGGAACGTTACCAAGTAAACCTGAGGATGTTTATAAAGCAGATCCCTTTAAAGAAGGCGAACTTCAGACATTTGACATTAGCTACATGGGTATTTTTGTCGGCTGGGCCAAGCTGGGGGTCGAAAAGCCGGTTAAATTTCACGACAAATGGCATCAAGTATTTTCAGGGGCTGCTAACACTTCTCCGTCCTATGAATCACTGTTTGTGGGCAGGGATAGCCTCAAGGCTTACTCGCTCCCCGGAAGTTTTGCGGTCTCCAAATTTAAGATGGAACAGTACGAACATAAAATCCTTTCGAAGGCTTTTATTTCTTCGAAGTGGATTGAATATGATCAAACTTCGTGTTTAGCCAAAGAAACCGTCATTCTCCAGGGTGAAGATCCAAAACGGAAAGAAGTGCGATTAGAACCTGGCGCTAATGATGTGGTGAGCGCATTTTACAATATTCGAAGTAAGTCGCTTAATGTGGGAGATGTCCATAAAATCCTAATTTATACGTCTGAAAAAAATTGGTTTGCTGAGGCGAGTATCCTATCTCATGAGAAAATTAAAGTGCCAAGTGGAGAGTATGACACGGCAAAAATTAAGCTCAAAACATATCTTGGAAAAGAACTGCAGCAAAGAGGCGATCTGTATATGTGGCTAGGTCTCGGTCCAGATAGACCGGTGGTCAAAATTGAAGGTGAAATCAAAATTGGCAAAGTCAAATTCGAACTCGCAAAATATGATAGAGGCAAATGACATCTATGATGTTAGGGCTTAGCACACTATTTCGCGGCATCAAATTTTAACTACTAGAGGCGCTAGCATTACAGTCCTAATTCTTGTCGAATTCGCGTTAGATGTAAAAAATCAGAGACTATCTCCAAGAAATTTCCTTTAGATGATGGTTACTTTTTGAGGAGCTGGGGAATGGGCCTAAAGCGCACCAACTGGCTAGCCGCAGTTCAAAAAGAAAAAAAGAACGTAAACCTATATTATCACAAGAGAAAAACGTGAGATCCAAGAAAGGTTTGCGAAGAATCCAAATTTATGTCACTATACTTACAAAAATACAGGGGTTTTGTAAGTATGATTACAAGAATTCTTAACATACCGCAAAAATTAGATTTTTTCTTGTTCGGGCCTCGTTCAACTGGGAAAACGACTCTCCTTAAGCAGAGCTTGAGCACTTCGGATACGGCTACATTCGATCTTTTGCTTCCGCACTTACACGAGCAGTTTTTGGAGTCACCCCATGCTTTTAGACAGGCCCTCGAAGGACTTCCTGCAACAACTAAAAATGTGATTATCGATGAAATCCAGCGAATTCCTGCTTTGCTAGATATTGTTCAGGAGTTTATTCAAAAAGAGAGGTTTCGTTTTGCTCTCACAGGCTCGAGTGCTCGTAAGTTAAAACGCGGTCATGCCAATCTTCTGGGTGGTAGAGCTGTGACCCGCCATCTAGGTCCGCTTAGTTTCTTTGAAATTCCGTATTCACCTCAAATTTTTGAAACGAAACTGATGTGGGGTGGACTGCCAAAAGTATATTTAGCCGACAATAATATCGATCGAGCCGATTTACTCAGAACCTACGTGCAAACCTATCTCGCTGAGGAAGTCGTGGCCGAACAACTGGTTAGACGTCTCACTCCGTTCAGAAAGTTCTTGCAAGTTGCGGCTCAAATGAACGGCAAAATCATCAACACCAACGCCATTGGCACTGATATTGGAACGAGCCACAATACGGTACGCACGTATTTTGAAATTCTTGAAGACACACTCATTGGTTTTTCATTGCCGCCATATCATAGTTCAGTTCGTAAACGGGCTCGGGCTAAAAACAAATTCTACCTTTTCGATACGGGAGTTTGCCGTGCGCTAGCCAGAAAACTAGATCACACACCTCAGCCCGGCACTGCTTACTACGGCGAGATTTTCGAGCATCTGATGATTTCTGAGATGAGAACTCTTTTATCCTGTCTCAAACCAGACTGGGAGCTTTACTACTACCAAACTATTTCTGGCAATGAAGTCGATCTGATTATTGACACGGGCGTGGGGGCGCCAATAGCTATCGAGATTAAATCAACAGAGGACATCTCTCGGGTAAAACTCACCCCTGAAATCGCACTTTTGGAAGAACTCGAAGCTTCAAAACGTCTCGTGCTTAGCCAAGACCCCGTCACCAAAAAAATCTCCAAAAATGTAATCGCTATGCACTGGCGTGCAGGTTTGGATGAGATATTTCTAGGATGATATGTAGTTTGCTATATGAATGAAAGATCCTAATGATTTGGCAGACATTCCCAAAACTGCTTTATCCTCAGATAGGTCACCATACCCTCAAAGGCTATTTGTTTTATGGCTACTACAGCCTCGTCTGTAGACCCCTAGTACTCCGGCAATTAAGTTTTTCCGGATATTGAATCGGGCAAGACAGAGTAA
>JBAXBA010000093.1:0-13275 GCA_037142195.1 Pseudomonadota bacterium
TTTTTCCGCTTTTTTCCGCTTTTTTCCGCTTTTTTCCGCTTTTTTCCGCTTTTTTTTCCAAAATTCTCTCATTTTACCACTCGCTTGAGCTATAAAAGGCCTGTGGGGCAAGTCAAGTATACAAAAATCAGTTCTCATGTCCAGCAGAGGCCAAAGATTTGAAGGAAATCTCAAGCAGTAGCATACGGAAGCATCTATTTTTTATTTTTTCTACATGCCCTCGTCTTTGACTAGTGCACAAACGATTGAGAACTTCATTTTTCCTCCTACTCTAAAATTGAGGCTGAATTTCTGTGTCCCGAGTCAGGTTATAACAATCTTTCATTTAAAGAGTTCGGAGCTTAAGGAGGCTCGAATACCTCTGTCTTGATGACGCCTGGGCCAGTGCTCTTATCTAAAATTAAGGTTTCCTGGCTGATCGAAAAACGATATCTGCTCCGAAGAAAAGGAAGCGGAAGTGAAATCCATCTTGAAAGAGCTTGTTTGTTTTTTAGTCACGTCTGTTTGTTTTCTTAGGATCTCCTGGGGAGGGAATCTCTGAAATCCGCCCTAGAGTCTCTTGCGGGTTCCTATTTGTACTAGTTTTTTAATGGGGAAGCTTTAAACTGGCCATGAATCCCTTCAAAAGAAGCCGATTATGCATTAGGGTGAGAAGAACTTAGAGGAGTGACACTGTGGCGCAAGACAAAAGTCGACCTGAATTTGCTAATGAGTCCTATCCTGACGAAATTGATTTGGTGGATGTGTTTCGTTTTTTCTATAAGGAAAAATGGTTGCTTCTCGGAGGGGCGCTGCTAGGTGGATTCATCGGTTTTGTCATAGTGAAAGCAAAGCCAGGTCAATATGAAACTAAGTTTACTGTGAAACAGGAATATACGGCGAGCTCGGCGGCCATACCCCTAGAAAGACTCAATGCCACCCTCCAAGTGGTTACAGGTTCTCCCGACATGATTGCGGAGGCTCTTGAAAAAGTCGTACAAGAGTTTCCTGAGTTTGAGAAAGCTCTTTCAGAAAGAAACTTGAAAGTTTCAGAATTTGCACAGATCTTGGCTACTGCAAAACCTCAAGACCGTATTGTCAAATTGGAAGCTGGAACGTCACCTAAATACTCGATTCTTTCCGTATCTCTTCCTTTTAAGGTTTTAGGGGAACAAGCACCGGCAATAGGTGTTTCCATACTCAATCATCTGGCCATGGTTTCCAATCAAGAAAAACTTGAGGAACAAAACCTAGAATCCCCCAAAAATCCTGGTGCCTCCCCTTCCGAGCATTCCCTAGCTATGGTTCGGTTTACGGAAGCTTCTGGAAAGCTCGGCGCTTTGGAAGCTAAGCTCTTTTCTGAAGCCTCCCCTCTTCTTCAAAATTATATTTCATCAGCTGGTTTTGCAGGGTCTACGTCACCGTTAGAAGCACAGTTTGCTAGAATTCGATTTCTCCTGGGTATTAAGGCCGATAAAAACAAGGGAGATGCGAAAGCTGTTGCTGCAATCCAAAATGAATTTTTAGAACTTCGAGAAAAAGTGTCATCGGCGCAAGTTACCTTAGACTTGGCAAATGAGGCCGAACGTGAGCTTATCAAAAAGAATTTGCAGGTGACTCCCAACGATACTCTTCCCCAATTCGTGAGCACTGCTAAATCACCTTCTGACTTGATTCAGTTTGAGGCACAGTCAAAGAAAGTAAATTTAGGACTTTTAGCAGGTATCTTTCTGGGCGGGATGCTGTCCTTTATGGGCATACTCACCAAAAGATTTTTGGGCGATAATTGGCAACGAATCATTGCAGCCGAGCCCAAATAAACGACCTCTCTTTCTTGGTATGTGATTTCGAAATATTTCCCTCGAGAGAGACAAGGATAGGTTTCAATTTTTAAGTTTTAGCGGATGTGATTCTGGGCGGCTCCTTCTTTTAAGGGCGCCCTTTTCCATACCATTTGTTGCCTTTTCCACGATATAAATAGCGGCTTAGGACTTCTTTTACGCGCGGATTAGTGGCTTCTACGGAGTCTAGAAATTGGGGTCCGTGGGGCTGAAGCAGTCAACCGAAAACTTACTCAAACTTGATCATTTGTCTTATAACTACCGATAATTACTAGAGTGCCGATAGGTGTGTAAAAGGAGACTTTATGCATCTTTCCATAAGTGAGGCTTCCATTTATTTAGGGGTATCGTGCTGTACTTTATGGAGATGGGATAAGTCCAATAAGCTCAATCCAGATTCTCTGACTCCAGGCGAACACAGAAGATATTCTATTTCTAACTTAAAAAGCTTTTCGGGCGACGTCGCTGACGGTGAGAACAAAAAAGTCATTGCCTATGTGAAGTCGTTAGATGATTTGAAGTCGCCACCAAACCTTCGCTTAGAAAGGTTGAAGGGTGACCTGGTCAATTTTTACAGCATCCGTATTAATGACCAATGGAGAGTTGTATTTCTTTGGACTCCAAGCGGCCCGATGGAAGTGAAAATAGTGGACTATCACTAGTAGTGGAGAGGTGATTTTATATGAAAAAAATAGCTCGTAAGCCGACGACGCCTGGAGAAATTTTAAACGAAGAATTTTTGAAGCCAATGGAACTGACGCAAAAGGAATTGGCCGATCACATCGGTGTGGATATTAAAGTAATCAACAGAATAATCAATGAACGCACGGGCGTTACGCCTATTGTAGCTCTAAAGCTAGGCTACGCTCTAAAAACCTCTCCAGAATTCTGGCTTAATGCCCAGACTTCCTTAGACCTTTACTACGCAGAGTTAAGCCTAATGAGTAGACCGAAACCCTTCATACCAAAGAAAACCGCGTAGATTTTAGAGATAGACCCATGAAAGTATGACCCGTCTGATATTGATAATAGCTTCCATTCGAGATGCGTCAGGACTAAGGCTTAAAAAACGATCAAGTGAGATGTTCTTCGCCGATGTCTAGAATGGCGCCTACTATGGTAAGTGTGTCCTTTAAAGTAGATTCTTGAATCTTGCCTAATTTCTTTGAAACTCTACTTTCTGCTAGGCATCGAATCTGAAAACAGTCGATACAAGATTCTTTTAATAGCCCAGTATCGACATCGGGGTAGGGAATAGAAACGAATAGTTTTTTGTTTCGAGTTCCTTTGTTAAAGTCTGTTATTGGCAAAACAATCAGAATGCCCCATGGATGCCCAGTTCCCACCAATACCAAACAAGGACGAGTTTTTCCTTTCTCGCCTCCTTGAGTGGGATCTAAATCAATGAGTACGATGTCACCGGGCTTTGTTGACAAAATCTTCTCCATCGAGAGCCTCAAAAACTAGATCTGAGTTGGCATCAGCAATTTCTGCGAAGGCATCAGTTCGCCACTTCATTCGAAGTTGCTCTTTTTTTCTAAGTCGAAGATAGGCAATCGCTTCGTTAGCCAATTGGGTCTTTGTGGAGTAGCCCAGCTCTTTGTAATTCTTTATAAACTCTTCATTCTCAGGATCAAGTTGACCAAGATTCATGACTTTCTCCTCCTGCCAAATACCAACATATATACATTCGGATTTTTATGCAAGAAACTGAGCATAAAAATGCTCATAATAAAAAATACAATATAAGCGGGCAGTTGCAACTGGGGATGTGAGGCGATTTTCTTGAAACTACGGGCTTGTGTTGGCCAAGGCCATTTCTATCTCAATTCAAAGACTAACCGGCCAAAAGATAAACTCCTCGCCCTAGAAATAGAGTTGGAGCAGGGACTCAAAGAGGATCGCACCTAGGCCTTAAAAGATCTTTTTAGTATCTTTTAAGGGCTACTTCAAAACCTGGAGTAGGCCGAGATATAGTCAGGAAAATTCCAACGTCTATGGGGATCGATGGCGCCATACTTAAAGAAATGCTCTCTGTGGTGATAGTTTTTCTTCATTCAGAAAAAGCGTCTATTTCCACACAGTATTCAATTACAAATTTCCCCGGCCCAGAGTTTTTCGAGAAATTACCTAAATGGGAGCACTTCAATTTTGCCATCTATAAGACGGGGTCTGTCGCAAGTGCATACAATGATCTTCTTTCGGAGAGTAAGTTCCTCCTCCAATGCCAGCATACCTTTATAATCTTTGGCTGACGGGTTTGGTGTTCCTTTCGCTTCTATGGCAACCCAGGAATCTGATAGATCTCGCACCAGAAAATCAACCTCAAATTGCGAAGTGCTGCGCCAATAGTACAGGCTATCGTTTCTTCTATTGTAGTCGAGGTAAGCTTTTATTTCTGTGTAAATGAGGTGCTCAAAAACAAGACCAAATTCAGGAGTTTTGGCAGAAAGTGATTTTCTACCGACCAAAAAGTTGGCCACGCCTATATCAAAGAGATAAAACTTTGCCGTAGTGATAGCTTTTCTTTTTGCTGTTTCTTTGTAGGCAGGTAACAAGCTTCCTATAAGCGTATCTTCAAGTACCTGGTAATACTCCCGCGCGGTCCGAGGAGGGACCTGCGCATCGTTAGCAATATCAGCAAAATTAAGTTGTTGCGCATTTTTTTTGGCAACCGTGTTCAAAAAACGCGAGAATCCGCCAAGCGAGCGGACGATGGCTTCCTGCTCAATTTCTTCCTTAAGATATAAAGAAACGTAGTCTTCCAAATCTGCCCAAGGATTGGTAGAGGTCAAGATTTGTGGCAAGAATCCGTAGACCAAATTCGTAGTCAGATTTTTCTCGAAATCATCAAATCCATATTCTGCAGAAACAATGGGATGAAAATGAACTCTCGACGCTCGGCCTCCAAGTAAATTGACCCCAGTCTTTTTTTTAGTTTTCTTGCGCTGCTGCCTGTTAATATAAACCGAATATCTTTATACTCTTCGATAAGAAGATGGGTTTCATCGAGAAGTTCGGGGATCTTTTGAATTTCGTCGACCACAAAAAGCTTAATGTTTCTTTGTTTGTATGCAAACTCAACTTCTTCGCCAAATTGTTTAGGATGGGACTTGAATTTTAGATATTCGGCGTGGCGTAGTAAATTCATGACGTAGGCATCTGGATAGATCGCCTTTAGAAACGTCGATTTCCCTTTCTGGCGCGGGCCAAATAGAAAAACACTCTTTCTTTCCAAGATTGAGGTGAGTTTAAGTATGCGATGATACTTCGGCTTCCCCTATTTGATGAGGATCAGCATCTCTGATGCCATTTATGATGATAATCGGCAACTATATTGCCGATTATGATATTTCTCACTTGCCGAGGGCAGTTTTGCATGAAGTTTTTGTAAAAAAGATAATTTTATCAGATAGTTGCTAACCTAGCTCAGGGCGTGGTGTTGGCAGCTTCCTTGGGCCTACGTTTTGCCTACCGAGGACTATCATAATGAGAGTAGGGCTTAAGGCCCAACCTTATGCTCACCAAAACTTGAATAATTTCATGTTTTTGCTATTAAAAAATTGAGTAATTTCATATTTGTGCTACCATAAAGATGGCATTTTTAATAGAAGTAAGTAATTATAGGTGGTTATGGAGAGAATCCTCACAACCGAGCTAAATGTATGGGCAGCAAGCTCTTCCCGTAAGCCACTCATAGTCCTTGGGGCCCGACAGGTTGGCAAGACCTATCTTTTACGCGAATTTGGTCGACAAAAATTTTCGCGAGTTCATGAATTTAATTTTCAGTCGACACCGTCTCTTGGCAAAATTTTTGCGAGTGATCTGCAACCGCGTCAAATACTTCGAGAGCTTGAATTTGTTTCGAATCAAAGCATCGATTCAGAAGGCAATGAGCTCATTTTCTTTGATGAAATTCAGGAGTGTCCGGAGGCATTGACTTCTCTAAAGTATTTTTGCGATGAGTTACCTGGTGTGCCGATTGCTGCAGCTGGTTCCTTGCTTGGCCTTCATTTGTCTTCAGCCGCCTTTCCCGTAGGTAAGGTAGAGATTCTCAATCTTTACCCTCTTTCTTTTGTGGAGTTTGTGGAAGCAAGCGGCTCGGCTCGAGAAATTTCGTCCTTGCGTGAAGCCATTCATGCTCCCTTCCGTATGTCCGAAGTCGCTCACCAACGATTTTGGAATCTATTTAAAAGTTATCTCATTACTGGGGGTTTGCCCGAGTCCGTGGCTACATGGCTGGAAAAGGGTGGCATCCAAGGAAGTCACAATGCGTTCTCTGCCTCTAGGCAAAAGCTTTCCGCTCTCATTACGGCATACTCCGCTGATATTGCAAAGCATGCCGGGAAGGTGAACGCTATGCATATCGACCGCGTTTGGAAGAGTGTGCCTCAACAACTTGCCAGTGTTTTAGATGATTCCACAAGCCGCTATAAGTTTAAAGATGTGGTTCCAGGAATTGCCTCCTATCGCGACCTAGCAGGGCCCATCGACTGGTTGTCAAAAGCAGGAATGGTCCTTCGCGTTCCTATTTGCCACTCCGCCCATTCGCCCATTTCTGCATATACCAAAGAGAACCTATTTAAATTATACATGTTCGACTGCGGAGTTCTTGGAAGCATGCTTGCGATGCCCCCAGGATTGATTATGGATTTTGGATTTGGTACTTATAAGGGTTCTATTGCGGAAAATTTTGTCGCCCAGGAATTACTTGCAACTCTTCGGTCACCAAGGGAAACTTCCACAAACCATGCCTGGAGTGAGGGTCGCGCCGAATTGGAATTCCTTCTTGACAGTGATTTTGGCGTCGTTCCCCTTGAAGTTAAGTCGGGCAGCAGAATTCGGGCGAAAAGTCTCAAAAGCTTTATGGACCGATACAATCCCTCCATGTCCATCATCTTGTCCTCACGTCCTCCATCTCAAGTCCAGTCAGGAACTACAAGCTTGATCAATCTTCCCATCTATCTGGCCAGCGCCATTCGTGAGCAGATAGTGAGCTACAAAACTAAAGCAGACTTAAAGAAAATCTAGGGAGCACGGGAGGTTTAAAATTCCTCCTCCGATTTGTGAATCAAGCCAAAGTCTCAAATTTGATTCGATGGAACACCAACACATCTAGTGTTCGGCAAGTTAAGATAATATGGTTTCCACTTGGACAGGCTCCTGTGGCTGGTCATAAGAGAGCTCATCCTCATTAGTCCAAGTTACTTTTAGGTAGTTACAAACTTGAGGTCTAAGTAAATTTCAAAAAAGCGGCAGAAAATACATTTTTTTTGCCTCCGCAATGTTTGGAATACCTGAACACATTGTTTGAATAGGATTGAACAGTCGCAAAATCGTAAGCGCGTAGCTATTGGTATTGAGGTTGCCAATAGCTACGACATTTTTTTTCTGGAGTTATAATAAAGGCTATTGATTCATCTTAAATTTGGTTTAGTTACGCGCAGGCAAAAGCTTAGCTCAGAAGATCCCCATGGTTGTCTAAACCGAGGGAGCCTTTTTCTGATGCCTCTGGCGGTTGGCATGAAGCGGTCAAAAATTCTTTTCTAGTTCTCTAAATGAGATAGGTTCTTTTGAAATTTTTTTGGTAATCATCGGATCGTTGATTTCCCCTATCATATTTGATGAAAGTAATACTGGCCCTTTAAAACCATATCCAGAGATAACATCTCGGAGCTCAGTGTCAAACACTGTATTTTTACCGAAATAATAGTCGGTGATTATGCAGAAGGTTTTATTCAATAGTCCTGGGTCGTGCTCTAATTTTTCCTTTATTTAAAAGGTAAGGAAAATCAAAAGTTAAAACGTCTGCATCTTGACTTAGTATCTGTTCCCAAGCGAACTGAAAGAAAATGTCATCATCAAGCACGATAATTAGAGGCTTAGCCCCAACCGCGGGGGCGCTGAATTTAACTCGATTTAAATTTGTAACTATGAATTTGAGAAGGTGCTCTCTGCTAATTGGCTTTGGTATAAATGCTTGAGCACCCATGTCAATAGCCCGCCTATAATCTTCGGGTAGAGTTCTATTTGAGTGCATACATATAGAGCCTTGGTAGTTTCTACTCCTCAATTCCTCCAAAACATTAAAGCCATCGATGCTGCCACATCCTAGGTCTATATCGCATAAAAGAAAATCGGGCATATTGGTAACATCTTTCAACAAAAGATTCATTCCTTGGTCAAAAGATTCAATTGCTAAGACAGCACTTAGGGTTGGCGACCTAGCAATAATTTCCAAAACGCAATTTCGGTAAACCGCTTCATCATCCAAGATGCCTAGCGAAAGTTTCTTACCAATTTGTTTGGAATAATTAATAATTTCTGCCTCTAAGCCAAGCTCATTTTGATTGTCATCGTCACTTTCACATTGGGTTATCATGGAGGTTATTGCAGCTTTAATTTCTTCATGGTTTGGGCGCAATATTGCTGTAGTATGAGAAAGTTCTTCAGCTGTAGGGAGCAGAAATTTGAATTCTACCCCCCTATCACCTTGAACTGGAGATTCGCACCAAATACGCCCGCCGTGGGTTGTGACAACTTCTTTGGCTATTGCTAGACCTAAACCGGTGCCGCCGATTTTTCCCGCGGTAAAAAATGCTTCGAAGATCTTTGAATGATCAATTTCAATGATTGGGGGACCGTTGTTGCCTAGAGTTATCTCAACAAAACAAGAATTTTCATGGAAAGTTTCTTTGGAATTGATCCAAATTTCGCCTTGTTTGTTGACGGCTTGAATCGCATTTCCAATAATATTTGAGAATAAGCGAAGAATTTTTGCAGAGTCAACTTTTAATAGATGTTTGTGATTCAGGTCATATTTGTATCTAATTTTGGCGTCTGGGTAGATTCGAGCCGATTCGTTAAGGCATGATTCAATTATGGATTCGAGGCTGGTTTTTTCTAAATTTAGAGTAAATTTTTGACCTACCATCATGACATCGGAAATTAAACCATTGACAGATGAAAGTGCCTTTTCGATCTCGGGGAGCAATTTAGTTGATATGGTCCTTGTTTCTTCCTGTGACTTTGCTTTAGCTAATAAGCTTAGGCCCATTTGAAAAATGCCAAAAGGTTTACGAACATCGTGCGCAAGCATTTGAACCGTTGCCGCAATGGCTTTGTATTTCATCAGCTGCGCAGTCTCTAGTCTTTGGGTTTCTAACTTTCGACGGTCGTTCATTAGGGACTCAAAGTCATCCTGTATGGACTTGATCTCAGCATATGCCGGGTTTTTTGCAGCATTTCCCGAATGATCGTCTCGAATTAAAGTTAAGAGCTGTTGTACAGGACCAAGGATCAATTCCTTCGGTGTTTTTCGAGCAATTGGCAGCAAAAGCATTGCCATCAAAAGACATATGGCAACGGTAATTGCCAATCGATGTGTCAGTGTATTCACAAGGCCGCCGGATGTGAAAACATTTCCGCTAAAAATGAATATCCCGAAATCCTGATCTCCGAGTTTTTTCAATGGCCGTGAAAAAGTCCAAGTTCCGGGAATGTGCCAGTCTACTCCTGGCTTAACGAATAGGCTTTTTGAATCTTCAGGCCGCAACCATTTCACGGCTTGCTCAGGGTTATCGCGATTAGTGTCGTCAAGAATTTGCTTGATGGCATCGTCATTTTTTACCAACAGCTCACTGATGACAATGTTCTGCAGGTTTTCAGCGCGACGATCAAGATTCGTTATAAGGTCTCTGTATGATAGCGCTGTTTCGGCAATTGTTATTATCACAGAACCGGCAATAAGAATTGCCAAAGCTGCGACGATCCGGCGTTGGATCTTTGCACGAATGAGTTGCTCTAAAGATGGAAGTGTTTTGTCATTCATTTAGTATGATCTCGTAAATCCGCCGTCATGCAAGATATTTATACCTGTCATGTGGTCCGAGAAGGATGACAAAAGACCTTCGACGGCTGTTGCTACTTCTTCGGGCTTGCCGTACTTTTTAAGCGGAACATTGGCTGTCTCTTCTGCGAGTCTATGCAAAAAGTCTACCCCAGCATTTTCAGCGCGTTTTTCCAGTGATGCCGTGTATCCCGGTGTTAGCGTTCCGCCAAGGGACAGAGTATTGACGTGGATACCGCGATCACCAAGCGCAAATGCCAATGTTTTTGCCTCTGCCAGCCAGGCGCAACGCAGGACGTTACTAGTAGCATAGTGACCTAGGACCTGCGCGGACGAGATTCCTGAGATGATGACTATCTTGGCGCGCTTTCCGTTGATAGGATCTGGGTTCATACATGCGATCGCCGCTTTTAGAAGGCTTAAAGGTCCGATGAAGCTATTTTGAAATATATCACGCCAAGTAGATGGTTCGGGAAGGCACTCATTGGTTGGTGGAATTTGAGGAGGCATCATTACGGCACCATCAAGTTCAATGCCGGAACTGAGCATATATTTAGCAAAGCTAGCAACGGATTCCTCTTTCGACATATCCACCGATACTATTTTAACGGAGCCAGGGCCGATGTCAGAAAGTTCATTTGCGAGAGTTTTCAGTTTCTGTTCGTCTCTTGCTGCGAGGAGAAGAGAATACCCAGACTGGGCAAGTTTGTGGCACACCGCATGGCCAATGCCTCCGGTTGCGCCTGTTACTAAAATTGTTTTCTGCCTAGTCATTTCTTGCTCCTGTCTTGGTTATCAATTAGTGCGGAAACCTCACCATCGAAGGCCTCACCAGCTTGAGTTACTTTATATACAGCGTACATTGTAGGACGACCGTAGTTTTGATCATTTTGTCGAACCTTCCTCAAGGCTTCGAGAATTTGTTCGCGAACGAGAGTTGTTTTATTTGTGATTTTGAAACCGGCTAAAGCTTTTATAGGTGCTGTAAGCGCAGAGTAAGAAAGCAGAGACACTGCGCCGGTTGGCTCCATTTTGCGGTATTTCCTGAATTGCTCTTTGAATACTATAGCACGCCCATCTGTCGCATGGAGTGACCAGGGTGTTGCACGGTAGGCAGAGTAGGAAAAGGTTGATTTAACCTTTCCTACATAACTAGATGACCAATCGCCCCAACCGTCACCGCCGATAAAAGTGATAGAACTATCTCGCAAATGGTCTGATAATCTGCCGATTAGAGTGCCTGATGTATAAGAGGTATTGGGAAGAAGAATAACATCCCCTTTCTGGTAGTGTGTGAGGAGTTCTTGCGGTGGGACTGACTCCGCATTCTTGTTTAGGAATTTAGTTGACTCTCGAACATTTACCTTGGCAATGGCAGCAAAACTTGAAAAAGTTGAGATAAAGTCCATGCAGTTCTTACAATCAACCTCACCAATGGGGGCGATTGCCGCATTTGGAAACCGCTGTCGAGCGATATTGACGACGGCCTGAGTGAAGTATTCGTTTGGAAGAGTCATGCTATAAAAGTTATCAGGCATTGACGACACTTCCGACGAAGTCGCAAATGGCGAAATTACGAGCACATCTTTGAATTGCTCTTTTAACAGCAGGAAAAGCGATGATGAACGTGGACCGATTACAAGATCAGGGCTCCAGTCTTTAACTTCGGGAACTTTCTTAAGGATTGCCAGAGGTTCTTTGTCATAAAAAAATGTTCTAATGTCGATTGCATATCCATAGGACTTCGCCGCATCTGAAGCTGTTAGGATTCCATCCATATAGTCATTTGCATATTTATCAGTCGATAGTTTCTCGAATTTCAAGTTTTCTAAAATAGCTACTTTGATGCTCGTAGGCTTAGCAAAGCTCATTCCAGAGCCAGTCACTAAAAATATTGCGGTAATTGCAAATGTTTCAAAGTATTTCATGCTTATCCTGCTACCATACTGAATGCCAAGCGAAGACCAAATCCAACCATAGCAATGCCGCAAATTCGATTGATCATGGTTATGCTATTTGGAGTGATCGATGCTTTGAACCTGTTGACCACTGTTGAAAGTGATATAAACCACGTTGAAGAGGCGAGAGCTAATCCGCATGCAAACAAGGCGACTTCAGCTCCTGAAAGTGCGGACTGATAGCCACCAAGCAGAACAGAGCCATCAATAAGTGCGTGCGGGTTACACCAAGTAAGAAGAAACGCTGCTTTCCACAAAGACCCGATTGCTGAGGGTGTTGCGGAATCTACGGCTGCCGCAGATCTGCGAAGTAAACCGTATCCTACGAATAGTAGAAATCCCGACCCAATTGAGCCTGCAAATAGGCGAGCCACAGTGTGGGACTGAATAAGATGCCCAACACCAAGGATACAAGCGATCCCCAATGATATATCCATAAGTGCGAATATTATTGCCACGCGCATGGCACTATTCATGGTGCCGCGAGCTGCAGAGTTGATGACATATAGATTCTGTGCCCCAATTGGCATTGCGTAGGCAAGACCAAGTAGAAAACCCTGCCCAACCGCCTCAATCATGCGTGCCCCCTTGCGTATCTGTCAGATGCGGATGTAAACCGAAGTGATTTTCTAGATCGATAGAGTGATAGGTAAAAATCTACATATGTTTCTGAAATGTATTTATGCTGCCCTGCGATCTTGGCATAGACTTCAGGCGTTTGATCCATGCTCAGAGTCGGCTCTAAGTGATGTTCGACATGCATGTTGTTGTAGTTTGTAAACCAACGTGAAAATCGGGTTCCCAAGATTGTCCGGGTATTTCTTAAAATATCTGTCGAATCTGCTTCGCATCCTAGGTGCTCCGGCAGTTCGATCAGGAAGTGCAATGGTTGCGCGACTAGCACAAATGGCAGTATCCATAATTTTAAGATGATAACTGAACCAAATGCGAAGGCCGAAAAAGTAGCGCATACCATAAGAAAACCCATCAAACCATAGTCGAACTCTTCGGAGAAGTTGCTTGGCTCATCGCCCTCTGTAATGGGAATTAAGCGTGAATCGCCATGTCTGAAAATTGCATATAGTGATGATTTAATGTGGGAAATACCAAATAAATCGTAAAATAAAGACACCAACGATGGTTCTCGCACAAATCGATATGTGAAGAATGGCGCGTCTAATGACGTGCCCAGGTTGCGGTGATGCTTCAAATGGGAGCGGCGGTAGGCATGAAAAGAGGTCAGCGTGGGCAACCCTAGCAGCATCCCGACGACTTTATTGATGCGGCGTGAATGGAAAGCTGAATAATGCAAACACTGATGCTGGATCTCTACAGCGTGAGTAAACATCGCCCCGATTAAAAATATTCCGGCGGCATTGACAAGCGAGTTCTCATTTAATGCCAGGAACACGCCAAAGCTAAGCAGAGCTAATAGAAAGCAGATGCGAATACTTGATGCAAGTGAGTTATATTTTGGTGATATCATGCGATACGCTCATCATTAAGAAGGCCTAATCCCCGCAAATTCGCTAGTATGTCAGCTCGAGAAGTAGTCGGTTTGTCATTTAAAAAAAAGTAAAACGGTGTGACTTTCACGGGTGTCTTATCTAAATTGTTAATGATTTCAAATTGGTAAGTTTGTAAAATA
>JBAXBA010000094.1:0-12870 GCA_037142195.1 Pseudomonadota bacterium
TCAAGTCGGCAGGGTCAGATTCAAAAATTGGGGCCTTTTCGGCTAGGCTCTAGCTGGTCATTCAGATAAAGATTTTGGCCATTCTGTGGGTTTTCGATCAAAGCCATCCGCAACATTTTCTGTCTAAGAAATATTTTACTGCTGCAGCTGAATTTCAATTGTTGCCATAATAGAATTCGCAGATGCTTAAAGTATTTTATATTTCATCGATTGAAGGTCAATCGAAATATATCATGATGCGGGCATCTTTTTCCAGATCCTGTGTGATCAATCGCGATTAAAATTTGCAGTCATAGAGATGTCTGGAAATGATCATGCGCTGAATTTGACTGGTGCCTTCGTAGATTTGATAAATTTTCGCATCTCGCATGAGCATTTCTACGGGATACTCTCGATTGTAGCCGTAGCCACCAAAGATTTGTACGGCATCAGTCGTGATACGCATGCATGTGTCGGCGGCATTAAGCTTCGCGAGAGCTGCGAAATAAGTGTTTTTTCTTCCCATGTCAGCTTCATATCCCGCTTTCCAAGTGAGAAGTCGTGACGCCTCAATGTCTCTTGCCATGTCTGCGATCATAAAGGAGATCCCTTGGTTTTCATAAATGGACTTTCCAAAGGTAGTTCGGTTCTTGGCATATTCAATGGAGCATTCTAGAGCTCTTTGCGCGACGCCGACTGCGCTGCCCGCTACTGCAGGTCTTGTTTTGTCGAATGCTGACATAGCCAATCGAAAGCCGTCGCCTTCTTTGCCAAGTAGGTATTTTTGTGGGATTTCGACGTTTTCAAAAATGACACATCTCGTGTCAGAGCATCTCTGTCCCATATTGTCTTCTTTTTTTCCGATGGTGATTCCAGGAAGGTTAGCCGGTATCACAAATCCACTCATACCTTTATGCCCCGCTGAAATGTCGGTCTTAGCCAGGACAAAAAACCATGCTGCGTGTCCTGCGTTGGTAATCCACATTTTGGTGCCATTGATAATGTATTTGTCACCCTGCTTTTTAGCGGTAGTCCGAATGCCTGCTACGTCGCTACCCGCGTCGGGTTCTGTCACGCAATAGGCAGCCATGAGAGGGGCCTCTACCATGGGCGATAGAAACTCCTTCCACTGGGCCTCATTGCCGCCTAAAACGACTGGAATCCCTGCAAGCTCATTGGCAATGGCCGCTGTACCAAACCCTGCACTTCCATAAGAAAAGGCTTCTGCGAGAAGACAGTGGCCTAAAACCCCTATGCCTAGTCCCCCAGCTTTTTCCGGAATAAATGCGCTCAATAGTCCGAGCTCGTGACACTTCTTAAGCTGTTCTAAAGGATACTGGGCGTGATCATCCAAGTGCCGCGCTACGGGCCATACTTCTTTATTGGCAAAATCTTTTGCAAGATCGAACATTTGTTTTAATTCGTCAGTCAAATCGAACATTTTTTACTCCTCTTAATTAAGAACTATTTTACTTCACAATAATGCAGTTAGCGAGGGCTCCCCAAAAAATGTTTTTTACCCAAAAAGTTATCTTATAGCCGAAAAGGTAGGGGCCAATTCAGTTTGCGATCAATGGAATTCATAGCCTTGAAGGAGTGGAAAGCACTGATAGAAACTTTTATGAAATTCAATAGAGACATCTTTTTTGCTTCCGTTCCTAAAAAGTCGGGTGAAGGATAGATGAAGAGTTAGGGGGAATATTCTTGGAAAGGCAGATGAACAAGCGGGATAAGTTAGCAAAGGGACCAGGGCGCTTAAAGATTCATGGTGTCCCATTCTTAGGCGATTAGAAATGAGGCTTTGCTTGAAAAAGTAGCAGAAACAGATTTGTGCTAAGCAAAAAGTCGCGCTGAGCTGTGGATTGAGCTCAAGGTAGACTATAGCTCTAGGAATGCCTGGTCTTCTTGCTCTTAGTGCTACATCCGAAACCAGTGCGCTCACAAATGTAGCGTTGAGGTCCATGAAAATATCACGGACAAAAATCAAGCGAACAAGAAAACAACAACCTCTACAAGCCTATTTTGGCAAGCTCCTCAATTCGAGACACCTGTTCCGTGGACAGGGAGTCGGGCACCTCGTAGGAAATCACAGCGTAAAAGTCCCCTCGAGAACCTTGGGAGGTCGGAAATCCAAGTTCTCTAAGGCGAAGCTTAGTACCCGGCTTGACGCCTCTTGGAACTTTAATCTTTTTCGTTCCATCCAGAGTTAAAACTTCTTTGGAAGTTCCCAGGAGCCCTTCTGAAATTTTGACCGGCACATCGACTTCAATATCATCACCGTTTCTTTTGAATTTAGGGTGTGGTGAGACCACAATATTCACATAAAGGTCGCCAGGTTTGCCCTGAGGTATGGGAGCTCTCGCCCCTTTGCCTGCCACACGAAGTTTGGTGCCTTCTTTCGCCCCTTTAGGAACGGTTACTGATAGGTTTACAGTGGTTCCATCGCTCAGTGAAAAATTGACCGGCCGTTTTGCACCATGAAAAGCTTCTTCGAAGGAAACGTCGAGATTAAACTCCACATCTTGGCCCTTCATTTGACGGCTGTCGCCAAATCCCCCGCGTCCTCGACCGGCCCCAGCATATCCGCCGCCCATGGAGCCGAAAATTCTAGAAAAGATATCGCCGCCCAAGTCAAATTCCTGAAAGACCTGGCCAAAATCCGTATTTCTAAAAATATCTTCTTGGCTATATTTTTGGTGAAATCCAGAATTGCCAAACATATCATATTGTTTCTTTTTTTCATCATCTGACAAAACGGCATAAGCTTCGCTAATCTCTTTAAACTTAGCCTCAGCCTCAGTATTGCCTTGATTGCGGTCAGGATGGAATTTAAGGGCTAACTTACGGTAGGATTTTTTGATTTCATCCGCCGTTGCATTTTTACTAACCCCTAAAACTTCATAATAGTCACGCATATTTACTCCTGAATTCAAAGGCCCTTGTAAAACTAAGCTTTAATTGCCAATTGTCAATATAGAATGGTGCAGAATGCATGGGAATCTAGGTTGCTTGAACCTGCCGCCTAAGCCATCGTGGACAAATTCTCCTTGTCGGGAGAAAAGACTTTCAGATTTTGTCAGAATGCGCAGGAGAGTTTCCAAAAAGCTCCCTCCCCAAGGACCTATTGCGGGTGCATTTCCTGAAGGCTCAAGTTTCAATCCAGCCGATTGAGATCTAGTGTTTTAAAAGCCACTGGATCTTCTTAAGTTGCCTTAGGGTAGACACTTCGTCAGTAACTTGGCTCACTTCACTAAATGGGAACCATTTTAGGTCGTCGGATTCATCTGAGATTTGTAGATCTAGGTCTTTTGCTACAAACAAATAACGCACGTCAAAGTGAAGATGTTCTGGAACATCTTTTTTTGCAGGTATAACATGAATATCAAAGTCAAAGGGTAAAGTGGTCTCTGGAGTTGATACGCCGTGAATGTCCAAGGGATTCAAAAGGTAAAAGTCCTTCAGGCCCGACTCTTCTTCTACTTCATTTCGAGCTACCTGCCAGGTGAGCGGATTGCCATCGCTATGGCCGCCAAGCTGCAGCCATTTGCCGAGCTTTTTATGCAGGGTTAAGACGACGCTACCGTGATCTGGGTCTATCACCATGGCAGAGCCCGTAATATGACCAAAGAGATTTGAGCGTTCGAAGCAGTCCTCATGCTTTTCTAAAAAGTCATAAAATCGGCCGATTGTCTCGAGTTCCACTTCAGGCGCTGAAATGTCAGCAGGCCAATGGCCGGCTAAATGTGTTCGATAAGCAGCTAAAACTTCTAACAAATAGGATTGATTCACCATATTTCATACCTCTTTCGAGGATCTTATAGATTTCACTTGGCGAGTCAAGGGAGAGAAGCTAGAGTGCAGTCAAATAATCCAGAGAACCCCATGAAAATATTTCGCATATTTTTAGCTCTTTTAGGCTGTGTATTGGTTGGTATTCTATTTTGGTGGAAAGCCATAGAAGGCCCAAAGGCCATTGATATTGTAGAAAAATCAAGTCAGGTTCAAGAGGAATCCAAGCAAACGATTCAAAAAATATCTATGTCAGTAAGCAATGGAGCCGGACTTCAGGGTAGAGAAATCTCTACTCAACTTACTGCAGAAGGAATGTTTCATATTGGCTTGAAGGGACTCTCTTCCATCACTTTCAAGAAGGTCAGAGGCACCATCGAAGGGCAGGGGAACATTACGCCTGCTTGGGCTCAGTTTGAAGAGGGTGTATTAGTTATCGATAGAATGAATTCCTTAAGCACATTGGCTTGGAAAGGAAAGACTCTAGGCGCAGTAGAGTGGAATATCCTAAGACTTCTCGCCAATGCAATTCCCCCCGTGCAGCGCTTTCATTCCGAAAGCAAAGTCTCTTATAAGCTTGATGATTTATATGGAAGTGGGGATTGGGTTTGGGTTGCTACCAAGGCTCAAGATGATTCTGTGAAGTGGACCTCCTCTTTTGTTCCTGAGAAGAATCAGGGAGACAATTTTTGGAAACGGGATTCCCTTTGGACAATTTTGAAAACCAAAGATTCCTTTCATATAGTCGCCCATGATGTACTCGGAATATCAGTAAAGGATGGTAAAAGTCTCGTGATAGATTCTCGAGGTGATATTCAGCTGGGCCAGCCGGAAAAGAGCACCATGGATCTGAGTGTCTACAAGGATTTGGCATTTTTACCTCTTAGACCCATTGCAGATCAAACAAGCACCACTGCTGCATCGAATCAAAAGTCAAAAGAACAATTGATAAAACAACTTAGGGACAACAGCCGAGAAGGTTATTTTGATTTTAAAAACTCCTTAGATCTTGGGGAATGGTCCGAAGAAGACCTTATGAAATTAGCGAAAGAGCTGGACAGAAAAAGTCAGGGCTATCGTGATTTTCTTGCTGTACTCGCTCAAACAAAAGCTAGCCTTGGCAAGGAAATGCTTTTGGGTCTGGTAAAGCAAAAGTGGGATCACTCACCGGATTTAGTAAAGATGATTCCTCTTTTAGGTCAGGGATCCAGTTACAATCAAGACGTTATTGACTGGCTAGGTTATGCTTCCGAAAATCATCCAGTCGATGAGGTTAAAACTACGTCTAGACTAGCGATGGGCACCGTAGCGAATAGTCTACGAGAAAGTCACCCAGAAATTGCTCAAAAGATTCTAGAAGATTCTTTTGATAAGCTTCATCAATTCACAGATAAAAATGAAATATCTGCAGTTACCGATATGCTGGCATCGATTGGTAATAGTGGCGGCGATGGCATTGAATCTAAACTTGATGCCTGGTACGGGCACTCGAGCGCAGACGTGCGAGCAGCGGCCTATTTTGCCCTTCGCCATGAACTCAATCAGCAAAAGGCAGTACAAAGGCTCTTAATAGGAATGGATGATTCCAGCCGAGTAGTTCGAGGTCGCACGGTTGAGGCATTAGAGTCGATGAAACTAAACCAAGAACAGATAAAAAATTTGGCGAATAAAGCGCGAGAGGAAAAAGATCCCCAGGTTAAATCGGCGCTTAACGATATATTGTCACAAAATCGATCTAAAATTTAGAAATTTGATTTTTTTCTTTGCCGATTTTTCTTCAAATCTATATAGTTTTTTTAATTCTTAATGTGTCATTTAGCGATTACGTCTCAAAATCATTTGAGCGATACTGCATAAGGAGATCAGCATGAAGTCTGTTATTATGGCCCTTGCATCCCTAACCTCGGTGCAAGCATTTGCCTCCGTAGATTGTAAACCGTGGAAAAAAACTTTCGGGGATATGACGGCAAATCCCAGCGTCGATGTAGCTGCTGAAGTTTGTCTTATTTTGCCTCAAAGCTCCCCAAAGAATTTACGAGGAACGGCCGTTGATACAACTGCTTCCGCGACTTTGGTCGTAGAGGGTGGTGAGAAACGCTTAGGCTTAGCCAAGTGGCGCGGTGGTTTGGAAATTACGGAAGAAGGAAAAGCTGTAGCGAAGGGAAGCGTGCTAGCAGCAGGTCAAGAGGTTTGGAAGGGTCAATGGAGTGTCGGTAGCGTGCAAGTTTCTAAAGAGTTTGATCTCATGAATATCGACCAGAAGTATACGCGTGTTGTCATGGTGGGAATTATTCCTGCGAACCTAAATGTCGGCATTAGAACCACGGGATCGCTCCAAGTGTCTGCGGGTGCGGGAATTCAAACAGCAAATATTTCAGCGATGCCTATTACGAACTCTGATTTGTATGCCGAAGCAGGACTGGGTAGCGAAATGATTTTCATTGGCATTCAAGGGAAAGTTGATCTACTCCGTGAACGCTTACTAACCGGCGCAACTCTAGAAGTCGTGCCTAGAGAAAATAATGAAGTAGCATTGAAGGCAACCTATAAAGGAACAAATATAGTTTCTGCATTAAAAGGTGAAATCAATGCCATTGTAAAAGCTGAAGGTGGATTTGAACAATCTCTATCTTTATACTCGTGGCCTGGATACTCCGAGGAAAAAGAAATTTTTAATGGTACATGGCTTAAAAATATCTAATGACCCTTTGTATTCAAAAAAAGTTTCCAGGTTTCTAGAAACGCTTGTTTTTCTGACCTATTTTCATCGGCGGCCCTATTCGGGGTCGCTTTTTTATAAAGTCTACGTATGATCGCTCAAAATAGGAGCCACCCATGGGATTAAAATATAGACACTGGATTCCCAGACAAAATATCACTCCAGCTTCCTATGAAGACTTGAAACTTGAATTATTTAAAAATCGCAATTTCACACCGGTTGATTCTTTAGAATATGGTGACCATGGACTCATCGAAGCCTATGAAAAAATTCTGTTGGCCATAAAAACCGGAAAACGCATCGCCCTTTACGCGGATTACGATGTAGATGGCACTATGAGCTGCGTGGCCTGGTTGTGGTTTTTAAAGGCCTGTGGGCATACTAATCATACGTTTTACATACCGGATCGTTTTAAAGAAGGCTATGGCGTTAATTTAGATGCCATCAAACATTTAGTAGAAGTCGATCACGCCGATATGGTTATCACGATGGATACGGGGATCACAGCTAATGTCGAAGCTGCCTGGTGTAAAGAACGTGGGGTCGACTTTATTTGCACCGACCATCATAAAATTCAACCAGACAAAATGCCCGACACTACCATACTCAATCCTAAACTTCATCCAGATGAAGCGTATCAAGAGCTTTGTGGGTGCGGAATCACATTTGTCTTGCTCCGAAAAATAGGACGCGAGATTGCGGTGGATCCACGGATTTGGCAGGATCTTTTGGCGCTTACGGGAATTGCTACTATTTGCGATATTGTTCCCCTTAATGCCGTAAATCACAGGTTAGCTCGTCTAGGCGTCGAAGCTGCACGCAAGAGTCAAAGGGCCGTTTTTAAAAGTCTCCTTGATGCTGTTCAAGCGTCAGAGAAAATGGATGAAAAAGATGTGGGCTTTAGGATTGGGCCTCGCATCAACGCTGTAGGACGTCTCGAACACGCCAAAATCGTCATTGAAGCTTTTCTTAGTGACGATCCTACTCAGCTCATAAAGCATATGGGACTGGCAAATGATAAGCGAAAAGCTATTCAAACTACCATCGTTAAAGAAGCTCAACATAAGGCAGACGAAGAACGCCATAAAAGTGTCTTGTTTTTAGGTGCGGATAGCTGGCATCAAGGAGTGGTAGGAATTGCCGCTAGCCGAATTGCAGAAGACTATTGGCGTCCTACTTGGTTGTTTCAGAGGGGCTCAGATCTCTGTAAGGGATCCGCTCGTTCTATCGCTGGTTTTGATGTGACCGAAGCGATGATGAGTTGTGGCCATCTTTTCAAGAAGTTTGGTGGGCATCGGGCAGCCGGTGGCTTTGCATTTCCTCTAAACCAAGAGGATTCTATAAAGCGCGCATTGGAATCTTATGGCGACGCATTAAAAAGTAAATTTCCTGATATTTGGGAAAGTAAAATTGAGTATGACTGCATTTTACCATGGCATTTGGCGGATACGAATTTACTTGAAATCCTTTCTACACTCCGCCCCTTCGGGCATGGATTCGAAGAGCCAAGATTTTTGGTTGTAGGGCGTCTCCTAGAGGTCAATTTCTATAAAGATAAAGCCACTGGAGAGCCCAAACACACGGCGCTCTCCCTATTGGGTACAGATCACTCGAGTAGAAAAATTATGTTTTTTAACCGCGTTGTTAAAGATCTTAAATTAGGAAAAGAATTAAGGGCTCTCGTCACAGCGGATCGCAATCTTTGGAATGGTCAGGTGTCCCTTCAACTTTTAGGAGTTGACTTGGAAATGTAGCGCCTATGCAGGTGATCTCGCTGCGTGGATATTTTCTACCGGAATCGCCCATCTCACGGATCCTTATTTTTCATAGCGCTTTAATGATTCGCTTAATTAACTCCCTTGCTACAGTCCCAAGAGGAGTTAAAGTCAAATTTATTTTCATATTCCTTTGTTAATAAGCCTTTTTCTACAAAACAGACAGAGGAAGTCATGGGATAGAGACAATTCAGATCAGGTCGAAAGTAACAGCCTCCTGCCCCACCTTCAAAAAAGCGACAAATCTTGTAGGCTCTTATTTTTGATCCTGTGCAGACCACAGGCGGCTTTGGTATGGGTTTGTCTGGGCCCGGGCTAGGGGGCGTCTGCGAGCTTGCGGTTTGTGTAGAGGTATTTGCAGGCTGGTCTCCAGTTTTGGCGGGTTCGCCATGAGTTTTGTCAGTCGAGGTATTATTGGCTGATTTAGTGCACCAAATGGGATTGCCTTTAACGCCTATGTAAGCGCCCTTTTGATTTGTGCAGGTGAAGTTCGTGGATTTTACTTCTAAGAGATAATCAGGATAATAGCCGTTTCCTTGGAGCGAGGCAAAGGGAAGGAAGTTTGCTGTTATTTTTTCTTTGAGCCATTGAGCGACATTTTCTCTCTTGTTCTGAATGATTTTTACCGATGTAACGGTTTCATTTTCAGCGCCATTGCCTAATATTTTATATTCAATCTTCGAAGTCTCTTCTGAAAATACAACATCGAGAGTATGTGTGGGATCCTCGAGTTTTGTGCTGGATATGAGCTCATCACTCCGTTTGCAGCCTAAGGTTATCAACGAAGTAACAATCATCCACGCTGCGATGCTTTTGTTGCCTTGATTCATTAGTTCGTGCTCCTTCTTCGGCAAGAGTAGGGCACTGGTTTGATTGAGGAGGGCTCTTTCATGCGGTGTGTTTCCCAGTCAAAGCGAGTTTCCGATACTTCGCAAAGGTATGCCCCCGCATTAAATTTAATGCTTGCGAAGATGTCCCAGGGTACAAATGCTTTTTCACCCTCAATCACTTCGCCTTTGATATATTGAACGTAAATATTACTAACGAGCTCTGGTTTTGAGAGTTTTACATAGAGACCCAGGGGGCCTCGAGCGTCATCTGAGGCCTTTAAAGCCTTAATAGCAACATTTACTTGCAAGTCTTTATAGGCGTCTACGGAGTCTGCGTTAGTACCTCCAGCGGCAGCGATTTCATCAGGTGTAGCAGCTGGGGGCTGATAGGGTGTATCAGAAATATTGGGATCCCGAACTAAACCAGAGTTCGGTTCGTCTTTGTCGGCTCTCGTATCTGGACCACCGCCCGGGGCTTCGGGTCTAGTTGGTTCTTCGGTTGGAGTTGGCTCTGGAGTCGGACGCGGCGCGGGAGTAGTGTCCGGGCCTCCTCTTAGGGGATTGTCACCGCAAAGATTATCCCCCACCTTTATCTGACCTGCTGGACAGGTTTTTGGCGCAGGAGTGGTCTTCCTTTGGCAACCCAGTATTAGAATGAAAATTGCGAGACTCGTAGTCAAGGGTTTCATAGCAAGCTCTTTCCTAAAAGCAATACGTTCTCTTCGGCTCCGATCCCCAGAGTCTTGAGAATGGATTTAAGTTTTCCTAAAGGGATTCCGAGGTTATGGCTGGCAAGGGAGGACTCTTTGGCTCGAAAACATGGAAAATTAAAAGGCTTGTTAGGGGGTATTCAACCTCATTTATACCTTTTTAGCATGTTTTTTCTCATTTCCGCGCGAGCTGATGGCGAAGTCCTTTATGATGAGTTTTCCACCGGTGCGATGGCATTGCGGTATCGTCTGAGGAATAATTCTTGGGCTGATTTTGTAGGTGCGGGGATAGATGGAGAAATTCAGACGACACCACCGGGCAGCAAAGAATCGGATAGACGACTTGAGTCTCTCTCCAATGTAGGCGTTGACCGAGTGATAGGTGGAATGGGTGTACGGGTCAATTTAAAGTCCTATTTAGCTTGGAACCGTAGGGAAGACACCGCGGACCGCGTGACTTTAAGCGACGAACACAAATCGAGATGGATGCCTTCTGTCGATGCTACTTATGTCACACCAAAAGGCTTAGAGTTAGGTTTTGGAGGAATGCTTTGGTACGAGAAAGAACACCAAAAGACCTTCTATTCTCAATCCATTAGGCAAAGTGTGGATTACTCCGGAATTAAGATTTGGGTTCCACGTCTTTCCATTTTAAGACGCTCTGGAACTTGGAATGGCGGTTTTTATTACAACTTTGGGCGTAGTCAAGATAGATCTGTAGCATTGAGAGCAAGTGATGGCTCTAGCTTGTCCACCTCACAGAGGATTCACTCTCCTACAGAGTTTGGAATCATCGCAGATTTCTCTCTTTTTGGTTTTTTGCACGAGGTAGAGCTGAGTCAAATCGAATCTCTTTCGACATCGGATGTATCCTCGGATGGCAAAAGTGTAGAGGATGACTTTATCAAGATGAGAGCGACTGCTTTTTTCCCCTTAACCGCTAACAGTCTGGTCAGTATTTGTATGAGTCATCGTACTCTCGGGTATTCTTCAAATGCCTTTGTGACGATTGATACCATTCCCATGACGTTGGTTCGAGCAAAACTTATTGGTGGCACTTTGGAGAATCAAGTCTACTTGAGTCTCTTTTACGGCCAGGGGCAAGATGAGTTGTCGATACCAGAAGCCAATGAATTTTTTAAAGTGAGGGTTTTTGGGAGTTCCATCGGGATTATTTTGTCAATTTAGTTAGTTATTTATTCGCCTTTAGGTTCTTAGGTTCGCGGCCGATAGGGATTTATGAGGGGAGGGATTGATGGCCCTACTAGTGAGAAGAATTCTAATTAGAGGAATCATATTCGGACTGGCGAGCGGATGCAACTTCGTCGATACCTTTCGAAAAAGCAAATCGAAAGCCGAGCGCAGTGTTGCTTCTGACACCGAGCTTGGCAGCGTCATTGGAGAGCCTTTAGGCTCTAAAGCTTATGGGCAAAATGATGCAGAGCTTGCAGCCTTATATGCTGTTTCGACGAGTCATCCTCCAGCCCCCATTCGTCCTGATGCAGATGTTCATTTTAGAAGGCTTCTATTGCAGTTTAGAAGTGAAGGATCTCAAGTCGCTCGTTTAATTGGTGAGGTGGAAGCCTATCGCGATCTCTTAGGGGGAGCCAGTAAGGATTTTTCCAAGAAGCCTTTAGAAGATTATGATGCCACGAGCCTTCTGGCATTAATTAAGGCTTCCGAAGTGATTTGCGAATCCTTGGTCGCCCCTACGCCAGATAGACACGGAAATTGGGCGACGATTCTCCCTCAGGATCCAAGCTCAGTAACAGAAAATATAACGTTCCTCTATCAGCGCCTTACAGGGAGCAAAGACTCGGACCTGGATGCGGCAACATTGAGCTCTTTAAAATCGGTTCTCACCACATGGAGTCCTGGCGGCATTTATGATGCCTCTAGCTACGTCCCTGTTTGTGTCGCCATTTCTGTCGACGGCGAGGCGTTATTTTTATGAAAAATTCTTATTTGTTTAGAAAAATAGCTCTCTTTCTTTGCCTATGGACTTGGGATTTGGTACTAGCTGCTGAAAACCCTTACCGTGCATTAAAGCGAGCAAAGTATTTATTGAATGGTCAGTTTCCTAGTGATACCGAACTTCAGGCCACGGGAGTTGATGATGCTAGCTATAAGACTGCGGTCCGAGGTTTTCTAGATAGCCAGCTTTTTTATGACGCAGCCCTTCGTTATCATGAAAGGCTCTTTGGAACGGGGCTTCAAAGTGATTATTTAGACGAACTTTTAAACGACAATCTTGAAGGAAATGGCAGCAAGCTTGCTAAGGTTTTTTGTGGTCGTGAAATGGGAAGATTGACTTGCGATTGGGCTAGTTCGGACGATGCAAGAAGAGTGTCTAGTTGTCCTGCCAATTGGCAAGTGGCGACCACCGCCTTCTGGTATCCTGGTCTTGTTACTTGGGTGTGTCCTACGCTTCAAAGATCTTGTGGTTCCGATTTGTCTAAGTGTCTTGTCGTCGAACAAGACTCGTCTCTCGCCCTAAATGCAGAGCTTGGGACCACGGAAGCGTTTGACGCCAAAAGTTCCGTTGTGAAATCTTTAAGTAGACAGTCTGCTGGAATAGCCACAGGGGTGGTTATTGGCAATTATCCTTATACGAAGATACTTGAACCTGGCTTAACGGCTGTAGATGGTGCCATCGCCTATTTGTATCAGCAGAGTCACCATTTTGATCTCTCAAAAATGAATGTCGGGACATCTCTACTCAATTACTCTAAGCAGGTTCCCTTAAACTCCAGGCGGTTTACGCTTATTAATACGGGTTCTTCTTATGAACAAGGTGGGGTGATCAGTACTTTTGGCTGGTTGCGGCGCTACGAGAAAAATCGAACCAGAGGCAATCAAATTTACGAAAGGCTTCTTTGTCGAAAGTTTACCAGCGAGCTGCCAAAAGTGTTTCCTCAAGATCCGGGAAATCTGAGAACTGCTGCGGGCTGCAGTGGTTGTCATGCCACTCTAGATCCGTTATCAGATTTCTTCAGCACTTGGGGTGAAGGCGGGGCAATGGCATCTTTATAAAGTAAAACTCATAATTTAATTTCTCGGCTGAAATA
>JBAXBA010000095.1:0-12811 GCA_037142195.1 Pseudomonadota bacterium
ATGCGGTAGCACGGAGTAAGCTCCGGACGTCGACGCATGTAGGTAACTGGTTTTGTAGTTTTGGCAGCTTCCATAGGCAAGCAATGTGGCAAACATGACCAGTTCTTTGGCGTTAACATAATTAAGGCTGGCCATTTTTATAACTTGCATTTTACAAGCTATCACTTTAAACTTGTGTTTTGCAAGTTAATAACAAGGAGAATCACTAATGAACGAACGAGTGTTAGTCACTGGAATCACGGGATACATAGGTCAACATTGTGCCGTAGAACTTTTAAAGCAAGGCTACGAAGTCGTGGGCTCAATTCGCTCTAAAAGTAAGTCTGAATCCACTCGGAATGCGATCGCAAAGATTTCTCCAGCTGACAAGCTCACTTTTGTAGAAGCTGACCTACTCTCTGATAAAGGCTGGGATGAGGCCGTGAAGGGGTGTACTTACATTCTGCACGTCGCATCTCCATTTGTGATTGCTGAACCAAAGAATGAAAATGATTTGATCACTCCTGCCGTCGAAGGAACCAAACGCGTTCTTGCAGCAGCCAAGCGGGCGAAAGTTAAAAGAGTGGTTCTTACATCATCAATAGCTGCAATCATGTCGGGCAATGGAAGCGGAAAATTCGGACCTGAAAACTGGTCTAATTTAAATGAAAATATAGGCGCTTATTTAAAAAGTAAAACTCTTGCCGAACAAGCGGCTTGGAAAGCTGTTGAAGGTGGCGAAATGGAACTCGCCGTAATCAACCCAGGCGGAGTATTCGGCCCACCCATCAGCGGAGCCGTAGATGGACAAAATGTGAAAATGCTGACCGACATGATCAAAGGAAAGTTACCCATGATACCCGATGTTGCCATGGGGATGGTTGATGTGCGCGATGTGGCTCGATTGCATGTAAAAGCAATGACGGCTCCAGGGGCCGCAGGAAAGCGTTTCATTGCCGCAACCGCAGAGCCTGTTTCCATGGAAACCTTGGCCCAGGTGCTAAAGAAAGAAGGATATTCAAAGGTGCCCTCGATCAAAGCTCCGAGTATCCTCTTAAAGTTCATGGGTCTTTTTGATCGCGAAGCCAAAGGCATGATTCCATTTTTGGGACAAAAAGCTTTCTTCGATAATCGCGCCACGTTTGAAGTGCTTGATTGGAAGCCAACTCCAATTGAAAACTCACTAAGAGAAATGGCTGCAGCTATTTCTAAGTAGTCCTTCAATAATTGATATATGTTTTTAAAACTAATTCAACCAAAGGAATTTAAGTGATAAACTCTGATCCCAAAAAGCCAAATAAAGCGATCTCTTATCAAGATGGACACTATAGGACGGAGGGGATCACGATGCCGGCGTATCTGGTTGTGCATGTTAAGTTTAAGGACATGGTATACTCGATTGCCCGTTACGGGCGGCATGCGATGCCGATGATGGAGAAGATGGGCGGAGAAGTCTTGGCAGGGTCGATGAGCCCCCTTGTGCTGGAGGACTCGTGGGACGGCAACTGGGCCGCCCTCGTGAAGTTCAAGGATATGGCCACGGCTGAGGCCTTCTGCAATGCGCCCGAGTATAAGCCTCTCAAGGACCTCCGCATGAACGAGCTTACCGAGTTCGGAAGGGTCCTTCTCGTCGAGGGAAGCAATCCCGCACCTGCCGATAGTGCCTCATCGAATACTCTCCCCGCGTACCTCATTTCCCAGATGAAGTTCAAGAACACGCAGGATGCGATGGCGCGCTATTGGCAGGACGCGCTACCCGCAATAAAGAAGATGGGCGGGGATGTCTTGGTGGGGTCTATGACTGCCAAGGTGATCGAGGGCGAGTGGAACGGTAACTGGGCTTCCGTTGTGAGATTCAAGAACATGGCTACAGCCGAGGCCTTCTACAATTCACCTGAGTACAAGCCGCTCCGGGAACTCTGCGCGAACGAGCTCACCGAAAGCAACAGGGTACTGCTCGAGGTTGGATTCACCCAGTTTGCGTTTATCAAGGGGGCGCTTGGGCATGCTGTTGCGCGTTTGAAGTTTTGGGGCGCTCGTAACTAAAACTAAATTTAGTAAGAATCAATGAGTTGACCGAGAGTGGCCAAATTCTTTTAGTTGTAGGAATGTAACGCGAGGTCAAAAGTTCAGAAGCGAAAACTAATAGGATTTATGGATTAAAAGAAAGATTTAAGCCAAAATAAATTATGACGAAAAGCGAAGTTAATTTTCAATGGCGATCGGTTTGCCCTATTTGCTCGGGACTCGATGTCCTAGGTGACAAGTGGACAATGCTCATCATTCGAGACCTCCTCATTCACGGACCAAGAACTTATTCAGAGCTCCTTGACTCCCCGGAACATATTTCCACGAACATTCTTGCGGACAGGCTTGAATTATTAGTCTCATTGAAATTGATTGAAAGAGTTCACCCCGATAAATCAGCGAGAAACAATGCTTTTAAAGTCACCGAGAGTGGAGCAGCCTTACGTCCCGTTCTTGAGGGCCTGGCCGTTTGGGCCTCCACACATCTTAAAGAGTTTCACAGTAAAATTGTTTCCTCCGCACCAAAAAAGAATAAAAAATAGATTACATTTAAAATGCTCTCTATTTTGGTTTCGTCCATTGTAATCTGTAAAGTGAGTAGTTGCTATGTTGGGAATGAAGATCTTGCCTCAAGCAAGTTAGCCAGAATGAAAGATTAGGCACTTGCTGCCGTCTAGAAATCGGGACCAAGAAAAGAAAAAATCCTTTCAAAGAGTAATTCAACTCAAACTTTGAAAGGAGCCAAACCGATGGCAAGTACTTTCTGTAAAGCCTTTCTAAGGTCTATGAGCTGACTTGTTAAAAAGCGCCATTGTTCAATGAATATTTTGAAGGAATACTGGACTTCAGCAGCGAGTTCTAACTTCTCAATTTCTTTTAGATAACGATTCGAAATGGACCGCTTATCATCTTTGGCCATCAATCCATGGTAATGCAGCTTAGACTTGATCTGACGGGATGTTGTCGCTCTAGCTTCCACCACCTGTTCTCGAGTTCTGGTTAAGGTTCTTCTCGCTTCTTCATCTTTACTAGGAACATAAATGGCCTTTAATCGGTTGGTAGATAATTGCTCTGCAATCTTCTTGGAGTCTCGTAGATCGGTCTTTACCTTGTCGTTTGCGGCAACAGCAATGGAAGCGGCGTTAACCACAATACTTTTAACTCCAGCCTTTTCAAGCTCCCTGTGAAGATTAAATCCAGAAAAGCCCGCTTCGTAGGCAGAATAAAGCTCAGCTCCCTTAAACCAATGGCAAAGAGATTGGGCAAATTCTGCCGGGCTTGCCGGTACACTTGCTACTTTTTTAACAGTGACACCCTCGCAAATACAAGTCACAGAATAAGTTTCCCTATGCACATCAGTACCGATATAGACTTTTTTTCCAAAATACGAGATCTTAGTACTTGCCATCTGTTTGGCTCCTTTCAAAGTTTGAGTTGAATTACTCTTTGAAAGGATTTTTTCTTTTCTTGGTCCCGATTTCTAGACGGCAGCAAGTGCCTAATCTTTCATTCTGGCTAACTTGCTTGAGGCAAGATCTTCATTCCCAACATAGCAACTACTTACTGAGCTCAAAAATCGAAGCTTAAGACTTTCGCTTGCGCCGTCTAAGTTCGCCGTCTTGAGCATAAGTCGAAGCACGACCATTTTTAACTTCATTGTAGATCCACAAAGCTTCAGAGGCGATTTGTGGGGCTTTGATGACCCAACGTTGACCTGCTACAGTAACAGCTGTCACCACCACTTCCGGCCGCCCTAAGGGCATCATGCCCGCAAACCAAGTGGTAAGACCTTCCGGAGATTTCCCGTTAAGGGTGCCGGTTTTTCCGCCTGCAAAAGGCCTAATAGCCGCGAACTTTCTATTACGAAAAGCCGCCGTAGCCGTACCGCGCAGCACAGTCTGGCTCATGACGTTACGCAATACCTTAGCTGCATCTTCGCTAATCACTCGGGGCATGGGGGGCATGGAAGGAGAGGATTCCTCCAAGATGCGAAGAGGCATGGGTGCCCCATCGTTAGCCACGGCGAGCATTTGCCAAGCAGAGAGCACGGGAGCTAAACCTACGAGGCCAAACCCAGCAGCAAAGGCCCCGACGGTATTTGCTGAGCTTGTTTGAGGATTGGGAGAGTTTAGGGGACTCACGGGGATATCAAAATCGGCCGGTATGGGCCGATCAAAGCCAAAACGGTGGGCAAAATCATTGACCACCCCAAGTCCTAAATCGCTTACGGCGAGTCGGGCAAAATAGCCATTACATGATAATCCATAGGCCTTTCGCAGGGAAATTCCGCCGAATTTGCCAATGGGAGTGTTTCGAAGCCAAGACCCATCAGGCATGACATGGGAGCAACCTCCCCCTAAACCGATTTCAAAATCAGGGTTGAGGTTGCTGAGCTCGATGGCTGCCGCAGAGCTAATGGTTTTGAAGAGGGAGGCAGCCGGAAAGCTGTTGTGCAAAGCTGTATTAACGGAGCTTCCCCAGCTTTCCGGCTTTAAGCCTTGGGCCATAGCTAAAATTTTTCCTGTTTTCACTTCGACTACAATCACAGAAGCAATCTGATTGCCTTTGCTCGCGATAAATTTTTCCATATAGTCTTGGATCTTAGGAACTAGGGTCGTATTTTTACCTTGGATCTGAATTTTGCCAGACTCGTTGGGAGCATCAAAATTTAGGGGGATTTGTACACCTGCCGTGGCATGGCTCGAAATCAGAAGGGCCAAAACGTTTAAAAATATGTATTTTTGGCATCTCACCTGGAGACCTCTTCTGGGAAAAGGATTAGATTTATTGACGTATTTACAGTTAAATGGACTATACCACATTTAGGCCTAGTCCGGGTATCTAGAAATTTCTGTAATATTTGGCACAATGATAAGATGGACTTGGAGGAAGTTTCAAATTCGAGTTTTTATTTATCTTTTTGGGGAAATCGTCCCGCAGTTTATATCCACTGTGGTTATTTTTTCCTCAGTGCTTATTATCTCACAGCTGATTCGGCTTACTGAGCTTTTAGTAGCCATAGGTCTTTCTTTTGAAAACATAGTCCTCCCCCTAGTCTTTGTTGCGGTGCCTTTTCTAAGCCTAACCATACCCATGGCTTTTATGTTTGCTGTGATGTTAGGCTTCTCTAGGATGTCAGCAGATGGGGAAGTGGTTGCTCTCCTTGCGGCTGGATATTCCCTGCGTAAAGCCCTTCTGCCTTTAATGATCATAGCAACCGTACTTGTAGGCGGGGGGCTTTATATTTCCACTCAATTGGAAGCGTGGGGGCGGCGGGAGTTTCTATCGTTTACCTACCGCAAGACCCAAACGGAACTTGATAATATTATAAGGTCGAAGATTCAGCCGGGCGTTTTTGTCGACAACTTTTTAGGCTTCGTTCTCCACGCTGAAGAAGTTTCAAGCGACAAGAAGGAGTATAAGAAACTTATTCTATCTCCCCAAAAAAGGTCTGGAAAATTTGACGGATTCACTTTATCTGCCCCTGAAGGAAAGATTGAAGGGTCCGTGGAAACAGGAAAGCTCGTCTTAACTTTAAAGAACGGATTTGGTTACGGCTCTAAAGGGGAATCCTATCGCTCGTTTCGCTTTGAAACCATGAAAATTGATCTTTTGCGGTTATTCAGAGATCAGATCTTTGGTGGTGATACGCTAAGTAACGACTACCAAAGTCTTCCCATTTCAGAATTAAGGGACTATATAAAAGATCAAAGGAAGTCCGGTGCGACGGAAACTCCCGAATTTAGAAAAGCCAATTATCTATTTCATAAACGATTTGCAGCCCCCTTTGGAACTATCGTATTCTTTCTATTTGGCCTAGTTTTTGGAATCAGTGAGCAACGGCGACCTAAAGGCACCGCTTACGCATCCTGCATTTCGGTGATCATTATAAGCTACCTCATAACGGTCGGCTTCAAATGGCTTGCAGAGAATGGCTATATGGGTGCGATTTTAGCTTCTTGGGGACCCCATTTGATCCTTTTGCCCTTCGGTATTTTTATGGTCTATCAAAGAAATCGACTTCCTATTTCCGAACCAGTATGGGCATGGCGCAACTTAGGATTTCAAAGAAAGCAAAGGCTCTTAAAGTAGTCGAAGAAACTTTTCGAAAGCTCGGATTCCGTCTCCTGCTTCAGCTCTTCGACTTGATGATTCGAATGAGCCTAAAGCACTCTTGAAAGTAGGTTTTGGACTCTTTCTTAGGGCTCGGTTATAAGAGGTTACTTAGAGCGTCTCTGAGATTCTTGTATTGGAATTTATAGCCTTTCTTTATGAGAGCATCAGGCAGCACTTTTTGTCCGGTAATGAGATAATGGGCCCGCTCTCCCAGTAAAAGTCTTAGCATCATCCCGGAAGTAGGAACAAAGCTGGGGCGTCCCATGAGACTTCCAAGAGTTTTGGCAAACGCTTCTTGTCTGACTGTTTGAGGTGCTACGACATTGTAAGTTTGTGGGTCTGCAGTTAGCAAATAGACCAGGATATCGACTGCGTCATCTATGTGAATCCATGAAATCCATTGTTTGCCAGAATCTAGGGGGCCTCCTAGCAGGAATCGGAACAAAGGTAGAATTTTCATTAACATCCCACCGTCTCTGGATAAAACGATGCCTAGGCGAGCGATAGATACCTTTCCTAGGAAGGACTTGGCAGCTTGCTCCCAATCTTGACAAAGGGCCGCTAAAAAATCATCCCCTGCAGGGCTATCTTCTGTAAATGATTTTGTCCAAGAGGTTCCGTAGTAGCCGATAGCAGAAATTTGAATCAGGAGTTTCGGGCGAACGGATATTTCCATGAGGTTTAAAGCTTGGGTGAGATTTTGAGTCAACGTTACCCTTGACTGAACCAACTCTAATTTTCGAGATTTTGTCCATGCATGGTCAAATATTCCTGCACCCGCAAGATTGATCACTACATCGTGATGGGCTAAGGCATTTTGATCTATTTGGTCTGTCATCGTAATGCCCTGATTCTGAGCTTTGAAATCGATGCGTTTTCGAGTGTAAATAGTGATCACATGGCCGTTTTCTAAAAGCTTTTTTTGTAATTTGGTGCCAACGAGTCCCGTACCACCGATCAAAAATATTTTAGACATTTGTGTAAGATCCTTTATATTGAGAGAGCTTGGGTCCAGGTCCATGAGGCATGGCTAGTTTAGCTCTACCATGCCGAAAAGTCTCAGTTATTTGAGGGCAATGGAGTTGGCCTCAGAGATTATAAGGAAAGAGAAATTTTTGATAAAGTTAAGGTAAAGAATAAACCTTTGGGAACAATTTTAAACAAAGTTGCCTTTCAAACGGACACCTCAAGGGGTTTTGGGAGGAAAGGCGGTTGCCAAAAGAGACGAATCAGTTATACATTTAAAGACCTTAAATATGTTTATCGCCAGGAAATCCTTGTGATTTCCATAAACACATACTTAGCGAGTGGATCGGGGGAAATTTATGAGACGAGTTGTGGTAACAGGAATGGGTATGCTTTCTCCTGTAGGAAATTCTGTGGATGAGTCCTGGAAAAATGCCCTGGCAGCGAAATCTGGAATTGGTCCGATCACGCAATTTGATAATCATCGCATTCATGTAAAAGTGGCTGGTGAAGTCAAAGGTTTTAACCCTTCTGACTTTATGGAAGCAAAAGAAGCGCGGCGAACTACTCGCTTTATTCAGCTGGCAGTAGCAGCTGCCAAAGAAGCATTAGAGCAAGCAGGCGTCAATGATCAAACTCCGAAAACTCGCTTTGGAGTTTCCATCGGTGTAGGTATGGGAGGGATCAGTTGGACCTGTGAAAACACTCTCCTTGCCGCCGAAAAAGGGCCAAGCCGTGTGTCTCCTTTCTTTATTCCTTACGCGATCCCAAATATGGCGGCTGGCATTGTAGCCAATTCTTACGGACTCAAAGGGCCTAATATTTGTACGACCACTGCTTGCACAAGTGGCACCCATGGTGTGGGTGAGGCTTTTCTACTGATTCGAAACGGCATGGCAGATGGCATGATCGCAGGTGGTGCCGAATCAGCTATCTGTGAGCTTTCCGTTGCTGCCTTCGCGAACATGAAGGCGCTTTGTGTAGATTCTGAATCCGGAGCATCGTCCAGCCGGCCTTTTGATGCGACGAGATCTGGATTTGTGATGGGAGAAGGGGCTGGGTTCTTAGTTCTTGAAGAATTGGAACATGCCAAGAAACGCGGGGCCAAGATATTGGCCGAAATGGTGGGTTATGGAATGAGCGGTGATGCCTATCATATTACCTCACCATCACCAGAAGGTGAGGGAGCGCAAAGATGCATGCGCATGGCCATTGAAATGGCAGAAATTACACCCGAGAAAATTCACTACATCAATGCCCACGGCACCTCAACAGAACTTAATGACCTTTATGAAACACGAGCCATTGAGCATGTGTTTGGAGCCCATGCCCCCAAACTTGCCGTGAGTTCGACCAAAGGCGTTACAGGCCACTTGCTTGGCGGAGCAGGTGGAGTGGAAGCGGTGTTTACCGTGAAAGCGGTTATGGATCAAATCGCTCCACCAACAGCGCACCTCGAAAATCCGGATCCTGCTTTAACGCTTGATTATGTGCCTTTAAAAGCGCGACCTATGCAAATCGAATACGCGATGTCCAATTCTTTTGGTTTTGGTGGGACAAACGGTTCCGTGCTATTTAAAAAGTTTCAAGCTTAATGGGGTGTCTTCGGAAGTTAACATGGGGAATGATGTTTTGTGGCACCTCAAGTGCGTTCGGTTTTTCGGTAGTGGATTACGTCAAATCCTACAACCTGGGACTGAACCTTATTGGAGCAGCAGAATTTGCCAGAGTCTCTTATGACTCCACCGCTCCGAGCTCTCAGGGAAAATCTAATTGCGAAGCTCAAGCATCGAGTTCTAGCTGCACGGTGGCTGCCCAAAGCGGTGGGCGGTCTAAAACCCTAGGTGGAGTCGGCTTTTTTGTGGAACATCCTTTTGAACAAAAAGGTCAAAACTTTTTTTGGCAAGCGGATCTTTCCTTTGCCCTTCAAATCCTCGACGGCCAATATATAAAACCCGCCAATGGGGATTTAGACGACACCCTACAAAGCCTCAGTTACTCTCTTAGGGGATTCCAGGTAAAGCCCTATGTTAGGGTAGGATGGACTCCTAATGGTCTTCCCGATTTGATTCTAACGGCGGGTCCTGTGGGAACTTTGCTGGCCGGGACGGTCACTATAAATGATCAAAAAGAAAAAGTAAGTTTCCTTCAAAGATCCAAAGTTAGCTTATTTAAGGCTGCTCATGTTACCTTTGAAGCTGTGTTTTTACGCCATGGAGATGGGGCCTTTTCCCTCTATTGGAGCCAAAGTAGGGCAGAGTCGAGTGCAGCGGCAGGAAGTTTCTATAATGGGGACGTCGGTGAGATGTCTAATTTTAGTGCTTCTTTTGTACATAAAGAGGTTGGTTTCAAATGGTTGCTAAACTGGCCGTAAGCAGTTAAACCATAAGGTCAAAACATGCCCTAAAGGGGGGCCTATGCAGGGAGCTTTGATGAGTTCAAAAGTTAAAAAAACTGTACCAGATCAGGCACATCCTTTGGTGGCGCTTTACAAAGAGATGCTTTACTACCGAAGATTTGAAGAGCGAGTCCTGGTGGCATACACGAATCAAAAATTTTCTGGTTTTTGTCACGTCCATATCGGGCAAGAAGCCCTTTGTGTGGGCGTGCAAAAGTGCCTAAGACCAACAGATTATATGATTTCTGGTTACCGTTCCCATACTCAAGCTATTGCCAAGGGAATTCCTGGGCATCAAGTTTTTGCGGAGCTGTTCGGGAAAGTTACCGGCTGCTCTAGGGGGAAAGGCGGCTCCATGCACATGTTCTCTAAAGAACATCGCTTTTTAGGCGGCCATGGGATCGTGGGCGGGCAAGCTCCACTTGCAACCGGGGCAGCGTTTCGCATCAAGTATATGAAAGAAGATGACATTGTCGTTTGCTATATGGGCGATGCGGCGATGAATCAAGGGCAAGTCTATGAAGTCATGAATATGGCTGCAACCTGGGATTTGCCGGTGCTCTTTATTGTAGAAAATAATCAATATGGCATGGGTACTGATATCAGGCGGACTACTTCGGTAGATCATCTCTATAAGCGAGCTTTAGCTTTTGATATGGATCACTCTATGGTCGACGCCATGGATGTGGAGACCGTGATTCAGCATGTAGACAAAATTGTTAAGAAGATGCGTAAAGACAAGAAGCCTTACCTTCTTGAAGCGAAATGCTACCGTTACAAAGGTCACTCCGTATCTGACCCACAAAATTATCGCACTAAAGAAGAAGTTGCTGAGTGGCTCAAAAAAGATCCCGTTTTAGTTTTAGGTGAAAAACTCAAAGCAGAAAAATTAGCGACCGAAGATTTATTGGAATCCTGGGACGATGAAATTAAAACCCGTGTGCGCGCCGATGAGCAGTTTGCTGACGAATCCCCAAATCCAGACCTATCAGAGGCCTGGATGCATGTATACCTAGACTAAGGAGAAAAGATGGCAATATTAACATTTAGAGAAGCCCTTGGTCAGGCCATGTATGAAGAAATGGAGCGGGATCCAAGCGTGTTTTTAATGGGTGAAGAAGTAGCTCAGTATAATGGAGCTTATAAGGTGTCCAAAGGACTACTGGACAAATTTGGGCCTGAACGAGTGATCGACTCTCCGATTTCAGAAGCAGGCTTTGCGGGTCTTGGAGTCGGGGCCGCCATGACGGGACTAAGACCCATCATTGAGATGATGACTTGGAACTTTGGGATTCAAGGATTTGACCAGATCATCAACCATGCGGCAAAGATGCTTTACATGTCGGGCGGTCAGTTTCCCATACCTATGGTCATTCGGGGGCCTAACGGCGCAGCTCATATGCTGTCTTCCCAACACTCACAATCTGTCGACCCTTTTCTGACTAACGTCCCAGGTCTTAAGGTCGTCTGTCCTGCTACTCCAGCTGATGGCAAGGGTCTATTAAAAGCAGCCATTCGAGATAACAATCCCGTTTGTTTTCTAGAATCGGAAATGATGTATGGCATGAAAGGCGAAGTTCCAGACGGAGAGTTTCTAATTCCGTTAGGAGTAGGGGAAATTAAAAAAGCAGGAAGTGACGTCACCATCATTACTTGGGGAAAGATTTACCACAAGGTCGTCAAAGCGGTCGAACACATCGAAAAAGAATTTGGTATTTCTGTCGAGATCCTTGATCCAAGAACGTTACTTCCCCTAGATGAAAATCTGATTTTCCAGTCCGTTCGAAAGACACATCGCGTAGTGATCGTCGAAGAGGCTTGGGGCTTTGCTTCCGTGGGAGCGCAGATTTCAGATCGGATTCATAATATGTGTTTTGACGAATTAGATGCTCCCGTAGAGCGAGTCTCCACTGATTTTGTGCCGGTTCCCTATAATGAAGCTCTTGAGCATGAAGTACTGCCAAATGAAGATAAGATTGTAAAAGCGGTTCGCCGCGTTATCTATGCCGACTAAGGGGAAAAAATGGCTCATATAATTCGCATGCCGAAGCTCTCTGACACGATGGAAGAAGGCGGCATTGCTCAGTGGTTAAAAAAAGAAGGCGATAGAGTTAAAGATGGAGAAGCTCTTGTAGAGATTGAAACCGACAAAGCAACTCTAGAATTTTCTTCTCCTGAGTCTGGATTTTTAATTAAGATCCTTCACAAGCCTGGGGAGGCCATTGCTCTCGATGCTCCTATCTGTGTTTTAGGACTTAAAGACGAAGTCTTCGACCCCTCCATGCTCGGAACTTCAAAAGCACCCGCACCTAAAACGGCTGATCCTAAAGCTGCAGGAAACAATGCTACTGCCAATAAAGAGTCCCTAAAGGACCAAGCTTCTATGGGCAAGTCCTCAGTCGCAAATTCATCCGCAGCGAGTGCCAAGGCTGTCACAATTCAGCCTCTGCCCAGTGGTGTATTTATCATACGAATGCCCAAGCTTTCTGACACGATGGAAGAAGGTGGGATCGCAAATTGGCTCAAAAAAGAAGGTGACAAAGTAAGAGATGGTGAGCCTCTGGTTGAAATTGAGACCGACAAAGCAACCTTAGAATTCGCCTCACCGGAAAGCGGAATCCTAATCAAAATCGTTACGCCTAAGGGCGGCGGTGTGGCTTTAGATGCGCCTATCTGCGTTTTAGCCAGCCCAGGTGCGGTCTTTGATCCGAGTTGGCTCACGCAGAGTCCAGTACCAGCTGGTGGGGAGGCGAGTTCTGCCCCTACTCCAGCAGCCCATTCTGAAAGAAGTTTGGGTTCAGAGGCATCTTCTCCTGGGTCTTCTCCCGCGTCTATAAAGCGCTCCTTTTCCATATCCGGGTCTACACGCGTAAAAGCATCTCCTCTTGCTAAAAAAATGGCGGAAGGGCGGGGACTGGATTTGAGAGGGTTAATGGGCTCTGGGCCTAATGGGCGAGTCGTCGTTCGAGACCTAGACTCCCTAGTTACCAGTGGAACAAGGTTAGTATCGAAAGCTCGGACAGAAGATAAAAAAATCCCTTTGTCGATGATGAGAAAAACCATCGCGAAGCGACTTCTTCAAGGTAAAAACGAAGCCCCTCATTTTTACTTGAAACAGTCAGCCAATATGACCCAAATGATGGATTGGCGAGAAAAACTAAATAAAGAACGTGAAGCTCAAAAACTCGCTCGGGTGAGCATCAATGACATGATCATTTTGGCAACTTCAAGAGCCTTAAGAAAGCATCCCACCGTCAATTCAAGCTGGCAAGGGGACTCAATTTTAGAGCACGGAAGTATCCATATTGCTATGGCAGTGGCTCT
>JBAXBA010000096.1:0-12778 GCA_037142195.1 Pseudomonadota bacterium
TGGTCAGCGCAGGGTTCCCACTTTTGGCAACTTGATTTAGATAAGACAGCCGTGGTGTGACTTTTAGATATTGACTCATTTTTTCCATAAATGATTTGATAGAAATAGACTCCCTAACCAATGACTTCGATTCCAATTGGATGTCAAGTTGGCGTCTTGTGATGTCTTTTGGGCGGGCTGCCTCTTTCAGCTTGAGAATCCTCTTTTGCCTCGGACAGCCAAAAGGCCAGGCACGCAAATGACGTGGTTTTTTACAAACAGATTTTTGTATTGTTTTTTTGGCGGTTTTATTATTAAAATCTCCAACAGATGAAGCTACACCTAAACTCAAAAATAGCGCGGATAGTAGATCTGATAACATTTTAATAGAGATTCCTTTCAATTTAGCCAGTTTGTATTGATCAATCCAATTAAGGGCAATGCTTTACCTCTCAAATGGATTGAATATTTAAAAACATCATTGAGTTTAAATAGCCAAATTAAGTCGTGTTCGTTCATCGAACGTGTGATTTATATTCATCGCACCAAAAGCCTGTCAAGTGCCGACTTCATCAAATTTATTAGGCTTAAATGCCTCATAAAAACAGAGCCATAGGCCCTGCCAAAAGACGACAAAAAGAGTCTTTAAGTGTTTTCTTGCTATTTCACGCTTTTTTTTCCGGTTCTTTAGGTTGTTGTTTGCGCTGGCTAAATCGGGAAGGATACTCAACAAGGAGATTAGGTGCGTGATTAGGACGTAAGCTCTGCTGCCAAAGAATTTACAAATAAGCAAAAAATCTGCCGAATCTGGTGCGACTATAGATTCGATAATAATCTACTGATAAAGCTATATATGATTACTCAAATAGACTTTGGGTTTAGAGATGTCTAGATGCCCCAGGACCATTCATTTGAAAAAAAGCTAAAAAAGATGCTGAGTATTAATAGGCAACTTGTGGGTCGCTATTTCATATAACTTATGGCCTTTATTTGTTGAGCCATTGGCTTGTCAAAAAGAGCGTGACATCAAATTTATGATGTTCCCATAATCGATAGAGAAGAACCACATGTGCCGCCTAAGGCTTAATAAAGTAAAAATCCCTCGATTTTTCCAAAGAACCTCGCCTTTTATACTTGTTCATGATTTGCCCGAGTCAGTTCTGCTCCATCTTTAAGCCTACAGCATAGACCATGGACATCATGGCATCTCAAAAAAATGGGCCCGCCTTCAAGTAAGATAGCATTTGTCCTATCTCCTTTAGAAAACTTAGGAGTAAATTTGTTAGGTTAGAGGTAGCCTATGGAAGAATCTTTGTAATGTCTATTGTGGGAAGTTTAAGACTTATCTACACTCCATGCGCGTCACTTGGTAACTGCAAGCGCTTGTATCTTTTAAGAAGGGGTCAATACTATGAGTCTGTGAAGAAATGATCCATGTTTATGCGGAAGTGGTGTGAAGTATAAAAAATGCTGCTTGATGAAAACCCAATCACTTTCGTTGGAAGATCTTAGCTACCGCAGGCTTCGAGAAACCGAAAAAAAGTTAATCGGGCAGCTTTTTCGGCATGCTTCTGAAGTCTTTGGTCCGAGTGCTATCAAGGAAGCTTGGGATGAGTTTCATTGTTGGCAATACTCTGAAGGTTATGATTTGGGGAACCCGATTAGCCAAATTTTTGGGCCATTTTTTTTGTTTAGCTGGCAGATGGATCCAGAAGATACAGATTGTGATTTAAAGCTAGAAGGTAAGACCATAGCGGAGTCTTTTCTTGAAACTCGGAGGTCGAAACTTTCTAGTGACGAAATTAAGATTTTGTAATCAGCGAATCGTACGGCATTTTCTTTCTATGAGGTTACCGACGTTACACCAGATTTTGGATTTACATTAAGAAATGTAATGACGGAACATATTTATGAAGTTATCGAAAGATCTGGATCCCAAGGGGCGAAGCGCGGGGACTTTCTTTTTGGGGCCATTTTTCAGTTTGAGGGAAGATTTCAGATTCTCGCCATGTCGCCCTATATGCTCCCCCCCCTTTCGATGGGTTCTTTGATCGAATTAAGGAAAAGGATGCTCAGAGGTCTCAAGGCCAAATCACTGACAGACGTTGATTTGTCCGAGTATGACATCGAGTTGAGGCAGATTTATTTTAAATTGCTCGATACCCTTTTGAATCCAAAAATGCCAGAGATAACCAATACAGACGGTGATCCGATGGTGCCGCAAACTCTCCATTTTGAAATTGATGATCCTCAGGTGGCTTTTGAATCACTCAAGTCTCTAGCATTAGGAGTTGTCAATGATCAAGGACTTACAAGGGATGCCAAATTTAAAGATGGACGAGTGGTTGAAGTCGAAATTCCCTCGTTTAAAGAGAATGCTTCCAATCCGAATTCCGGATCCAATACAGTTCTGGGAAGAGTTAAAATTGTAGGCTCGAAGCTAACTGCAAATGTAAATTCCGACCGCCGCGCAGCTGTCATTAAAAAGAAAATTTTGTCTGAGCTTGGCGATCAAGTGCGATTCAAGACAACTTTAATTGAAACCATTGAAGGTAATTTGGGGGCAGCGTCTTCTCAGAAGGGCGGTAAGTCTCAATCTATATCCCTTGATCAGCTCCCTCCCGAGGCCCTAGAATCCGTAAAGAAAATGGCTGAGGCGCACTGGGAAAAGTGGTTTGACGAAAAAATTCCGGCTTTGAATCACAAAACCCCAAAACAGGCGGCAAAGAGCAAAGAAGGTCGTGAACTCCTTGACGCACTCCTGAATTCCTACGAGCAGCATTCAGCGAATGATCATGAACGCGCTAACCTGTTCCAGCCTGACATTAGTAAACTTCGCGCCAAACTGGGATTACCATCCGATGTATGAGATAACATGACTTTAAAGGCCAGAGATGGATTCCATTAAACTCCAAGTGGAGTTCAGCAGAATAGACATTTTGGACAATCATGGGCTGTAAGTAAGTAACGCCCTCAAATGACTATGTATTTTATTTATTTGGTCTATCATGTACTATAATCCATTTTTAGGCGATGTATTTATGTGATATAATCCATAAAAATGGGGTTAGCATGGTAACAAGCGAACATTATTATGAAATACTTGACTACTCAAAGCGAAAATTACGGGAAGTGGAGCCATTTGCATCCCATCGGGAGCAATTGCTTCAGCCAGATTTCATGTCCGCCGACCATAGTTGCCTCATAGGGGAAAAAGGGGTTGGCAAAACTGTTTTGGCGTGTCAACGAGCGTTAATGGTGTGTGGCGGCCATCACGAAAAGATTTTGTATATGAGCCTAGACGATACCTTGTTTGCTGGTGATACGATGTATCAGCTAGCCAAGATGGGGCAGGATCGCGGCGTGGAGCTCATCATTTTTGACGAGGTTCATCGTTATCCTAATTGGAAGGTAGATCTAAAATCGATCGCAGACCGATTGACCGTTAAAACTATAACTTCTGGTAGTTCCATTCTCAGTTTTTCAAACTTAGGTGGTCTCTCTCGGCGAATGGTAAAATATCAGCTGTTTGGTCTAAGCTTTCGCGAGTTTTTAAGGATGCATTACGGTGTTGCACATGCCGGACTGAAATTGACAGAAATCATTCATCCCGAGCGAAGTGCACTACGTGAAATCATGTCGGCTGTTACGAAATCCACCGGAAAGACCGTAGCCTTACTTTTCGACGAATATCTGCGAAGGGGCTACTATGCCTATAGTCTCAAATTTTCCAATTTAAAAGATTTTTTACAGACGTTAAGACAGTCTACAGAAGATACTATTGCCTATGAGATTGTCGTTGCTCAGACTCACTCAAGACCTGACATGGCACGGAAGCTGCAGTCATTGTTCAAAGCGATTGCGCAAAGCGTGCCCTATTCGGTGGACTATGAGGCATTGAAGCAAGTGGCCCAAATTGCGGATCTTAGAACTCTCAAGCACTATTTGTCATGCCTTCAAAAGGCCGGGATCATCTGCTCCGTGGATCGCAAATCCCTTAAAAATTTGCGGAAGCCAGAAAAATTATACCTTGGCAACACCTGCCTCTATTTTGCTTATGCTGATATTCATCCAAACATGGGGTCTCTGCGAGAAACCGCATTTCTTACGGCCATGCGCTTGGCTGATATCGATGTTTTGGTGCACTCGCGACAAGCAGATTTTTCGGTCGGTACACTGGGATTTGAGATTGGTGGCCCAAATAAGAGCAAAGAGCAAATTAGGGGCGAAAGTCAGTCCTTTATCGTGAAAGATGAGTCAGATTTGTCCGAAGATCCCCGAGTACTTCCGTTGTGGATTTTTGGTTTTTTAGTTGGATAAGGCCTGTTAGTCATCAGAGGACAACTACTTGTGAATTTATAATTCCAGACTGTTAAGCACCACGACATATAATTGATGGATTGAAAAACACCTGTGGCGCTTGTGGAATGGAATTGTGATTTTCTGACCGGCATTAGGACCAAAGGCAGTCCTTCCCAAAACGGATGGAGAAGACAGATAAAATTGCGCCCATGGTTATCAGGAAATTTGAATCACTGCTGTGATTCCTTTTGAATCCATCGCAGAATCCGTTTCTTTAGATTCTCGTCAATGGGTGTTTCTTCAATACGAGCCTTCAAAATCTCGACGTTAACGAGATGTTCGGAGATGAGAAGAGCGACAAACTGTGTGTCTTTGGGGCGGAATGCGGCCAATTTTGAGGCGGCCAGGTCGTGTGCTTCAATGCAGTAGCCTGTCTTGTATCTGGTGTTCTGGTTTTGGACTCGCAGCCATCTCTCCTGCCAGCCTTTGGGGAGCTTGGCGCAGGCGATGTCAACGCCGTGGACATAGAAGCCGTGTGTCTCGTGAAACTGTGACATTTCACCCAGACATCCGTCGATTTCATCTACTTTCTCGGGATGATTTTTTGGCATTACGTCGGCCTCGGCGGACATGAGCAAATCCGCATGGGCGAAAGGAAACTGCCCAAGGATCGCTTGAGAACCAAAAATTATCACCTCATTGTCGCCCGATACGTCACAAGCCGCTCGAATGGCGTGTTCAAGTTCACTTCGCTTCATCCTTGCTTTCCTCTCGATTTTGGTTGGATTCTCGTAACTGCTTGCGCAACTCTTCCGTGATTGATCCTACAAAAGGCAGCGACTGTCGGAGTCGGGTGGCGTGTTCTCCTGGGTCTCTCAGAAGGCGCATGATGTTGACCGTTGAGCGGCTTGCCAGAATTCGCTCCCACTCCCGCAGCGTGCGCTGTTCGTTTGGGGAGGCTTCTTTCATTCTGCGTCCAATAAATTCTCGGGCTTTGCTGATGAGTGAAGAGTCTTTGTTGATCTCTTCTGCAAGAAGTTCTCCCAATCGCAGATTTCTTTGGTCGACTTTCTCGTGGCTCAGCGGCAATCCTCGTTTTCTGGTTGGGGAATTTTGGTTGACAAAGGCCTCGGGTGGAGAGCCAAAAAGCAATCGAATTTTCGTGAACCGCTCGGGATCATCCTCGGCCATGGGCTCGAGATCGGCCTCTGTGAGGAACATGAAGTCGATGGGAACATCGCAACTCCGCTCAATCTCCCCAATCAACGGTTCGAGAATATCATTGAGGTCTCGTTGGTGTTTTACGGAGGATAGAATCCCAATGCGGATAGGGTCGCCGGGTATGTCGTTGCCAATGACAGTAGATCCTTCCATCCAGGCCGAGATGGGGGGATTCTCGAGTTGGGCGAAGACTTTCTGAAGGGAAGCTTCTAGGCGGATTTTCCATTCAGACTCGGCTTCAAAGAGCGCTTTCAGGGCTCCGAACAGCGGGTGCGAATCTCGCAAGCGAAAGAGGCGGGAGCGGTCGATTCCGAGAGGAATGACGATACCTAGTTCGATGAGCCCCTCAAGAACCTTTGAGATTCCGGTGTGGGAAAGACCTGCTGAAGACGCCAAGGATGGCTGTGAACAAGGTTCGCTGGCTCTGAAGAGGAAGCGCAGAACTCGGACGTTGGCCTCAGCTCCAAGGACTAGGTTCAGTGGGGCTTGCAAAAATCCTTGCTTCTTGGCTATCGGCCTCATGTGCACCTCATTCCTTTCGCTCGAAACCATACATGTACTCTATAAGCTAATTATACCAACTATAGAGTCAGAAAGCAAACTATTGTTTTCTTAATGCAACTATAGTGTGACTAAGAGCTTTATAGATTAGTTTCCTAAAATCTTCAAAAAAAATGCTATAACCATATACCGTCTTTTAGGGAGCTTCCATTTTAGGCGCTTTGGATTCTTTGCCTTCTTGAATGATGCAAGCTTTTTGGGGAATTTCTAAGTTCACAACAGTTCCATATAGAAGCTTTATCTGTCTGATTTTCTTGAGGCGAGACTTCCCTATCATCCTTTTAATTATCCAAGCTTTTTGTCGCCCGAAAAGCTCCGCATTCGTGATTCTCAGTATGCTTCGCTAAAGAGCGTGAATACAGAATTAGTCGGGCTCTGTTGGGAGTTAGGTCGAATGATTGTAGAACGACAAGAGCGTGATGGTTGGGGGTCAGCTGTTAGAGACAATTCGAGTGTGACCAAATTTGTTCAATTTAGATCAGTTATTGTCGGTTGGACCCACATTTTCACCAGAGGTTCAATGCCGAAAATCATAAGCGCCGCAAGTGTTGGAAGGTAACGCGCATCCAAGTCTTTTTCAAGGACACCCCCCTGTTCCAAGTCCATTTTAGTATAGCCTTCGTAGACTCCATCGAGGAGTGCGCCATTTAAATCTTTGAGTGTTGCTTTGCGTGATGGAATTTGAGCAAGAGTTCAACCACTGCCCCACGGAAGCGTGGACTGTGGGCTACGCTCATCGCGTAGAAGACAAACAAGCTCGTATCTGCGACATAGCCAGTAAACTGTATCGTACTACAATTTACTCTATTGTATTTTGTAGTGTGATACAATAAACTCGGGAGAGACGGTTTAGAGCGAAGGGCGAACCATGAATCAATACTCCCTTAAAAACAGATATTTATTCAAAACTATTGATGAATTTATCAAGAAGAAAATGGTTTTCATCGGTGGTCCTCGGCAGGTTGGCAAGACGACGCTGTGCATACAGTTTCTCTCCCCTGCCAACGTCTCGAATCCAAACTACCTAAACTGGGACGATCTGTCCGACAAGAGAGCCCTGCGAACGGGATTGCTTCCCGGAGGCTCGCTGGTTGTCCTGGACCAAATTCACAAATTCAAAAACTGGCGCAATCTGATAAAGGGATTCTACGACAAGAAAAAAGACGTGCAAAAGTTTCTCGTTACGGGTTCAGCACGGCTCGATCATTACCGCCGCGGCGGTGATTCTTTGATGGGGCGCTATCGCTATCTCAGGCTTCATCCGCTTTCAGTGTCGGAACTCAGCATTGAATCGCAGTCGGGAGTCGAGCAGCTTCTCAAGTTTGGTGGTTTTCCGGAACCCTTCTTCTCCGCAAATGAGCGTGACTGGAAGCTCTGGACGCGCGAGCGCGTTTATCGCGTCGTTCATGATGATCTTAGAGATCTCGAAAGCGTGCGCGACATTTCAAGCGTTGAGCTTCTGGCCGAGTCGTTGGGAAGCCGGGTCGGATCGCCACTATCAGTGAATAATCTGGCAGAAGATCTTCAGGTGAATTTTCGTACAGCGGAATCATGGATTTCAATCTTGGAACGGATCTATTTCTGTTTTCGAATTGCACCCTATGGCTCTCCTAAAATCAAGGCGGTCAAGAAAGAGAAAAAACTCTTCTTGTGGGACTGGAGCACAGTTGAAGATTCGGGCGCAAAATTCGAAAACATGGTGGCTAGTCATCTCCTGAAGTATTGTCACTTTCTGGAGGACACTCAAGGCGAGGCGATGGAACTCAGATTCCTGCGTGATGTCGAGAGGCGCGAGATTGACTTCGTCGTATTAAAGAACAAGAAACCTCTATTCGCCGTGGAGTGCAAGACCGGAGAAAAAAGCGTGTCGCCTCATATCAGGTATTTCAAAAGTAGAACCTCTATCCCGCTTTTTTATCAGGTGCATCTTGGCAAGAACTCCTACGAGCCTGAGACGGGAATCAAAATCATGCCCTTTATTGAATTCTGCAAAGACGCAGGACTCGTGTAGGGTTCGAGCACGAAACATGCTAAACCCTCACCTTGAGAACTCCTGATCTTACCCGGTAAAAACGGACACGACTCAGAGTGTAGTAGCAATAGACATTGTACGATTTCCAGCGATTTTCTAGGTTGACAGCTGCAGCCGCCCATATTTATAGCAAACTTGCTTTGGTTTTATTGATCGGATAAATTGATCAAGGCAGAACTATGATTAAACCTACAAAATTAGCAATGCTAGCCCGCTTTTTTGTGTTTTATTGAATTTGAATCAATCTTAGCTTTTCCGCCTACCACGACCAAAACTCGTAAAAGCAGATCTGTTGATACATTCCCGATATCTCTATTGACTATTCGGCTAATATTGGCCTGAGAGGTGCCCACACGCTCGGCGAGGGAAGCTTGGGTCCATCCTAAAAGAGCGGTCTTTTTCCCGATTTCGAGGCACATTGCAACCCGAAAATTAGCAATAAGCAATTCTTCTTGAGATAATCCTGCAGCAGCAAAAAACTCGTCTGAGCTTTTAAATTTTACCGATTTAGTCGCCATCTAGAAACTCCTTAATTCTGCGTTTTACGAGATCAACTTCGCTTTTAGGCGTTTTTTGTGTCTTCTTGTGAAAACAATGGGGAACAAAAATCTTTCCCTTGACTATAATGACATAAAAAATGCGATATATGCCGTGCTTGTCGCTAATTCGAAGTTCGTGGCAGCCAGGCCAAATCGTAGGCATGGGTCTAGATAGGGGCATTGAAAGCTTCTCGCCGAACTCAAGGAAAACAAAGGCTTCCTTAGCCTGAGTTAGGACAAAGATTGGAAACTTTTCCATTACTTTTAGTGCAGCACGATGAACCTCAATCGCCATACACTCCTCCGAACACCTTAATATGCTATAAATAGCATAACTAGTCAATGGTTTTCTGATAGGACATCACTCTGCTATGCTATCTTACGCGAAGTCAGGGCATGTGATTGCCAGTTCCCACTTTACCAATCGACACTTTTTTACGAATTGGCGAGAACACTTGCGGTCTGTGAAAATCGAATTGAAGCCAATAAAGCAGTCCTCTGTACTTCCTGCCTATCCTAAACCACCCCGAACCAGGGAGCAGGAATCCCTTCCATAAAAGGTCTTAAAATGTGCTTGCCACCTACGGGAACTATTCAAGCAACAGTTGCCCGCGGAACGAAAATTCGTCCACATACCAAACAAAGCCCATAAAATGGCTCAGTGGGATATATCAATAAGTTGACCTCCAACTCGACAGCAGGGTTTAATTCTCAATCGCGAGGGGGTTTAAGGCCCTTATCCAGCCATTTATTGAGCTGCGCTTCTGTAATTCCCAGACCAATAATAGCGCCCGCATGAAGCGTGTTTAAATCAGCCAGCGTCATGGCCGTAAATTTCGCAACATCCTTTATGTCGTACTGTTGGCAAAACTCTTCAATCAAGTTTTCTGCTAGTTTGCCATGTAAGCCTTTCTTGACGACCAGCCCCATAATTTCTTTTCGCTGCTGTCTGAACTGAATGCGGAAAGCATCAATTTCACCCAGAGATTTTTTGACAACACCATATTGCTCACAGGAGCGCAGATATGCCCAAGAAAAAAGATCTAGCATAGGCGAGACGTTGTTTTTTTCGTATACCGTTAGCAACGCCGCTGCGTAATCATCTCTTGAGACATCGGTAAAGCTAAGCGGGCACAAATTTTCTTTGATAAAGGGTATATTGCAGCTCATGCGTGAGGTGCGCTTGTTTACATCTTCAAAGGCTTGCAAATAGGAAAGATGCACCAGTAAAAAGAAGCTTTGCTCGAATGGGTCTTCGATCTTCCGTGCTTTGAATAAAATGAGCTCGAATAGCTCTTTGAGTTGATGAGGATTGTTCAGCGGCTTATAATTGGATTGTCCAATATCTACTTCAACGGATCTGATATTGCCGCAAGCCTCAGGGTTTGCCAGCAAATCCTGCGAAAGAAGATGGTGCAGATTGCGAATGGTCAGGCTGTTCAGTTCAATATCTTGCGCGTTTTCCACTAAGAACAAGATGGCTTCTTTGTGGTTCATAATCATCACGGTTTCTTCGTGGACTTTGCCTTCTGCTGCAATGCCTTCCTCGACCAGCTTTTGAGTATCGAGCTGTGAGTAGGTGTTGCCCTCCAGACGGCTCGAATTATAGGACAGGTCTATGAGTAGGCGCTGGCAGATTTGTCGCGCGTAGGTGCCAGCCGCCAATACCCTGTCAAAGCGTTTACCTTCCTTAAATAGCTGCCTTCTTACCTTTTCAGGGACATACACGGTTTTGTTTGGGACATAGCTGTCTATAAAATCACGGTTATAGGACATTTTTTCCCTGGCATGGCGAGGCGTGTCCAAAAATTTAAGTAAATTTTGGCTCTTCAGGCTAAAAATATCATGAGTTTTGTCCCTTATTTGTCCCTTATTTTCTTTTTTGGCCCTATTTAAGGGGTAATACTTTCTGGCTTTTTTATCGCCTATTTTAAGTATGAGTCCAGCATCCGATAGGCTGACCAGGCGTCGCTGCATGGTCTTGTTATTGCCAGAAAATACTATCAATTCTGAAATTTGGCTAATGGACAATCCTTCTGGATTTTTCTCAAGAATGGCTAGGATTTCCTCTATTTTTCTTTGCGCTTCTGATGCCATGGTTGCCTCTCACCAAAAATGTCCATTAAATCAGCGTACATGATTTAATGGACATTTCCAAGCGATTTATGGGACATGTTTATATTTAATGGACATTTTTGTTGCTAAGGAATGGGGTAAAAAGTATTGCCTGACAGATATTAGGCCTAATATAAGTCACCATATATATTACTAAAAATGACATAGCAAAGCTTTCAAGGAGACTTATCGGCATGTTGTGCTTGATTTATATGCATATTATCGGCATTATGAGGTATATAAAAAACTCCGATATTGAGCGTATATCATGCCGACAAATTTTAAACCCATTTACTCCATATCTCAGAATATTGCGAAAAGTCTTATGAGAATTGAGGCATCGAAAGAAAAGGTCAACTTCCTTCCGGTGAATCCAACAGTGCTTGCGTCATTACGTGAAACTGCAAAGCTTTATACAACACACTACTCGACCATGATAGAAGGGAATCAGTTAAATCCTCATGAAATCAAAGAGGTCATTTCGCTTAAAGGGCACTTTCCAGGTAGAGAACGCGACGAGCTTGAAGTCAAAGGATATTACGCAGCACTCGCGCAAGCAGAGCAGTATGCCTCACAAAACCATCCCATTACCGAAAAGGTGATTCAAACCCTACATGCGCTGGTTATGAGTGATGGAAGAGCTCGTCTAAAGCCAACACCTTACAGAGATAGCCAAAACGTGATCAAAGACAGCGCCACAGGAAGCATTATATATATGCCGCCAGAAGCCAAAGATGTACCTAGTCTTATGCGCAATTTAGTCTCATGGATCCAAGAAAATCAAGAGCTACCGTTTCCGATGATTGCTGGTATTGCACATTACCAGTTTGCAACCATTCACCCCTATTACGACGGCAATGGGCGAACGAGTCGATTGCTCACGAGCTTGATTTTGCACCTTGGCGGGTATGACTTGAAAGGTCTGTATTCCCTTGAAGAGTATTACGCTAAAAATTTAATTGCCTACTACCGAGCCATCAGTATTGGTCCATCTCATAACTATTATTTTGGAAGAGCTGAAAGCGATATCACGTCTTGGGTCGAATATTTTACCGAAGGTATGGCATTTTCTTTCGAGAAAGTAGTAGCTCAAATGATGGCTAGCCATGAGAAGGGCGAAAAAGATCACTCGCAACTTTTACGCAGTCTGGATCCAAAGAAGCGTAAAGCTCTAGAACTATTTAAAGGCTATGAGGTCGTTACCGCCAAACAATTAGGCGACCTTTTTGGTTTTCAACCTAGAACGAACGCCGCGCTTTGTAAAAAGTGGCTTGAGGATGGTTTTTTAGAAATCGTCAATCCTTCCAATAAAGCCAGAACCTATAGACTGGCGGAGTCTTTTCAAATTATCGTTAAGGACGGCGCCTGAGGACCTGTTGCTTCAAAATCATGATGAAAACATTTGATAGCAATGAAACCCGCAAAGTACACCGCAAAGTACACTGGCGGGTTAAAGGTTAAATTCGGCGAGGGCTAAAATTGCGGAGCGAATCGTCCGCTGAGCAGAAATTGGCTTTGGTTGATGACGCAAAAACAAAAATTATAGCCGCGAACGCATGGTAGTTTTGCCAGTCAGGAGTTATTCTTGTTTTGGTTGGCAAGCAACCCCCGAATCCCTACTGCTACATGAAGCCTATGCAAACTTGCGTGTAAAAGCTTATTGTTCATTTCCCATTTCATCGATTAGACAGGATGGTAAGACTTGTGATGATAGGAATAGGCGCTATTATCGAAATTGCTCAAAATCGATAATAAGGGCTTTGGGATTAGTTTGGGTGATGCTAACAGGAGTCGCTATTATCGAAAATTAACATATTCGATAATAAGTGGTATCCTCTATTTCTGGGCAAGAATGGCACTAAATGGACATAGAGCAACCACCAAGCGGTTGGGTGATGATAGGAAATGGCGTTATTATCGAAATTGCTCAAAATCGATAATAAGGGCTTTGGGATTGGTTGGGGGTGATGCTAGCAGGAGTCGCTATTATCGAAAATTAACATATTCGATAATAAGTGGTATCCTCTAT
>JBAXBA010000097.1:0-12623 GCA_037142195.1 Pseudomonadota bacterium
ACCAGTTGTACCAGTTGTACCAGTTGTACCAGTTGTACCAGTTGTACCAGTTGTATCAGTTGTACCAGTTGTACCATTGGACATACCTTCAGTGCCGGCTGTTCCTCCTGTTCCTCCAGTTCCCGTTGCCCCAGTGGATATCCCTTCAGCGCCGCCTGTTCCTCCAGTACCATTTATTTTACTATCAGTTTTCGTTCCGCCGATGCCCGTTTGATTTTCTTCTGAGTTTGTACTGACTGCACTATTATTTTTAGCGTTTTCCAAATCATCTGGATTTAATACTTCCTTATTAGATTCCCTTGTTGCATCCTCACTTGCAGGAGCATTGAGCTTTTGAAGGTTCTCAGTAAACGACGGGGACTGTTTTGCACCACATCCGGTGATCCCCCCTAGTGGCGCTGCCATTTCTACTAGCAAACACACATGACCAATACGAGTCATAAAAGTTGCCATATTCGTCCCCTTTTTCTCTAATATTAAGCATTGAGACTTCTCTTTGCTTATATAGACCCACTTCGTCCACTACCTTTTCTTCTGTAGTTAATTTAAATGCAGTCGAAAAATCTATAATATTCATACACTTATGATTCTAGGTGGAAAATCTTTGGGTGTTGTAGTAATTCTGAAAGCTAAGATTTTGATTCCCTATGCCGCTGATTTCATTCATGATGCCCTTTTTGCCAGGTTAGGGATTTTCTCTTGAGAATTGCAATAGATGCGAGAATGATTACAAGTGGTTCCATGCATGGAATTGCTCGGTATGTCTTCGAACTTATTATTCGCCTAAGCGTGATTGGCAAGCATCACTCTTTTTTTATTTTTGTTAAGAAGAATAGTCCCTTATTTTTTGAAACTTGGCCCGCTCACATACAGCTCGTTGAGATGACCTCAAAATGGATTAGCTTCGGTGAACAGCTAGAAATCCCAGCCGTGCTTAAACGAATGAAGATTGATCTATTTCATTCACCTTCGTTTGTGGCTCCCGTACTCTCGTCGGCTAAACTCATCATGACGATTCATGACTTAAATCATATTGTATTACCCCAATATTATACGCCTTTGCATCAAATTTACTATAACACTGTGGTACGTTACTCAATAGCTAAGAGTAAATTCATTCTTACGGTATCTCATTTTTCAAAACAGGAAATAGTTTCGAATCTTGGCCTTAATCCGTCTAAGGTTTTTGTAACCTACAATGGTGTGTCGAGTTCTTACCGTCGACAAACAGACGTTCAATATATGGACTATATAAGAGAAATATACGAACTGCCTGAAAGATTCATATTGTGCATTTCGAACAATAAACCGCACAAAAATGTGCTGCAACTCGTTAGGGCCTACTGTCACTCAAATGTAGAAATACCCTTAGTCTTGGCCTGTCCTATTGATAAGGCTATGATACACCTTGCTGAAATATATGGGAAAAAGCATTTAATCTATTTCATAAAATATGTCGAAGAAGCTCATCTACCAACTCTTTATTCTATGACAGAGTTGTTTGTATATCCTTCTACCTATGAGGGTTTTGGTCTGCCACCTTTAGAGGCCTTGGCATGTGAGTCGCCAGTTATGGTAGCAAGGTCCTCGAGCTTGCCTGAAGTCGTAGGAAAACATGCCATGTTTGCCAATCCCCATGACTACCAAGAAATGGCTCAAGTACTTGAAGAATCCATTGCTAATCTATCGCAACGCACAGAAATCATGGATGGCGCGTTGGCGCATGCCCTAAGCTTCAGTTGGGACAAAATGGCTCGCGAGACTTTGGAGGTTTATGAGCGCTGTATTTAATAAACCTGTTCATATTCCTTCTTTACGGATTGGCATCAATGGCCGTTTTCTTGTCGCCAAACAAACCGGTGTACAAAGAGCTGCCTACAATTTATTGGTAAGCCTTTTAGAGATCGACAAGCAAAACACCTATATTATTTTTACCGGCGAAGAACAAAGTACCAATCCTGATTGGAAAAAGCCTAATGTTGAGATGGTTTATTCTAATATTAAAAGCGGGGAAAACATAAAGAATCATCTGTGGGAACAATTTATTCTTCCTACACTTGCCTTAAATGCGAAAGTTGATTTACTCCATTCGCCGGCGAACATGGCACCTCTGATGTTTAGAGGGAGATCCATTGTTAATATCCATGATTTATGTTTCATAGTTAATCCACAGTGGTACAGCTTTGCATTTCGAAGTCTATATAGCCTGCTCATCCCAAAAATTGCCCGTTCGGCAAGTAGAGTGATTACTAATTCCAATAATTCACGAAATGATATTTTTCAATACTGTGGAATTGATTCCAATAAAGTCAACTTGATCTATTGGGCTGTCGATGAATCCTTTCGCGAAGGGGATTCTTCGTTTCATGCCACTTTAGCAAGCGATGATTTTATACTTTATGTAGGCAGTTTGGAGCCCCGAAAAAACATCTCAAATCTCATTCTTGCTTATGAAAAATTCCGAGAGGAACATCCCTTAATTCATACAAAGCTCTGCCTCATTGGCGGTGAAAACCCATTATTTGCTGCTGTAAAGCTCGAGGCAAAGCGATTTAAAGACGATATTTTCCTACTTGGCTATGTCGATGAGACCCTGCTTCGCTATTGCTACCGAAAAGCTCGCTGCGTCGTTTATCCGAGCCTTTACGAAGGATTTGGCCTGCCGCCTCTTGAGGCAATGGCCTGCGGAGCTCCTGTCATAACCAGTTGTACAAGTTCACTGCCGGAGGTCGTTGGGAAAGCGGCCCTTCTCGTTAATCCCCTTGATATCAATCAAATCGCCGACGCAATGTATCAAGTCATTTCAGACCCTAAGTTAGCTGAAAAGCTCTCTCAATTAGGATTAGAGCGGGTCAAGCAATTTAGCTGGTCTACGGTTGCACGACACACACTAAGCATCTACTACGAAGTTGCGGGCGTAACCGGCCGAGATGAAAAAACAGGCCAAGCTATTTCCCCAAGCCTCTGGAAGTACTGGAAGCAAAAAGAACAAAAAAGTATAAAAGTAGTACCAAAAAATGCAAGGAGCTAGAACCCATGGGACGAGACCGAATCAAAAGCCTACTAGTAAGTGGAACACCAGGCCGAGCCGCATCCATTGGCGGATGGGTCAGATCTAAACGGGTATCGAAATCATGCGCTTTTTTGGCCCTCAATGACGGTTCTTGTCACGGAACCATTCAAGTGGTCGTGGATGCCAATTCACCAGAATTTTCTAAGTTAGAGCATGTCGGTACGGGAACCTCTCTTCGAATCAGAGGGCAGCTCGTTTCTTCGCCAGCAGAGGGACAAAGCGTAGAACTTAACGCCGAGCATATTGAGGTTTTAGGCCTTGCCGGACCCGATTACCCATTGCAAAAAAAAGGTCATACTCTTGAATTCTTAAGAGATCATGCCCATTTAAGATCTCGAACCACCACGTTTGGCGCGATGTTTAGACTTAGAAACGTCTTGTCGAGATCCGTTCACGATTTTTTTCAATCAAGAGGTTTTTTATGGGCCCACTCACCCATTTTGACATCGACTGATGGGGAAGGTGCCGGCGAAATGTTTACGGTCACCCATTTCGATCTTAACAAGATACCAAAGCTTGAAAACGGCCAGATTGACTATGCCAAAGATTTTTTTGGCAAGCACGCCCATCTCTGCGTGACCGGCCAGCTAGAGGCCGAATTTATGGCTCTCTCCATGGGGGATGTCTATACTTTTGGACCCACCTTTCGCGCTGAGAACTCAAATACCTCGCGCCATTTAGCGGAATTTTGGATGATCGAACCTGAAATGGCCTTTGCGGATCTTAACGATAATATTGAGCTGGCTGGAGATTTCTTTCGTTTTATGCTTTCTGCAGCCCTAAAAGAGTGCCCCGAAGAACTTCAATTCTTTGAGACCTTCTATAAAAATATCAAAGTAGAAGAGCTGCGGGCCGTCGCCGATAAAAAACCGGCACGCGTCACTTATACAGATGCCGTCGACATTCTTCAAAAAAGTGGTCAATCTTTTGAATACAATGTGAAATGGGGAATGGACCTGCAATCTGAGCACGAACGTTTTTTATGTGAGAAAGTCTTCAAAAGCCCAGTTTTCGTAACTGACTACCCTAAAGACATCAAAGCATTTTATATGCGACTTAACCCTGATGAAAAAACCGTAGCCGCCACAGATTTTCTCGTGCCTGGCGTTGGAGAATTGATCGGGGGGAGCCAAAGAGAAGAACGCTTACCCCAACTAGAAGCCAGAATGGCAGAGTTAAAGATCCCTAAGGACGACCTCCAATGGTACTTGGATCTAAGACGCTTCGGCTCGGTTCCCCATGCGGGCTTTGGACTAGGCTTCGAAAGGATGCTTCTCTATTGCACAGGGATTGGGAATATTCGTGATACGATTCCTTGTCCAAGGGTGCCGGGGCTTATCTCTTTTTAGGCGTCCTTCGATAAGGCCTTGTAATGAATAAAGTTTTGATTATATAGCTAGGAATTTAAAGGATGGAAATTTTCAGTTGGCGCTGGGCTCCTAGGCCCAAGGTTTATACTCAGCCTTTCTGTATCCCTCGGGTTTATAATCTGAAAATCAGTTCTTTCTTCATTGACGAGGTGTTGCCTGCTGTGTATATTCCGAGCCTCAAAGAGTAGCCTCTAGATTAAGGAGGTGCTTACGTTTCTTAGTTGCCTGCCCGGCTCTTCCACTCCGGCCTTGACGCTTAGAAGCATAGGAATGCTCTCGAGTTTTGCGCTAAGCGCCTTTTAAAATTGGAGTAAAGAAGACATGAAAACCTGCAAAATCACCGCTGCAGATATTAAGCAGAACTGGGTGGTAGTTGATGCCTCTGGGCAGACGCTTGGCCGTCTAGCTACAGAAATTGCTCGCGTTCTACGTGGCAAGCATAAGCCCACCTATAGCCCCCACATGGAGTGCGGAGACCACGTCGTTGTGGTAAACGCCGAAAAAGTACGGTTAACTGGTAAAAAGATGACCGACAAAATCTATTATAACCACTCGACGTACATCGGAGGCTTAAAAGCTACCCGAGCTGAAGAGATGCTGGCAAAGCACCCTGATAGAGTGATCACATTTGCAGTCAAAGGTATGCTTCCAAAGAATACCCTAGGCCGTGAAATGGCCAAAAATCTTCGCGTCTACGCTGGAACTGAACACCCACATTCAGGCCAAAAGCCAGTAGCTATGGCTGCTCGCACGGCTAAGGGGAATTAATCATGGCACAAGCAACTACACACGCAGTCGGTAAACGTAAAACATCCATCGCACGAGTATGGCTAAAGCCAGGAAAAGGCGACGTTGTTATCAATAAACGCGAGTTGGGCGACTATATGCTTCGTCCAACGGCTCGCATGATTATCAATCAGCCTTTTGAATTAACAGGAACTTCTGGAAAGTATGATGTTATCGTGAATGTAATTGGTGGAGGTCTTTCAGGACAAGCCGAAGCCATTCGCCATGGCATAACTAGAGCACTTTCCGTAATCGACGCTGATTTCCGCCTTGTTCTTAAGAAGGCAGGACTCATTACTCGCGATTCCAGGAAGAAAGAACGTAAGCTACCAGGACAGCCGTCTTCACGCGCACGCTTCCAGTTCTCCAAACGTTAAAAATTGGTTCCGTATCCTTAGCATTCCAAAGACCACCCTCAAGGGTGGTCTTTTTACATATACCCCAACACACAAAGCTTACCTTCGACTCTTTGCACTACCTGCTTTAGCGCTAGAAAATACGTTTCACAAACCGCAGCTCTAATCGGAAATTTTGGGTTTGAAAATTCGAGAGATCAGCGATCTTTTCACTTTCTTAGGCTTAGGATTTTGTAACTCCATAAGTCGAGCTCGCCTAATCTTTAGGTAATTCAGACGTTCTAGCCGCAACTTGCCCAGAGGGTGGATCTCCCAAGCAGGCAATGTTAAAGACAGCAAATTCAGCTGGCTCAAAGGTACTTTACCCCGCATCTCATTTCCGCGCATCTCAAGAAAATCTAGGTTATAAGTCCAAACTTGCTTTGCCTGCATCTCAGAGTTGGCCTCAATAAAACTCAGAATATCTCCTTCGAGAATACCCACTTCTAAAATATCTGCGCCACTCATAATCAAGACACCCGTCATCAAATAGCTTAGAGCTTCAGTGACTGAAGTAACTTCAGTTACTGAATTTAAATGGACCATGAGTCGACATGTGTTTAAGGGCTTATCTTCCGAAATAGCTTCTGCATAGCCAAGGATGAGACCAGCCTGTTGTAGGCTCCAAGCTCCCATAAAATAGGCCTGTCCAGACTTTAGCCTCCTTTGGAAAGGAGGATGACGGGATAGAGAAAGCTTGAAAAAAGAATCCGGCGCCGGGACTGCGGATCTACCAAAGCCTTCGGCTTCGACAATCCAACTTTCCTTGCCTGAAATAAAAATCGACTCGACCCAAGGTGTAGAATTTGCCGAGCAGGGGGCGTCAGAAAGAACCATAATGATTTTCCCATGTTGTACTCTAACGATTATCACACAACCGGAAACTAGATAAAATGAATTAGTGACTTATTTTAGGGGAACAAAATGAGCAAGAAAGAATCCAAGTCTTCTAAAAAAAAGCAAGATAATCCAGGGGTGAGCATTTTAACCTCTGACTGCCACTTCCATGGACGGATGATCTGTAAAGGAATCTCAAGGATTGGCGGGACGATTCATGGAGAGATCGAATCAGAAGGGGTCCTCATCATCGAAACCGGCGCCCATGTTGAAGCCGTGATCCAAGCAGATGAAGTCGTCGTTCAAGGAAGCTTAAAAGGACGGGTGAGTATTTCCAATAGAATTGAATTTACATCTACAGGCACATTTACAGGCAAGCTTGAAACTCCCAATCTTTATGTCATAGATGGCGCTAAACTCAACGGGGAAATCGCGATGCAGAATGTTGCAGAGGCTAGGCGCGACGCAAAAGAAATTGAAAAGCTAGAACTGGAATCTATAAATTCCGAACCCAATATCGAATTTGAGAAGTAAACGGACGATTTCCAACTTTTGATTTAAGTGCCTCTCGACCCGCATATACTTCCAGAATTCTTCTGTAAAAAATGAGGGATATGAATACGCAGGCTATTCCTGATTTTCTTAAAAGAGTGAATGTAGTCCCAATGGCTTCCTGGGAAGATCTTCCTTTGAAATCAGCCGCGGTTTTAGTGTTATTTGTGAAGCGTCATCAAACTTGGAATCTCCTTTTAACCCGGCGCTCTGCCCATTTAAACAATCACCGGGGTCAAATCGGTTTTCCTGGCGGCATGCGCGAAAAAGAGGATGCCTCACCTGAAGCCACGGCTCTTCGGGAATACGAAGAAGAATTAGGAGTGCCTCTGGATAGGGTTTGTGTTCTTGGCTGTTTAAAAGGAGAGCAAAACATCGACCATCTCCATGTGATCCCTGTGGTGGCTTTTACGACCGACCCAGGACTCTTTCATCCTTCGACCCATGAAGTTGCTGAAGTATGGGAAGTAGCTATCGAGGAACTTGCCAACTTTAGCGTCTTTCGTTTTAACTCCTTTGGACAATGGCGAAGTTCTGATTTATTCCAAACTCATGCCGTTAACATTTGGGGTCTTTCTGCACGAATACTGCGCAGCGCCGGGTTTCCTGAACTCTTAAAAGCAGGTAGTGAGCCGGATTCTTTGCCTTCTGATGAGATAAGTCAGTCTTTCTAGCTGTTATTAAACGAGCCATATTCCTATTTTAAAACGAGCCTAGAATTCGCATTTTTCCCTCCCGCAAGCCAACCTGAAATGGAACGTGGGATTGGCTAGGAGGCGGACTTTAAAAAAGTTCAAAAACTCATTTTTTTTTTTTTTTCCTCGGAGTAAAACCCTTACTCAATGAGGACTTATGTAGCAAACATGCAAAATTTGCCGTATGTTTATTTTTTCGTACGCCGAATGAATACAAGATCACTTCCAAACTAAGGAACGTCTATGCCAGTTGAAGTTAAAGTACCCAGTGTCGGCGAATCTATCAAAGAGGGAATGATAGGCACTTGGCGTAAAGCCTCAGGTGACCTTGTCCAACGTGATGAGGTTTTGTTAGATCTTGAAACAGATAAAGCCAGTGTGGAAATCGTAGCTGAGGTTTCAGGTAAACTCGAAATTTTAGCAAAAGTAGGCCAAGTCGTAAAAATAGGCGAAGTGATTGCCAATATTGATCCTTCGGCATCAATGCCTGCGCAAACACCGACCGCGGCTAAAGAATCAAATGCCGCTTCCACTGCTAAAGAAGCTGATAACGGGCCAGCAGTTCGAAGAATGGCTGCAGAAACAGGTATCGACCCAAATACTTTAGAAGGCTCGGGAAAAGACCAGCGCGTCACTAAAGGAGACATGATTCACGCTCAGGAAAAGGCGGCGACGTCTCCACAGACTTCAAAAGCTTCTCCCGCACAAAGTTCAAGCGCTCAGTCGGCCCCAAAAGGTAAAAATGAACCTTCCGCTCCCGTGGAACTACCAAAACTATCAGGTAGCGCTAGAGAAGATTCCAGAAAACCGATGTCCATGATGCGTCGCCGAATAGCGGAACGTTTAGTTCAGTCCCAAAACACGGCTGCAATTTTAACGACCTTCAACGAGCTCGACATGACGGCGGTTACGGAACTCAGAAAGCGTTATGCCGATAAGTTTCAAGAAAAATACAATATTAAATTAGGATTTATGGGCTTTTTTATTAAGGCCGCAGTAGATGCTCTTCAAACATACCCTGAAATCAATGCGTTTATTGACGGAAATGATGTGATCTACCATAACTATTGTGATTTTTCCGTGGCTGTATCCACAGAAAAAGGTCTCCTCACCCCCGTGATTCGCGATTGTGATAAAATGTCGATTGCTGGCATTGAGTTAGCTATTGCAGCCATGGCCAAGAAGGCTCGAGATAATAAAATTTCTATCGACGATCTTACGGGTGGCACCTTTACGATTTCCAATGGCGGCATCTTTGGCTCACTCATGTCAACTCCCATAATCAATCCACCACAAACTGCTATTTTAGGCATGCATAAAACCATGCTGAGGCCCATCGTAATGCCTGATGGCAAGATAGAAGCTAGACCTATGATGTATTTAGCTCTTTCCTATGATCACCGTATGGTTGATGGCAAAGAAGCGGTTCAGTTTTTGGTACGTATCAAAGAGAATTTAGAAGATCCAGCACGTCTGCTATTGGGAGTTTAACGAATGAGCGATACCTACGATCTCATAGTCATCGGTGGCGGCCCAGGAGGGTATGTAGCTGCCATTAGAGGCGCCCAACTAGGTCTCAAGACCGCTTGCGTGGAAATGCGTGAAACCCTTGGGGGAACGTGCCTCAATGTAGGATGCATTCCTTCTAAAGCCCTTTTAGAGTCTTCCCATTATTACTTCCGAGCTAAGCATGAGTTTGCAAGTCACGGCATTTCTTTTTCTGAGCTTTCATTCAACTTAGCAGAGATGATCAAGCGCAAAAATGAAGTGGTTTCAGGCATGACCGGAGGCGTAGAATTTCTATTCAAAAAGAATAAAGTGACCTGGCTCAAGGGAATGGGTTCTATTGTAAAGCCTGGCCTCGTTAAGGTCACTGCTAAAGACGGCACTGCTGTAGACTACGTTGGTAAAAACATTATGATTGCCACGGGCTCTGAACCCATTGCAATACCCTCAGCGCCTTTTGATCATCAATTGATTTGTGACTCAACGGACGCTTTAAATTGGAGTTCTGTACCTAAACATTTGGTTGTCGTCGGTGGTGGCGTGATCGGACTAGAAATGGCTTCCATTTGGTCACGACTGGGAGCCAAAGTCACTGTCTTAGAAGCCTTAGATAAAATTTTAGGCCCCATGGACCGTGGTATTAGCACCGCCCTTCAAAAGATATTGGAAAAAGAGGGCATCACCTTTGAACTCTCCACTCTCTTAGAATCCACAAAAATCAAAGGTTCGTCGGTGGGACTTACCGCAAAAAAAGACGGTAAAACAGTGGAATTTGAAGCCGATAAAGTCCTAGTGGCCGTCGGTCGACGCCCCTATACGGAGCGCTTAGGTCTTCTAGATCTGGGTGTAGAGTTGGATGCGCGCGGACGCGTAAAAATTGATACCCATTTTAAAACAAATGTTCCTGGCATTTATGCCATCGGCGATGCCGTGCAAGGTCCTATGCTTGCCCATAAAGCAGAGGAAGAAGGAATTGCTGCTTCCGAAGGGATTGCTGGTAAAGCAGGACATGTAAACTATGAGGCGATTCCTGGAGTCGTTTACACTTGGCCTGAAGTAGCTAGCGTGGGTGCGACCGAAGAAGAGCTGAAAGCCAAAGACGTAAAATATAAAAAAGGTCAATTTAATTTCCGGGCCAACGGCCGTGCTAAAGCTATGGGCGACAGCGAAGGATTTGTAAAAGTCCTTGCTGATGAAAAAACGGATCGACTTCTCGGCGTTCATATTATTGGCCCCAATGCCTCGGAACTTATCGGGGAAGTTGCTATCGCATTTGAATTTGGAGCCAGTGCTGAAGATCTTGCCCGAGCGGTCCATGCCCACCCTACCCTTACAGAAGCCATTAAGGAAGCTTCGCTTGGTGTAGACGGCAGAATGATACATTCATAATTTGTGGGATGATAAAAGGAGAACGGATTCATGTCGAATAGGTTCAGTTTTGCTGCCGGTTCCAACGCTGATTTTTTAGATACTTTATATCTGAATTTTCAAAAGGACCCAGCTAGTGTCGATGAAACTTGGCGAAAGTTTTTTGAAGGCTTTGAATTCGGCTCAAATCGCTCTGATTCGGATGTATCTTCTGATAAAGCGCTTGGACTCTTTAAGGTCCAAAAGCTCATTGATACCTACAGACGCCTTGGTCATCGATCTGCGAACCTCAATCCCCTTGCTCCAAAACCAAGCTTAAAGCCCGAGCTGTCCCTTAAGTCTTTTGGACTCGATACCGTAGACAAAAAAGCTACTTTTTCTCCCATCGATTTTGGTAACGCCGAGATGACTCTTGAGGAGATCGAAGCCAGGCTTCAAAGAACCTATACGGGATCTATCGGCGTTGAATTTACCGCCATAGAAAACCCTGAAGCACTTTCTTGGCTCACCCAAAAAATGGAATCTCTCGAAGGACGCCCGAAGCTGTCTGCAAAACAGAGAATCTGGGCCTTAGGGAAAGTAGCGAATGCTGAAGGTTTTGAAAAGTTTTTACATACGAGATTTGTCGGACAAAAACGCTTCTCGGTCGAAGGCCTGGAAGCCCTACTTCCCCTTATCGACACACTTTGTGATGCTACAGCCCGCGAAGGCGCAGAAGAAGTCGCCATCGGCATGGCACACCGTGGACGACTCAATGTTTTGATCAACATTATGGGCAAGCCCTTTGAAAAATTAGTGAAAGAATTTGAGGGCTCTCCTTGGTCGGGAGCCGTAGAAGGTGATGTGAAGTATCACTTGGGCTATGCTTCCACCTATAACACCTTCTCAGGAAAATCTTTAAGGACCTATTTAGCTGCAAACCCTAGCCATTTAGAGGCTGTAAATCCAGTTCTTGAAGGATACACAAGAAGTCGACAGAACTTGATTGAAGATGTCTCTGGCAAGAAAGTAGTTCCCTTTTTACTGCATGGCGATGCCGCCTTTATTGGTCAAGGTGTAGTAGCAGAAACCTTAAACCTATCTCATTTGAAGTCCTATTCCACTGGCGGCACCGTTCATATCATCACTAATAATATGATTGGGTTCACTACAGAGCCGCAAGACTCTCGCTCGACCATGTACTCTTCAGATTTAGCGCGCATGCTTAAAATACCCATCCTGCATGTGAATGCTGACGATGTTGACGCGGTCATTTGGGTGGGTGAAATCGCGGGCGAATACCGCCAAAAGTTTGGAACCGATGTACTTATTGATCTCGTTGGCTACCGACGTCACGGTCATAATGAAGGAGAGGAGCCATCCTTCACGCAGCCTCTACTCTATAAAACGATCGCCAATCATCCGACATTATTTACAATTTATTCACAAAAGCTTGTGCTGGATAAAGTCGTTACCGAAACTGAGGCTAAAGCGATTTTTGATGCCACAAGAGATCACTTACAAACAGGTCTCGATCGAGCCAAAGATCCTTCCTTTAAACTGGCGGCAATGAAGTGGCCAAAAGGCTTTGAAAAGCTCATGGAATCTAGCTCCGTTGATGAGAAATCTGTTTTTGAAACCATTAAAACTCAAGTTGCCGAATCCTCTTTAAAGGAAGCCCTAAAAGGGCTCACTACCATCCCGGCTGGGTTTAACTTGCATCCCAAAGCAAAAAAAGTTGTCGACACAAGAAACAGCATGCTGGACCAAGATGGTTCCGTAGATTGGGCGACAGGTGAATTGCTAGCACTGGCTACCTTAGCAAAAGAGGGGCACCCCATTCGGTTTTCCGGGCAAGACGTGAAGCGTGGTACCTTTACAAGCCGACATTCCGTATTATTTGACTACGACAGTGGCGCAGAGCTTCAAATTTTAACTCAATTAGGGGGAGCACGAGTCGATATCGTCAATACCCCCCCTTCCCAAGCTGCTTGCATGGGATTTGAGTAGTGGTATTTGCATTTCAGCCAAAATTCACTCGTGCTTTGGGAAGATTAGTTTA
>JBAXBA010000098.1:0-12509 GCA_037142195.1 Pseudomonadota bacterium
GCGAATAGACAAATCGCCTGTGCTGTTTGGCGTATAATTTACCGAGGCAATACCCGTGCTATCTGTTGTGGATGTTGCCGAAGTGAAGCTTCCGCTAGGGCCACTCACCACCGAAAAGGTAACCAAAGCATTACTAACCGCAGAGTCCCCTTGAAGCGCCTGAACGCGAAACGGCAAACCAAACGGGACACCTGGAGTGGTGCGTTGATTGTTTCCACTAATTACAACAATTGATTTTTCGCTCACCACGTTAAGTAAAAATGTAACTGTCTGATTGCTCCATGTGGCCTTAATTACCAACGGGCCGCTGGTGCCTGCAGAGGGCGTAAAGTTTGTCTCCGCCGTGCCAAAACTTCCTAAAGTCGCGATGGGAGCAGAGAATGTCCCTGATGGTCCAGAATCAACTGTGAACGTCACGTTTTCACCAGAGACAGCAGCTCCACCGCGCACAGCCATTACTTGCAAAGGAATCAAAAACGGGCTGCGAGAAGATGTTGTTTGGTTATTGCCGCCCAAAATAGACAGAGTGTTCATGGGCACCACGGAAAGGGTAAATTCCGTACTCAGATAGGACCAAGATGCGCGCATTGTGACTGCGCCCAAAGTATCGCCAGCTGTGAAATTAAAGCTCGCAATACCACTCGCATTGGTTGTGGCAACTGCGGGAGTAAAAGTAACGTTTGGTCCCGAAACCTTTGTAACCGTAATGGCCTCTCCCACCACTGGCGATCCATCACGCATCAATTTTACTTGAACAGGATTTGCAAATGCCCCCCCTGGTTGAGTCGATTGCAGATTGCCTGATGCCAAATCCAATGACTCATTGGCAACGCTCAAAAGAAACGTCGCAGTCTTTCCTTCCCAACTGGCGCGAATAGACAAATCGCCTGTGCTGTTTGGCGTATAATTTACCGAGGCAATACCCATGCTATCTGTTGTGGATGTTGCCGAAGTGAGGCTTCCGCTAGGGCCACTCACCACTGAAAAGGTAACCAAAGCATTACTAACTGGAGAGTCCCCTTGAAGCGCCTGAACGCGAAACGGCAAACCAAACGGGACACTTGGAGTGGTGCGTTGATTGTTGCCACTAATTATAACAATTGATTTTTCGCTCACTACGTTAAGTAAAAATGTAACTGTCTGATTGCTCCATGTGGCCTTAATTACCAACGGGCCGCTGGTGCCTGCAGAGGGCGTAAAGTTTGTCTCCGCCGTGCCAAAACTTCCTAAAGTCGCGATGGGAGCAGAGAATGTCCCTGATGGTCCAGAATCAACTGTGAACGTCACGTTTTCACCAGAGACAGCAGCTCCACCGCGCACAGCCATTACTTGCAAAGGAATCAAAAACGGGCTGCGAGAAGATGTTGTTTGGTTATTGCCGCCCAAAATAGACAGAGTGTTCATGGGCACCACGGAAAGGGTAAATTCCGTACTCAGATAGGACCAAGATGCGCGCATTGTGACTGCGCCCAAAGTATCGCCAGCTGTGAAATTAAAGCTCGCAATACCACTCGCATTGGTTGTGGCAACTGCGGGAGTAAAAGTAACGTTTGGTCCCGAAACCTTTGTAACCGTAATGGCCTCTCCCACCACTGGCGATCCATCACGCATCAATTTTACTTGAACAGGATTTGCAAATGCCCCCCCTGGTTGAGTCGATTGCAGATTGCCTGATGCCAAATCCAATGACTCATTGGCAACGCTCAAAAGAAACGTCGCAGTCTTTCCTTCCCAACTGGCGCGAATAGACAAATCGCCTGTGCTGTTTGGCGTATAATTTACCGAGGCAATACCCGTGCTATCTGTTGTGGATGTTGCCGAAGTGAAGCTTCCGCTAGGGCCACTCACCACCGAAAAGGTAACCAAAGCATTACTAACCGGAGAGTTCCCTTGAAGCGCCTGAACTCGAAACGGCAAACCAAACGGGGCACTTGGCGTGGTGCGTTGATTGTTTCCACTAATCACCACAAGCGACTTTGTGGAGGTATCCAATTCACCTGCAGCAGCTCCCACGATCAACACTGTGAATTGAATGCTCTGTTGCACTCCCCAATGCGCAGTTACGAGCGCAATTCCGGGGCTAGAACCCGCCAAAACAGTGGTCCTGGCCAGCCCTTGAGAATCGGTGGTGGCTGTGTCGGAGGTTAATGTTAAATCACCTTGATTCACTTCAAACCAAACGGACTGCCCCACACTGGGTGATTTTCCGTTAAGGAGTTGGACCTCGAGAGCCTTAGATAAAGTCTTGGGTAAAATGCTCTGCATGTTGCCGCTAGAAAAACTCAGAATGGGTGTGTTGGGGCGCTTCACCGCAATCACTCTGCCGCCACCTTGGCTGCTATCAGCCGACTTAGCCACAACCGAAAACGCCATGACTTGCCCAGCGGGAATTGTGCCTGCTGGGAGCAAGAACGATGTGCCCGAAAGCGTTGTTAAAATGGAACCGGCATTTGCCGGCATCTGCTCGGCCGAAAGACTTGGACCGTTATTGATTCCGTCGGCAAATAAGTCGGGCGATGATAAAGTCATCTGATACACAGTGTAGGAAACATTGGTGGTGTTCGATGCTGCGGGCCAATTCAAAACATAGGTGCCATCTGCGTTTTCAACAATGGAACCAATGCCGTCAAAGCTATACCCCAACAATTTGCTAAGGCCGTTCTGTGGCGAACAGCCAGAAGAATTCAATACAAGCAACAGCAGAGAACCCGCAAGTATCGCGCGTCTCAATAGACTTATTAGTGCCTGAAAAAGCAAATGAATCAAACTCATGTGCACCTCATAGGGCTCTACTGACCCCTATTTCCAATCCTTCGGCAGGAGGTAAGCAAAACTTGAGGAGCTCAAACTATGGGATTTGTTGGCGCGAAAGGCTGTTTTTGTCAAGATTTGTGATTTTAGCGCCTTAGGCACCCTGAAAAATATAGGTGCCTAATATTTTTAGACAGTTAGCACGCGAGGTTCGATGATGACACGATCCTACTTGCCCGGCGGCTGGTACTTGCGGCTCATCATGTCTTTGCGGGCACATGCCATTTTGCCAGGATCGTAACCTTCTCCCGCGGGGCAGCACAGCCCCGATTTGGCGTCGAAGTCGGAAAAGCCCGTTGGGCATTCCGGGGACACTTCCCCCCCAACTTCGACGCAAAGATTGAGCGGTGTTAACCAATATTTTTTTGTTTGCGGGCAGGTTTGGGTTCCGTCCAGCTGTGCCTCGGGCTTTGCGACGTGAGGGGTTCCACAATGGGCTGCTGCAAATAGTTCCTTTGCAGCAGCAGTTTGAACCTCTGCCGGTGGGCAAGGGGTGCCCGCCGTTAGCGCAGTCCATACCGCGTTGATGGCCAAGGCATCGTCTTCAAAAAAACGCTGGTGTCCGCCGGCCATTACCGTTGCGCCGTCACTCTCTGCCAAACCATCCCAATGGTGCTTGTAGTCGTAGGCATCGCCAATACCAAAGGCATGGCCCAGCAAGTGAGCCAAAGCCCAATACTCACCTTGCACACCGCCTGCACTAATAAGGGCCGTGCGGGTTGTGCCGTTGTACGAGGCCATGCAAACGCGGTTGTCGGGCGCCGCAAAAAATCGACCTTCAAGGTCGCCCACCTTTCTGGTTTCGCATTTCTCGCCGCGCTTAAGTTCTCGTATGGGGCCCACATCCGCAATTATGGTGATGGCCTCTTTAGGCTTTTGGGTGCACTCGTTGTTAAGGTAAAAATGAATTTGGACATTTTCGGCAAACCAAGTGCGATTAAACCTCAAAAATGAAAGCCACTGCCGTACCAACGGCTCAACAAGCCTACGAACATCTCCGGCCCTAAGTGCTGCCACCGCCGGCGGCACCTGCGCGGTCATATTTTCTGCTACACGCGGTAAAATACAGATGTGAAGCTGTTTTGTACGATGAATATCCAAAAGAATAGACTGAGAATTCAGAAGCGAACCCCCTTGAATCGAAGGTTCAATACTTATTTTCTTATCACGAAATTCGCGGTCGGGATCGTTCCTTAAGAATTGCGTTGTAATAGCGGCAATAATGGCAACAACTACACCGCTAGAGATGCCCATAAATACATTCTTGCGCACATTTTTTTGTGGGAATTTTTTTTTAGCTTTCGGTAAAAAACCTATAAAGCGCGAAAGCCTCTGTTGCCACATCGTTGCCCCTTCCTATTTTTTGAGTTGCTCATCTGACAAAATAGCATTTGCGGAAGTGCAAAAGCAATTTTTACAAAGGTAACACGATGGAAAAAATCCCTCGTGACGAGGTCATCGTATAATTGGCATTGATCAGTCTAGAATACTCAATTCCCATGGCGAAATCGACATCCAAATCTAGGCCGAACTCATACAAAAGCTTTGCGCCAAAACCCGAAAATGGAATAGCTCCGCTAGCGCTGTTGAAAAAATACTGCTGCGAGCCGAATCCAAAACGCAAGCCGCCGGTTTTGCTTTCGGTGTAGTTGGCAATGATACCGCGCGAGTCGCGCCACAGTTGTGTGTCTTGAGTAAATTTCCCCCAGAGGCTATACCATAGCGATACATCTAGTGAGGTAAAGAGAGTTTGTAGACTTTTATCGTAGGAATAGGCTTGACCAATGCCACCGCCAACACACCAGTTTTGGCCAATAGCTTTTTCAAAATTCACCTCTGGACCGTTCCCCCACAGAGACGTCCCGGCAATTGTGTATCGGTAGGCCGCGAGCGAGGCCCGAATGCGAAAAGAAGACTGCTTTTGCTCCAGATTGATTTCTGGTGCTTCGGCCCAAGCCATGGGCGCAAATCCCAGAACAAAAAGCAAAAGAGCCCCTCGCTGGAAAATCATTTTTCCCAGGCTAACTTGCATCAGGCAATTCCTCTTCGAGCCGATCAGTGGTGGTTTCAGACTGTCGCCTACGAATTTCTTCAACCGCGCATTGATGAATATAAAGAAATACGGGTGATTCGCGGCTCGGCATAACTCGCTCAAGCTGAGACTTCATCATTTCTAATTTCTTTTCAGCAATATGCTTTGAAATCTCGTTGAGAATACTTGAGGGCCCAATCCATGCTGAAGCAATATCGCGAGCCGACAGAGACTTTAAAATCTCGTCAATGCTCTCCGATGGGAGCTGCAGGAGCCATCCCAAGGAAGGGACCTGTGCCATCACTGCAAGAGTTACGCCCTGCATTCCTAGAATTTCGAGCTCATCCTCGTCCGATTGAATTTTAATGAGCAGCGCCCGCTTGAGAGGCCGCGCCGGACTTTTAGTTTCGGGAAGCGAGGGTGTTAATTGGCTCTGGACCATTTCGTTCGAAGCATAGAGCGAAAGTCTTTCCGTGGGCCGCAAAGAGAGCGCCGAGAGACGTAGAGGTGAGAGTCTGGATATAATTCCGGGATTGTTGCGCGTAAACTCAGTAAGTTCGGTCATATCCAAATTCCAAAGCGGAAGTGGCCGCAGATAACTGGGATCTTGATCCATTCCCAAATCTTCTTCGGCATGACCCACCAGAAAACGACCATAGTCATTAAGTGCCGGCATGCGATTCAATAAAGAGATCTTGCGCTCAGCTGAAATTCGTCTCCATAAAAAAGCGCCATAGTTATCTTGATGGCTCCAATAACAATCGGACAAAAGCGCCAACACGCCCTCTTCTGGAATAGTGGCTAAGCTTTGCCCGTCGTTGCTTAATGGCGCTGTCTGAATTTGCGTTTGAGGGGCCGAAGCTTGAACCATACTGGGGCGCTGCTCCTGTGCAGAACCGTGGTTGCCTTGTTCGAGGGCCGATCTCACTCCGTTAAGTCCAACTTCTAAAAGAGTGTTGCGACGACGTTGCATCCCAATTTGAAGAACCACAAAAAGCACAAACAGTAAGCTCGATGCAATCATAACGCCGAGTGCGATAGACTTTGCACTCTTAAACTCAAATTGGGATAATTGGCCCGCAAGCTGCTTCGCTTTTTCAATGAGGTCCGGAACTTCGGTTAGCACTTCGGCAAACTTTGCTTCCCAAGCCTTGGCTTCGCCAACGTTGGAATTACTACTAACCTTGTTTCGGGCTGCCAAAAAATCAGCTGGTAGTGCTTCGACTGTGATCTCAACTTTTTCCGCATAATTTTGAGCGACCTTGCGAAGTATGGATTGAGCTCCTTTCGGGAGTGTTCCGGATGTAGAGAAAACTGTCACATCTATCAGTGGATAGCTGCTTTCACCAGCTGCGCCAGCAATCTCGACATTATTTAGGACGAAGGGAGTTCCAGGCATTCTTACTTTTCCTGTTCCTCTTTTCTCGGTAGCCTTCACAACTACGTAAGCGGAGGCATCTACCTCTCGAACCAAATTCTGAAGAGCTGTCGCGATTTCGTAATTAGTAGGCGCGTTTTTTTTGTATGCTTCGGCGGCACCGCTAGATGCGCTGGCCACTAGAAAAGCCAAAGTACACGCGATTGTGAGAAGGGATCGTAACGTTTTCATAATGCTAATGCCCCTTCTCTGCTTCTGGTGTTGACTCTTGATTGAGATTCTGTTTGCCAATGCTTTCCAAAAATTGGCGGCCGGCAAAATCGTCCGGAAACTCTTTAAGTGCAATTTCAACTAACGATTGTGCTTTTGGAAGATCATTTTTTACAACAAAGCAGCTAGCCTCCAAAAACGTTAGATACGAGAAGGCCGGGTATTTGCCGCGAATTATCTGGATTTTTACCAGCGCCTCATCGGCTCGTTTTTCTGTTAACAAAATTTGAATCTCCACAATCGCGCGGGCAATGTTGTTTGCATCACGACCTACCGCTGCTTGGCTTCGCGCCCCTTTTGCTTTTTCTCCTCCAGCATCGAGAGGGTTTTCTGTGGAAGATTCTTTAGGAAGTCGAATTCGAAAGCTCCCTTTATTGGGAATGACCGGCAGCAGCACAACGGTCCTATAATCCGAACGCGTAAAGGTCATGGGCTCAATAGGAAGCTCGAGCGACTCACCGCGTTTGATGCTTTTTTCCTGGCTGTTTTCCAAAAGCATGGTCACATCTTGATCGAATTCCAGTCGATAAGAGTTGGTTGTGGAATTACAACCCACCGCAAAAGTGGCAATCGCAACTAACACAAAGATGTAAACCTGTCTCACCACGAGACCGCTCCTTGTTTAAATCTGACTCTTTTTGCACTTTCGGAATATTCATGAACTTCTTGAATAAATATTCTTGATAAGGGAAAGATCTTTGAAACGAAGGTGGCTGTGTCAAGGTTTTGTCGATGGGAGCTAAAGTTTTCACTGGGGCTTCCGAAACAGGAATGACTATAGGTTCGAGGTGATAAGGAGCAATCATGCGCACGTTGCCGTTGGGGTTTATTCTTACTGCTGTGATTGTGTATCTTTCCTTGGGGAAAGAGTCGTTAGCACTTTATGCCAATTATCATGCACTCATAATTGTTGTAGGTGGAACCTTAACTATTCTTTTGATGTCCTCACCAGCCGAGACGCTTCGCCGATTGGTTACTGCTTCTGGTGATCTTTTCAAATCGCCTCAGAAGTTCGAACACTTTCGGGGAGAGTTTCAAGAGTTAACCCAGCGTCGAAGTCTATCAAGCAAATCAAAGAACGAGTTAATCAATTACTCGGTGGAGCTGTGGGCGAGCGGCGTTGAGGCAGATCTCTTTATTGTGCTCGTTTCGCAACGCCGAGAAGAGTTAGAACGTGGTTATATTGAAGCGGTGCAGACTCTTCGAAATCTTGCCAAATACCCTCCGGCACTAGGAATGACGGGTACAGTGATGGGATTAGTCTCCTTATTTTCAGTGCTCGGCACGAATCAGGCGGGCTTGGGCCCAGCTCTAGCGCTTGCTATGACCGCCACTTTTATGGGCTTAATTGTAGCAAACTGTGTGGTCACACCTTTGGCAGACCATCTGCACATTAAACATATGCAAAATGAAAGACTCTACACGGGCATTTTTCAAATTCTCATCCTTATTAACCGAGGCGAGGCTTCTGCCCTCATAAAAGACGAGGTGGAAAGCCGTGCAGCCTAGGCTACCAAAGAACAAAGAAGTCAGGCACTTGCGGATGGAGCGTAAGCCTAGTACTCAGCTTGCCGCAGACGATGGGCAAAACTGGGCGGTTTCCTACGCCGATATGCTTATGGTGCTCATGAGCTTTTTCGTTATCTTCTTTTCGTTTGAAGGAAAACAAAAGGAGAGTTTGTTATCTAAGCTTTCCATTGAGATGCAGGCTAAATCAAGTAAAGCAATAGTTAATGCCTCGCAGAGTTCCGAAAACACTGTTGGTGAAAAGGGTGGTTCCAACGGAGTCGCCAGGCAGCAGGCGGGCATCTCGTCCATGGGGGAACAAACCTCTCAGCAGTCAACTCAGCAACAAGCAGAGAAAACCGATGAAATTATGAACTTAATATCTACAGAACTCGAAAAAAGACTCTTCACGGTCTCTAAAGAGGCAAACATTGAGCAGCTCACCGTTCATCTTTCCGATCAAATTTACGGTCTGCGCCAGTTCGCTCTAAATCCCAAACTCGAAAAGGAACTGAATGAGGTATTAGAGATTGTTAGGCCACACAAAGATAAGGTGCGCATTATATTTATCGGTCACTCCGACTCATTGCCTCTTTCGGCCCCAGATTCTCACCTCGCCAACAATCTCGATTTGAGCTCTCTCAGAGCCTCAAGAGCGATTTCGTATGCAACTAGCCAGGGTTTTGATGTTCGCTATCTCTCAATCGCGGCAGCTGCTGAAAACATGAGAAACAGCCGCAGCCTCTCCCTAAAAATTGTTCCTAATAATTCAAAGTAGACAGCAATAGCTTTGCCTAAGTTCTTGGTTAAGTGAGTAGATTTCTCCGATCTCTCTGGGAAACCGCTTCTCGTGAGTAGACCACGGTTGCTTCCCCCTCGGCCCCTCTCAAAACGTAGCGGGAATCTCTCGATTGGAGTTTCTCATAATTTAAAGAGCCAAAGGACGAATTGGTAGGGAGGAGCGGTTATCTATGGTAGACTAGGCATTGCCCTAGAAAGCCCTCGCTATTTGAAGCTCGGGTGAGTGTTGGCTTTAGATTGGAATTACGTCCCTAAACTTTATTGCTCGAGTGAAAGACCATGACGATGACTACAAACGCCATCAATGACTCCCTCAAAAGCTTTTATACAAGGCATCCCTATCCACGCTACCCCCTGGTGGGTCGACCCATTTGGGAAAACGGCATCATGACTGCGCCTTTCTATGTTAGAAAGGTCGCTCATCCCGAGGAAGACATGCCTAAACAAGCTCGAGTTCTGGTTATGGGATGTGGCGAAGTGCTTCCTTATGTGCTGTCAAAATGGGATCAGAATAGCATCTTTGATTTTGTGGATATTTCTCAGCGCTCCCTATCAAGGGCCAAATGGCGTATTGGGATTCGAAAAGACCGTCTTAAATTTCATTGTTCTGACATCGATAGTTTTTTAAAGGCCCAGCCCTCTTATACCTATGAACACATAGACTCCATTGGAGTCCTTCATCACTTAGCGAACCCTTCTGATACTTTAACTCAGCTAGTTAGAGTTTTAAAACCTGGGGGAACTTTAAGGCTCATGGTTTACAACTCCCATGCTAGAGCCTGGATACGACACTTTCAAAAGATATTTAAGCTCCTAGGTTTTTCTCCGTTTAAGAAACGTGACATTGAACAGAGCACGATTCTGGTGCGCTCCACGATCGGTATCCTCGGTCGCAGAGATTGGGCTTTTGCCTTAAAACCTATTTTTAAAAATCCCACTCGTTTTGCGGATACTTTTTTAAATGTGCGAGAAGCCAATCTCTCGATGGAATGGTGGATGACTCGAATAGCAGCAAGCGGTCTTGAGATCATTTCCCTACTAGATCGTTATGGGGAACTCGACGATTTACCGAATCCAGCCTGGCAACCTCCAAGCCTAGATCAGCTTAAGGAAAGAGCCTTAGATAAGCGTTTTGAAAACAACTTAGAATTGATTTTAAAAAAGCCCGGCACCCCATCAAACTTGGATGACACCGTGGGCAAGCTCCCCTTTAAGATGAACAGGCACATTGTCAGACACCCACTCTGGTTTAATTTTAAAGAGACAGCTGGGCTCAGCCAAAGAGACCGACAGTTTCTGATGCAAGGCTTGATCTCCTACTTGACCGATGGCACACCCACTAAAGACCTTGTGACAAGACTGCCCCTAGAGGCCCTGCAAAGACTTGCTCGACTTGGAGCGATTTTACCCGGAATGGTAGACGGAAAAGACCATCTCGCACAACTCATGGCCCCTATGTCAGGCTCTATGGAGATCCCCCATTACGACACTTTCAAAGCTGAGCAACATCTCAATCTACTTAAAGTCTTTGAACAGGATCTTCAAAAAGATCCCGACAAAGACAAAAAGTTACACCTTATCGCCAAACATCTGGAACGAATTTAATCTTTCAAGAGATCGGGGCGTTTAAGACGGGTGCGAATGCGGGATTGATGGGAACGCCACTCTGCAATCTTTTCATGGTTTCCACTCAAAAGCACCGCAGGAACTTCTATATCTTCAAATGTTTGTGGCCGGGTATAGAGCGGATATTCCAGCATTCCACCTAGACTCTCGGAGAAAGAATCTTGTTGGGCGCTTTCTAAATTGCCCAAGACTCCAGGTATCAGTCGAAGAATGGAATCAACCATACTAAGTGCCGCCAGCTCACCGCCCGAAAGAATATAATCCCCCAGTGAAAATTCCTCGGTAACGTATTTATCGACAAATCTTTGATCCATTCCCCCAAATCGCCCACAAACAAAAGTCAAGCTCCCCCCCTCGCTTGCAAGCTTTAAGGCTTCCTTTTGACTCCAAGGGGTTCCTGTCGGAGTGAGGGCAATCACGCGATCGGTCGGAAAAGCATTTACGGCATCTCGCAAAGGCTCAGGCCTAAGCACCATACCATCGCCACCACCATAGGGGTGATCATCAACACTTCCATGCTTATCAACGGCATAGTCACGAAGGTCAATAGCTTGGAAGTGAGCCAAATCTTTCTTCAGAGCCGCTTGAAACACTCCAAACTTAAAGTAGCTTTCGATAAACTCGGGGTGAACCGTAATAAACTGAAACCTAGGCTTCATGGTTCTCCTCCCAAAGATCTGTAAAAAAGTCTAAGTCTTGTTTGACTTCTAGGCGCTCGGGGTTGAGGGGAAATTTAAAATAGTCTTCTATGAGAGGAAGTGAAAGACGCTTTTTATCCCTTACAATTTCTACAATATCACTCGCGCCATAATTAGCGATCTCTGAAATCTGACCTAATGGGAGTTGATCACTTGTAAAAACCACGGACCCTTCCAAATCAATCCAAAGACACTCGTCATCCTCGAGAGGGAGTTGTGCTCTTTCGATCCAAATATCTTGATGCAGAAGAGCCTCAGCTCTTTCACGGGTATCAATGGATTCGACTTCGAGAATCGACCTTTCACTCTGCCATTTCACTGCTTTTACCGAAAGAAAACGACCTGACTCGGGATGGGATCCTATGTAGACTTTATCCACATCGGGTAACCCCTCATCGCGACCAGATACAAAAAAAGCCCCTTTTAAACCGTGAGCTTTTCCCACTTTTCCCAGTTGGATGTATTTCTTAGAGGACATCAGGTTCATTCTTTCCGAACATGGAGGTGATTTAAAAAAATCCCGAGTAGGCTTTACCAGACTCGGGATGGATAATTAGGTGGCTACTTGCTTCTAGCTTTACTTGAAACTCTTCTTAAAATTCTACTTAAAATTCTACTTAAAATTCTAAAAGTTCTCAGCAGATTTCGATTTAAGTTTGCTCCTGACCTTCAATTACTTAGTAATTTCTCGGGACAGGGAAATCTTCTGGATTTTTGCTAGTTTTTCAACTGTCTCGGAAAGTTGAGCGCCCTTGCTAAACCAGTGTTGAATGCGGTCTGCTTTAAGAACGATCGTGGATTGTGCGAGAGCTGGATCATAATAACCAACCTTCTCGATAAATCGTCCGTCTCGTCCCGATCTCTTATCTGTAACAACTACATGATAAAAGGGAGCGTGAATTCTTCCTTTGCGTGCAAGTCTGATAGTAACCATGAATAGAAACTCCTAGGTTTCGATGAAATTAAATTTTTTACCACATAAAACGCCGCTTCCGGGCAGGTCGTAACTGCCTGAAACCTTGAGGAGGCTGAGGTATCCCCTTCAAGAGGGATTTCTATAACACAGTCCATGGGGGCATGCCAGCATTTTCAGCGCTGCTCGCACGGGACCTTCACGAAAACCATGCCGCCTAAGATCTCAAAGAGGGAGCTGCCACTTAAATAAGCCAAGTCTCAATTGCCTGATTTGCCATGGCGCGCTATAGGCGCAAGGCCCCAGAACTTCCGGTGTTTTTTATAGTCCTTTGACTCACCTAAGACTCAAAGCCCGCACCCTCCTTGATCCTACAGGTCATCGCCTTGAACCTTTAGCCGTCTCCATGTATGATTCCATTAGGGCTGAAACAGTAGGTCGAAAACTTATGCAAACTTGATCACTCGCCTTGTA
>JBAXBA010000099.1:0-12437 GCA_037142195.1 Pseudomonadota bacterium
CTGTCATCGATGAGGCGATATCCTTGGCCCCTTTGCTCGTTAGATCTAGACCAAATCTTAAAAGGAGACCTTCTTTTAAGATAGAGGAAAAAGCTTCCGAAAATCTCTCGTCCATGGAAAGTGAGTCCAGTTCTTGCCTAATATCTTGCAAACGATCGATTCTTTTCTTCCTCGTGCGGCGATACCACATATAAGCAGCCACCAATGCTGCGAGTACCAATGCCACGATAAGGCCCATAGGCAGAGCCGACGATTTTTCTTCAAGCCCCGACTTGAGGCCTAGGATACCGTGAGGAAGTGCATCTAATCCGTTCATGAGCGCCTCCGCTTTTTCATAAACAAATGAAGGACTCTATCGGTTTGATCTGAGGTTTTTAAAACTAAGGATTTGGCACCCGTGCGCTCGATCTTTGCCCTCCAAGATGCATCTTGGTCATCAGGGGCGACTCGCGCTTTAAAAAGCCCTGCGACATTTGATTCCAGATCCACACCCTGAAGACCAACATCTCGGAGATCGAAATCAATCCCTTCATCAACAATCTTAGCGGCTACGACATCGTGAAGACCGGAAAGTTTCGTAAGCGCCTTTTCATAATCCGTATCTAAATAGTCGGAAATCAACAACACAAAACTACGGCGCTTAAGCACCGAGAGCGCCTGTTCGATCCCAAAAGCAATAGAGGTCTTCTGCCCCTTCGAGGATTGGGATAGAATGTGATCGACCATCGACCGGACGTGACTTTTTCCTTTACGCGGCACTTCCACAAAATGCACCTGATCCGAAAAAAGAACCACGCCGACGCGATCGCCGCGTTTTTCTGCGATCAAGGCTACAAGAGCCGCAAGCTCGGATGCCACTTCAATTTTAGACCTCAGACCAGAACCAAAAAAAAGTGACTTGGAAACATCAAGGAGCACTAAAAAACTAACTTCGCGTTCTTCTCGAAACACTTTTATATAGGGATGATCGGCTCTGGCTGTCACCTTCCAGTCGATGCGCCTAAGGTCATCGCCGGAACTATAGTGACGTGATTCTTCATATTCCATGCCTTGGCCGTGGAATAGGGTTAAATAATCGCCAGGAGAAAAAGAACTCGAAAGCTTTTTTGCCCAAAAAGCGACTCTTTTGGCTTTTTCCCGTAAAATCGGTTGCGTCATGGAATCGAGACACTTTTTAGAAGTTCATCAATCACTCTCTCCACCGTCCAACCTGAGGATTCCCCATCATAGCTCAATCTGACCCGATGACGTAAAACATCATGGGCCACGTCTTTTACATCCTGAGGGGTGGCATAGGAGCGTCCTTCTAGAAGGGCATTCACTCTCACAACTTTATCAAATGCTAAAGAAGCGCGTGGAGAAGCTCCGATTTCAATGACTCCCGCAAGGCGCCCTGCTGGCTTTCGGGTGGCCGTAACTACACGGGCAATATAATCCCTTAAAGGCTCCGCCAACTTGATGGTGGAGATCAACCCCTTAATAGAGACTAACTCTTCTGCAGTCATGATTTTTTTAAGTTCAATGGTCTCGTGGGAGCGGCGCATCATTTCTATCTCGTCGGAAACGCTTCCATAATCCACTTTGACTTTGAAGAGAAATCGGTCCATCTGCGCTTCGGGAAGATTGTAGGTTCCTTCCTGCTCGATGGGGTTTTGGGTGGCAAGAACTAAAAAAGGTTCTGACAACTTAAAGGTCCCATCACCGATCGTGACAGCCCTCTCTTGCATGGCCTCTAAAAGCGCCGACTGCACCTTCGCTGGGGCACGGTTGATTTCATCTGCGACTAGAATTTGGGTAAATATCGGGCCTTTTTTTAACTTAAACTCGGCACTATGGGGGACGTAAATTTCGGTGCCTATAATATCCAAGGGAAGAAGATCCGGGGTAAATTGAACCCGCTTGACGGTTAGGCCCAAAATATCGCCTAAGGCTTTCACCATACTGGTTTTGGCGAGTCCTGGAAGGCCTTCAAGAAGGACATGCCCGTCGGTCATCAGTCCCATGAGAAGTCTGCGAACCGCATGGTTTTGACCCACGATTCGACGGCCTACTTCCTCCGAAGCTGATAAGAGTTTAAATCTGGCTTTTTCTAAATCAGAGCTTAAATGTTCCATTTTATTTTCCTAGAGGATTACCCCTAAAAAATAGCAAATGATCTCACCTAGTGCAACTATTTAGAACTGGAAGTTCCTCCCAATGAAGCTTAGAAGGATCTCATCAAGAAGGATTAAAAATATCTAAGTACCCTAGAAGAACAGCACGTCGCTCTCAGCTGCACCTTCAGTAAGGTCCAAGCCATCTATATATTTACAAATGATCTTTCGCTCACTATCCATCGCAGTCATTTTGAGGAGAGCTTTTCCGAACGTTTCCATAGGGATCATCTCACCACTTTCGACCTTTGCCCTAGCTTCCATCCAATGTTCGATCATACGCTTCATGTTATTCATGTTTTGAGTAATGCGATCTTGAAACTGCAAGGATTCCAGAATAGGCTGAATGAGTCCACCAACTTCCAAATCACCAGCTGCCATGTCTTTTAGAGCTAAAACCAATTTATTTGCCAAATCCACGTTCCTGTTTTTGCTTTCGAGGGAATTTACGAGCGTTTTGAATTTCTCGACCGCCTGAATCGTCTCGTTACTAATTTGTGAAACGCGCGCAGCATCGCCGACGATTACATCCAAAATAGAGGAAATGGCTAGAGTCGAACGTTCCGATTCTTGGGAGCACCAGGAAACGGAGTCTTGTGTAAAATCGTGAAGCTCTTTAAGGAGTTTCTCTTTTGAAATCGTCATATTTACCCCTAAAAAAGAATATCTAAAATACCGGCCTGATCAGCGATCGACTCAGGAGGGTCGATCCCTAACATGCGTCGATAGTAAATGTCCCTCTCCCCTTTTGAGGTGAGACATTGGGCCATCGCTTCTGCGGTTGCCGTAAAATCATGGGAATTATTTTGATGCATAGCCATAATAGCTATGCCCCACATAGCTACGACGTGATTGAGTCTTTGCCGGATCATATCTTCAAATTGCATCGAACTTAACACAGGAATTAGCTTTTGTTTGATAGCATCATCCAAAGAAATAATTTGCTCTAACCTTTTTTGAAGAGCAGAAAGAGCCATACGATTTCTAGCAAGTTCATCATTTTCACTATCTTCAGCCAAAGAAAGCCCGCTTAAATGGTCTCCTGCTTCAAGCTTAGCCTGAAGATCATCAATCATGGAATCTACGCCCGAGTTGATTTTCTCGGTTTCATGCCTAATTTCAGAATTTTCAAAGTAGATACTTCTAAAATCTTTTAAAGCCCGTTGGGCATGCCCATCAATAAACTTAGAAGACACGTCTAGGATGGATTCTGCGGCCTTCCCTGCGCACTCTACTGCGCTATTACAGACATCACCCACAATTCCTAATAAGGCGTCATCCATCTCTGCCAATCGAGCTTTCTTTTCGTCCAAGGGAGCCTCCAATGCAACGGGTCACTCTCCCTAATCGACTAAAAGGGACTAAACTTTAAAATTTATTGGCGTAATAATTCACTACCTGTTAAAGACTGGGTTTACGGGGAGGGGTCGTGAACATTACTGAAGGCGTAGCAGTTCTCACAAAACCATGGAAAAACAGAAATAAGTTAGAGACTTACGTCTTTAACGAAGATGCGAAAAAGATCCTTTTGGCCTTTCCCAGAACCGTCCCTAAAGAGGATCTCACTGAAACCATCCCGCTTGGGGTTAGGACTCGACACTCGCATCAAAGTTACGGGGCTTTTTTGAGAGCCATCATCGACTCTTTGTTCCTTACTAAAGGAAAAAGTCCTACCCAAGACAAAATCGAATCCGCCCTGATTCGGGCCCATGGCGCCATGCCCCCAAAAATGGACACTGAAGACTCAGAATCCCATGCCCTCTTTTTTAAGCTTGCCCTAGCAGAATTTCAAAAATAGCAGAATTTCAAAAATAGAAGAAATTCATGATTGGGAAAGCCCACTCCCTTTCCTCTCCTATTTAGGATAGAGTTCTGCATGCGCCTCCATGGGGATCTCGCTGCCACTCTCTAACGAGACCACTTCCAGAAAAAAATTCCAGAAGGAGCTTCCAGAAGGAGCTTCCAGAAGGAGCTTCCAGAAGAAGCTTCCAGAAGAAGCTTCTAGAACCAGTTGATGGAGTCAAAGGCAGGCCAAGCTTTTGCCTATCCAGGACCTCATCCTCCCAAGAAAACCAGAAGGAGGCTGCCCGTTAGGACAGAAGCCAAGATGGCCATCGTAATGAGTAGGGCAAATCGCCAGGCCCCCATCACCCAGGAGAGGATGAGTTTAGAGAGAAGACTTGCTGAGACAGCTAAGAGCAGGGAGCGAATTGCCTCAGTGGGCTCAAGCTTGCCAGATGCCGCCATGGTTGCCGCTGCAATGGCAGTCCCATGAAGTTCAAATAGTCCACTCAAAAAACTAGATGCTTGAACCGCTATCGGACCTAAGTAGCTTTTAACCGCTGAGGTAAAAGCCAAAAGAAAGATGACAAATAGGCTCAACTTAAAGACGCCTCTAAAATCGAGTGTCCATTGCTCGTGAGGTTCGGAAAGTGTCTTTTTCGGAATGTTTTTTGTAGAGAAAACTCCAAATGCGGACATGATCAGAGCTGCTGCTAGGGCCGATGCCCCTACAGGAACAAAAAGCGTAGGAATCATAACGTTCACGATACCCACAAATAAGATCAATGTTGCTACGGTTGCGGCGGCACATGTCGCTAAAGCTTGATAGACCGAAACTTTTCCCTCCTTGGAAAGTTTGGCCATATTCAAAAAAACGGCAGTACTTGAAACCAGACCTCCCAAAAAGCCGGTAGCCAAAGCGCCCATTTTCAAGCCCAAAAGCCTGCCGATGATGTACCCACCAAATTCGACACAGGCAATTATGAGAATGATTTGTCCCAATTGTCTTGGGTTAAAAAGATTCCACGGATCTACAAAACGATTCGGAAAGAGAGGGAAGAAAACAAAAGCAAAGACAGTCAGTATCAGAGCAGAAGTGATTTCGGAGGGGCGGAGTGTGTCACGAGAAAACGTGTGCAGGAAGTCTTTCGAATACAATATGGTGGCGAGGATCACACCCATAATAGCGGCAAGAAGCCGATCGGAAATTGCAAGATATCCCAGCGCAAACACCACACCCACTGTGACCTCGGAGGTTAGCCCTATATCCCGCGGCAAGGCCAGCTCCGCAGAATGATGATAACCAAGAGCTGTAACTACGGTAAGCAGAAGAATCATACCGAAAGTCAAAGCACTGGAATCCAACTTCCCGGCGAGACTCCCTAACAGTCCGATCACCGCAAAGGTTCTAACACCCATGGGATTTTCTCCTTCTAAGGCACGGCGCTCACGATCGATTCCTACGGCTAAGGCTATAAGTAAGGAAACGGCAAAAGGAAGCAGCTTTTCGCCTACTGCAGCCACTCCTAAATCTAGTGTTCCATGGTTCATCTCTTGGACCTGACTAAGTAAGATTCCGCTAGCATCTTTACTGCAGCCGCAAGAGGTATCGACACAACCAAACCGACGAACCCTCCCGCCATACCTCCCACAGAAATGGCAAGTAAAACCGTGGCAGCACTTAAATCTTCATCCTTACCTTGAACCCAAGGCGTTAAAAACCATCCTTCCACAAATTGCACCACACCAAACGCTACCGAGGGCCAGACAAAAAGGCGCATGATATCAAGAGACTCATTTTTTATAAGGGCGTCGCCCATATTTACGATGAGTGCTACAAGCCAAACAAATAGAGACAAATAAGGAACGATATTGAAAAAAGCTGCAAGCATCCCAAAGAGAAGCCAATAGGAAACTCCGGTGATTTTCCATGCATAAGAAAAGAAAAAAACCGTGATCAGCGCTATGATTATGCGTCCTCTGAAGAACCCCGCAAAGCAGACATTTAAGACATCCATCAAGGAAACATACTCGCTTTGCAACGAGCGCGGCAGCCACCGCAATAAATAGCGATACGTACCCTTTGAGTTTGCTGCAAACTTATAGAAACAGACCAACCCAATCATGATTCCCAAAGAGACATCAACCATACTTTTAAGAAAACCATTAGCTGCAGTTAGGAACCGCCCTGTCTCTGATAGTGCCAAATTGAAAAAGTCATTGACTCGATAGCCGACACCAACAGATCTGAGCCATGCATTTGTTTTTTCGGTCACAACAAGTGTGTATGCGGGCTGCGCTGCCACAAAGAGCTTCATCTGCTCAACAAGAAGGGGACCTATCCAAATCCCAACGCTAGTTAATGCCACAAATCCAAAGCTGAGGAGGAGAGCTACCGTCCACTTCGGCTGGAGACCAAAGCGAGACTCAAAAAAATCTACAATCGGGTGAATGAGATAGGCTGAAAGCAAGGCCAAAACGACGGGCGAAAAGATCACACTCAATTGGTAGGCCATGTACAAGCCTAACCCGAGGAAACCAATGACAACTGCTTCGCGTACAGCAGTCAGCTGCCAAAGGTGGGGGCCGTATGGCTTCGATTCTCGGAATTTTTCATAGCTTTTCGGAGTATTCTTCATGTTGACCCAAAGCATCCCATTCCCACATTCTCCGTCAAAAGCCTTTGCCCACGAGGCTGCAGACTTTGTCGCCACGAAAGCTATGCAATTCCAGCTCCACAAAGGAACCTGGGCAGAAGAGCTCACCTTAAGAAGAAAGGTTCTTCGCGAGGGAGGCTTTCAAAAACTAAAGGACGGCTCAAAGAAGGCCTTTTGTGCCAACTTAGATTTCGGGAGCAGCCCATTGCCGCTTAAATACACCTCTAGAACTGTTAACTGTTCTTATTCACAACCAGAGGAGCCTTCCCATAAGACCTCGACACCAGAATACGAAAGTAACAAAAGCCACTTGAGTGCCATATCACCCAGTTTCTTGCAAAGGACTCTTTCATAAAGGAGAAATATTTTGAAATAAGAGAATTCTGCTGCCTTGTGAAGCTGCGGATTCTCATTAAAGAGTTAGGTCAAGAAGTAAAAAATGAAAGCTTAGTGGATACGTTCATAGACTTGAAACGAAAATCTTTCAGGGACTTCATGGGTCTCAGATTTAAGGAGTTTAAATTGAAATTCATCCACTGCGGGATAATGGGTATCGCCTTCCATCTCTCGGTCGATCGCTGTGAGATAGATGCGGTCAATTCTTTGCAAACTTGACCTGTAGAGATCTCCTCCACCAATGATAAATATATTCTGTTCCCCGCTGGAATTCTGGCCATTCTTTTTCCACCAAGATTCCGCTAATTGCACAGCTTCTTCTAAAGATTTTGCTAAAGTGCAGCCCTCAGGAAGGTTTAAATCGGAACGAGAGAGGATCACATTGAAGCGACCGGGAAGCGGTTTGCCGATGGAATCAAAAGTCTTTCGTCCCATGATTACAGGACAACCTAGGGTTGTCTTCTTAAAATACTTTAAGTCTTCGCTAATATGCCAAGGCATTTTGCCGTCTAAGCCGATCACCCAGTTTTTTGACGCCGCCACAATATGACATATCCCCATAGGCTTGACCTCACTCCTTGCAAATCGATAAAAAACGTTTAGACACTCACAGCGCCCTTAATAGCCGGATGGGATTCATAATTTAACACTTCGATATCTTCAAATCGGCACTCAAAAAGGTCTCGAACGCTGGGACTGATTTTAAGAGTGGGAAGTGGCAATGGGTCTCGAGACAATTGCAGCTCTACTTGCTCCCGATGATTTAAGTAGATATGGGCATCACCCAGAGTATGGATAAACTCACCAGGCTTTAAGTCTACGACTTGAGCGATGAGGTGTGTCAGTAAAGCGTAACTGGCAATATTAAAGGGAACGCCTAAGAAAATATCTGCGGACCTCTGATACAATTGGCACGAAAGCTTTCCTTCCGAAACATAGAACTGAAAAAAAGCATGGCAGGGAGGAAGTGCCATCTGATCGAGCTCCCCAGGATTAAAGGCTACAACCAGGTGCCTTCTCGACCAAGGATCTTTTTTAATGCTCTCAATAAGATTAGAAATCTGGTCGACCGTCTGCCCATTAGGGGATTGCCAACTGCGCCACTGGGCACCATAAACTCTCCCCAAATCTCCTTCAGGACTCGCCCACTCATCCCAAATGGTCACCTTGTTATCACGCAGATACTTCGTATTCGTCTCACCGCGCAAAAACCAAAGAAGCTCATGAATAATGGAGCGCAGGTGAACCTTCTTCGTGGTCACTAAGGGGAAGCCCTCTTCTAGATCAAAGCGCATTTGGTAGCCAAAGACTCCGATCGTTCCCGTTCCAGTTCTATCATGGCGAATCTTCCCATGTTCTAAAACATGTTTCATTAACTCGTGATATTGTCGCATGATGACCTTCCTGCAAAGTAAAGTAATCCCTTTTTTGCCCCATCATAGCGATGCCGGTGGCGAAAAACAATATGAGTTATGAATATGACCATACTCTTGTAAGGTTCGGTTTCCTATGCTAGAGTTCCCAAAATAAACTCGTGGCGGTACTTTGAAAGAGATTCATCCCGAATTCCTAAAACGAAAGATTATTCATGTCGATATGGATGCCTTTTTCGCTGCTGTTGAGATTCTAGACAATCCCAGCCTTAAGGGGCTTCCGCTGGTCATCGGCGGTTCCCCTCAAAGCCGCGGCGTGGTTTGTACGGCAAGCTATGAAGCCCGAAAATTTGGCATTAGGTCTGCGATGGCTTGCAGTCATGCCTACAGGCTTTGTCCAGATGCCGTCTTTGTTGCTCCCAGACATCGCCGGTATGTAGAAATTTCCAAAGAGATCTTTCTTATTTTCGCGCGGTATTCGAGAAAAATTGAATCCGTATCCTTAGATGAGGGTTACTTGGATGTGACAGAAGAGTGCCAGGGAGAATCGGCATCTTCCCTTGCCAAGAAAATTAAGGAAGACATTTGGAATGAAATCGGCCTATCAGCATCTGCGGGAGTGGCGCCCAATAAAATGTTAGCTAAACTGGCTTCTGAAAAGCAAAAACCCGATGGTTTAACCGTCATTCGCCCAGAAAACATTTCTGCATTTATGCCGACGCTCCCAGTCAAGAAAATCAATGGCATTGGTCCCGTCACAGCTGAGAGATTGTCCAAGCACGGAATCAGTCTTTGTTCTGATATTTACAAACATCGAAAGATGGATCTCTATGAAAAACTAGGCCCTCGCCTCGCCGAGTGGCTGTGGGATCATGGGCAAGGAATTTGTCGAGCTCCCGTAGAAAACAATCACGACCGCAAGTCGGTAGGCTCAGAAGCAACCTTTCCCAAAGACCTCTCCGACTTAGAGTCCCTTAAAAAAGAACTCCAAGAAATCGCCCAAGATGTCCATGAACGCCTTTCTAAGAAAAGGCTCCTGGCCATGAGTTTAACCCTTAAGATCAAATATGCAGATTTTAGTCTAGAAACGAGATCTACCCGCCTCAGCACTCCCTTCACGACCTCAGAGGAAATCTTCCGTTATGCGCTCCTTCTACTTGAAAGAGGCTATAAACAACCCATTCGACTTCTGGGACTTTCTCTCGGACGACTTCAGGATCGAAAAAGCGATGTGATTCAAGTGCAAGTTCCTTTGTTCTGATTGCCTGGACCACCAGAAACACTACTTTATTGGAATTCTCAAAAACCCTGACGTTGGAGCTTCACCTTCTAAAGGACCTTCCTGCCTTTAGCTGTCTACTAACTTTTGGAATGTCTCGCGAAGACCTTCTTGAAAGGTAAAAGAAAATCCAGAAATAGATATCCCATATCATTTTGCCAAACCATGATTTTTAAAAACAATTTTATCAACTTAAAACACAAGGGCCTCACACTAGGAAAAAAAGGATCACTTTGGTTTAGGGGTTTGATTTTAAACTCAGAGGTAAACCAATATAGGGTTCACGAAATGAAATCATCACTTCTTCTTTTGCTATTACTATTTGGCTGTAAGTCGGCAGCTACCCTTGAAAACGCTTCTGACTCCAAAGGCTATATGACCTCGGAGTTAAGAAACGACAGAGGTGCCTGGGAAAAAGCAAATCAGGCCGTTAGACTTTTGGAAAATAATGGGTGGTGCGCCATACCTCAACAAAATTTGCCCCGTGGATATAGCAACTCTGACCTAGTTCGTCATATGGCTTGTGTAGCCAACGGAGAATCTGTTTTCGGGAAAACTCGCACCGGGCCAGGGGATACAGGTTACGGAGTTCCCTATGGGTATTGGCAAATTGTCACAGGACACATGGGACGTAGTTACAACGGCTATCGTTGTCCTGCTCGCAGCGTAGCTGAACTTCGCGACAATTTCGATGTTTCGGCACAGTGTGCTCTCTATGTGTTTATGGAACGCGGAGGCGGTAACGCTGGCTTTAGGGCCTGGGAAGCAGAGTGCCCCAACCGAAAATGGGACATGACTCGCTCCGATGGACAACCGGTTTTCCCAGTGGCGTGTGGAAGCAATGCATGCTCAAAGAATATTACTACGTCCCAAAATGGAAAAGAATTTGTGGTCACTATGGCTAGTACCTGTGAAGCTAATTTTGTAGAAGCCGTTCCCTTGAGTTCTAATGGCAGTGCTGTAGTGGCCACTGGAAAATCGATCTTTGCAAATCTTGTAACGTCAGGATCGCAAAAAGTAGCCACTTTCGATTTGAGTTCCTTGGATCTAAAGTTCAATCGACTCAGAATCCTCATCAAGAAGGAATCTCAAACTCTTTGGACTTCCAACCCAAGTCCTGCCATTGACTTGAATGGAAGCGGTACTTTTTCCCAAGATACTTTTGGAGTGCCTACCCCTACCAATTTCCCTCAAACGACAGGGTCCCCTTTCCCAACAGAAGCCGTTCCTTTCCCTGAGGCACTGGGACAACCTCAAATCGTTCCAAGCCCTTAAGCTGCCTGAACTCACCGCCTGCGGCCATGGAATTTGGGATAGCCAATCGAAATGAGAAAAGTTAACATCCTCCCCATAAAAAGGGAGGATTTTTTTATCACTGCCAATACCTTCACGCCATCCCCCATCTTTTCACACGGACTGATTCAAACCCTACTACCAAGCTTTATCCGTCAAAAACGCTATGGCTTTGACGATCCCATCAAAGTTAAACTTCATGATGGTGATGAAATTCTATTGATGAAAAATAGACCTTCTACTCCGCCCAAGGGGAAAATACTTCTGATTCCTGGTTTAGGAACCTCGGCTTTATCCGTTGGGCCCAGTCGCATTGCTCGCAAGCTCAATGACCTTGGGTATATCACGTATCGTTTCAACCACCGCGGCCTCGGCCAAGGTCAAACTTTGGCGAAGGGAACCTATCATGCGGGAAGAAGCCTGGACGCAGAAGCTTCCTTAGCAGCTGTGGATACGGACGAAGGTGAGCTTCCAATCATTGCCATTGGGTTTTCTTTGGGTGGAAATCTCCTTTTAAGGCATGCAGGTAGAGCTGCTGTTCAGCTTGAAAATCCCCTTCCTAGGTCACTAAAAGGTATTGTAGCTTTATCCCCTATCGTAGAACTGGAAGAGTGCACCAAAGCCCTTGCAAAAGCCGGCTTTGGCCTCATCGATAGAAAATTTGTCCAGCATGCTCTTTCTTATGCCCAAAGACGTCACAAAAATTGGCCTGAGCTAGGCCCGCTAGATCTCCCCACCAAATTTAGCCTCTACCAATTTGATGATCTTTACACGGCTAAACAAAATGGCTTTTCGGGAGCTTTGGAATACTATCAATTTGCAACAGCCAAGACTTGGCTTCATCATATCCATGTCCCTACTCACGTTTTGATGGCTCAAAATGACCCTCTCGTGATCCCAGACCACATTTCTTATCCCTCAAATATTAAGGCTACGATCACGAAAAGTGGCGGTCATCTGGGTTTTATAAGTAAGACAAAAACTCCGTTTGACGACTATTTCTGGATGGATCATTTTATCGTCACCCGTGTAAATTCGCTCTTGAGTGTTGAGTAGAAGTTTTGATAGTGAAAAATCCTGGCTCCTTTACCACAAGTCAGCTGAGACGAGGCAAAGGTATATCCATCGAACGGATGACCTGCTTTTGTCTCTCGCGAACTCAATTGAGGAGCCAAAACTTCTAGCGGCTTAATCCTGCGGTGTACTTTTTTGGTTTTTTCATGAAAAAAAGGCTTTCGCAGAGGCTTTTTAATCATACTTAAGTCTCTGATTTTTATCACTTATTCAGCATGGCCTGGGTGATAGGACTCGAACCTACGACCTCATGCTCCCAAAGCAGATTTGGGGTTGTCAAAAGAGTGCTTTAATATCAATGTTTTAATAAAAATAACTGCATGTTAGGACTCTTATCTGGTTTGTTCAATTGTGACCAATTTTGATGGTTTTTGACTAGGGCGTGTACTCACAAATTGCTCCAGATATAAGCACAACCAAGGTATAGGAT